>JBGOEK010000009.1:0-80640 GCA_041537945.1 Candidatus Thermosaccharophagus yellowstonensis
CTTGGTCGCCCCACGGTGTTCCCGGTCCATACCATGCGAGCGGTAGGCGTTCATCATAGTCTTGCGCATACTGGAATATCGCAAGCCCAATTTGCTTTAGGTTGCTCTGACAGCTTGCCTGCCTTGCTTTCTCCCTTGCCCTCGCAAACACTGGGAAGAGAATCGCTGCCAAGATGGCGATTATAGCAATCACCACCAGCAGCTCAATCAGCGTAAAGCCACGATGCATTCGCCTCTTCATTACGCATCCCTCCTTTAGCATGTTTTGATTTGACGCCCAACACCATTTTGCGAGCTACATCCAGTATAGCTCGTTGCCGCCAAAATGCCACTCACAATTTCACCACTTCAACAGTGAAGCTCACTTGCAGTCTCGGTCCCAAAGGCAAGGCTTGGTAGGATCTGCCAACGCAGGAATCGTCATCCACTTCACATGCCCATCACAAAAAGCAACATTTAGACCATCGTTATGCCAAGGCCATGTGGTTTCACCACAGCAATTGCAACTCCCAGTCCCTCCGTAAAGATATTTCGTTGTGCCTGAGGTCCTCACTTCACCGCAACCGTGGCGAGCACAGAAGTGCGTCCACCAAGCGTTGTTTGATTCCAATAGCATGACTGTCTCGGCTGGTGAGACGAACGCTGCCATGCTCACAGGGTTCTGCCATCCCTCTGGAAAAACATGGAACATCGGCATCTGATAGCGAGTCCTCTGGAGGTTATCCGGCCACCGCCCGGCAACTGGATCAGCGCTCGCATTTGATGAGGGGCAAACGAAAATCTGGCGGTTCTTCACATAAGGAAGGATTTTGTCTGCCCATATGATGCGTCCCGCAGGATACCCATTCCCATCATCGTAGCATGAAACGAACCTCTCGTCATAGTCCTGTGCATACATCAACATGGCGAGTGCCAACTGCCTCATGTTGCTCTGGCAACTCGCTTGGCGTGCTTTCTCACGCGCCTTCGCAAACACTGGGAAGAGAATCGCTGCCAAGATGGCGATTATAGCAATCACCACCAACAGCTCAATCAGCGTAAAGCCACGATGCATTCGCCTCTTCATTACGCATCCCTCCTTTAGCATGTTTTGATTTGACGCCCAACAGTATCAGTGCATGTTCGCCTTGCGAAGCCAAGAATAATTATACCGCACTTTGAAGAATAAGCCGATCCGAAGGTGCGTCCTTCGTTCAAGCTCACTTTGTTGCCTTCTCCTTTCTCAACGCTTCTTTAACGAAGCGCAGGTTATCAAAGAGGTATTGTGGCGCTTTATCGCCGAGTAGCTTTATAGCGTGCTCAAATGCGTTTTCCGCTTCCTTCCAGCGCTTCAGCTTCACGCATGCACAACCGATGTTTATGACAGCCTCAACCATGTCTGGCTTAAGCGATAGCGCCACTTTCCAGTGCTCAATCGCTCGCTCAAGCAAGCCCATCTGTGTGCAAATCATGCCCCTGTAAAACATCGCAAACGGTGTTCTCGGGTAAACCAACTCGTCTCTATCGGCTCGCTCAAGCAAATCCTTCACCTCGTTTGAGCGACGCACAAAAACAGCGCCTGTTATGTCCCTGTAGAGCAAGCGCCATTTGGTGCTCAGCCTCATTAGCTCAAAGAGCGGTGTTGAGACATCAACGAGTGCCGTCATTACACCGTGCTCATCAAGCAGTTCATCCCAACCATACTTCCCAGCTTCGGCATCGTTGTAGCGCTTCAGGAAGTCAGCCGAGTAGATGTCAGCGCGACCATCAATGAACACTTTTATACGACCGTCGTATACAGCCATGAGGAAGCCTCCCCAGTGGTATGGGTTGAACAGCGGTTGCGGGAGCGAGTTTAGCGATATGAACTGGACTGCACCATACGGGAACAATTCCTCACGCACTGGCTTCCTTAAAGTTTCGCTCAGCGGCTTTGAGAGTAGCACCATGATGACGAGGCAAATTGCGCTGACGATGTGCCAGCCATGCTCACCAAGCTTTGCATGTGGCATCTTCATGCGTGCTTGTGAGAGCAACATCGCAAGATACAGCGTTGTGCAGACAGCGAAGATGCTTATGTTGCGCCTTGAAGTTAGCGCCATGACCGCCGTCAGCGCACTCAAAATGGCGAGCATGATGACATGCTCTCGCCTCCACATGTCAACTGCGCTCGAAAAAAGCGGTAGAAGAATGCATGCACAGATGAGCAGGAGAGGGAGCATACCCTGTGTTGTGTTGAATCTCGGTGGTAGCCACTCGGTCACGATTGAGAGGGCGTATCTTGTCTCCGTTGAGAAGTAGCTGATAGGGTAGGTGAGCGCACGCAACCCATACGGGTTTATGAGCGAGCCAACTACGACTGCGATGAGAGCAAGCAGGTGAGGTGGGATGAACAGCTCATTGCCTCTGTTGAAGGAGCATTTTGTTGAGCTAAAGACGCAAAAGAGGAGAGCGACGATGAGCCCGATGATGAAGCCCCCATGCATATTGACCCAGATCACGGAGCTGAGGAAAAGGGAGAAGATGATTGCGAGCGCTTTGCGGATGCCATTGCCACCGAGCAGTTCAATCAACAGCCTAAGGTAGAGGCAGAGGAAGAAGACCGTCATCACATGTGGGCGTGCATCAAGCATCGGCAGGCTCGCACCCAGTGCAACCAATGTCAGAAGGAAAGAGAGCACCGCATCGGCGCATACCTTAAATGCACAGTCCATCAGGATGACAAACCCAACACCACATACTGCGCTTTTGAATGCAATGATGTTTCGTATGCCATCGTTTGTTGGCAGAGCCTGTGGGCATCCAGAGAGGTAGTAAGAGGCTAAGTCGAAGAGCCAGCTGTGCGCCTGCCACCGACGCTTTGAGTTCATTGAGAAGCTATCAAAGCTCGGAACGCCCCTGTGCCTCGCAATCCATCTCCCAGTAGCTATGTGAATCCATAAATCGTAGCTCTCGGTTGGGCGCGTGACGAAAAACGAAAAGGCAACAAACGCTAACGCATACGCTGTGAGGCGTCCATACAGGAGCTTTGTCATCACATACGAGCCACTTGCCTAACATAAAAATGACCGAGGTGGCAAATGATGCCACCTCGGTCGAAACATCATGTTGCTTTCACTGGTGCCTTAGTTGCCGGGAGTTGCGGAGTTCGGGTCGAAGATAATCTGCATCCTGTTCTTAATCCACTTCACATGCCCGTCAACGAATGCGAAGTTACAGCCGTCGGTGTGCCTCGGCTCAGGTGCTCCACCCATCGGCACCCCGCCAGTTACAATCGTGCGCGCAAGCCTGGAACCTGTCTGTATCGGTTTAGGTGGTGGGTTTACTCCATCACAAGTGCCATCCAAGCTTGTCACAAGGTCTGGGTTGAACTGGTCCAGTATGCCCGGTATGAGGCCTCTCGACTTCGGGAGGGCAGGATCATCTTCAGCTGTATCCGTATCTGCAACGAGGACTGTTCTGACGACATCCTGCACATCTGCCTCAGAGCACCCTGCTGGATAGTTCCCCTCTCTAAGCAAGCTCCACTGCAGGTATGGGTTATAGCCATAGCCAAGCCCGAAGGTCGTGTATGATGGGCACTTGAATATCTGCCAGTTCTTGATATACGGCTCAAGTTGCAATGGCCACGGTATTTCAGTCCCGGGCTCAAATCGGTTATCATGCGGGGCGCCGTTTGGTGCGGGGAACTTCTCATCCCAGTCGTTCGCATACATCTTGAACGCCGTTGCAATGTTCTTCAGGTTGTTCTGACAGCTTGAGGAGCGAGCCTTCTCTCGCGCCCTCGCGAGCACTGGGAACAGAATTGCCGCGAGGATCGCGATAATAGCTATCACCACGAGTAACTCAATCAGCGTGAAGCCCTTTCGCTTCATCTCTCATCCCTCCTTGCACTTTCGTTTTTGGTTTCTCGCTGAGCACACGCAAACGCCACCACTGCACCTTCACCAACTCTGTCAACCCTTTCGCATCACCTCCTTTTGTGCAAAGCTTGTTTTTTTCATCTTGCCCGTTGCGACATCATGTTGCGCCACCGAATCATCGTCATCACGAACGGCTTAACGATTGCGTTTTCAAAGGTTCAGTGTGGCATCTGCGTTGCCCAGCATGCCATTAATCATTTTAGCGAAATGATGACGCAATGTCAAGTCCCAATGTTAGGTTGCCACCACTGCACCTTCACCAACTCCGAAGCGCCGAAGGATAAGGCTTTGCCGAGCCAATACTTCTTAGCCCCTTACCATTCCCAATCGTAGTAGCGCAGTGGACCGCCACCCGTCACCGTGCGCACCTTCGACCAGTAGAACCATTTGACATGTCCATCCGCAAATGCGATGTTTGAGCCACCGTTGTGCAGTGCCCAATTTTCGTTCATAGTCAAGTTTGGAGGGCATCCGCATGGTGCGCCACCCCTCGCAAAAGCGACCCTGCGAAGGTGTGGTCTATCAGCCGATTGCCAATAGCCACCGATCCATGAACTTGTGCAGTCAGCCAACACAACTGTCTCAGCAGGTTTCGTCAATTTGGAGATGTGACAACCGCCACTCTGGTTGCCCATGAGTTCGTTGTAACCGTAGTTGTTGACGAATGTAGGGTCGTTGAATGGTGGGTTGTTGTCTATCCAGATTTGCCATGTCTTGTGCCCCATCAAAGGACTGCTTGGGCAACGGTAGATCTGCAAGTTCTTCACATACGGATAGATGCCAGCCCACCATGTGCATGAGTATGGATTCCCTGCGTTACCTTCACCCCAGTAGTATGTTGGGAATGTCTCATCGTAATCTTGCACATAAGCCAGCAAGCCGAGCATCAGCTGTTTGAGGTTGTTCTGACAGCTTGCCATCCTCGCCTTCTCACGCGCCTTTGCAAACACCGGGAACAGTATCGCCGCCAAGATAGCGATTATCGCTATCACGACGAGCAACTCAATCAGCGTAAACCCTTTGCGTCCCTTCATCTTGCATCACCCCTTTGGTTTGTATTTGCACATCGTTCGGACGACACAAATGCCATTATGATTATGTCACGCCGTGAAGCGTGTGCTATCTTGCGTTCCACTTGAATTTGATGTGAGTGGAGCTTAGAGAGATGCCGAGTGCGATTGGCGCTACGAGGATGAGCGGTAGCAGTGTGCATACTGCCACAGTTGGGCTTGACGGCAGATCGTATTTGAATGAGATTGCAATCCCGATTGCGTTCGCGATGAAGCCAAACGCGACTGAGATGGCAAAAGCGACTTTCAACCTGTCTGTCAATAGGAGCGCCGTAAGCGGTGGTATGACAAGGTATGCGAATGTCAACAGTGCGCCGACACTTCGGATGCACTCTCCGATGAGCACGGCAAGCGTGGTGTAAAAGATCAAGTCGAGTAGCTTCACCTTTATGCCGAGCGTGCTTGCAAACTCAGGATCAAATGACGAGAGCAGTATCGGCTTGAAGAGGAGAAGGTGGATCAAAAGGACAATTCCTGCAACGATGCTCAAGCGCAAAACCACATCACCAGTTGAATAAAGCAACTCGCCAAACAGTATTGACTCCATCAAGTGCTGTTCAGCAGGGCTCTTAGCAACGAATATCATTGCGAGCGATGCAGAAACAGCATACATTGCTCCGAGTATGCTCTCACGGCTGACTCGCCTCTCACGCTGGACAATTGGGACTAAGAGCATGCCGAGCAGGATGAAGGCATAGCATGTCACAACCGGATTGATGTTGAGCAGGAGACCGAGCCCAACGCCAGCAGCACCAAGTTGCGCCAGCGCAGCGCTCACAAAAACGATGCGCCTCAAAACGACATACACACCAACATAACAACATGTTAGCGATGCCACTTGAGCGCTCAGGAATGGCATGAGGAGCAAATGGATGACATTCGTATGCATTTGAAGTCACCTCGTTTTTGCCAGTCAGGTTCACTGGCGCACGAATATGAGTTTCCTTCCGTTCACTGTGGCGACAACTGTCTCAACACCATAAGCTTCCTTCAGCCTCTCAGGGGAAACCATCTCGGAAGTCTCGCCAACATAGACACGACCATCGTGGAAGATGCAGAGCTTGTTTGCGAAGTTGATGACGAGGTTGAGCAAATGCGTCACGAAGATGACGGTTATTGAAAGCTCGCTGTGCAGGCGCGCGATCAACTCCATGATTGAATGTTCCGTTGGTAGGTCAAGCCCATTCGTCGGCTCATCAAGTATCAATATGTTTGGTTCAACTGCGAGTGCCCTTGCGATGAGCACCTTCTGCCTTTGCCCGCCAGAGAGCAACCTATACGGCTGGTTTGCTATGTCCGCGATTCCGACCTGCTCAAGAGCCCACATCGCCACATCAACATCTTCCTTCGTCATCCTTTTCAAGAAATGCTTCCTCTGCAATCTGCTCATGAGCACGATATCAATGGCGCTAAGCGGATAAAGCTCGTCAAGCAATTCACGCTGTGGCACATAGCCAAACCGCACACTCTCCCTCGGCACATGCCAGATTATTGAGCCACGAATGGGCTTCAGCATCCCAAGCAGAGCCTTGAGGAATGTCGTCTTTCCCGAGCCGTTTGGTCCGACCAACCCAACGAACTCACCACTGCAAATGCAAGCTTCCACATCTTTCAAGACAACTTGTTTGCCGTAGCCAAGCCATAGGCTCTGTATCGTGATGAGCTTCTCTTTGCTCCCTTTATCACAAGCGCTCAATTTACCTCACCCTCTTATCGCCTCAACGAGCTTGCTCAATATGTTCACAAGCAGGTCACGATACGAGTTGACCCCCTTATCGCCACCGATCGATGGTGATACTTCAACGACCTTTGCGCCAGTCTGCTTTGCTACAAGGTTCGGGAAGCGGTCTTCATAGAAAGGCTCTTTAAGTATGACCTTAACTCCGTTCGCCTTCATCCTCGCTATCAGTTCGCTTACATGCTTTGCTGATGGTGGTATGCCCGGCTTTGGCTCAAGTTGCCCTATGACTTGGAAGCCGTAGCGATGCGCAAGGTATGACCAAGTCAGGTGATATGTGACTATCTTCTCGCCCTTCAAAGGCTCAGCGAGCTTCAATGTCTCTTTGAGGATTTCATCGAGCTCATCCATGAGCTTCATTCTGTTTGCTTCAAAGTAGTCGGCATCCTGTGGGGAGACCCTCTTCAAGCCTGCTGTAATGTTGTTGACGATGATCTTTGCGTTGATTGGGTCAAGCCAGTAGTGTGGGTTGCCGAAGATGTGAATCTCACCTTGCTCCCTCGTCACCCTTGATGTCGGCACTTCAAGCAGTGGCACGCCTATAGAGGCATCAACATAGCCGGGTGCGCCCCTCCTTATCTTCGGGTTGCGTGCCATATCAATGAGCTGGTCTGCCCATAGCTCAAAATCAAGCCCTATGCATACGAACATGTCGGCACGGCTCATTTGAACGGCGAATGAAGGCAGTGGTTGGACTGTGTGTGGGTTCTGGCGCGGGTGCATCAGGCAAAAAACTGTTACCCTGTCACCGCCGACCCTCTCAACGAAGTAGCGCAAGTCTGGAGTAGTTGTCACAACGAAAAGCTTCCTTGCATGTGCTTCGGATGAAGTGGATAAGGCGAACGCAAACACGGAGATGAGCAAAGCAACCGCGTTGAACATCAACTTTGCAGTCTCGCATCGTCTAAGCGGACTTGCATTGCGCATGGCTTTCCCCTCCTTGTGCTGTTTTTGGTTTGGCGATGCCATGAAGTGTCGTTTGAGCTGTTAGAACGGATGCGGTCTATGGATGCCGATTGAGAAAGTCATCTCCAAGATCAAGTCCCAGCAAGAGCCGATGAGTGAGAACCTACGCTTGTTCAACTGAAGACGATAGCGTGAGAACTCACTCGGATAGTAGGTGATGGCGAAGGAGACACCAGAGCCATGTGCTTCGCCGTTTGGCAAGCTCGCCCAATCATACCTTGCATCCAAGTAAGTTGTGCGTGAGAGTTGATATTCAAGCATTGAGAAAAAGCCAGTGGTGCTCCGTGAACCACCGTTTCCAGAGTGCCTTGCGACGGCGAACTCGTTATACCAGCTAAGCGACCTGTAAATGCCGCGCTCAATCGGACGCCAGCGATATGTCAGGTCAACCGAATAAAGGTGGGTGTTACCGCCAAATCTGTTTGGTCCATAGCCGTAGTTGAATCCGAGATCGAGCGTGTGGGTAATAGGCTTGATCTCAAAGAATGAGCGCCATCTGCTGAGCAGTAGCGGGCGTCCGCTGTCGCAATCAAATGTGAGGTTATGCGTGTTGAGTGCCTCGATGGATAACTCGTGTGCTTGCCTCAGATCCTTTGTCGGCAGTAGGTAGCTTATCCTCGCACCAGCACCATGGAAGTTGTGCCCACCATGCTCAATGATGTGCTTGAGAAGTGAAACGGTATCGTGGTGTTCCTCAGGCGGGTGCGAGTAGAAGAACTGATGCATGAGTGGTATATCTGCGAGCGGTTGCTCGTGTGCGTGTATTGAGTTAAGCTTCCCGACACCTGCGAGCAGTATGCCACCGCGAACTTGAAGCCCATTTGGCAGGCGTAAAATGTGTGGGTCAAGGAGTGTCAGCTCAGCCTGACAGACATGAGTTTTCTCGCCATCGTGCTCAATGAATGCATCAAAGCGTCCAAACGGGTCTGCGTATGCTTGGAATGCGAGCTCAACAGTCCGAAGCGTCGAGCCCTTGAAACTGCCAAACGGGTTTTTACCGCCGAGCCTCATCGCAAAACCACCTATGACGCTTATGTCTGGGTTCATCGTCTGCCAAAGACCAGCACCGCCAACTTGCGCAGTCGGTTGAGGTGTGGGCAACTCAGGCTGGTTGTCGCCCCATTGCTCCGCTTGCACCCCGTTAGAATTGTTGGATTTCTCAAGCTCATCAATTCGCCTCTTCAACTGCTCAACGAGTTTGCTAAGCTCCTCTACACGCTGTTTAAGCGCTGTCACATCTTCATCTGGCGAGGGCTTTGCAGGCTCTGCCATGACGGCTGGCTGAAGGCAAACCGTGAGCGCGATGCCAACGCATGCCACCCACATCGCAACTGAACGCATCCTTCACCACCTCCGAAGCCATGATATCAAAACACCCGCATGAGCCTCACAGCTCACGCGCTCCCAATCTCGCCTTCGCTACTTCAAAGAGAGCACAACCTCAAAGAAGCAATGTGCTGTTGCAAACACAGGCTTTGAGAAAAGCCCACATAGGCATGTAATGGATGCGACGAATATGCTGAGCTGAACCAGAGCCAACCTTCGATACTGCTCACGGAGTGCGTTAAGGTCGTCTCCCTCGGCATCGCCCACCACAGCTTTCAATGCATCACTATTCGCCATCGCCTCCATCGCGCCTTCGGTTTTCCTTTTGAGCCAGATGAAGTAAGGCACTGCGAAGAAGATGCATGTGAGCATGCGCATAATGAGGCGCTTGAGTTGGTCAAGGCGTCTTTTGTGGGCGAGCTCATGCTTGATGAGCACTTCCAATTCCTCATCGGACAGCTCGTTGACGAGCTCGCTTGAGACAACAATCGTTGGTGATAGCCACCCAAAGATGCCAGCTTGACAGAACCAGCTTTCGCACTCGGCTATGTTAACCCTTCTCTTCGAGAACTCTGGGAACGAAGCTGTAAGACGCACCAGCTTCTTTGAGGGTGTCTTTAGCGCCTTGCGCCATACGCTGAGCCAGAAAATGCGCCCGCATATGAAGAGCACCAAGAGCAAAGCACCTAACACCTTAGTGATATTGCCCAGCACATGAGCAACGGCTTTAGCTGTTAGAGCGTTTACTTTGGTTGCATGTGAACACAAGTGTGGGCATTGAAGGAAGCACCTTTGAAGTTGCCAATCGCATACCAGCGCATGCGCATGCGAGATGCACCACAGTGCTGATGAGAGCGTTAGGGAGGTGAACGAGAAGCCGATGAGCAAAGGGGCAAGCATTGCTATAAGCAAAGTCCTGTGCAATGCATCTGGGCTAACCCTGTCATGCCATAGCTTTTGTGTTATGCGCAGTGGTAGGCAAATGCTCGTCATCACAAACTCCGACACCAAAAGTGAAATGCAGATGCTGACGAAGAGGGAGTCCATGTCCCTCACCGTTTCTCAGCTCCCTTGCCCTTCTTCAAAGCCCTGCGCAACTTGTTGGTCGTCGTTGGCAGGAGGTCGCTCAGCTCCTCAACGAAATACGCGGAGGCTGGCTCTCCAAACCATCGCAAGATGTTCTGGATGAAAGAGCGTATGATGAGCCTAAGGGCGTCAGCCTGCGAGATGGCGGGTTCGTATATGTAGCGTTTGCCATGCTTCTCACGCCTCAAGAAGCCCTTCTGATAGAGGCGCACCATCACTGACATGATCGTCGTGTAAGCTCTTCTTTTCCCACATGAGCGCATCGCCAACCAAACATCTCTAACCGATGCTCTCCCCTTCTTCCAGACGGTGCGCAACACCTCAGCCTCAAGCGGTGGTAGCATCGCCATATCACCCGCGAAAGTGATTTTAGTCACCCTTTACTTGAGCGCCTCACAATCATCCAACTTGTCGCAAGTTACTACGATGTCAATAGTAGGTTGGTTAGCTTGACATATGCCCTCGGTGTCGGCAAACTGCATCAGCGATATTTGCACAGCTCGCCATAACCTGAGGACACCTTGAAACGGAAACGAGGTGGTGAAAATGAGCGAGATCAAAGTCGGCATCGTAGGTTGCGGGATGATCTCTGCGTGGCACTTCCGCGCATTCACATCGCTACCCGATGTTAAAGTTGTTGCGTGCGCTGATGTTGTCATTGAGCGTGCGCGCCAAAGGGCTGCTGAGTTTGATGTGCCACATGTCTTTAGCGATCATCGTCAAATGCTTCAGATGGAGGAGTTGGATGTCGTCAGCATCTGCACGCCACATGCCTTCCATGCCCCGATCGCCGTAGAAGCCTTAAGAGCTGGTAAGCATGTGTTTTGCGAGAAGCCGATGGCGACAACGGCGAGCGAAGCTGTAGAGATGATAAAGGCAGCTCGTGAGTCTAAGAAGTTGCTTGAGGTCGCTATACGAACTCGCTTCTCGCCATCCGTGCAGTTAGCCAAGCGCTTGGTTGACGATGGTATGCTTGGCAAAGTCTACTACGCCGAGGGCTTCATAGGCGGTAGAAGACGCATACCAGGGTGGGGTGGCTCTGCCTTCATACGCAAGGAGACTGCTGGTGGTGGTGTCGTGCTTGATCTGGGTGTCTACACGATGGACACTCTCCTTCACATCCTCGGACAGCCAAAGCCAGTTTCGGTGAGCGCAATCACTTCGGACTTGATAGGCAAAAGCAAAGAGGCAATCGTTGAAGGTGGTTGGCAGTGGGAAGTCAGTGACTTTGAGGTGGAAGATTTTAGCGCTGCATTCGTTCGCTTCGAGGGTGGCATGGCGTGGGTTCTGAAAATGGCTTGGGCTATGCACGCAGACTCGCTCGGTTGGACTTTCATACTCGGTGATAAGGGTGGGCTTCGCCTTGAGCCGTTTGAGCTATACCGTGATGAGCACGGCACAATGGCGAACATCACATTCCCAGCATTGCCACGCCCAGATTCGTTAGCTGTGCAAGTTAGCACATTCATCAACGCAGTGAAGGAAGGGAGAACAACGCCACCAACACCGCCAGAGGAGATAATGATGACCAATGTCATCATGGATGCAATCTACGAGTCAGCGAGGCTCGGGAAAGAGGTGGCATGCAACATCCCGACGCTTGATTGAGCGCCTCCATGCTAACCGAAAAGGCTTATCGCTGTCGGCAGATCAGCCCTCCGTGTGGGAGGGGTGTGTGCGCAGGATACGGTGATCACCGATACGCTGTGTGAAGCCTATTTTATCAAGGTGCTCAAGGAGCGGTAGCGCATACTTCCTCGTCGTTTTCGTTATGTCCCTAAACTCAGCGAGTGTTATCCTGCCGTTCTGCGATATGTGTTCCCTCACTATCCGTTTCGCTTCCTCAACCGTTTGCGGGTGGACGACGAACTCATCAATGTGCAACAGTTGCCCTCCTTCAATGAGCGCGTGTAGCACTTCCGAAGCTACTTCACCTTCGTCGCTGAACTGCTGAAGCAACTCCTGTGTTGATGGCGGGGTGAAGCCAGCGTTGGCGCACAGCTTGAGCATCCTATCAGCTATTTGCGAATATCGTCCAGTGAGCTTTGGTGAGTGTTCTGGAAGCCTAACGAGTTCCTTTTCAACAACCACTCTCCCTTCCACCTCGAGCCTTTTGAGGAGCAGTTCAAGCACTGCATCGCTTTCTATGCTCTCAAGCTGTCCAAGGAGCGTTACCTTCTTCATGCCCATGTGGAGTGGGTGCTTGCTGTGGTATGAGCGTAGCAGGCTGAGCAATTCCTCGCTCGCGGTGTCATATGACTTGGCTGACATGAAGAATACATCGCTGAGCTTGATGGCTTTACCTTCCTCGCATAGCTCTTCGAGCAGTTTCGCTGTAAGCTCTCTCTTCAAGTGGAGTAGAACCGAAAGCTCGCTCACCTTCAACCCATCCTTGTGCTCGTCAAGCAACGCTAAAGCCGTTTCCTTGTAATCTGCGGAGGCTTTCCTCACACAACTTTCGTAGTATTGTGGCGAGCGCCTCCTGTAACGCTGTGGATATGGCTCGATGACCAATCCGCCCCCGATCGTTTCCTGAGGTGAATATGAGCGTATGACGAACCTGTCATAGCGGACGCATGCTATCTTTTCATCGGTGCGCAGTTCTACAAACTCCTCTTCGCCAGGTTCAAGTTCATCTCCCTTCAACAAGAGAGCCCTCGCTATCCATTCACCCGTGCCGATGTGCAGGCGCACTGGCGCACCATCTTTCAAAGGTTTCTTTGCGTCCTCAAGGAGGCGTAGCTTCACTACAATGCGGTTTGTTGGCTTCATGTATCCAACTTCGGTGACAACGCAACCCCTGCTTATTTCCTCCCTTTCTATGCCGACTAAGTTCATTGCGACCCTTTGCCCAGCGAAGGCTTTCTCGACGCTGTTCCCGTGAACTTGCATGCTCCGTATCCTCGTTCGTATCTCCAAAGGCATGATCTCAACTTCTTGTCCAACACATACCTCGCCTGAGAACGCAGTCCCTGTGACTATTACGCCGAACCCCGACTTGATGAAAGCCCTATCTATGGGTAGCCTGAACGGGCGTTCAACATCTTTGTGAGGGATGACTTCTTTCGCCTTCTGCTGGATGAGCTTGAGCAACTCATCAAAGCCCTCTCCAGTGACCGAGGAGACAGCGACCATTGGCGCATGCTCAAGGAATGTCCCTCTGAAGCGTTCCCTTATGTCTTCGCAGACGAGCTCAAGCCAAGCCTCATCAACCAAGTCCTTCTTCGTGACGACTATTATGCCCTCATTCACGCCGAGCAACTGCAATATGTTCAAGTGCTCAACAGTTTGAGCCATCACGCCCTCATCAGCTGCGACCACCATCAACACCATGTCGATGCCAGCAGCGCCCGCAAGCATGTTGTGCACGAACCGTTCATGCCCGGGGACATCAACTATCCCAACCCTCTTGCCGTCTGGGAGGTCAAAGTATGCGAAGCCTATGTCAATGGACATGCCGCGCTTCTTCTCCTCTGGAAGCCTGTCGGTGTCTATCCCAGTGAGCCTCTTTATGAGTTCGGTCTTACCATGGTCAACATGTCCTGCAGTGCCTATGATGAAGTATCCATGCGTTTGTTCGCTCATTCGTCATCACCTGATCAAATGGGACACGGTGAAAGGCTTTGGCTTACCGTATTGCCTACCATTCCAAAACAGCGTCTGAAGGCAAACAAGCTTGCGCTCATGCCTCATGCCCCATGCCCTTTGCCACTGCTCTCTCGCTGACCAAAGTTAGTTACACGGTTTGCTTTTGGATGTGCGTTCACCCCTTTCACTGCGACACTGCAAAGTGCCAAAAATTCATTTTGCCTAACAAATGCATGTGTTGTTTGCCCATCATCGGTGCGCCAAAATTACAGTTGGCTTGCTTGGATGTCTTGAGCAACGATGCCCAAGAGAACTTAACAAGCGGTGAACGGTGATGCAAAGCGAGTTGCACGACTCCCTTCTTCCGTTTGGCAGTTTCAACAGGCGTTTCGCCTTCTACATGGCAGGTTTTGTGCTCTTTGTGGTAGGGTTCGTCTTCGGAATCTACCACTTGTATTTCCTTTTTGCAGCTGTCATGTCCGCTTTGCTTCTCAGCTCATTTTGGGTTAGGGTGAGCCATAGGGCGCTTCGGGTTGAAGTGAAAGGTCCAAGTGAGGTTACATGTGGCGATGAAGTTGAGATAACGGCTGAGATCGCTAATGGCGGGATGCTTGCGCGGGCGTTCGTTGAGGTGTCTTTGCCGAAGATGCGTTGGCTGAAGCCGATTGACACCAAGCACACTCAAAGGACTGTGCTACTCATCCCGCCAAACGATGTTGCATCTGTCAGCTTCAAATTGGAGGCACAGAAGCGAGGCATATACGAATACAATCATGTGCTTGTGCTCGCAAGAGACCCGTTTGGGCTATTCTGCGCTGTCAAGGCATTCCCATGCTCTTACAGGCTCACCGTCTTGCCGAGGGTGATCAGCATCCCATTCGTTTGGAACACAGCTGGTTATGTCTTTGGCGAGCTGAGCGAAAGCAACGGTGAGATGAGCAACATCGGGATGGAGTTTTACGGTGTGCGTGAGTATCATCCGGGCGACCCGTGGAAGCGAATACATTGGAAGGTGACCGCTCACACTGGCAAGCTCAGCGTCATGGAGTTTGAGCGTGAACAGCATGGCAATGCCGTGCTCGTCGTCGATTGTGATAAGAGGGCGCATTGGGGCGATGGAGTTAACGCTTCAATTGAGCATACAGCAATGCTCACAGCATCCATAGCAAGCGAACTCTTGAGGCTCGGTGCTTCAGTTACTCTTATCGCAGAGCCGTTCATAACGGCTCCGGGGCTTGTTGTTGACAACTACGGCGAATTGAAGGTCCTGCTCCATGAGCTTGCGAGGATTGAACCGATTGATGCTCCGAGCGTTTCTGAGGTCATCCACAAAGCACGCAAACTGCATAGGCGCTCGGCAAGCTTGGTGGCGGTGTTGACGAAGAATTCCAACGATGCAAAGCAGGTGGCACAGGATTGCGACATCTGTGTTTCTATACACGATGGGTTTGCCGTGATTGAGGCTAACGCATTGAATGTGAAGCACATGCTTCGCTTGCCATCGGGTGAGATGTAAGGTCATGTCGCGTTTTGGTCATGCCGATGAAAGCTTGAGCAGTAGTCGGCACATTAACGATAACGCTGATGAGATGGCGATAGGTGTCCCTTGGGGAGACGCTCGCATCGCGCTCCCAGCGTATGTTTGCACATTCATCGTGGCATTCTCGGCATTGTTCGCCTCCAGCTTAACGATCGGTGAACCGCTCTTTGGTAGCACTGCGCTGATGCTCGCTACAGTTGGCTTGCTCTCAAACTATGTTCGCTCAGTCAAACTCGCTATGTTGCCAGATGGGCTTGGGCAAGCCATCTCGCTCCTCCTTGTCGTTTTCATACCGCTGTATGGGCTGATAATAGAGCCACATCGGTTCTTCCCGCCGATAGTTTTTGAGGTTCGTGACCTTCACCCGCTTGCGTTAATGACATGGGTTTGCGTTATAACGCTCGCTGTGACGGGACGCTGGGGCTATGACTACGCCCCGCTCTCCTTCGTTTTGTTGCCGTCGCTTTCAATGGTATCGCTTTCAGCGCTTCACAACATCAACATTGAGGTGACGATGGCGGTCATCTTCATCGTCTCGCTTGGCACATTCTTGCTGGCATATGAGACGACCGTGATGCGAGCTGTGAGGTTGCACGATGAGAGGGTGCTTCGCGCTAAAGATTTCTTGAGCTTCCATGTGATCAATAGCGCGCAATGGAGCTTGGTAGTCGTGCTCCTGAGCCTCTTGCTTACGCCCGTCCTCCTCTACATCAGGCTACCCATCGCCCCGCCTAATGTGAGGCTTCCAATGCCGAGGAGGTTCTTCATGCTCACCCCAGAGTTTACGGAATTCTCACGCCACTTGACCTTGTGGGGCGGACCGATAAAGCTGTCACCGAAAAAGCTGTTCGAGATTGAAGGCGATTTCTATCCATACTGGCGTGCCCAGGTTTACGACGAGTATACTGGGCATGGCTGGGGAAGCAATGAAGAGAGCAAGCAAGTTGAACAGGTGAGCGATGGCAATTTCGTCTTTGATTTTGAGCCACCACCACACCCGAGGATTGTGCATGCCAAAGTTAGAGTGCTTGAGCCATCTCCTGCCACACTGCTGACGCCGGGTCTGCCCCTCAAGCTTGTGAGCAATGCACGCTTGCAGGAGTTGCGTGTATCGCAGGATGGCATATTGAGGGCTTTCAGGGCGAGGCTGATGGTGAACTCTTATGAGATTGTGGCGGTGGTGAATGAACCCCCAGTTGACCTGCTCATGAACGCCGACGAGACACTTGATAGCGCAAGTGAGCAAGCACCTTCAAAATACCTTCAACTCCCAAGCGGTGTTGAGAGGGTGAAACAGCTCGCGAAGGAAATAGCAGTTGGCTCTAAAACACCGTATGAGACTGCGATGCGCTTCGTTAGCTATTTGCAAAAGCACTGTCGCTATTCGCTCACGCCGCCACATGTCCCTTTAGATGCCGATGCCGTTGACTACTTCCTCTTTTGGACACGGGAAGGAGCGTGTGATTTCTTTGCGAGCGCTCTCGCTGTGATGTGCAGGGCTGTTGGCATACCGAGCAGGGTTGTAGCTGGTTTCATGAGCGATGAATATGACCAATCGACAAGGAAGCTGACCTTGCGCGAGCAGGATGCGCATGTATGGGTTGAGATTTACATACCAAAGCATGGTTGGGTCATCATTGATCCAACTCCGCCAGCGAGGATGGGGAGGGGCATCCTTGACTTCGTCTCTTGGTGGCGCAATGTGCGCTCACGGATAAGGTGGTCTATGATGAGGGGCTTGCTTGGATGGGTCATCGGGTTGCTCGCACTCATTTCAATCATACCAATGCTTAAGTTCTGGCTACGCTCAGTTTATGTGCGCATAAGCTTCCCCAGAAGGAAGCTGTCGGAGCACATTCAATATTCCTACTTGTCCCTCCTAAGCGAGTTGAATCGCTTTGGCATACGCTGTGAGCGCTCTCATACGCCGATTGAGATTGCTTCGATGTTGGATTCGCACAAGGTTGAGCACCTTAGAGAGGTTTTCTCAAACGCCTCGGCGCTTTTGCGCCGCCTCTCCTTCGTTGCCTACTCACCGTTGCGTTTGGACAAGGATGACATCCTCAAGCTTGATGCGGACATCAGACGGCTTGTTAGGTTGCTTCGCTGGCATCGTCTCCTTGAGCTATTCCGACGACTTCGAAGGCTTTTACTGGCTCCGAGAAACCCTTAACCTTTAGCTCGCCAACCGGCTTCAGCTCTACAACCCCCTCAACTTCCTTTGCTGTCCTTTCGCAAACGAGTATCGTTGCTCCGACTTCCTTCGTCATAGCTTGAAGCCTTGAAGCCAAGTTCACAGTATCACCGAGCGCAGTGTATTGGAATCTATCAACAGCTCCGAAGTTGCCGACGGATGCTTTTCCGGTTGCCACGCCGATGCCCACTTTGAGTTCGGGCTCACCTCGTTCCTTCCATTGCCTTGAGAGCTTCTCTGTTACAGCTCTCATCTCAAGCGCAGCCATGACAGCGCTGAGTGCATGCTTCTCAATTGGCAGAGGCGCACCGAACAAAGCCATCACTTCGTCACCGATGAACTTGTCAACGAAGCCGCCGTGCCTTTTCACGATGTCCGACATCTCCGTGAAGTATTCCGTGAGTAGCTTCACGAGCCTCTTCGCACCGAGGCGTTGCATCGTCTCGGTGAAGTTTCGTATGTCAACGAAGAGCACGCTTATTTCTCTCTCCTCACCACCTAATGCTGCAAGCTCCGGGTAGCGTGCCAGCCTCTCTGCCACTTCCCTGCTCACATACAGCGCAAACATCTCCTTGATGCGCCTGTGCTCCCTGCCAACACCAAAGTAACCCCACGCTGTGATCAGCGCGTAGGAGAGAATGGTGCTCCCGTAAAGTGGCGATGCATCGAGGAGCAGGCGAAACGAGAAGAGCTCAAGCGTAACGAAGGTTATGCCACAGATGACCATGACCATGATGAGCAGGGAGAGGAGCGGGTTCGCTCGCAGAAGAGCCAACGAGAGGAGGACGGAGATGATGAGCGCAATGAGCATCGGTATGCCCTTTGGGATTTGTTTGAAGTGCTGTCCGCTCATGATGGTATGGATTGCGTTCGCTAATATCTCTGAGCCGTATGTGTGCTGGCTGAACGGAGATGGACGGATGTCATACAAACCCTCAGCAGTGAAACCAACGATGACGACCTTCCCATCAAACTCCCTGTTCTTGATGTCACCCGATAGGACGGCATAGTATGGGAACTGCGTGAATGCGCCTTTCCCACCAACGAAGTTTATTTCCATGAGCCAGTTCGTTCCCTTCGCTTGTATGAACTTATCATCAAAGTTAACACCGCCTTCCACAAACGAGACCTTGTCCTTGCCCACGCCCATGGCGACCCTCGCAGCCTCAAGCACAACGCTCGGAACTATGAAAGTGCTCCCGTGTGCATCGCTTCGCTCAACTGGTATGCCAAGCGGTATATGCCTGTAGATGTTCCAAGTGTCTGGGTAAGCGAAAGCCACGCCCACGGAGCGAGAACCTTTGATGAATGTTTCAACGGGCGCCTTGAGCGATAGAGGCATCCTCGACGCTACTGCCACAAGTCTCTCCTTGAACGACTTGCTACACTTCTCTGGGGCGCGATATGCGGACTTCTTTACAGCAGTGTTGAAAGCCTTTTCCTCGCCCTTCGTTTTCGCAGTTGGCTCGTCGAGGCGGAGCATTGGAAGAATCACATTGCCACACCCACTGATTGCATTGGCAAGCTCAATGTCATCCTCTGGGTGCTCCTTGTCGGCTTCAACGAACATCATGTCCATGACCACCGCTTTAGCTGTGCGCAATCTCCTGAGCAACTGGGCGTGCAACTTTCGTCTCCATGGGAAGCGCCCAAGCCTCCTTATGCTTTCGTTGTCTATAGCTACGATGACGATGTCATCCATTGGCTGAAGCTCCCCACGGAGTATGAACCAGCACCTTCTCATCAAGTCATCGATTTGTGGCATCGGGAAAATGTTGAGCAGGTATGCGATGCACACGATGACGCTACTGACCATCCCGATTGAGAACCCAACACGCTCATAGCGCTGCCACATTGTTGGGGCGCTCAATTCATCATCACCCTCTCAAACACCCTCGTGAGGAACTGCAAAACCGTTGAAGGCATCCAATTGCGCTTTCTCACATTCACTCCTCACTAACCCGTGCGATCATGCAGTTCCTATCGTTCGCCTTGCTCTTCCTTTTCAATCTCCCTTCGTTGCGCTTTCCATTCCTCGAGCATCCTCTGAGCCCTCATGCCCCACTCGCTCTGCGGGTCTTCTTCGATGACCTTTTGAAGTAGCTTCCTTGCTTCGTCAAAGCGCTTCTGCTGTAGGTAGAGGTGGACTAAGCCGAGCGTTTGAGCCTGCCTGTCCCAAACGGCTTTCCTCATCTCCTCAAGTCTCTCAAGGTGGAATATGTAGGCGCTGAATATGCTGAACACGAGCAACACGACGCACATAACAAGCCATCCGCGCTCAAGCAAGTTGTTTCTCCACGCCCTCCTCAACTCCCTCATGAGCAACTTTTGGAGTTCCGCAAACTCACTGCGAAGCATATTGAGCACATTTTCGGCGAGCCTCATCTTCCTGATTGCCCTCGTAATCTTACTCACGAGTGCCTCCTCACCTGAAGCGACCGTTTCCACGCCCCTTGGCATCATGACGCTTACCGAGCCCTCAATCACCGCCACATTCGCTTCTCCGCCCTTGACGCTCGCCATAAACTTTGTCCCTCTTACGCCGAGGACTGCAGCTGGTGTCTCAATTGAGTAATCGGTTGAACGCTCAAGATGCCTTTTTATCCATGCCCATAGGTTGCCCGTGTTTAACTCAAACCTCGTGCTCGGTATGCCCGTGCTGATGTCATCGATGCTGAGCAATGAGAATTCAGAGCTACCACGCACATCCATTGTGCTACCGTCACTGAACCTGAGTAGCAGTCTCGCTTTGTCTTCCAAGCGCAGTTTAGTCCCTTCGCCGAGGAGTTGGCGGTGATGCACAGGTTGCCATCCTTCGCTCCCAGAAGGTTGTGCTTCCACCTTCCCGACAGGTTGAAGCGCCATAACAAAGTGAGGTGGGACTCTGTTGACAGCGTAGTAACTCAGCACAGCATAGAACCCGAACACGATAACGCAACATGCAAGGAACATGTAGAAGAGTGTGCGAGCCATCTTCGCCCTATCAAGTTCCTCACCCCAAATGCGCACAAGCAGTTTCTTCCAAGCCTTCTCCAAGTCTTCAAGGGAAGCCCGCTTCAAATCGTCCATCCAAACGGATACGAAGACGAGCAACACAACGAGTGGCAAACCGCCTATTGGCAGATGCAGTTCATCGCACACATGCAACAGCGATGTTAACAGTGCACCACCGAGTATTGCCGAACCGATGCCTCCCATGTCGCCATTGAGCGTTGTGCCACCAAGCAATGCGCCAGCTAAAGGTGCGAGCACCCAAGTCCAATCTGGTGCTATTGGCTGAGCAGTCACATTGCTCCCAGCCGTCCCGAATATGCCGACGATGCCAGCGAGCAACCCGCTGAAAATGTAGACTGGCTCAACCCACGCCCTCTTAACAGCCATAGTTGTGCGACGCTGTCTCACTGGTGAAACGCGTGTTAGCTCACGCAACCATAGCCAGTAGAAGAGCAGGACAACAAGCACGACTGTGAGGATAGGCAACGGTATACCGTAAACGCTTCCACGACACACGAATGCGAACAGCGCATCTTCCCAAGTTGGTGGCAATTTGCTTCGGATGAAACATGCTGCATAAAGCATCAAAGCGCCAGTTGCAACGGTGGTTATGGCAGGCGGTGTTGGAGCTATGCCAACGAGGATCGCATTGATGATGCCAGCGAGAACGCCAGCAACGAAACCGCCAGCGACTGAAGCGCTGACATCGATCGGGAGAAGCAAGAGCGATATGCTCCCAGCAAACGCTGCTACGGCGCCGATTGAGAGATCAATTCCACCCTGCCCAAGAACAACATCCATAGCGACTGCGCCGAGGATGAAAAGCGCCATCCGTATAAGCAACAGTGATAAAGCTTCGCCAGTGGGACGAAGTATTGCCACCATCATCAAAAGCATGATGAGGAAAAGGGAGGCAAACCATTGGTATGGTGGCACTTCGGCGAGATACTTCACAGCAGTCGAGCGCAACGAGAGGATGAGTGGGTGCACCGCTTGAGTAGTGCTTTGTGGCGTAGCCCCTTTGAGTGAGCTGTAACAACGCCAGCATGTTGAAGCTCTCACCGCATTGCGAGCACCGCAATTTGGGCATATAACCGTCTCCATTTCCATCACCTCGGATGACAAAGCGCAAATTTCCAAATCCCAAAATCATTTTTACCACGCTCAATGTGGCAGGGCAATAATGTTTTCAGCGTGGCAAAATGCGAGTTTGGTCAAGGTCAACCGTTGCAAGGCATGGGGTGATCAGGCATGCTGAGGAGGGAGAATCATTTTGCACCGCTAACTTTCTCGCTTTTGATGCCGCTATCGCCACCAGTTGTGCGTGAGGTGCTCCTTGTTGCTTTTGGATTTTTGCTTCTGGCTTTGCTATCGCAGGTGCGCATAGCGTTGCCGTTCACTCCGGTGCCGATAACTTTGCAAACGCTTGCTGTGCTACTCGTTGCGCTCTCATTCGGCTCATTGCGTGGGGGCATCACGGTCGCATCATACATCGTAGGTGGCGCTGTTGGCATACCAGTTTTCGCTGGTGGCGCATGCGGATGGAAACATCTGCTCGGACCGACGGGCGGTTACTTGGTCGGCTTTTTCTTCGCAACGCTCGCTGTTGGATGGCTTGCTGGAGTGGGATGGAGTAGAAATTTTTGGCGCTCGTTTGTGGCTGCGCTTATCGGGACATTCATCATTTATGCTTTTGGCGCGTTGTGGCTTTCACTTTTTGTTGGCTTCAGCAAGGCTATCATCTTAGGCATCCTGCCGTTCATGCCGGGCGATTTGCTCAAAGCGTTAATTACAGCTTCCATCTTGCCTTCGATGTGGAAGGTGATCCCTCAAAACTGTTTGCCACGCCATGATGACTCTCTCAATCAACGGTGACGACTTGGCGCACTTCAGGGACACGCTCTTTAACATGGCTTTCGATGAGCATTCGCAATGTGAGCTGAGCGAACGGGCAAACGCTACATGCCCCTTTTAAGCGCACTTGCACAACACCGTTCACTTCATCGATGCCTGCAAGCTCAACATCGCCACCCTCCGTATGCAAAATGCGCCTCACTTCGCCAAGCGCATTTGAAACGCGCTCTTCCAATGTGGCTTCGCTTTTAGTTGCTTCATTTTGTCCCTCGTTCATCGCCTTCACCTCTTTGCTTTTGCTACCCCGAGCTGGTAGAAAGTTTAGCGCACATCCACTTACGGGCTACCGAACATGCTCTTCATGAGGATGGCGAACATCAAAAAGGCGATGGCAAGCCTGAGTATCGTTCCAAGCACTCTTCCAACTACCGTTGCCCTCGCAATCCTTATTGCTTCGTCAGTTGTGCGTCCTGAGCGTATCTCACATATTAACACAGCGATGAAAGCTCCCGCAATCGCAAATAGCATAGTTAGCAAAGCCGAGACGAGGAGGGAAAGAACACCAACTGGTGTGCCTGCCAAGATGAGCGTGGCAAGCCAACCGCTGGCATTCGCTCCAAACAGCCCTCCAACGAACGCACCAACGATTGACCATACCATTGAGCCACGCGAGGCTCCATACCTTTTGGCTAAAAGCATGCTGAGGATGTTATCGCCACCCTCAGCAGTAATGCAGAGCAGGAACAGAAGTAGCAACTCCCATCCGCTTATGCTCTGTAAGCCTGTGGCAAACGCATAGATGGTTATTGCACCAAAAATGACAACCGTTCCAGGTATGCCTAATGGGATGACCAGTAGCCCAAGTATCGCAACCGCTGTAAGAAGCAACTTCAGTATGAAGAGCCACATGGCTTATACAGCTCCATTAAAAGCTGGCGAATGAGCTTGCGTCAACATTGAGCTGTTATTGTCTAAACCTCAATGGATGACAGCGTCTCGGTTCCGAGAGTAAGTTTTGCATGCGAGGGAGCATCGTTGCAATCAGCTCAGCCAAATCCCATAATTAGATGCGCGTGGTGTGCGTTTACCGCTTGCGTATAGAGTGAGGTGAATATGGCTGGTGAAGCAGGGCGGTAGAATGGCGTGCAATTCTAAGGGCGAGATAGCGGATAAATTTTTGTGGAAGCATTTTGGCGACCTTGCGGTGCTGTTAGCATATCTTGGTGGCATTGCGTTGCTCTTTTGGGAAACCGTTGTGGCGATGTTTTCGGAGCGACTGCGCTATCGCCAACTCGTTGAGCAAATGGCTGAGGTTGGTGTGAGGTCTTTGCTCATCGTCCTTCTGACGGTTTCATCGGCAGGGATTGTCCTTTCGCTTTACACGGCAAAGGAGTTAGCCATGCGAGGTGCAGGTCACTTCGTTGGGTGGTTGCTCGCATACACTATGTCTCGTGAGCTTGGTCCGATGGTGACGGCTATCGTTGTGAGTGCGAGGGTCGGCTCAGCTTTTGCTGCGGAGTTAGGCACTATGAAAGTGACTGAGCAAATTGATGCGCTTCGCTCGCTCGCAGTTAACCCTATCGCCTACCTTGTGGTTCCGAGGGTGCTCGCCTGCATCACGATGATGCCCGCCTTGACGATGCTTGCGGATGTGGCGGGGGTGACGAGTGGGATGGTTGTGGCGGGTGTGGTGGGAGTCCATGCGAGCATCTTTTTGGACTCAATCAGGACTTTCAACACCTTGACGGACATTCTTGTGGGGTTGATCAAGTCAGTCCCGTTTGGCATTTTGATTGCGCTCGTAAGTTGCTATCAAGGCTTGGAAACGAAGGGAGGGGCTATGGGAGTTGGTAGAGCCACGACAAGCGCAGTTGTTCTTTCGCTCATCCTTGTCTACATCACTGATGTCATCATGTCTTCCATATTGCCGAAGTGAGGCGCTTTAATTTGGTGGGGAAGTTTAGGTATGCGTGGCGAAGGTGAAGGGAAGCCGTCCGATGAGCTTGTCATTGAGCTTGAAGATGTGCACTATATAGCTCCAGATGGGACGCACATATTGAAGGGCGTTGATTTGAGCGTAAGGCGTGGCGAGATAATGTGCGTCATTGGTGTATCAGGTGCTGGCAAGAGCACATTGCTTAAACTTGTTGCTGGGCTTCTGCGCCCATCTCAAGGGAGGATAAAAGTCCTTGGCGTTGAGATTTCCTCGCTCCAAGAGCATCAGCTCAACGAAGTGAGGAAACACCTTGGCGTCGTCTTTCAATTTGGCGCTTTGTTTGACTCCCTCACGGTTTTTGAGAATGTGGCGTTTGGGCTGTATGAGCATACGAGTATGACCCATGAGGAGATAAAGAAGCATGTTGAGGAACTGCTTGACACCGTTGGGATGCGCGGGAGCGAGTGGCTCTTACCAGAGGAGTTGAGTGGAGGGATGAAGAAGAGGGTTGGGATAGCGAGGGCTTTAGCGATGCGACCCGAGATAGTGCTTTACGATGAGCCCACAAGCGGTTTAGACCCGATAATGGCAAGCGCAATTAACAGGCTCATTTTGGACACGCGAAGGAAGTTCAATGTGACATCGCTCATAGTGACACATGACATGCGCAGTGCATTTGAGCTCGCCGATAGAATAGCGATGTTGCACGACGGCAGGATATTGCTCTGTGGTCCTCCCGATGTCATCAAAGCGAGCAAAGAGCCAATTGTGCAAAAGTTTATCTCTGGAGGGTAGTTGAGGTGAACAAAGCATGCAGCGTAGCACCGAAGTGAAGATCGGGGCGCTCGTATTGGTGGCGTTGGCGTTATTCATAGCTGTTGTCTTCTTCCTTCATCCGACTGGGTGGTTCAAGCGTGGCATGCGATTCACAATCGTTGTTGAAAACGCTCACGGTCTAAGGGCTGGCTCTGAAGTCTATGTCCAAGGTGTGAAGGTGGGCGTTGTGAAAGGGATTTCGTTTCGGCGTGATGGTAAAGTTGCTGTCAGAGTGCTTGTCCAGGAGGATGTGCCAATATACTCAAACTCAAGATTTGCCATACGCATCCATCCACTTCTTGGGCAAGCATATGTGAGCATTGAAGCACCCGAGGTGGCTCGAGGGCTTAAGAGGTTATCGTCTGGGGCTACTGTGAGGGGGATTGAACCAGTTGAGCTTGAGGAGGTTCTACCACGGGCGAAGACACTCGTTGAGCGCTTGGACAGAGTCGCAACCTCACTTGAAAGCTTAATCGGTGATAGGGCTTTGCAACGCTCCATAAGGAGTGTCTTCAACGACCTTTCTGCGGTGGCTTCAGAGTTGCGTGAACTCGTAGCTGACAAAAAGCTTGCTACAAGCATGGCGAGGGCGGTAACTCACATTGAGAGCGTAGCTGAACAGCTTGATCAGCTAACGAGTGACAAAGGCTTGCGTAGGGCTTTGACGATGACGCTCTCGAACACCGCAGTTGCGACTGATAGCTTAAAGCGCCTTTTATCGGATAAACGCCTGAGCGAGGGGTTGCCGAAGCTCGTCGCCAATTTGGAGCGAGCGAGTTCGGAGCTTCATAGCTTGCTCTCGGATAAAGAGCTACGAGGCAGTCTGGTGAAGGCGGTGAGCAACATTGAGAAGGCATCACAACAACTCAACGAACTCCTCTCCGATAAGGACTTGATTGAGGACTTGCGTATGGCACTTTCAAATCTTAACGAGGCGAGCGGGGCGCTGTCACAGCTTCTTTCGGACAAGGAACTCAAAGCGAGGATAAGCGACACGCTCGCCAAGGCTGAAAAGCTTTTCGAGGCAGGCTCAAAAGGCGTTGGTGAGTTTGAGAAGGCAGTTTCAGAGCTTCGCCAGTTGATAGCCGAGAACAGGGAGAACATAAAGCGCATCACAGCAAAGCTGACTGAGCTTTCGGAGCATCTTGAGGAGACAGCCAAAACGGTGAATTGGTTGTTGACCGAGGGTGGCGTTGGGCAAAATGTAGCCGAGGCTGTGGCGAGCTTGCGCAAGTCAGCTGAGAATGTGCGGGAGTTGACCGCTAACCTCAAGGAGATATCTTCGGATGAGGAGTTCAAGAAAGGTGTTAAGCAAGCCATGATGAAGGTGGCTGAGGCTTCCGAGAGCATCCAAAACCTTGCAAAGCGTAGCGAACAGCTTGTGACCGACATACAGCGCCCAGTCAGCGAATTCATAAGGTTGCGTTTCCAGCCATCCATCTCCATTTGGCATGCTGGCGAGCGCGGGATAGGTGATGCCGAGGTTGTCATAGCATCGCCATACAGGCGCACATTCGGTTTGATCGGCGTGCACGATTTCACAGGCAAAGGGTATGTGAATGCTCAGTTTGGGCAATGGGTTTCAGATAGCCTTGCAATTCGTCTTGGGGCATATCGTTCGGAGTTGGGGGCGGGTGTTGATTGGCGTTTCAGAGGTGGAACGCTCTCGCTTAATGCCTATGATGCAAGCCGTCCGAATTACAATGCGTGGTTGCGTCTGAGGTTGCTTGATCATCTTCACCTGCGCATCGGCGTTGAAGACATCCGTGGTGGTGGCAAGTTCGGTGGCGGTATAGAATGGCGTTTTGGTGAATGAGCATCCATCTCCCTGCAACATGCCCATGTGGCACAATGTAATTTAGAGTGCCAACGCACTCCGTGTCCTCCTCGTCTTAGGGAGTCTCTTTGGAGGTGTGCTCTGATGAAGGTCATCCTGAGGCAAGATGTCCCAAAGGTCGGAAACAGATACGACATTGTTGAAGTCTCGGACGGGTATGCGCGCAACTACCTCATACCGAAGGGGCTTGCCATGCCAGTTACCGAGGCTACGCTTAAACAGCGTGAGAACGAACTCAAGATGTTGAAGGCGAGGGAGGAGAGGACAGCGGAACGCATGAGGAAACTCAAAGAGCATTTGGAGTCCACAATAATCGAGATCAAAGTGCCAGCTGGTGAGGGTGGCAGGCTCCACGCTGCAGTTACATCTCAAGAGATAGTCGCTCGGATAAAGGAACAGATTGGGGTTGAGCTTGACAGGCGCCAAGTTGATTTGGAAGAGCCAATTCACACTGTAGGTTTGCACAATGTGGCTGTAAGGCTGGGGCAAGGCATAAACGCTATTTTGAAGGTGCGTGTCATAGCCGAGAGCAGTTAGAGGTGAAGTGATTGTATGGTAGCCACAAGCGTAGAAAGGGCGATGCCTCATAGCATTGATGCGGAGCAGGCGGTCTTGGGCGCAATGATGATAGACAGGGAAGCCACAGCCCAAGTTACCACCATGCTTGAACCGGATGACTTTTATTTTGAGCACCATCGCATCATCTACGAAATCATAAGGAAGCTTTATGAGCGTGGCGCTTCAACTGACATGGTTACAGTAGTGGAGGAGTTGAGGCGGCTCAAATTGCTTGATAGCATTGGCGGAACGCGATACATCTCGGCGTTGGTTGAGAGTTGCCCAGCGACCGTAAGCGCAACTGACTATGCTCGCATAGTGATGGAGAAGTCAATCCTGCGCAAGTTGATAAGCACTGCCACATCGATCGCCAATTGGGCATTTGAGCAAGAAGAGGATGCAGACACGATAATCGATAGGGCTGAGGCTGCCATATTGAGCATCGGGCAAAGGCGTCTTGGCTGTCACTATGAACCACTGCAAGGCTTGCTCAAAGACGCATGGGAAAGGATAGAGAGGCATTACTCGCTTGGTGGTGTCCTGACTGGTCTACCCACAGGTTTTAGGTTGCTTGATTACTGGACTGGCGGGTTGCACCCTTCTGAGTTGATTGTAGTGGCAGCGCGTCCTGGCATAGGGAAGACATCGTTTGCGCTGTGCATAGCGCTCAATGTAGCGTTAAGGGAGAAACAAGTCGTGGTCATCTTCAGTCTGGAGATGTCGAAGCAGGAACTCATTCAACGCATGCTGTGCACTTATGCGCTTGTGAACCTACACCAGATGAGGCGCACATCAATCCAAGATGAAGATCTGGAGAAGCTCGCGAGAGCCTGTGAAGACCTTTACAGCGCACCGATTTACATAGTTGATTCAGCAGACCTGTCACCGTTTGAAATAAGGGCTCTTTCAAGGAGGCTGAAGGCTGAGAGGGGGCTTGGGCTCATCATAGTTGACTACTTACAGCTCGTCAGACCACCGAGGAAGGCTGACACGCGGGCGCAAGAGGTCGGCGAGATAGCTCGCTCCCTAAAGCTACTCGCAAGGGAATTGAATGTGCCGGTGATGGCGCTCTCTCAACTCTCAAGAGCTGTGGAGCATCGCCCAGGAAGACGCCCTATGCTCGCTGACTTGCGTGACAGTGGAGCTATAGAAGCCGAGGCGGATGTGGTCATATTCCTTCACAGGGAGGGTGATGAGGAGAAGTCAGGTAGGGGCAAAAGCAAAAAAGAGGACTCCGAGAAAGACCAGAAGGAAGTCGTTGACATTGAAGTGTTCATAGCGAAGCAGAGGAGCGGTCCGACAACCAGTTTCACGATGAAGTTCGATAAGCGATACACTCGCTTCGCCGATGTAGCGCCTGATATGGAGACTCCCCCTCAACCTTAAATGCGCCTTAGCTTACGCCAACGCTTTTTCAAAGTTTCAATGCCTCACCTTCATCATGTAGTCTGACAGCTCTCCCTCAAACTTTGGTGAGTGCTCCTTGTTGTGGCATGTTGTGCAGACTCTCTTCGGATCAACCCTTGGTGGACGAGCCCTCTCCGAGGGCATCTGCCCATGCTCTTTCACCTTGATTGGGTCTTTGAGTTCAAGGTGACATGATACGCATTCAACGCCGTAGCCTTCGCTGACATTGGTTAGGAGTTTCGTCTGCCTGAACTCCTCTGAATGGCATTGCAAGCATTCTGGCTCAACACGGTTCTTTTCGACGAGCGTCAGGATGGCTTTTGCGTGTTTCGTAGTGAGCCACTGCCGATATTGTGCCTCATGGCATTTTGAGCATTCCTTCGGGGACATGTATTCCTTCCTCTTAACACGCCTCACAAGTGAACTCCACTCCTCCCTCAACCTCTTCTGCCTTTCCCTGTAGTATGAGCTGACGAGTTTCTCCACTTTCTCATCTGGTGGACTTGCGGGTGGAACTGCGAGTTGTGTTAGTCTGACAACGCTTGCTTTGCCTCTGCGTAGCCATATGTTCACGATGGGCATAGGTTGTAGCACATCTGTAAGCATGAGCATGTAAACGCCAAATCGTCTCTCCAGCTTGTTCTCCCTTTGCGTCTCGGGTGTATCATGGTTGATCACAAGCGTTATGTGCTTTTTAGCGTCACTCACTTTCAGCACACGCTCAAGCTCCTCCAACTGCCAGTGGTTGATGAGTATGACAGCGTTTGCTTCCTTTGCGACTGCCTCAATGTCCCTCTCCACCTCTTTCCATTTTTCGTCAACCGCTTTTTTCTGTGGTTGCACGCCGGTTGTGACGAAGGCAACCGTGAAGTTTTGGCGCTTGATCACCCACGACGGTTTACATGTTTCGCTTGTGCCAGTTGGGCAGGCATCCCTCGCTATGAGCTTTGTGCCGAGCGTCTTCGCATATGAGCTCACTTCATCAATGTATCTGCGCTCACCTTCGGCTACCGCTACGATGTCGTATCCGAGCATCTTGAAAGAGCGCATCGCCACCTCAACCGATTTCCTATCGCCGACGAACTCGCCTGACTCAACGAGTATGAGCCTCTTTCGCCTCTCAGTGTTGTTCAGCAGTTGCCTTATGACGGAAGCTCTTATCGGCAAGCTCTGCAGTCTCTCCCCAGGGCAACCACAAAGCTCAAAGCGTCCCCGCATCTTCCCCGTCACAAGCAATTCAATATCTGGTGGGCGGACGGAGGGCTTCTGCGACATGATTATTGCATTGACGATGACGCCAATCACTACTATCGCCACAAGCGCAAGAAGGAGGATATGGGTTGAGCGAAGTCCCATCCACTTCACTCCTTTGCTGGAAGCTCACAGTAGCAAAGCCTATCACAATGATTTTGCCACGCCGTGTAGCTGGCTTTGCCTTACCGAGGCGTGCTATGGTGATGTCTGAGGAAACAATCCAACGCTTTCAAGTGACCCTAAGTTGAAAGGGGTGGTTCGCTTGCCTGCAGACCTGACTGAGAGGACGATAGAGAGCAAGCGCGTTTACGAGGGTAGGGTGGTGAACTTGCGAGTTGATACTGTCATGTTGCCAGACGGGCGCATAACGACAAGGGAGATAGTTGAGCATCGCGGTGCTGTCGCTATTGTGCCCATGGTATCGCAGGAGAGGGTCATACTCATAAGGCAGTTCAGGAAACCCGCCAACGAGAACTTGCTTGAGATACCAGCGGGCACTCTGGCGGAAGGCGAGACGCCGATTGAGTGCGCAAGAAGGGAGCTCGTTGAGGAAATAGGATACAGCCCTGGGAAGTTGGAGGAGCTCTTCTCAATCTACCTTGCACCTGGGTATAGCACGGAGAAGTTGCATGTGTTTTTGGCGAGCGACCTCAAGCCTGAGGAGAGGAAGCTTGATGAGGAGGAATTCATTGAAGTCGTCGAGATGACGCTTGACGAAGCCATCTCGCAGATTGAAGCTGGCGCAATAAAGGACGCAAAGACGATTTGTGGGTTGTTGCTAACATGGTATCGCTTGCACCGAGGCGGTGAACAAAAAACGGGTGATAGCGGTGGCTCATAAGAATCCAAGCAACCGCAAGGTCCGCATCATGGTTACCTTTGGGACACGCCCTGAGTGCATAAAGCTCGCCCCAGTCATTAACGCTCTAAGGCAACGCGATGAGTTTGAACTCATCCTGACCGTCACAGCTCAACATAGGGAGATGCTTGATCAGTTCTTGGACTTCTTCGGTCTGCGCCCCGACTACGATTTGAACATCATGCAACATGGTCAAAGCTTGAGCCAGTTAACATCTCGTGCCCTTTTAGGGCTTACCGAGGTGCTCAATTCGGAGAAGGTTGATATGGTGATAGTTCAAGGCGACACCACAACGGCGTTTGCTGCAGCGCTCACAGCATACTACGAGCGTATACCCATAGCGCATGTTGAAGCTGGTTTGAGGACGAAGGATAAGTTCCAACCGTTCCCAGAGGAGATAAACAGGCGCTTCATAGGTGTTGTCGCTGATGTGCATTTTGCGCCGACACCGAAAGCCAAGCTGAACCTGCTGAAAGAGGGTGTTGATGAGCACAGTATATTCGTCACGGGGAACACAGTCGTTGATGCGCTCATTGAATGCTTGAAGCGCCTGCCACCACCTTCCGAAGCGGGTGAACGCCTGTTGCTCGTAACAGCACACAGGCGCGAGAATTGGGGTGAGCCTTTGAAGCGCATATGTAGGGCACTCTTGAAAGTCCTTAACGAGTTCAGCGATGTCAGGGTGGTCTTCCCGATGCACAAAAACCCACTCGTTAGAGAGATTGCCACTTCGTATCTTGGAGCGCACACGAGGGTTGAGTTGATTGAACCACCTGACTACTTTGGCTTCGTTCAACTCATGCGCACTGCATACATAATCGTGACCGATTCAGGTGGCGTTCAGGAGGAGGCACCGACGCTTGGAAAACCCGTCTTGGTGCTTCGAGATGTGACGGAGCGTCCCGAGGGTGTTGAGGCTGGCGTGGTTAAGCTCGTTGGGACGGATGAGACAACGATATCAAGCGAGTTGAGCCGATTGCTCACTGATGAACATGCATATGCTTCAATGGCTCGTTGCGTCAATCCATATGGTGATGGGAAAGCGTCCGAGAGGATAGTTCAAGCACTGCTATACTTCTTCGGGTTCTGCGAAGAGCGCCCAATCGATTTCAAACCGATGGTGAGCTGACGATGCCATCTGTGGCGGCGAGATGTAAATGGCTGAAACGGATTTTGTTGTCTTCATCCATTGCCATGTCGCTATGTGCCATTCTCACTTTAGCGTTCATATCGATGCCGTATGGGCGTTGTGGCGAACCTATAAGACGATTTGAGTTTGCGCAACTGCACATGGGTGTGAAGGTGCGCATCGTCGTTTACGCTGATAGCATGGAAAGGGCAGAAGATGGTTGCAGGGCTGCTTTCAAGAGGATAGCCGAGCTTGAGGACATCTTCAGCGACTATCGTCAGAGGAGCGAAGTGATGCGCTTATGCGCCTGTTCTGGTGGTCACCCTGTTAAGGTGAGCGATGAATTGTTTTGCGTCCTTGAGCTGGCGCAGAAGTTGGCAGAACTGACGGATGGCGCTTTCGATGTGACTGTAGGACCGCTAACTCACTTGTGGAGGAACGCAAGAGCAAAAGGGCGATTGCCATCGCAGGAGGAGGTGAAAGACGCTCTCAAAAAAGTCGGCTGGAAGAAGATGCGCCTTGATGCCACTTCAAGGACTGTTCAATTGCTTGAGAGCGGGATGCTCCTTGATCTCGGAGGGATCGCAAAAGGCTTTATCATTGATTGCGCAATAGATGTGCTCAAGCGAAAAGGCTTGTGTAGCGCGCTCATTGAAGCGGGCGGTGATATCGTCGTTGGCGATCCACCGCCAAATAGCGAAGGGTGGAAGATAGCTCTTCCATATGCCACATCGGGTGTGGATGGATGCGATGGGAAAATAGTTTTAGCTAATGCTGCTGTCTCAACATCGGGCGATGTTGAGCAGTTCTTTGAATTCGGTGGCTCAAGATACTCTCACATCGTTGATCCACGCTCAGGCTTCATTGAGGCTAAAGGTGTTGTTGCAACGGTTGTTGCACCAAACGGCACAATCGCAGACCCGCTTGCAACAATACTTTATATGCTCGGTGACATGGAACGCTTCCGTCATATCGTTGTTAAGCTTCTTGGTGAGCGCTCGCAACATGTTAAGGCGTTCTTGTTTAGGGTGCGATAGGTTGGGGCGCTTGAAAGGGAGTTTGCATGGCTGAGCTTTCGGGTGGCAACCAGTTTACACTGCTTTGAGCATGCGCTATGTTTTGGTAAAAAGCGTCGTTAGCAAATGTTGAAGGGGAGGGGGAAGCAAGTGGCGAAGGTAAGAGCGCCTGCGATTGGCATTGATGCTGAGCTTGAAGAATATCGGCGCATGATGGATGTGCCAAAGGAGTTTGAGGAGGGCTTCACACTCAAGACTGTTGTCGGGGCTTTGTTTGTAGCCTTCGTCTTCTTACCAGGTTCAATTTACCTTTGGCTCGTTGCTGGGCATACGCTCGGTGCTGCTGCTCAATGGGTAACGGTGATTTTGTTCGTTGAGGTCGCAAGGCGTTCATTCATGGTCTTGCGCAGGCAAGAAGTTTACTTGCTCGTGGTGGTTGCGAGTGCACTCATCGGCACAAACCCATTCCAAGGCTTCATATGGAATGTCTACTTACGCACATCGCATGTGACCAAGGGCTTGGGCATAGCTGATGAAATACCAACATGGGTTGTTCCGCCTGCTGACTCGCCAGCTATCATTCACCGAACCTTCTTCCACCCACATTGGGTTGTCCCCATCCTGCTCATGCTGTTTGGTAGCACTGTCGGGCAAGTTAAAGGGTTTAGTTTTGGCTACCTGCTCTTCAGGATCACATCGGATTATGAGAGGCTACCTTTCCCGCTTGCGCCAGTTGGCGCTCTCTCTGCGACTGCACTTGCTGAGATAACAACGAAAGAGGAGACATGGCGTTGGAGGATTTTCTCGATTGGTGCGATGATTGGGCTTGCGTGGGGCATCTTCTATGTGGGCATCCCAACGCTTACTGGCGCACTGATGACTCGCCCACTACAGCTCATCAAAATACCATTCATTGAGCTGACGCACAACACGCAAAATGTTTTGCCAGCAACACCAACTGGCATCGGAACTGACTTGGGCTCTTTCCTTTATGGCTTCGTCGCACCGTTTTGGTCTGTGACTGGTGGCTTCATAGCTGCTCTCTTGACGCTCATCCTAAACCCAATCCTCTACTACAAAGGCTTCTTGAAGCAGTGGCGACCCGGGATGGACACAATACAAACGCAGACAGTCAACCACTACGACTTTTGGTTGAGCGCAAGCATCGGGGTATCGCTCGCTGTCGCAACGCTTGGGATAGCTTCCGTCATATCATCGGCTTTGAAAGTCGGTAGAACCACCGAAAGAAGGGAGAGGGGGAGTTTCACACCGCCTCCTGGCAGGGGCGATTTCCCAATACCTGTCATGCTACTTGCCTACATAGGCGCTGCGATAGCTTATGTCATCCTCTGCCACCACCTCATACCCCATTTTTATTTCTGGTTCTTGCTTCTTTTCGCCTTCGTTTACACGCCTCTCACATCTTATGTGGACGCTCGCATGATCGGCTTGACAGGGCAGTGGATTACGATCCCGTATGTCAGGGAAGCGACCTTCATCCTCTACAGCAAGCTCACTGGCTACAAGGGAATTGACATATGGTTTGCGCCAATACCAATTGCAGACTACGGTGGCGCTGCACAGCACTGGAGGATCGTTGAGTTAACTGGGACAAAGTTTACAAGCCTGCTCAAAGCTGTTATCCTCGTCATCTGCATTGCTATACCGAGCAACCTTGCAGTTTGGCAAATAATATGGAGATTAGCTCCGATACCGAGCTCCGTATACCCGTATGCGCAAAAGATGTGGCCGTTGCAGGCTTTTTATGCATCGCTTTGGTGGACAGCGACTGCTAAGGGTAAGCAGGCTCTACTTCAAGCCGTTAAATTCCCAGTTATTGCCACATTCTTTGCATCATCTATAGCTGCGTATGGGATACTCTACGCCTTCCAATTGCCAATATTGCTCATTTATGGCTTTATCCGTGGCATGTCTGGGATGCTCCCGCACTACATCTTCGTTGAATTCGCGGGGGCACTCGTGCGCCGATTCTACATCGAAAAGCGAATTGACCCAGAAACTTGGCGAAGATACGCTGCAGTTTTGCTTGGTGGGTATTCTTGCGGGATGGGCTTAGTTGGGATGTTCTGCGCTGCAGTGGCAATCGTCTCAAAAGCCGTCTCCCAATTGCCGTATTGATGGGCAAAAGCTCATTTTTCCATAAAAGCGTGATTATTCACTTCCCTCACTTTGAACCAGTGTTTCCGACTCCTCTGGGATGGGAGTTTCACCCTCAATCAGTTTCGAAATATGCCTTATGGCATATTCCACACTCTTCAGAGCCTTCTCCCTCTGATTGCTTATGGCTCTGACTTCCTTTGCCATATTTTCCAGCTCCTTTTTTGCCTCTTCTAAGGCTGTTTTTGCGGTGCATATCGCTTGTTCTGTATCGCCTATCCTTGATATGCCAAGCTTCTGTGCCATCATGTAAAGGCTCAGCACGAACGGCAAGAGTAGGGTGTATGGCACAACCACAATGTTGCGTTCAGCTGATTTTTTGATAGCGCTTCTGCAGATGGAGTAAACCGAGTCTGGGACTGCAGCAATAGCAAAGCCAAGCATTCTCTCATCCTTCAGATACTTGCTAACTTCCCTTAAGCGCTGTTCCATCTGCCTGTTTACTTCCTTCTCCAGTTGCTTTTGTTTTTCCTCGTTTTCGCTGTTGCCCTCAAGTTGTGCCACCAGATCAGGAGCAACGAATTTGCTATCCAGGGGTATGAAGCGATTGCCAGGCATCTTGATTGCAAATTCAACTTCGCCATCGCCAACTTTGACATTTCGCTCTACCCAGCTTTCAGGGATGGGGCGTAAGAGTTCCTCCACAAGTCTCTCACCCACAACTCCACTCTTCCTCCCAAGCAAAATGCGTGTCAGTTGGTCAATATTCTCCTCAATACGCCCAACCGCCTTCTCCAACCCTGTGAGGATGTTCACTTGCATGGCTATCTCTTGAACTGTTGCCTTCGCAATACCTAAGTCCCGTTGAAGTTCACGCAGGTTGTTGATCAACTGCTCTTGATAGCTACGAAGGTTATTGCTCGCCTCTTCTACCAGTGTCTTGACGGATGTGATGTTCTCGCCTGCGTTTTTGAGGTCTCGTTTGGCATCGTTGAGGGCTTGATCGAGCGTGGCTAAGGTTTTGGTTGCGTTTTGAAGTTGCTCCACAACTTGTGGATAGAAGGTCCTTTGGGTGAATTCGGTCAACGATTGTAGGCGTGTGTCGGCTTGAGTCAGACTCTTTTGAGCAGTTGTTAAATCTGAGCGAATAAGCTCAACTTGCTGTTGAGTTGCTACCGTTCGTTGGAGTTCTTCAAGGCGCCTTTCCAAATCGCCAACTTGCTGTTCAAGCGTTTTTGTATCTGGTGCTCTGAAAAGTAGCTTACTAAGGAGTAAGCCAACTATGAAGCTCACAAGAACGATCACGCCGATTACTAAACCCATTTGCGCCATTTAAAACACCTCCCAACTCGATTTGAGCACGCTCGTCTTTAGCAAATTTTAGTGCAAGGTTTGGGCGCATGCAATATTTTGGGTGTGCTTGGTAGTCGGTGAAGTGAAGGGGGGTTATTGTGGGCAACATGCTTTGGCGTCGGCTTCTATGGCTTCGTCTTCGTATCCGATGCGCCTGTAGCGCACTGGCAAATGTAGTGCTTTTTGATACATTGCAGTGGCTGTCGCTCTGTCAAAAAAACTTGCATCAGCTTTGAGTTTGAATGCGAGCGCCTTAGCGTGCTTGGCTACCCATGCAGGCATTGGTAGACCTGATTTTGCAACTTGCTCAAGCATGGTCAGCGCTACGCGCAAGTTGCCCCTTGACTCTTCCAGCAACGCTCTTGCGGAGTTGAGCTTGACGCTGTAAACCTCATTTGACGGGTCCAATGGAAGTGCCCTTGAGAGCGCTTTCACAGCGTCCTCAATCAGGTGATACGCTTTCGCTCTTTGCTCGCCTTTCATTTCATCCATTGTCCTTCCCCAAGAACCCAACAGCCGACAGAGCATGCACAGTTTTATCTGAGCGATGTTGTGCCAGTAGAGTGCATCTTCGTCGAAGCACTTTAGCGCTACCTCAAAGCATTTGAGTGCCTCATCAAGCCTGCCCCTCTTAAACTCCATTAGACCAAGTTGTGCATGGTAGTATGCAAAAGTTGGATCAAGCTTTATCGCCAGCCTTAACCCTCTCAAGCGAGCTTCGGTCTCTTCTTCGTGCATCGCATTGACGAAGAGGAGGTGAGCCACACTGTAGCGAAACCCGAAAAGCAATGCCACGAGCGCAAGTGGCGTGAACAGGGCTAAGGAAGCTATCGCGACCTTCATCGTTTTTTTGGTGCTTGTGTTGGCGCTACGGTGGATGCCGATATGTCCCAATGAAGCGCTTGAAGCACAGATGCCGACGGTGACAGCGAATGCACACATGATTGCGGGCATCTCAAGCTCAGAATTGCCTATCGAACCGACGAGGAAGCCCACGACTGCGCACCATGTAGCGACTTCATATGCGCTCGCACTGCCATGCCTTGAACCGAGTATGCGCCCACAGCTCAAAATCAGGCACAGCAACAAAGGAGCGATAAACAGCGCCAGCCCTACTAACCCAGTTTCGGCAGCTATGTGAAGGTAGAAGTTATGCGGGTGCAATGGTATCTCTCTGACGCCGCCTTGTGGGATGAACTTGGTGTATGCTAACGGGTAGCATCCAGCACCAACTCCATTAATCCACTTGCTCATACTCATCTTGGCTGTGTAGTGCCACATTGCTATGCGGTTGTAGACGCTGATATCAATGTGCGTGAACATGGCTACAAGCCTTCTAATCACCCAGTTGCCCGGGACAAGGAGCACACCAATCAATAACACTGCGACTGCGACGGCTACTATGAGTGCATGCTGTTTGAGCCAGCGTGCGATTTCGCTTTTCCGTCTCAGCATGATGGCGGTGGACGAGAGCGATATCGCTATCAACCCAGCATATCCACTCCTTGAACATGTGAGCAGTAAGCAGAACAAAGTTGCCACAGCGCCAGCTGTGCAAATGTGCACCACCAGCTTGCTTTCAAACTTCTTCTGCTCCTCAACTGCAAACGCTATCCACAGCGGGAGTGCGATGACCAAGAACAATGCCAAATCGTTAGGGTGGTTAAGCGTCCCTTTAAGCACTCTCTCAAAAGGCTCTCCCGGTGGGCGTCTCGGAAGCCATGTCAACCATTGTATGAGTGAGAGTGTGGCTTCAAAAGCACACGCTACAAGGAGACTCATAGCGATGTAGCGGTTGCCACCCTCTCTTTGAGCAGTGCGCCACGCTACAACAAATGTGGCTAAATACAAAAGTCGGTAAACCGTCGCCTCATAACTCATGCGCGGGTAGATGGAAAGGAAAGCAGTCAGAACATACCACACAGCTAATGGTGCTACGAAGATGAGTTTCATCATATCCTGAGCATCTCTTATTGTTGCGAGGATGGCGAGCCATAGGGCAATGCAAATGATGAGGTTGAGCAACGATGTTGACGGTGAGAAGAGACCGTAGACGGTTCCGCCCAATGTGAACATGTAGAGCATGAAACTAAGCCACAGCAGTTGCATTCATCACCTGCTCCCTTCATTTGGCATCGTGGTGTGGCTCAACCACCTCGGAGTTGATGCCCATGCTCTTCAGGAGGCTTTGGAGATGAGCCACTGCGGAATTCACTTCCGCATCAACTTCTTCTTTTCCCTCTGATGACATTGAGAGCGTTATCTTAAGCTTGACATCTCGCCCGAACCGTGAAGCCCTCGACTTCACATAAACGCTCGGGTGAGCTTTTGCCACCTCGCTCACGATTGGCGCAAGCTTTGACTCATCGCATATCTCGGCGATGACTTCAACCAGCTTGAAATAGCCCCTACCAAGCAATCCCATCAGGAACGGTGGGAGGGTGCTCTCCCATATGCCAACGAGTTCTCTTGGGACACCCGGAAGGCAGAGCAAAGTGTGTCCTCTTTTCCACTCAAACCACACCGCTGGCGCAGTTCCAACAGGGTTGAAAATCGGCACCGCACCCTCTGGCAGTATCGCCATCTTCCTTCTCGGCTCCGTCATCTCTGGGCTGTCAACCAAGCCCTCGGCGAACAGTTGGCGATAGCGTTCACTCACCATGCGGTATGCATCCTCGTTCAACTTGAGTCCGACGCGAAATGCAATCGCGACAGCTTCAAGCGTTTTATCATCCTCGGTTGGTCCAAGCCCGCCAGTCGTGATGATGAGTCTCCTACCTTTTGAGGTTGCGATGCGCAGTTCCTCTGCGATTACATTGACATCATCTGGAAGCATGACAGCCCTGCATACCTTAGCGCCCATGCCCGTAAGTTGCTTGCACAGGTAATTCGTGTTTGTGTCCAAGACATCCCCAAGAAGAAGTTCGTTGCCTATGGCGAATATCTCAACATCAACCATTTTCGTTTTCACCGCCCTTTTTCGGTTTGTCATTTTATCGCTTTTTGTCGCATCGCTCCTGCGCTAAAATTGACATTGCAAAAGAAGCTTCCGCTCCACAGCTTTGTCTTGCCTTCTCATCTTCGGAGGCTGATGTTGCGCATGGCGAAGTATAAAGCGCCAAGGGGAACTCATGATGTGCTTCCCGATGAAATACCTGAGTGGCGTTTCGCTGAGGAGACATTCAGGCGCATCTGCTCACTTTACGGTTATCGTGAGATAAGGACACCAGCTTTTGAGGATACGGACTTGTTTGTGCGTTCAGTTGGCGAGGCATCGGATATCGTCATGAAGCAGATGTATACCTTCACAGACCCCGGTGGCGAAAGCTATACGCTTAGACCCGAAGGGACTGCCCCGACTGTGCGTGCATACATTCAGCACAACTTGGGCTACGGAATGCCACTTGTCAAGCTCTTCTACATCGCACCTATATTCCGATACGAAAGACCACAAGCTGGCAGATACAGACAACATCATCAAGCTGGAGTTGAGGCAATCGGCTCAAGCGACCCTGCGGTTGATGCCGAAGTTATAACGCTTGGTGTTGACTTCCTGAGCGAGCTGGGGATTGACGGCTACGAGATACACATCAATTCCGTTGGATGCCCAAACTGTCGTCCCGCATACAGGAAAGCGCTCACCGATTATGCGATGTCGCTCAAGGATGAGCTCTGTGACGATTGCAAAAGGAGGCTCTTAACAAACCCACTGCGCATGCTCGATTGCAAAGAGGAGAAGTGTAGAATGCTTATGGCTTCGGCACCGAGCATATTCTCATACCTTTGCCGTGAGTGCTTGGCGCATTTTGAGGCGGTGCTTAGATACCTTGATGCGGTTGGTGTAGCCTATGTCCAAGATGATAAGCTCGTTAGGGGCTTGGACTACTACACGAAAACAACATTTGAGTTCCTCCACTCATCTCTTGGTGCTCAAAGCGCTATCTTAGCTGGTGGCAGGTATGACGGGCTCGTTGAGGAATGCGGTGGCAAGCCGACTCCGGGGATCGGCTTTGGGTGCGGGATTGAGAGGGTGCTCCTGTTGCGCCAGAGCGCTAACCTGCGTTGCACCGAGGATAGCATTGTGGATGTTTTCGTGTGCGTCGTCGGTGAGAGCGCAAAGCAGTTTGCATTCTCGCTGTTGCGTCGTTTGAGGCATTCTGGGGTGCGCGCTGACATGGATTATTTCGACAGGAGCTTGAAGGCGCAACTCAGGTTTGCCGATAGGCTCGGTGCCACATACTCTGTCATCATAGGTGATGAGGAGCTGTCAAACGGCTTTGCGACGGTGAGGGCAATGAAGTTGAGCAGGCAGGAGAAAGTCCCTTTGGAGAAGCTCGTCGATTATCTTCTCTCGGGGAGATGAAGAAAGCCATGATGCGCACACACTGGTGTGGCGAGTTGCGCACTGAGCACATCGGTCAAAAGGTGAGGCTATGTGGATGGGTCAACAGGGTCAGGGATCACGGTGGCGTCATCTTCATTGACCTGAGGGATAGAAGTGGCATAGTGCAGGTTGTCTTTGACCCCTCGGTATGCTCAAAGGAAACGCATGAGCTTGCTTCTGAGGTCGGAAACGAATATGTGTTGGCTGTTGAAGGTGAAGTCGTCCGAAGACCACCGGGGACGGAGAACCCGAAACTGCTCACAGGTGAGATTGAAGTTAGGGGTGAGAGGTTGGAAGTGTTGAACACTTCAAAGCCACCCGTATTCCAACTGACATCATCCGAGGATGTTGATGAGATGGTTCGGTTGAAGTATCGCTACCTTGATCTGCGTCGCCAGAAGATGCGTGACATCATTGAGCTACGCTACAGGTTCACGAAGGCTGTGAGGGATTTCATGGACTCCGAAGGCTTTTGGGAGATCGAGACACCGATACTTTGGAAGCACACGCCAGAGGGCGCAAGGGAGTTCATCGTCCCGTCAAGGCTTCACGCTGGCAAATTCTATGTTTTGCCTCAGTCGCCTCAGCTCTGCAAGCAACTGTTGATGGTTGCGGGCATAGAGAAGTATTTCCAGATTGCAAGATGCTTCAGGGATGAAGACCCGAGGGCGGATAGACAGCTTGAGTTCACTCAGATCGACATTGAAATGTCTTTCATCACTCGTGAGGACATCTTTGATGTCGTTGAGCGGATGCTCGCATACGCTTTTGAGGTGAGCGCTGGAATAAAAATTGAGACGCCGTTCTTGAGGATGAGCTACGCTGAGGCGATGGAGCGCTACGGGACAGATAAGCCAGATTTGCGTTTCGGCATGGAGCTGTGCGATATAACCGACATAGTCTCTGGGAGCTCTTTCCAAGTCTTCTCACAAACTGTGGCGTCGGGTGGGAGAGTAAAGGCGTTGAATGCTGTCGGATGCGCGAGCTTCTCACGGAAGGAAGTTGCGGAGTTGACTGATATGGCAAAGCGAGCTGGCGCTAAGGGCTTAGCAACGATAGCGGTTGGAGGAGGGGAAGTCCACTCGCATGTGGCTAAGTTTTTGAGCGATGGTGAGTTGTCGGCGATATTTGAGCGTGTCGGCGCGAAGGATGGTGACTTGGTGCTCATAGTAGCTGACCAAAACGAGCTTGCTTGCAATGTGCTTGGGCTCCTAAGGAAGCACTTGGCGGGCAAGCTCGGTCTGACAAAATACGGTGATTGGAAATTCGTGTGGGTCGTAGATTTCCCATTGCTTCAATGGGATGAGGAAGAAGGGCGATACACTCCAGTTCATCACCCGTTCACAGCCCCATTGCCAGAAGATGAGCCAATGCTCTTTGAGGGGCTTAATTCAACATTGCCGAAAGGTCATCCAGAACATCCGCTCAGCAAGATAAGGGCGAACGCATACGACATTGTGCTCAACGGTTACGAGATTGGTGGTGGGAGCATAAGGATACACCGAAGGGAACTGCAAGAGGCACTATTTAGAGCCATTGACCTGCCGATGGATGAGGCATATCACAAGTTCGGCTTTTTACTTGAGGCGTTTGAGTATGGTGCGCCACCGCATGGTGGGATTGCGTTGGGGCTTGATAGGATAATAGCGCTCATAGCGGGAACGGACAATATTAGGGAAGTGATAGCCTTCCCTAAAACGAGCACTGGATATGATCCGTTGACTGGCTCTCCGACTCCGATAAGCGAGCAGTTGCTCAACGAAGTTCACATAATGCTTTCGCTTAGGGAGGAAGATGAAAGCGCCTGAGGAAAACTTGTGCATCAAGATCGCTTTGAAGGTGATGTGATCATGGGGGGCAAATTCTATGTAACGACGCCCATCTATTATGTGAACGATGTGCCTCACATAGGCACAGCCTATTGCACGATCGCTGCCGACATAGTGGCACGCTATCACAGGTTGCTCGGAGAGGATGTCTTCTTCCTGACTGGCACGGATGAAAACGCGATAAAGGTTGCAAAGGCTGCCCAAGAGCAAGGTATGGATACACAGCAGTTCGTTGACGAGCTCGCAGAGCGTTTCCAGCAAGTCTGGCAAGCGTTCAAGATATCCTACGATGACTTCATCCGCACAACGCAAGAGAGACACAAAAGGGCTGTCAAGCGCTTCATTGAACAAATCGTTGCGAATACACCTGACGCCATCTATGAGGGCTACTACGAAGGTTGGTATTGTGTCTTTGAGGAGACATTCTACCAAGAGGAAGAGCTAAAAGATGGGAAGTGCCCTGAGTGTGGAAGGGATGTCCAGTGGGTGCGTGAGCCTGCATTTTATTTCCGCTTGAGCGCTTTCGCCGAAAGGCTGTTGCGCTTCTATGAAGAGCATCCAGAGTTCCTTGTGCCCCAGTTCAGAGGCAAAGAGGTCATCTCGTTTGTCCGCGCAGGTCTTAAGGATGTGGCTATAACGAGGGTCTCAAGGTGGGGAATACCTTTCCCGATAAAGCACTCAAGCTCCGAGCAACCGATGGTCGTTTATGTTTGGTTTGATGCCCTCATAAACTACTTGAGTGGCATAGGGTATGGTAGCGATGAAGGGGAGGATGTTGAGAAGTTCAACCGCTACTGGCCCGCTGATCTGCACCTTGTTGGCAAGGACATCTACACACGCTTCCACTGCACGCTCTGGCCAGCGATGCTGATGGCTGCGTCACTGCCCTTGCCAAAATGCGTCTTCGGGCACGGCTTCTGGAACATTGAGGGCGAGAAGATGTCGAAGTCAAGAGGCAATGTCATAGAGCCAGTTAGCCTCGCAAACGAGATAGCGTCAAGGACTGGATGCGCATTTGATAGGGCTGTTGATGCGATCCGTTACTTCCTCTTCCGAGAGGTTTCGTTCGGTCTTGATGGTGACTTCCAGCGCTCAAACCTCTACGCGAGGTTCGAAAGCGACTTAGCTAACGAGCTCGGCAACTTGGTTCAAAGGGTGCTGGTCATGGTTAGGCGATACTTGGGTGGCAGAGTGCCACCACTTAGGGACGCCTCTGGCGAACTGCGCTCGCTCATCGTGGAGAAGGAGAAGGACATAACGAAGGCTATGGATGAATACGAGTTTGCTCAAGCTCTATCGTTGATGTGGGAGGTGATACGCTCAGCCAACAAGTTCATTGAACGGAGAGCGCCGTGGAGGCTCTCAAAGGAAGGGAAGATGAGCGAGCTTGAAGATACCTTGAGGGAGCTTTTGGATGTGCTCTCATCGCTCTCCATAATGCTGTTGCCTTTCATGCCATCAACAGCTTTTGAGATCGCCCGTCAGCTTGGAGTTGGCGATGCTTTTAACAGTTGGCGTTGGCACCACATCACTTCTTTCGATAAGCTCCCCGAAGGGACGATGGTCGAAGAGCCTAAGGTGCTGTTCCCGAAGGGCGAAACAATCAAGGTGAGTTCACAAGCCATGTCAACTGCAAAGGAGACGGGTGGCGAAGGTCGTGGCAATGAGGGCTGGATAACGATTGAGGAGTTTGCGAAGATAGACTTGAGGGCAGTTAAGGTCTTGAAGGCGGAGCGTGTTGAAGGCACTGATAAGCTGATGCGCCTCGAGGTTGACATGGGCACTGAGAGGAGAACCGTCGTCGCTGGGATAGCGAAGGAGTTTAAGCCAGAGGAGTTGGTCGGCAAGATTTTGGTTTTGGTAGCTAACCTTGAGCCAGCGAGGATTCGTGGCATCGTCTCGCAAGGGATGATCTTGGCAGCGGGTGAGGAAAAACCTCTGGCGCTCGTTACGCTCGATAGGGATGTCCAGCCGGGAACGAAGATAAGGTGAGAGTGCAAGATGAGGTTCTTCCTCTACTGCGTCGCCATAGCGTGCGTGTGCGTCGCTGTGGCAGTTTTGCTCTCGCAATTGGTTTCGGTTGGTTTGCTCGCATCAACTTTGTGTGGCATCGGCGCTGGCTTCGTGATGGCTCTCTTGCTCAACACCCTACTTTGGAGGTCGTTTCGGAAGAAGTTGAGATCGCTTGAAGACGACATTCTGAATTGCATCCGCAAAGGTGAGATGCCATCCCAAGACTACGAGAAGGATGAGCTATATGGCTTGTGCAAAAGAGTTTGCGAAGTGCTTTTCCAACTCAACTTTGAGAGGCAGAAGAGGGAGAACTCGGAGAGGAAGCTTGGGCAGTTCAAAGACATCTTGGTGCGGTTGCAGAGGGTGGGTGGCGACCTTGAGGTGCTTTTGCGACAGTTGAAGTGGATGGCTGGCGCAACTGGGTGCGCTGTCCTCTCATACGATCCTGAGGGCGATGTTTTTCGTGTGCGCTATGAAGAGGGTGCACACCACATCTCCAATGGCATTGAGAAGGGCATTGTGGGCGATTCCATATGGAGGGTCTTCCTCAGCCGTTCGGAGCCGATGATAATCAGGCGTGGTCTTAGCGACAGGCTCTCAGCCCCACTGCTTTCAGCTCCGCTACCTTATGACCTCATCCTTACACCAATACGCGTCGGCAACAGGTTCTATGGCATAGTTGCCCTCGCAAAAGATGACGGTAGCTTCTCGCACGACGAATATGAAGTTGCGGTTATGGGTGCTCAACTCCTCTCATTGGTGGTTCACACTTCCCAGCTACATGAGCGCCTCACAAGCGCCTTCATTGACACCGTAGCTGCTCTCGCCGAGGCGATCGACGCTAAAGATCCATACACAAGGCATCACTCGAAATGCGTGACGCAGTGGGCTGTCCTTTTCGGGCGTTGGCTCAATTTACAACCACAGCAGGTTGACAACCTCCATGTCGGTGGGTTGATGCATGACCTCGGTAAAATAGCCGTCCCAGATGAGGTCCTCAGGAAACCCCAAACACTTACACCTGAGGAGTTTGAGCTTATAAAGCTACACCCAGTTAAAGGTGCGGAGATACTCTCTCGTGTCTCATTGCCTTGGGATGTCATCCCGATCGTGTTGCACCACCACGAAAGGTGGGATGGCAAAGGCTATCCACACGGGCTTCGTGGCGAGGAGATACCGTTACTTGCGAGGCTCGTGGCGATTGTGGACGCGTTTGATGCGATGATCTCCGATAGGGCATATCGGTCGGCGTTGCCGATTGATGAAGCGTTGAAAAGGGTTATCTCTGAGGCTGGCAAGCAGTTTGACCCTACGCTTGCCACTTCCTTCGTTCAGTTCGCCTCCCAGAATATGGATGTTTTCGTTGATAGGGCAGGGAGCTCAAATCCACGATCGTAGGTGGATGATGAAGTTCGCATCTAAGGGGTGCATGCAACGGGCATTTAGAAGCCTATGAGGAGTTGAATTGTCTACGGGCGATAAAACCACGCTGTGAGAAAGGCAGTCACGATGAAGCCGATGAATATCCAAGTGATGAATCTCTCGATGAATGTTTCCATGCCGAACTTCGTTTGGAGTGCCGAAATGCGTCTTCCGCCGATTGTGCCCCAACCCATACTGCCACCGCCACCAGTCTCAGTTTCGGTTATGTAGAACAGCATCGCCAGAATGAGCGCTATGCCGAAGATGAAGTTGAGTGCACCAAAGAATGCTCCCATCTCATTAGCACCTCACCATCATGAGTTTTTGCTACTGCGTTTCAGCCTCAAACCAAATTATAGCGCTTGAGCGGGTGTGGCAACACTTGCAATTCCAAATTCGCCAAAGCCTAAACTGGGACGAGCTTTAGGGCGTTCTTGTAGGTGATCTTTTCGAAGGCTTCCTTTGGCAAGTCAAGTTGGCGTAACAGCTCAATGTGCTTGACGCCGAAGAAGTCGCGCCCAAAGAGAACCTTGTCTTGGAACTCAATCAGGAACTTGCGCGCATGTTCAATGTCTCTCGTTAGTGCGTTGTAGCCACTCGCTGCGGATATGTCGGCATACAGGTTTGGATACTCAGCTAACAGCCTGATGAGCTTGCCACCGGGGACTACCTTCCCCTTCGGATAGACCTCGTTTGCTGAATCAGCATCCCCTGATATCTCTCGCCAGAAGCCAGGACCGTGCCCGATGAAATTCACATTCGGCAACATCTTCAGGACGCTCTCAACCGCATCAATATCGTAGCAATACCAAGCCTGCCATTCCTTCATCGGCTTCCCCCTTGGCAGTGGCACATCAATGTGGAAGAGCACAGGCAGTGACAGCTCGCCACACAGGTTGAAAATGGCAACAGCGTCTGGGTCATCAAAGCGAACCCTGAATTTGAACTCCCCGCAACCCCTTATGCCGAACATCTCAACAGCTTGACGAAGCTGGCTTAGGGCGTTCCTCTTCTTCGGGTGAGGCGCGTAGAATGGGATGATGCGCTCTGGGTAAAGCCTTGAAGCTTCCACCACATCAGCAAGTGGCATGCCATGACTGTGCGGTGAAAAAATGACACGGGCATCGGCGTCGGTCATCTCTTCCTTATCGCATTCCCATGTCAGAAGCCAGCACATGTCAATACCGACTTCGTCCATGTCCGCAATGAGCTTCCTGACATCGTGTCCGAGCCAGTTCACATGCTGGTGCGCATCAATGAGCATTTGCTCACCGCCTCCGCATGACTAAAACCTCTCCTTCCACCTTCACACATTCACATTTTGATTTTTGACGATGTCTGCGATGGCGGTCCTAAGCTCATGCATTCTCGGTGGCTTCGCAACAAAGCCATCGGCATCCTTCGGTATGGATTCCCTTCCCCAACCACTCAAAACGATGACAGGCGTAGTCGGCGAGAGTTCTTTCACCTTCCTCAGGACATCAATCCCACTCACCTTCGGCATGCCGAGATCGGTTATGACGAGCCTGTAGCTCTCGCCACGCGAGTGTGCATCCATGAACTTCTCGAGCCCGCGTTCACCGCTATCTGCAGTGTCTACCTCATGACCCATCATGGTGAGCATGTCTTTAACGGTTGAGAGAACCCTTACATCGTCGTCGATGAGGAGGATCTTGAGCGGGGGTATTTCACCCAACAGCTCCTTTACTTTCACTGGCTCTTTGATTGTGCGCATCGGGAACAGTAGCCTGACTTTTGTTCCGACACCAAGCTCGCTCTCAATCTCAACTAACCCTTCATGCCTCTGCATTATGCCGTAGACCATAGGCAAGCCGAGCCCTGTGCCCCTGTCGGCTTTCGTTGTGAAGAACGGTTCGAGCGCCCTCTCTTTCGTTTCCTCATCCATACCGATGCCATCGTCTTCAACTTCAACGAAAGCCCATCCATCCTTTGTGCCCGTCCTCAAGGTGATCACTCCGTGACCATTTCCCTTTGCTATGATGGCGTCAACTGCGTTTAGAATCAGGTTCACGACAGCCTCCCTGACTTCGCTTCCGACGCCAGCTATCGGCGGGAGCGATTCATCAAACTCAAACTTGAATTCAATCGTTGTCCCTTCGCGCTGTGCCATGTCATACCAGCGTGGCTTCGTCATATCCACAGCCTGTAGTAGCGCATCTTTCAAGTCAACTGGCTCAATCTCCTCTTCGGGCGAACGCCTCTTATAGAACGCCCTCAGCCTCTCAACTACCTTTGAGAGGTCCTGCACTGCCTTGTATATGGCGGTCGCATACTTTTTCTCCTCCTCGCCAGTGAGCATCTCGCAGAGCAACTCCGCATAGCCCAATATCGGCACGAGCACATTGTTGATGTCATGTGCGATGCCACTCGCCATCTGCCCGAGCGTCCTTATCTTCTCTTGCTGTATCAGTTCCCTCTGCATCATTTGTAGCTCCTCGTATGCCTGCTTCAACTCCGCAAGCAACCTCGCTATCTGCATCCCTGCGGAAACATAATGGGCAAACAGGTCAGCAAGGTTTCTCTTGAAGCTTGAGATGCCATTTGGTTCATCTGCTATGAGCACTATCACGCCGAACAGCTTCTCACCGAAAGCCATAGGCACTGCGTATGCGCTCCTTATTGGCTGTTCAGCATCCACAGCAAACGGTTTCCATAGTGGCTCAAGGGAGCAATCTGGCACATATATTGCTCTCCTTTCAGATGCACAAATTCCGACGATGCCCTCGCCATACTTGATCACGCCCTCTTCTTTCACAGCATTAAGCCTGTAACTTGGAAACCCTATTGACGCTTCGAGGCGGAGCACCGATTCCTTTTCGTCATAGGCGTAAAAGTCCGCACGCTCAACATCAAGTGATTCCCTCAACCACTTCAGCACTTCGCCAGCAAGCAGAGTTGGCGCGGTCATCGCCACATCAAGTTGCGCCTCCATGAAGCTTTGTAGGGCTTTGGCGTGCTCAACAGCCTCACTGAACGCAACGATGTTATCAAACCCGATGCTTATTTGCCTTCCAACTACAATGGCAAACTCAATCTCCTCTGGCGGTTTGACTGGCTCAGGATAGAAGATATGGAATACGCCCACGATGCCCCTGCGCACTTTTATCGGAACTCCAACATACGAGTTAAGCTCACACCTGTGCGTGCATTTGACGCTCACACGACCATCGCTCGCAAGGTGATCAATGACGACAACTTTACCGCTGTTGAGCATCTTCTCTTTCAAGCCCTCGTCAAGCTCAATTAACTCCTCCTTGACCTTCCTGCCGTCCGCAAGCTTCATCGTGAAAAGCTCACATCGTCTTTTGGCTTCGTCGTATAACGCTATAGCCACCGCCTCAGCTCCCATCGGCTCCAAGCATATGTCCACAATCTTGTCCATTGACTCCTCGAGACTAAAGTATGAGAGCAACACCGTGTCAATCTCCCTCAACAACTGCAACCTCTTGATGAACCTTTGAGTTTCTCTTTCCTTCTCCAATAGGAGTGTGATGTCGTGGAAGGACAGAGCAACGGCTAATATGTTGCCTGCGATATCCCTGATGGGCGCACCATAGATCAGGCACGGTATAAGGCTACCGTCACTGCGCTTAAGATGCAACCGCTCAATTTGCAGTCCCTCGCCACGAACAAGCTTCTCCAACTTCTCCGTGAACATTCCCATATCCTCTGGGAGCACAAAGTCGGTTACCTTCACCCTGTGAAGTTGCTCCATGCTATAGCCGAGCATCTTGCATAACGATTCATTGGCGAAGAAGATTTCTCCGTCAAGGCTGATGACAGCAACACCATCTGGCAACAACTCTGTAGCAGGGTGCCAGAGGTCTCTCAACGGGTAGGTGAGTGAAACCACTGCTACGACATCCTCACCAACTCTGATTGGCATGTTGTGCCAAACGCAAATTATCTCCTTGCCTTCTTTCGTTACATTTGCATTGATGCTGTGGCGCATCTCACCACTCATGAGCGCTGACCAAACGGCTTCAACATGCTCGCGTGCGTGTGCTGGCACAAGCGTCGTCCAATGCTTCCCTACGATCTCATCTTCATTCCAGCCGAAGAGTGATTCGGCGCTTTTGTTCCAGTGCCTGATGATGCCCTTGGAGTCAAATGTAATCCCTGCTACGGGCAGGAACTTGAAAATGTCATCCACCTTGAGCCAACTGAGCCAGTGCTTTTCACCTGAGGCTCGCATTCGCTTTCACCTCCGCAAGACATTATACCTTGAAGCGAAAAAAAAGTAAGTGATGCATCACCGTGGGAAGCTATTGCGTGTGCGTTGATTTAGCCTTATGGCAGTGTTTTTACAGCGTGGTGGTAGATGGGCTTGTAGAGTGGGTCTCTTGTTGGGCATCCCACTGGGAACTGGCATAGTTCATTATGCTTGAACCTCATCAAAGCTGTGCAATGGCTATCTGCGAGGCAAGTTTTGTTTTCATCCACAGTGCCGAATTTGATCATGTCATATGCGAAGTCAGGATATGCTAAAGCCATTCTTCCGAGTCCGACGAGCTTGCAGTATCCGTTTGCGATCATCCCGACAGCCGCGTGTGCCCAAAACTGTCTCAGCCAGCTCAACCCTGTTGCCACAACTGGCACATCCTTAACTGCTGTCTGTATTTCCCTTGCGCCCCTCAGGAAGCGTGCGACGCCAACGAGCGGGTGTTCGGGCGTCTCATAGCCGTCAATCGGCGGGCGCTCAAACGGTCTTCCGATGTGCGGGTTAGTGTAAGGGTTGCCCATCGTCACATTGATGATGCGGACACCAAGCGAGCTTAACAGCTCAGCGAGCTTGATTGGCTCGCTCATGTCAATGCTCATCGGGTCATCCTCTGCACAGCCGAAGCCGTAGATGTATGGCAACGGGTATTGAGATGGCTTTCCAACCCCAGTTGACTTATCAAGCTCAAATGGGACACCATCATAAACGCTCATCCTCGTAGCAATCAATATGCGCTCGCCAAGCTCGCTCTTTATTTTCCCGATTGTGTTGCGTATGAACCTCGTGCGATTCTCAAAGCTACCACCATACTTCCCTTGACGGCTTTTTGCAGAGAGCAGTTCGCAGAGCAAGTAGCCATGACATTGCTTTATGTCAATGAAGTCAAAGCCAACCTTCATCGCCAGCTTCGCAGCCTTCACAAATTCGTCCTCAAGCCTCTCAAGGTAGTCATCCGTGCATACTGGGTAGTCATCGCTTATGCCAGCCCTCGCATCAAGTATCGGGTGGTGGAAAGCGATTATCGGCTTCATGAAGCTGTATCGCCCAGAGTGTGTTAGCTGTATTCCGCAGAGCAATCCGTCATCGCTTCCGTAGACGGCTTTGTGCGCTCTCCTCGCCAAGTTGACCAAAACCTCAAAGTGCTTTGCATTCGCCTCACAAAGCAGTAGCTGTCTTTTGTTTGCCCTTCCCTCTGGGACAACTGCGGTTGCTTCAAACCAGATGATGCCAGCACCGCCACTGCCAAACCGCTCATAGCGACGGTATGTGAGCAAGTCTGGCTTGCCATCGTGAGTCCCATCACAACCCTCCATCGGATGAATCACAAGAGCGTTCTTGACCTCCCTCCCAGCTACTTTCACTGGGTGAAGCAGGGCTTCAAAGTTTTCCGAGAGCTTTATATCCTCGCTCAGCCCGAGCCTCTCAATATCTTCAGCCAGATCCTCAACAGTGCGGTATTTGAAGAAGCGCTTCATCGCAAGCCTTCACCTTTTCGTCCTGTTGCGCCTGCCTTTGTGGTTCACCAGTCGCCTCTGCTATGGCTTGCTTTCGTCGAGGAGTCTTTCTGGAATGATGTCGTTTCGTATGAGGTCTTCACGCTTCTCCCTCGCTATGATCAAATCCGCTTTCCCGTCGTTGACGAGGACGACCGCAGGTTTTGTGAAGCGGTTGTAGTTGCTCGCCATCGCGTAGTGATATGCGCCAGTGCACAGGACTGCCAGTATGTCGCCTTTCTCTGGCTTAGCTATCTTTATGTCCTTGATCAGCACATCGGCTTCGCAATGTCTTCCAACGATTGTGCAAAGGAAGTCTGGCTCTCTATCAGCCTTGTTTGCAACGATCGCCCTGTAGCGAGCACCGTAGAGTGCAGGGCGAGGGTTGTCTGACATACCGCCATCAACGGAGACATAAGTGCGCACCCCCGGTATCTCCTTTATGACGCCGATCCTGTAAAGTGTTGTTCCAGCCTCTCCTATTATCGACCTGCCCGGCTCAACGATGAGTGTTGGCAGTTGGAGCGAGCGCTTGGCGCATTCTTCCATCGTCGTTTCGGATATCGCTTTGATGAACTCCTCAATTGATGGTGGGTCATCTGCATCGGTGTAGCGTATTCCGAGCCCTCCACCTACATTCAATTCCCTCGTTACGAAGCCGAGCTCCTCTTTGACCTGCGCCATGAACTCAATCATCAACTCAATCGTGATCCTGTAAGGCTCGACCTCGAAGACTTGCGAACCTATGTGGCAATGGAAGCCCAACAACTCCAAGCCGTCCATGGTTAGCGCTAATTTAGTTGCCTCAAACGCCTGTGCGCCTGCAAGTTGTATGCCGAACTTTGTGTCAACTTGACCTGTGCGAATGTATTCGTGCGTATGTGCTTCAACGCCCGGTGTGATGCGAAGAAGTATCCTCGCCTTCTTCCCGATGGATTTAGCTATGGAGTTGAGGCTGTATAGCTCATCGAAGCTATCGACGACGATGCAGTGGACATCAACATCGAGTGAGTAACGCAACTCCTCATCCGTTTTGTAGTTGCCATGAAAGTAGATGCGGTTGCTCGGGAAGTTTGCAGCCATCGCTGTGAACAACTCGCCCTCCGATGACACATCCATCCAAAGCCCCTCTTGTTGGGCGAGCTTGCACATGGCGGTTGATATGAAAGCCTTCGCTGCGTATGCCACACGGGCTTCACCACGATAGTGCTCCTCAAAAGCCCGTTTGTATCTCCTGCAGTTCTCTCTGACGAGTTTCTCGTCTATGACGAAGAGTGGCGTGCCAAACATCTTAGCCAGCTCAACCGCATCGCACCCTCCGATCTCAAGGTGACCAAGCGAGTTTATCCTTTGTGTCCCGACAAGCATAACCAATTCACCCTCCAACTCTCCCGCTTTGCTAAAAAAGGTGAGTCTGCGGTAAACTTATGCATCAGCCAAGTTACAACCACCGACTGGCTCGAGCGCCACGCATGTTCAGTTGTCGTTTTTAAAGTGAGTATGACGCAAAGTTCTCAAGTCGCGTTAGGGGGTGTATGTGATGCGCACATACAGAGTTGCCGTTGTAGGAGTTGGTGCAGTTGGGCGTGAGATGCTACGCTGTTTGCGCAACTCAAAGATACCGATGAGCGAAGAACCGCTTGTTCTTGCGAGGCGTGAGAGGGAGATAGAAGTTGATGGCGTGACATACAAGGTGAAGCGGTGCACTCCAGAAGCGTTTGAAGGCGTCCACATCGCCCTCTTCGCCGGCACTGAAGGCGAGAAGGGTGCTTCCGTTACATTCGCGCCCGAGGCTATAAAGCGTGGCGCGGTCGTCATAGACAACGGTGCTGATTTCAGGTTGAAGGAGGGTGTCCCACTCGTTGTGCCAGAGGTGAACAAAAGCGATTTGGAAGTTGTGCGTGAAGGTCAAAAGCTCATCGCAAGCCCAAACTGCTCAACCATCCAAATGGTTGTCGCCATAAACCCGCTCCACAGGCGCTCAAGGGTTAAGCGCATAATCGTCACGACATTCCAAGCGGTCTCTGGCGCCGGTCAAGACGCAATATTTGAGCTTGATGAGCAATCGCTCCTCGTCTTACATGGCAGGCAACCGAGGTTGAAGAAAGCCTTCCCATACCAGATCGCTTTCAACCTGATACCGCAGATCGGCTCGTTCGAGGAGATGGACTACACAACCGAGGAGTGGAAGCTCGTCCGAGAGACGCACAAGATAATGCACGATGACACGATAGCGATAACTCCCACTACAGTGAGAGTGCCCGTCTTCAACGCTCACAGCGAAGTGATTTATGTGGAGACCGAGGAGAAGATAACGGCAGAAGAAGCGCGTGCGCTGTTCAGTGAAGCGCCGGGCGTTGTGCTCGTTGATGAGCCAGTTGAGGTTGACGGCAAACCAGCGCGCACATACCCGATGCCGATTGATGCGTCAGGGAAAGACGAAGTTTATGTTGGCAGGGTTAGGGAAGACCCCTTCGTGAGCAATGCGCTTACATTCTGGTGTGTCTGTGATAACCTCAGGAAGGGCGCAGCACTGAATGCCGTCCAAATAGCTGAGTGCCTGATCGAGATGAATTTGATTTAACCTTCGCCTGTGGTGTAGATTGCGGGCTTCCATTCTTTCTCCCCGTCATAGCCTTTGAGTGGGCGATACCAGATGTTCCTGAAGCGCACCCTCATGCCGTGATCTTGCAGGCGCAACGGTCCAACAGGTGGATGCGGTGAGTATCTCGCCACGCCACCGTGCCTCGTTGGACCGAGCAGTGGCGTATGATAGTGGACGACAACCCCATTCCAAAGGAGCGTCAAGTAAGCTGGGCGAATGAGTTTGCCCTTCTCGTCGAACCTCGGTGCAAGCCATATGATGTCATAAGTTTGCCATTGCCCAGGCTCCCTCGCTGCGTTGACGATTGGCGGATACTGCCCGTAGATTGCTCCAGCCATCCCATCTGCGTATGTTGTGTTTTTGAAGCTATCAAGGACTTGTATTTCGTAGCGCCCCATAAGGAACACCCCGCTGTTGCCTCTGCCCTGTCCGCTCCCTTTGACATCTTCTGGGATGCACCACTCAATGTGCAACTGGCAATCGCCAAACTGCTCAACTGTTTCTATGTCGCCGCTTCCAGGGACGATTTCCATGTAGCCGTTTTCGACCTTCCACTTCGCCTCGCCACCGCGTGAACTCCTCCACTTAGCCAAGCTCGTCCCATCAAAGAGCACGACCGCATCGGAGGGTGGCTCACCAAATGTTTTCCCCGGAGTGATGACCTCTGGCTGTGGGCGTTTCCCATCATGGACTTGCCACTTGGAGCCAGGCAGAAGTGCTTCACCTTGCAAGGCAATGCAGATGAGCAAACAAAAAACGGCGAAGAGAGCACCCGCCACTAACAGCATCGCCTTTGAAGCCCTCATCATAACTCACCTCCGATGCGCAAATTATGTCACTCTCGCTTCGCCGATGTAACCAAGCGATGCAGGTTCGGTATGGTCAGCCTGTGCTCACCGCATATGTAAAAGCTCTCGCCACCATCAGCGACGGTTCTTACGAGCAGAGTTTTCCAAGGTCTGAAGTAGTATTCTGGCGATGACTTTTTTGGCTCGCTTCTGAGGTCGCCCTTCAGCGGTTGGATGTCAAACACAGCCACAGTGAAGTGGCATATCCTCTCTCCAAATTGGTGTGCGACATTGCGAGCCATCGCCAAAGCTTTCAAGAAAACTTCAGGAGCCATAACAGCGCTACCAAAGCTCAACAGGACACCACCTTCGAGCTTGCTCACCGAATGAGCGAACACGAGGAAATCATGATATGATGCAGCACCGATGGCTGCGCCGTCGCAGTTTGGGTGCTCATGAACTATGTCATAGCCAACGCCCACATGAACTGTTGCAGGTATGCCGAGCCTGTATGCGTTCCCGAAGATGCTATAGCTTCTGTATGGCAGTCCGCCTTCCCATATCATTCTCCCGAGGGCTTCACCGAAGCCAATTCCCTCCCTGTATGCTTGCACTGCAGCCTCATTGACTGCGCCAGTCTCCTGCCATAGCCCAAATTGCCCTTCGGAGATATACCTTGCGACTGACTCAGTTGTTGCGCCTATGAGCGCTATCTCGTAGTCGTGTATTGCGCATGCACCATTACAAGCGATGTGCGAAACGAAGCCCCTCTCCATAAGGTCGATGATGAACTTAGCCACCCCAGCCCTTATGACATGTGCCCCGATCATCCAGATGATCGGTCTCCCTTTCCTCTTCGCCTCGAGCATTCGCTCAGCCACAGCGCACATGTGCTCGTGCTCAAACGGTTCTATCGGCGATGTGAGCTCAAGGAACGAAGATATGGTCAAGTCGTGCACTCGCTCTTTGAGTGGCTTCAACTTGAGCTTCGAGCGGTCAAATGTTTGGAAGGGCATGTTGGGCACACCACGCGCTCACTTCATTTTAATGGCGTCAAAAAACAAACGCCATCTATGCTGAGTGAGTTCCGTTCCCCCGCACCTATATCCAAAGCGCTGATGTCAGCGAAGCCGATCAAGAACACCTCATCTGGGTCAAGGCGTTGATCTTCGTCCTTCGTGTCAGGGCTTAGGATGAAATCAGTGAATGGCAAATCTATGCGTTGCCACTCACCACCTTTAAGGTTGATCTGCTTTTCATATCTCCCACCACCGCGCTCTTGCAGGGCGATGAGCAGAGTCGTCTTCTCCTTGACCTTGACGAAGAAGCGCAACGAACCTGCGTGCTTCAAAATTGGGTTTCTGCCGAGCGTCACAATGTGAACCACACCGAAGGCACCGTTTGCTGGCACATCATAGTCGACGCTCATATGGAGGCGTCCTTGAGCCTCACCTGGTGGATGCTCTTGTAGCATCGGCTTCGTGTCTTTGGCTATGTCAATCGTGAACCCGGGTTGGGCTGTTACCTCAATTGGCACCCACCTTAAGACACTCGCCTCAAAGTTATCAAGCCATATCACCACACCTTCACGCTCATCTGAGATGCCCTGCGATTGTGGGAGAACCGCGCTTGAGAACGCTACCCTATCAATTCGGATTTCCCTTTTGCCCCTGAGCGTTGGTATGAGCTCGGCGAAGAAGCCACCCGCATCGGCTATCGCTATCGCTTGCACTTGATCAACATCAAGCCTTTCATTCTCATCCTTTGAATCGTCGGCGAGGAAAAAATCGTTGAGGCTGACTTTGATATCGTGCCAGCCGTCCGGGTGGACATAAGCGAATGTTTGATAGCGTGAGCCATCCCTCTCAATGAGCGATATGACGAGCCCAGTTGGCGCGGTCGCATTAACGGAGATGGTGAAGCTGTTTGCGATCGCCTTGTCCACCTTGCCAGTGATGAGCGTCATGAACAGCGGTATCGTGTTCGGCTGTAGCTCGTAGCGCAAGGAGAGCGAACCGTCGCCATACCTCGCCTTCCCAAACTCAACTGAGATGTCAGCTGTGGTGTTGAGTTCCATCTTCCCAATCGATGCCAAGAGTGGCGCCCAGAAGAGGGTTGGGTTTTCAAAGTCATCAATGATTTGGAGTTTCTCACCGTCAGCTTCAACTATGCTTGTGCGTTTCTTCACATCCAAAGCGCTTATGAGCAAGTCATCGATCAGGACTGTTCTCTCTTCCTCGCCAGCAACTTGAAAGAGCATGAGCGCATCTGCGAGCCCGATCATGGACACCTGCGCCATATCAAGCCTGTCATTCTCGTCCTTCGTGTCTGGCATCAGGAACATCTCATCTATGCTCAGCTGAACCAATTGCCACCTCTTGGCAACAACATAAAACGCAGCGCCATACCTTGAGCCATCGTTTTCCTGAAGAACGAGCAACAGCGCTGTTGAGTGCGATGGCTTCACCCACAGCGAAACGCTTTTCGCCTCTGGCATCGGTGCGATTGGCGAGAGGACAATGGCAAGCCCCTTTTGGTATGTGAACGAGAGGGCAAACTGCCCAGAGCGGGCATCGCCTTTGGCTATGCTTGCCTTGCCCGTCCCGATGACGAACCAAAGCCCTTGTCCCTTCTCGAAGTCGTCGTATAGCAATGGTGCTTGTTGCGATGCCGAACTCGACGCTATGACAGCAGTCAGGAAACATGAGCACAACGCTTTCCACAACGCTGAGAGGAAGCGCCCGCGCTTAATCATCCGCATGCTCATCGCCTCCGTTATTCAATCTTGCTCCACATGATGTATACAGGCGTTCAGCTACTGTGGTTTCGTTTGCCCAAGGAGTATCTTCTCGACCTTCTCCAAGTCCTCGGGTGTATCGACGCCTATCGCTTCGTAATCTGTTTCAACGACGAGTATTGATGCGCCATGCTCAAGTGCACGCAATTGTTCAAGCCCCTCGGCAAGCTCAAGTGGGGTCCTGTGCCAAGAGGCGAACTCGAGCAGGAAGTCCCTCCTGAATGCGTATAGACCGATGTGTCTTAGGACGCTTGCGCCATCTGGTAGCTCAAACTTCGGGCTATGTGGCAGTGAGCCGTTCGGTCTGAAGAACGGTATCGGCGAGCGTGAGAAGTAAAGGGCTCGCCTTTGCAGGTCAACCACAACCTTGACCACATTTGGGTCAATGTAATCTTCAACCGACTTTATCTTTGTTGCGAGCGTCGTCATCTGCAATTTCGCATCCCTTTCAAAAGGCTCGACAGCTGAATCGATGGCGTTCGGGTCAAGCAGTGGCTCATCGCCCTGTATGTTGACGATGACATCAAAGTCCAACCCTGACGCAACCTCAGCAACCCTATCTGTGCCAGACTGGTGCGCCTTTGAAGTCATCCTCACATCAGCCCCGAACCCGCGTGCCACATTTGCCACCCTCTCATCATCGGTTGCGATGATGACCTTGGAAAGCTTTTTTGAGCGTAGCGCACGCTCGTAAACATGCTGTATCATTGGCTTGCCTGCTATCTTCGCTATCACTTTCCCTTCAAACCTTTTCGAGCCATACCTTGCAGGTATGATGCCAACCGCTCTAACTTCTCTCCTTCTCTCTGCATCGATTGCCGACACTCCTTGTTTCACTCGCTCAATGATTTGAGTTGTTGATTCGCTCTCTACAAGTGGCACTATGTGGATTTGACCGCCGTAGGCTTTCACCAATGTTGCTTCTGGGAGTTCTTCTTCGCTGTAGTCGCCACCTTTGACATGCGCATCTGGCTTTATGAGCGATATGGCTTTGTGCGGGCGTAGCTCGTTGAATATGAAAACGAAGTCAACAAAGCATAAGCTCGCAACCAAAAAAGCCCTCGTCTCCTCGCCAAGTATCGGTCTGCCTTCGCCTTTCAACTGCCTGACAGATTCATCGCTGTTGACGCCGACTATGAGCACATCGCCGAGGCGCTTCGCATGGAGCAGGCATTCGGCATGCCCCCTGTGGAGGATGTCAAAGCAACCGTTTGTGAAGACAATCCTTTTCCCTTGCGCCCTGAGATCAGATGCTATCTTTGCTATCTCCTCAAGCCGTTTTATCTTCTCGAGTGGAGAGCGCATACAACACCAACTCCATCGTGCCACCTTGTTTATGGTCGCTTCCCAACTGCTCCCACTTTACTGAATGTGGAAGGCGCGCAAACCTATTTTAAGGTTGCCACCAACAGAATACCACAAAGCTCGGCTTTGTGCTGTTGTGAGGCGATTCAGCATCGGTAGTGATATGCTATGCTTCATTTAGCAAGCGCCAACTTTTCCTTTCGTCGGGAGGAGATGTTAAGCCATGACGAGCAAGGAGCTTAGGTCATCCTTCCTTGACTTCTTCAGGCGCAAGGGGCATTTAGTGCTAAGGAGCTTCTCCCTCATCCCAGATGACCCTTCAACTCTTTTCACGAGTGCTGGCATGCAACCGCTCACACCTTACTTCAAAGGTGAGAGCACCCCGCCAAGCAGGCGCATCGCAACATGCCAAAAATGTTTGCGCACTGGCGACATTGAAAGGATTGGATACACATGGCGTCACCTCTCATTCTTTGAGATGCTCGGCAACTTCTCCTTCGGTGACTACTTCAAGCGTGAGGCGATACTTTGGGCGTGGGAATTCTTGGTTGATGTGCTCAAGATAGATAGCGACAGGCTTTGGGTCTCAGTCTACTTTGAAGATGATGAGGCTTTCTCAATCTGGGAAAGGGATGTCGGTCTGAAAGAGGAGCGCATAGTCAGGCTCGGAAAAGAGGATAACTTCTGGGGACCAGTAGGCGATGAGGGACCGTGCGGTCCTTGCACGGAGATACATTACGACAGGGGCGAGAGGTATGGTTGTGGCAGGGAAGATTGCAAGGTTGGGTGCGATTGCGACCGCTTCGGCGAGCTGTGGAATTTGGTCTTCCAGCAATACGACATGCAGAAGGATGGCACTCTTTTGCCATTGCCGAAGGTCGGTATTGACACTGGCATGGGGCTTGAAAGGCTTACAGCGGTGATGCAGGGCAAGGAAACCGTCTTTGAGACTGACCTATTCATGCCAGCAGTTGAAGCCACCTTGGGGATGCTTAAAGGTTACAGCTACGGAAGCGATAGGGAGAAAGACGCTGCGATAAGGGTTGTAGCTGATCACATGAGAGCTGCACTCTTTGCCATAGTGGATGGTGTCATGCCGTCAAACGAAGGCAGAGGCTATGTCCTCAGGCGCTTGATTAGAAGGGCACACATATATGGCAGGAAGCTCTCCTTGGAAGGCGCATTCGCATACAAGCTCATATCTATCTTCTCGGAGCTCATGAAGGATGTATACGAGGAAGTGGGCAGGCAGGCGAAGCTCGCAGAGGAAATCGTTAGGCGTGAGGAAGAGCGCTTCATAGAGACGATGGGAAGGAGCATGAGGGTGCTTGAGGAGATAATTGAGCGCCACAGCGCCTCAAACGAAAAGACAATCTCAGGTGAGGAGGCATTCATGCTCTATGACACATACGGGCTACCGATTGAGCTGACTTGTGAGATTGCCCACTCAAGGGGCTTCAGCGTTGATGTGGATGGCTTCAAAGAGGCGCTGGAAAGACAAAGGGAGCTTGCGAGGGTTAGGAGCGCATTCAAGGTTGAGGATGTGGAAGGGTTTGAGGGCATAGCAAAGACGCAATTTGTTGGCTATGAGGAGACAGAGGTGAGGGCGACCGTAGTGGCTGTGAGAGAGGTTGACGGCGAGCTTTTTGTAGTGCTTGACAGGACACCGTTTTATGCTGAGGCTGGTGGGCAGGTGGCAGATACTGGCTGGCTCAAAGACGATGATGGGAATGTGTTGGCTGAAGTTTTAGATGCAAGGTGGTTTGGCGATGTCATAGCGCATAAGGTTAAAGCCGTCCATGAGAAGTTGGCTGAGGGCGAAAGTGTTTGGGCTATCGTTGATGAGGGGCGCAGGGTTGCGATAATGCGTGCGCATACTGCAACGCATCTTCTTCATGCGGCGCTCCGCAACATCTTGGGAGAGCATGTCCGTCAGGCTGGCTCGCTTGTTGCGCCAGACAGGCTTCGGTTTGATTTCACTCATCCTCAACCGCTGACCGAGGAAGAGATTGAGAAGGTTGAGAGGTGGGTGAATGAGGTCGTCTTGAAAGACATACCAGTCCAAGCGTTTGAGACATCGTTTGAAGAAGCTAAGGCGATGGGGGCGATTGCGCTCTTTGGTGAGAAGTATGGCGAGAGGGTTAGGGTGGTGCGCATCGGTGATGTAAGCATGGAGCTTTGCGGTGGGACGCACCTTAGGCACACTTCACAAGTTGGCACATTCAGGGTTGTTAGCGAGACATCGGTCGCAGCTAACATTAGGCGAATTGAAGCTCTAACTGGCTTTGAGGCGCTTGAGCTGGCTCTAAAGCAAAGTGCTACATTGCGCTCGGTGTGTGAGTTGCTCGGGGCTCAACCTGAGAGGTTGAAAGAAGCGATGCAGGCTCTCCTTGAGGAGAGGCGCAAGTTGCAAAAGCGCATTGAGCAACTTGAGGCGAAGACAGCATTGACGCAGGTTGAGGAGTTGATGAAGAGGGCAATCACTGTGGATGGCATAAAGCTGGTTACGGCTCATGTCCCAAACATATCGGAGACCGCGCTTGGGCAACTCGCCGATGCGATTGTTGCCAAGATGCCACAATGTGTGGTTGTGTTGGCGAGCACAATTGAGGGCAAGATTTCGTTTGTTGCGAAAGTCAGCAGTGAAGCACAGGCTATGGGGGTGCATGCTGGCAAGTTGATTGGGGAGGTCGCACGCATAACGGGCGGTGGCGGTGGTGGGAGGGCAGACTTCGCGCAGGCTGGCGGTAAAGACATAAGCAAGCTCGCCGAAGCACTGAGCAAGGCGAAAGAGATATTGCTCAAACAGCTGGGGCGAAAATGACGGAGTGATAGCTTCATGGGGAAGGTCAAGCTCGGCTTCGTCGGCGCTTGTGGGTTTATGGGGCAGACAACTCATTTGCATGCGTTCAGTTCATTAACGGATGAATGTGAGATCGTCGCTGTTGTAGGGAACAGGGAGAGGTTGCTAAACATCGTTTCGGACAGGTTCGGCATAAGGAAGCGATACAGGCGTTTGGAACAACTTTGTGAGGATGGAGAGGTTGATGCGGTTGTTGTCAGCTTACCACCTGAATGGAACTTGCCTGTGGTTTGCAAACTGCTCTCCTACGGCAAACATGTGATGTGCGAGAAGCCGATGGCGCTCTCGGTTGACGGCGCAAGGAAGATTGTGGAGGCTGTATCCGAGAGCGGGCGCATACTCATGGTTGCATACATGAAGCGATACGACCCTGGTGTCCAAGCGGCGTTGAGGCTGTTTGAGGGATGGAAGGCTACAGATGAGATGGGCAATTTGCTTTATGCTCGCGTGCATTGCTTCATTGGTGGGCAATGGACTGCTGGGAGAGAACTCATAGCGCCGATAGCTCGCACCGATGAACCGTATGGACAGATGCCAGAGAGGGAGCCACCGCCAAGTTGGCTCCCAGAGGAGCTGAGCCAAAACTTCTACGGACACCAAAACCCATACTACCATTTCCTGCATGTGTATTGCCACGACATCAATTTGATGCGCTCCTTTTTGGGCGACGATTGGCGTGTTGTCGGTGTCAACTTGAGGCACGGTGTGCGTTTGGCTATGTTTGAGTTTTCGGGTGTGCCAGCACTGCTTGAGGTCGGCGGTCCAGTGAAGCACTACGGTTTTGATGAGCACATGGAGCTTTATTTTGAGCGTGGTTCCATGCGCATTGAGACGCCACCACCGTTGCTTGCGCAAGTCCCAGCCAATGTTATTGTGCGAGATGGCGTGAAGCGTCAGACGCTCAACTTGCATGCAGATTGGGATTGGTCTTTCAGGAGGCAGGCTATGCACTTCCTTGAATGCGTTCGCGAGGGGAGACAACCACTAACGAACGCCAAAGATGCGCTAAGTGATGTTGAGGTTGTAGAGACGCTCTTCAAAGCTCATCTTGGCATTCGGAGTGATTGAGGATGCCGACACACATCTCAATTGCTGGCAAAGGTGGGACTGGCAAGACGACGCTTGCAGCTCTTCTCATAAGGTGGCTTGTGGAGCAAGGCAAATGTCCGATACTCGCCATCGATGCTGACCCGAACTCAAACCTGAGCGAATCGCTCGGCATGGAAGTTAACGGCTACATCGCTGACATACTTTCGAGGGTGCGCACTGCGAGCCCATCGCCAGCTATACCGAAACAGCGCATGGTTGAATATCAACTGCACGAGGTTTTGAGCGAGGGCGACTGCGTTGACCTCTTAGCTATGGGTGGACCTGAAGGACCTGGATGCTACTGCGCTGCTAATGAGATGTTGAGGGATTTCATCGAGCGACTGCGCTCAAGCTACGCCTACTTGGTGATGGATAACGAGGCTGGCATGGAGCATCTCAGCAGGCGTGTGGCGCAGGATGTGGACATAATGCTTGTGACGAGTGATGCAACTGTTAAGGGAGTCCGTTCGGCTGGAAGACTTGCGAGGTTGGCTAAGTCGCTTGAGCTGAAGGTCGGAAAGATTTACCTTGTCCTGAACAGGGCAAGCGAGGAGCAGGCACACATGCTTTCCAGTGAGGTCGAGAAAACGGGCTTGGAACTCATCGGAGTCATACCAGAGGATGAGCTGGTGGCTAAATACGACATTGAAGGGAAACCGCTCTTTGAGCTTCCCAGCGATAGCCCTGCATATGTGGCTGTCTGCAAGATAGCCGAGAGGTTGCTCCTTTAAAGTCACTGTGAAGGCTTTCAGTGCTAAACCCACCTGTGCATAGCTTGTGCTCTTGTAGCCTGCTATTTTTGCGTGTGCCGATTGATGTGTTTGGGGGTGAACTTCAAATGTTGGAGCATAGGTGGCGCATACGCTTCCTACCGGAGGGCGTTTCGGTTTTCGTTGATGAGGATACATCGCTTCTGTCGGCTGCGAAGGAGGCTGGGATTGAGATCACGAGCGTTTGCGGTGGTGAAGGCGTTTGTGGGAAATGCGTTGTGCGCATACTCTCTGGCGATTCACATATGACGAGCAAAGTGAGCTCCTTGAGCGAGGAACTTCGCTCCGAGGGTTATACGCTCAGTTGTCAGACATTCCCGCGAAGCGACATGGTCATTGAAGTGCCCGTCGAATCTCGCCTCTCGTTTGCTGAGGAAGCCATAAGGCACATCGAGCTTGAAGTGCCAGAGCATGAAGTTGGTTTTGATGTTTATGCGTATAGTCCGATGGCGATGAAACTGCGCTTGAAGCTTCGCCCACCATCGTTGAGCGACAACGCGAGCGACCTTACAAGGTTGCTAAGCGCTATAAGGCAATCACTCAACAACATACAGCATGAAGGTGGAGCGACTGCGCTAAGTGTGCAACGCCCTATAACCATAAGCATGAGCGCACTGAGACAGCTACCGAGCACTCTTAGGGAGGGCAATTGGGAAGTTACAGCAACGCTTGTCAGGCGCTCCGATCAGTGGGAGGTTGTGAAGGTTTGCGCTGGCATGGACGAGAAACATGTTTATGGCGCAGCAATCGATGTTGGAACAACTACGGTGGCAGTTTACATCGTTGACTTGGAGAGCGGTGAGACAGTCCAGCGTTTGGCGAAGTATAACGAACAGTTCATCTTCGGTGAGGATGTGATAAGCAGGATAGCGTATGCCTCACGCAGTGAAGATGCCCTGCATCAGCTACAGGAGGCGGTCATCAGGACTATTAACTCGCTTTTAAGGCATGCTACATCTTCGCTCCGCATATCAAGCGATGACATAGCGTGTGCGGTCGTTGCGGGCAACACCGTCATGACCCACCTTTTGCTCGGCATAGATCCAACTCACATACGAATTGAGCCGTATATACCTACGGCGACATTTTTCCCACCGCTCAGGGCTAAGGAGATAGGGCTTGAGATAAACCAAGATGGCTATGTGTTTGTCTTCCCTTGCGTTGCGAGCTATGTCGGTGGTGATATTGTCGCTGGTGTTCTCGTTAGCGGTTTGGGGCTGAAGGAGGAACTCGGTTTGCTCATTGACATGGGCACGAACGGCGAGATGGTTCTCGGCAATAAGGATTTCATGGTCACATGCGCTTGCTCAATCGGACCAGCTTTTGAAGGTAGCGGGATCACATGTGGTATGCGCTCCGTGCGCGGGGCTATATCAGCACTTCAAATTGACCCGAAGACGATGCGTGTGGACTTTGAAACGATAGGTGGCGCAAAGCCGATTGGCATATGTGGCTCTGGTCTTGTGGATGTTATTGCTGAGTTGCGCAGGGCTGGCGTCATTGACATGTCTGGGAACATGAACGATCAACTTGAGTGCGACAGGTTGAGGCGCTTCGACGAGGAATTGGAGTTCGTGCTTGTTTGGAGCGACGAGGCTGGCTCAAAGCGTGACATAACGATAACGCAAGCCGACATCAAAAATTTGATTCGCTCAAAGGCTGCCGTCTATGCTGCACTGCGCTGTATGCTCAATTTGCTCGGGCTGAGTGTAGCGCAAATAGAGCGCGTGTATGTAGCTGGGGCTTTCGGAAGCCATCTAAATGTGCGGAGGGCGATCGAGATAGGTTTGCTACCTGACTTGCCACAGGATGTGTTTGTGGTGCTCGGGAATACTTCGGTCAAGGGAGCACGCTTGGCATTGCTTTCTCAAACTGCATTTGATGACGCACATAGCTTGGCAGCGCGCATGACATATGTTGAGCTTTCCGTTGAGCCATCATACATGAGCGAGTTCATCTCGGCGAACTTCATTCCACATACCGATTTAAGCCAGTTCCCTTCTGTGACCGGCGCAGGTTGACGATGCTTTCAAGCGATCGGGGGTGAACATGATGAAGCTCGCCATATCGGGCAAGGGCGGTGTCGGGAAGACGACGCTTACAGCTGCACTGTCAAGGCTTTTCGCATCGCGTGGCTACACTGTCTATGCCGTTGATGCAGACCCAGATGCGAACCTCGGGTTAGCCCTCGGCTTCCCTGTAGAGGAGATTGATTCGCTCACACCGCTCGCCGAGCTCAAAGAGCTCATAACTGAGCGCACTGGCGGTGCAGGACCTTATTTCCTTCTCAACCCGAAGGTTGACGATGTGCTTGAGAAGTTCGTCATCTCACGCGAAGGGATAAAGCTAATGCGCATGGGGACTGTTAAGAAGGCTGCGTCCGAGTGCTACTGCCGTGAGAACGCTTTCTTGCAAGCCGTTGTGCGTGGGCTACTCATTGACAGAGACGAGGTCGTGATAATGGACATGACAGCGGGCATTGAACACTTGACGAGGGGCACTGCCATGTTCGTCAACATGATGCTCGTCCTGACGGAGCCAACGCAGATAAGCCTGCGCACAGCTTTGACCACTTGCGCACTCGCACTGCAGATGGGCATCAAGGATGTCGCAGTTGTTGGAAACAAGGTGAGGGGAGAGGAGGACAGAAGAGCAATAGCCTCTTTTGTTGAGGGAGCAAACTTAAGAGAGCAAGTCAAGGTGCTTGGCTGTATCCCGTTTGATGAGGCTGTGTTTGGCAGGGCAATAACAAGTGCTCCAACGAGTGAGGAGATCGCCTCCTCACCTTTTTGGAAGGCTGTCAATGAAATCTTTGAAGCGCTCTCCAGAATGCATTGACAGTCGTTCAAAAGCTAAACAACAAAATGCGACCCGTTGCGACATCAGCGATTGACGAGGTGGCTTTGCTTGATAGGGCTAAGATGCTTCAAAGCGAAGCGGTGGCTTGGAACGGTAGCGTTCGCCATCGCTATCGCCTCCCTGCTCATACTCCAAAAGAGCGAAAGAAACATCCGACACAGCTTTGCGGGAAAAAGTTATGCTACAGTGGCTAAGGTCGTTGACGGCGACACCATCCGTCTCCTTGATGGGCGCATCGTCAGATACATAGGCATTGATGCACCAGAGATAGGCGAGCCGTTTTACAGGGAAGCAAGGGCAGTAAACAGCAAGCTCGTGTTCAAAAAGAAAGTCAGGCTTGAGTTTGACATCCAAAAGTTTGACAGGCATGGGAGAGTGCTCGCTTATGTCTATGTTGATAGTGGCAAAGGGGAGGTGTTCGTTAACGCGGAGCTTGTGAGGCTTGGCTATGCCACAGCATACACAGTGCCACCGAATGTGAAGTATGCGAAACTTTTCATCAAGCTACAGCGTGAGGCAATCAAAAACGGGCGAGGGCTCTGGCGTGAAAAGGCGAGAGTGAAGGGGAAGTATGTGGGGAACAGGCGCACGCTCATCTTCCACAAGTCTACATGTCCGTATGCTCGGGAGATAGCGCCCTCAAACAGGATATTCTTTGACAGCCCTGTGGAGGCTTTCAAAGCCGGCTACAGCCGATGCAAAAAATGCAACCCATGACGAGTGCTAAGCTATTTTGTGTTTTCCGATTTCCATGTGGCATTCAAAGTAGTGGCGATCGGTTCCGATGGGCAACTTGAGCAGACGAAAGCTTGTCTTGAAGGGGCTTCCCATGAAGCTAATCATCAAACTGCGGAGTCTCCCCGTGCAAGGGAGTGACGGTGGCGAGATGACAAGGGGAAGAAACTTGGCTATGGTGACGGTGCGCTGTGCAGCGAAGGTGAACCTCTTCCTTGACATATTGGGCAAACGGGAAGATGGCTATCACGAGATAGTTAGCGTGATGTGCTCTGTAGATGTTCGTGACACACTCGTTGTGACACCCCTTCCGTTATCGGAAGGCTTCAAGATCACGGTGAGCGGCGCTGAGATACCGACTGGCAAGGAGAACACCATCTGGAAAGCAGCTGAAGCTCTCTCAGCTTTTGCCAACACCCAAGTGTGCGCGTTCGTTAGGCTATACAAACAGATACCAGTTGCAGCGGGGCTCGGTGGCGGTAGCTCAAACGCAGCTGGTGCTATTGTGGCTTTGAACAAGCTTTTTGGGTTGGGCTTGAAGAGGCACGAGTTGTTTGAGGTGGCAAAATCGGTTGGAGCTGATGTCCCATTCTTCCTCCTCGGTGGCTTCGCACTCGTCAAAGGGATTGGAGATTTGCTCACACCGCTCGATGTGAGGACGCAACTTTGGATGTTGCTTGTAAAACCCCCAGGCAGTGTTCCGACTGCGTGGGCGTATAAGGTTTGGGACGCAAAAGGAAAACAAGAGCACCGTGACCCGACACCGTTGATTGAAGCCCTTCAAAACGGTGACTTGATCAAGGTAGGTCAGCACTTATACAATGCCTTTGAAGCGGTTGTGTCAGAGACGCACACCGAAATAAGCTACATCAAATCGCTACTCAAGAACACAAACCCATTGGGCGTCGTGATGAGTGGGAGCGGTCCGACGCTTGTCGCTCTTTTTGGGAGCGAGAAGGACGCAAGGAGAGCAAAGGAGATTATGCACGAGGAGTTGAAGCGAAGTTATGAGGGGAGTAGCATCCTACCGAACGAGGCATCGTTGAGTAGCAAGGTGTGGATGGCTGTAGCCTCAACAACGAAGAAGAGCTTGCTTGTGCGCTTCACTTAGAGGTGCTCAATGATGACGGCTCACAGCGCAACAGCTCATGAAAGGTTGGCGGAACTCGTCGACTCGCTTGAGGTTGGTGGTGAAGGGCATAGCAAAGCCGTTTCAAGGTGGGCTACCCTGATAGCGATTGAAATGGGGTTGCCAAGCCAAGCCGTGCGTGTGGTTGAGGTTGCTGGGTTGCTCCATGATGTTGGGAAGATAGAACTGCCAAAGGAACTGCTCAACAAGCCCAGCAGGTTAACCAAAGACGAGTTTGAGCTCGTGAAACAGCATCCGATCATCGGGGCTCGCATGCTTATGGCTATGCCGTCGGTGAGTGAGGCTGAGAGCGCAGTTGAGCACCATCATGAGCGTTGGGATGGGCGTGGCTACCCGCATGGCAAGAGAGGTGCTGATATACCGATTGAAGGACGCATACTGGCAGCCTCGGAAGTGTTCTCGTCTATGACGCGTCCTTCACCATATCGCCAACCGATGACCATCTCCGAAGCGCTTGATAGGTTGAAGTGGGCTTCTGGAGCACACCTTGACCCAGATGTTGTTGAAGCACTGCACAAAGTCATACAGCGTTCCATACCATCGCGCATGCTAAGTCAACGCTTGAGCAAGCCACTTGAGATCGTCATCGCCTCCGAGGTCTCGAAGCTCAAGAAGGCGTTCGTGGGCTTGATACAGCAACTGCTCTGGGCAACAAAAGAGTTGCTCGGGGAACGCTTGATGCCAACCTTCATCGGCAAGCTTAACGAGGCTTTAAGGGAAGATGGGTTGCCAATAGCATTTGATGGAGCGCTGGTCAAGGATTTGACGCCTTGGGTGGTTGGGTTGGAAGAGCGTGTGAACCTGTATAGGAGTGCATTGCAACATGTATCGCTCATGCTCTCAGCCATTTTTGGTGACACATTCACGAATCGCCTTGTGAGATCCGTAGCGAGCAACCTTCCCGAGAGCTTGCAAGAGACATGCTCTCAGTATGCCCTTCATCCAGCCTTAGCTGTTGTGAGGTGAAAGTGTGTGACAGCTTGGAGCATAACGGTTGGCGGGGTTACGATTGCCATCCTCTTCCTCTCAATCTTTGCAGCCATCATTTGCGTGGAGCTTTACCTGCTACTTAGCAGGGGCATCCTCGGGAGCATGTGGCGGACGCTCACATTGGCTGTAATTGTGTTTGCTCTCGCTGAGGTAGTCGCGTTCGGTGAGGCAGTTGGCTTGATAGGTGTTCATGGTCTTTCACAACTCTTAAGGGCTTTGTTTGTGTTGCTGTTGAGCCTCAGCTTCTGGCAACAGCACAAAGCCTTCGTGAAAGCCCTCAACTTGAGGAGTGAGAGTAGCGTCTTAAGGGCGATGCTTTTAAGCCTTAAGCGACGCCTCTTCAAGGTTGGCATCACGAGGCGCGCCGATTCAGCTTCAAGCCTCCAAAGTGAGCAGAACCATGTCGCTGAGCATCGTTGAGTGAGTAAATGCATCATCTTCCATGCGCCAGCTTTGGCAGGTTGACGATGAGCAGTTTGTTTTGCTTATCCAAGAACGCTTCGCCACGCCTGAAATCAACACCTTCTGGCAACCGCCTCATGTGGCGCATCTTCATCTCAACGATGAATGCGACCTTGTGTCTGCCGTCAATCAACGGGGGCGCAACCAATAATGTGCTTGATGCCTCGACGGTTATTGCATGTTGCGAGGTAGTTATGTGAGTTGAGTTAAGCTCTCCACGCGGCATGGGGAAGCTGATTGTGATGTGGTCATCAAAGTTGTGGACTGCCACCGCATCCCTGATCCTTATTCGGCGTGCCCACGATTTAGGTGTGGAATGCTTTCCCTCGTCAAAGCTCTTTGTCCCTGTCAGCCTTCGCTTCAATGTGCCTAATGCCCTCATTAAGAGGTGAGCTAAGCCTATCCCGCCCTTTGAGTTACATCCCTTCCGCAATCCCTTCCACCTCAGTTCTGGCTCTCGGCGCCACCGACCATCTTCTCAATTTTGTAAGCTTTGAGCAGTTGTTGCATTTCGTGTTTGCGCAGAGCCGATATTATCTCATCAAGGTCGCCATCGAGAACCTCCGTCAGGTTGTAGACAGTAAGCCCGATCCTATGGTCAGTTATCCTGTTTTGCGTGAAGTTGTATGTGCGTGCCTTTTCGCTCCTATCGCCTGTTCCTATTTGAGCTTTCCTTGCTTGCATCATTTTCTGTTCCTGCTCTTGCCTGCGCAGTTCGAGGAGCTTTGCGCGGAGTATCCTTAGCGCCCTCACCTTGTTCTGATACTGTGAGCGCTGATCTTGGCAGACTACGACTATGCCAGTTGGCTTATGTCTTATGCGCACAGCTGTTTCGTTCTTTTGCATGTGCTGTCCACCGGGTCCAGATGAGAGCATCGTTTCGATCTCCAAGTCCTCTTCGTTTATCTGCACATCAACCTCCTCGGGCTCTGGCAGTATGGCGACAGTTGCTGTTGAAGTGTGGATTCTGCCACTTGATTCAGTTATCGGTATCCGTTGGACTCTGTGGACGCCACTCTCATACTTGAGGTGCTTCCACACATCCTTCCCGCTGATAGCCAATACGATTTCCTTGAAGCCACCAAGTTCAGTTGGGTGGGAGTGAAACACCTCAACCTTCCAATTCTTCTTCTCGGCATACTTCGTATACATGCGATACAAGTCCGCAGCGAAAAGTGCAGCCTCCTCCCCGCCAGCGCCAGCCCTTATCTCCATGATGACAGTCCTTCCATCGTTCGGGTCCTTCGGGAGTATGGCTTCAATCAGCTCCATTTCAAGCTGTTCAATTTGCGCCTCAAGGCGTTCCACCTCTTCCTCAGCCAGCCGACGCAATTCATCGTCCTCTTCGGTTTCGAGCAACTCCTTCGCTTGGCTTAACTGCTCTTTCAACTCCTTGTAAAGCCGATACTTATCCACTATCGGTTTCAGCTCGCCGTATCGCTTGAGCAAGCTTTGGAGCATAACTTTGTTGGATGCCATTTGTGAATCTGAGAGCTTCTTCTCTATTTGCTCAAACTCGGCTTCAAGCTCGTTCAATGTCCCAAGCATCTCGCACATCACCTGCACAGCTGATTAACCATTTCTTTGCTCCACATGCTCAAGCAGTGTCTTCAGTGCAGTCAAAGCCACTTCTAATTGTTCCAACGATGGTTCATCAGTTGTTAAGCGTTGCAACCGCATCCCGAGCCCTACGAACCTTTTGAGCAAGGGGATGCCTCTTCGTGCTGACACGAATATCAGCTCATAAGAGACGCTCGCGACAACTGGCAAAAGGAGCGCCCTGCCGATCACCCTCACTGGAAAGGTCGTCCACGGGATGAGGGAGAAAAGCAATATGGAGACCAGTAACACTATGAGCGTGAATGAAGTCCCACAGCGCTCGTGTAGCCTCCCTTGTTGTATGGCGTTCTCCGATGAAAGCTTAAAGCCGTTCTCATAGGCATTTATCACCTTGTGCTCAGCGCCATGATAGGCAAAGTATTTGCGCATCTGCGGCATGATGCGTAGCGAGGCGATGAAGCAAACAAACACAGCAACCCTTATCGCCCCTTCAGCTAAGTTCAAGGCAAAATGTGTTGCGCTCAAAAACATAGCTTCTGCACCACCTTTAGCGGTGGCGACTTTCCACAGCCAATCGACTATGGCATGTGGCAGGACAACAAACAGCGCGAAGGCGACGCCAAACCCGAGCACGACTTCAATCAGGAATGGGAGCCTTGGAAGTTTATGTTCCCTATGCAGTTCAAGTGATGCCTTAAGCCCATCGACGCCAGATGAGACGGAGTCGTATATGGCAACTATGCCACGCAGGAACGGCACACGCATCCACCTTTCAAGAACCTCTTTCCCTGCCTCCCTTTTAACACTCACCCCGATCGAGCCATCGCTTCTGCGGACGGCGATGACGGTGAAGCCGTGCGCATGTAGCATAACTCCATCGTGGACAGCTTGTCCGCCAATTGCTGGCTTCATGAGTTGTCCCCCTGCAGTGGGCTGTTTTAACGGAGGGCATTTTTTCTTTGCTCACTCCTTTCGTTTCCCAGTTCGCTGTTCCTTCCTCTGTGCAGCCTTCAGCCTTTGCTGGAACCGTTCAACCCTCCCCATCGTATCGACGAACCTTTGACCTGTCATTTGACCTGTGTAGAACGGATGGCATTGTGAGCAAACCTCAATATGTAGCACTGGTTTTGTTGAGCGTGTCTTGAAGGAGTGACCACACGCACATATCACAGTGCATTCAACATACTCTGGATGGATGCCTTTCTTCATCCCTGATCAACTCCTTTGCAAGTGAGTTTCAATCGTTGAAGGCTTTCGCTGAAGGATGCTTTGTCGTTGTTTGAACTGCCGAGGTTATCATTATGCCACCACAGTCTCATCTTGGTGTCGTTATCCCCACAAGGTCGAAGATGAGTTTTAGCTCCCGCCGTGAGAGGTTATAGCAAAGCCCCCAATCAATGCAGTGGGCTCGGTAAACCAACCCGAAACTCCAGTCACGCAACTCCCGCAACGAGACATCATAACGCAGATCATACACTATCTTCCACCTCTCGCGCTTCAGCCAGATGTTCCCATTTAAGCGGCACTCCGTCGCTATATCAACGCCATCAAATTCAAACGGCGTTTCACCAGAGCACAAATAGCGCACAAATGAAAGCTTTCCCTCACCAGCTCGCCCAAACGGTATCTTTACACCAGCCGTTATTCGCGCAAACTTCATCTCGCTGTCCTTGTAGCTTGAGTAGTGTAGTAGCATATCAAATTCCCAATGCCATGCCCTCTCCGTTCGGCGTTCATTGTGCACACCTAACTCAATGTTGAACCTTTGCGAAGAGACCTTCGATATCGTGAGCTCGCTATACCTGCCGAATGACACATTGCCATAAAGTGAGAAGCCCTTGATCGCATTCGGCTTTGTGAAGTTGAATCCAACTTCTGGAGATATGTTTAAAAGCAAGCGCTTGGTGAGTCCGTCCTCCTCTCCCTCCTTGTGGGCTAAGCTCAGATATGCTTCGCCATGCTTGAACGGCTTTGTGATTGAGAGTTTGCCACGCCACTTCTCCTTTGCCGATAAACCGAGCGAGCACGAAAGCGATGTTGCAGACTGCCTTCCACCGATTGCCCTTGAGAAGTTGAAGCCAATGTAAACACCGTCCGTATATGTGAAGAGCAACGAAAGCGGCCTCTCCTCCTTCTGCCCTTTCCTCAACACAAAGCGATGCCTCGGTATGGTTGGCAACTTAAGACCGTAAACGCGGACGCTCACGCCATCAACGATCACTTGCTCACCGTAGATCAGTTGTGCTCTTTTCAAGCTGATCTCATAATGCGGATGCTCCTTTGCACAAGTTGTTATGCTACCATCTTCAAGCACCACTTCACCTTTGGAGATGTTAGCCATCCTTCCAGTGAAGTTCAATTCACCGTAGCGAGCCTTGATATGCTCAACGAGACCGACTTGCTCATCCAAGTTGTATCGCACAACTTCACCAGATACCGTCAATCCATTTTGAGTTGTAAGCGTTGCGCCATTTGGGGCTACCACCCAACCGCTGTCTGCGCTGTATTGCAACTTGTCACCCCTCAGCGTCACTCCATCGTAGAGAAGTTCAACATCCCCAACAGCATTCAGCGTTTTCCCTTTCGTCTCCCATTGTATGCGCTGTGCACGCAAGGTAACAGTTCTACCATCATTGCTTTTGATCTCCTCCACCATCAACTCCTCGGCTACAGGGGCAGTGGCAAACGATGTTACGCATAGGCAAGCAGTGATAAGTGACCGACCGATTTGGCGGGCGCATAGCATCTCATGGAGTCCTCCTTTCACGGTTGGCTTGAAGCCTTCAGAAGTGAAGTTGGAATTGAAGTCTCGTTGTCTCCTCTTGGGAGCGAGTCCGTTTGCTACTATAATCGCTCACTTGGTATAAGAGCCTAAGCTCGGCTTGCGGTGATATTGAATAGCGAACGCCAAAGATAGCGTCTGTGGAGATGATCGGAGAGCTTCGCAGTGCGATTGTCCTTTGCACCCCCACCGCCAACCCCCACTTCGCATTAAGGCTGTAGACAGCTTCACCTGCGTGAACTCTGTAGCCTTCATCTCCCCCATCAATGCTGGAGAGGATTTGGAAGTTGTATCTGGCATAGAGTCTGTTTGACGAACGCCATGCGACACCAAGCGTTATGCCATGCAGGCTGTTCTCACCCCGCCATAGTGATGAGGGGCTCAAAAACTCAAGACGCCCTTCACCAAAGCGCGTGTATAGAGCGCGCACGCTCACTTCCCCTAACTCATACTGCCCTCCGATCTCAATACTGCCATAGCGAAGCAGATCTGAGATGGTTACCTCCCTGTCATATGTCGGTATGGTGTGGGAATACCTGCCGACTATCTTCAACCGCTCACCAAATGGTATTGAGACGCGTGCAGTGAGCGAGTTTATGGCGTCACCTTGCGTTAGCGTTTGAGTTTGTCGATTGCACACCTGCAGTAGCATGAAGGGAAGTGGTATGGTGGTTGTCCTTGTGTTGCTAAGCGAAACCCTTCCTTCACCAAGCCAATAAGCCACGATGATGTCAGAGTCAGAGCCATCGGTTGAGGTGTCCTCCATCAGGTATGCATCAGCGGTGAGCAGTTTCCTCACCGATGTAAGTTGTGTTCCATCAACTGATGAAGGCAGTGCATGCTTAGTTGTTTCCTTTGAGAGGCTGTTGAGGAGCAGGCTTGGCAGTTTAACAGCTATGTCAGCCTTCGTGGTGCTCTGCTCAAACTTGCCTATGAATGAGCTAACCTCGTCTTCGAACGCCTTCACAACCGCCAGAAGGTCGGACGCCTTCTCATCAGTTGACAGGTGGTTTATATCGTCGGCGAAATAGCCTATGAGTGCGCGCATGAGTGTCGCAAGACGAGAAACATCGCTTTGCTTCATCACTGGCAACCCAACGAGGCTACATGCCTCTTCGAGCGACATCTCATCTGTTGAAGGGGCTTTCTCCCTCAGGCGCTCAAGGGCTAAGCGCAACGCGTCAACCGCTGAAATGACATCCCTAACAAACTGCAGTTTGCTTGTGGGTTGAGGTTTAGCATACTCGCTGAAGACGATGCCCCAAGTCAGCTTGACGCTCCCAATCTCCTGCATCCATGCATACACAGGTTCACTGCGCGGAACTTCCTCATACCAACTACTGCCAACTGCGGGCATCCACCCCATCAAAACTATACAGCAAACATAAAGCACCATAAGCGTATGGCTTCGCTTCATCTCGCTTTTTCTCCCTCACCCCTTTGGTTGCTAAAGAAAGTATAGCACGGTAGCGAGGCAATCGCCACACCATCATCAATTCAAAATGGCACAATACATCGGATGGAAGCTTGTGCAACTGTTATCTCTTGCGCAGCATCATGAGTTATTGCAGTCAAAGTAGCTCCATCTTTTGGCAGTGGTGATGGATCATGTTTCATAGCCCAGCTGTATACCGTAGCCAAGTTGAAAGCTCATTTTGGTTGCAGGTTGATAGCTCGCATATCTATGTGACCGCCCACATACCAATGGAGCTACCAGTTCACGGCTCTGTTGTGCTTTGTCATGCTTTTGCTGAGGAGCAAAAGGCATCATATCGTGTGCTCGTTTCGCTTGCGAGGAGGTTGGCTGAAAGGGGTTTTATCGTGTTTCGCTTTGACCATCGTGGCTACGGCAACAGCGGTGGCGATTTTGAACAACACAGCATCAGCGATTGGATGCGTGACATTTTCGTCCTCGTCAGCTTCGTCAGAGAGAGCTTGGGCAGGTTGCCACTCATCATCGGTGGATTGCGCCTTGGGGCGAGCTTGGCTGTGCTGTCAGCAAACGAGCTGGATGCTGATGGGCTGTTGCTATGGCAACCTGTGGTTAACGGTAAGCGGTTTGTCCAACTCAACATGACGAGGATGAAGATGCAACGCCAGTTGATAGCGTTTGAGAGCGATGATAAGGCTCAAAGCGAAGGTGCACTTAGTGAGGTAGCTTCGCACATTAATGCCACAAGCGACATCTTCACAGACTTCAACGGGTATATCATCACCAACAGGTTGCATGATGAGCTTTGTTCCATTGATCTGCTTTCGGCGACACCGCCAAAGCGTGCCAAGTGCTTGCTCGTTCAAATCTCGGGGAGCACAAAGCTCAGCGGTGAATTTCATTCTTTTGTTGAGCACTTGCGTTCGTCAACCGATGCATGTGAAGTGCTCATGGTCCGTGAGCAACCGATATGGAACTTGCTCGGTCTGGTGGAGGCGAAGGAGCTCGTTGAGGTGACTACTGGTTGGGTTGCGCAATCGTTTTCGAGAGGCGGAATTAAGGTTGATGCTCAGAGCCTTTTCTTAGACATGCCAAGGTGTGTTGATGGTGAGCACATCGTCGTGATTGATACCGAAAGGGGATGGCTGAAGGGCGTGTTAACCCTCCCAAGCACTCCATCGGAACTTGGGGTGGTTTTCCTGCACGGTTGGTCTGGAACTCGCTGTGGTCCGCACAACATGTTTACGAAGCTCTCAAGGGCTTTGAAAGAGCAAGGTTGCATCAGCCTCAGGTTCGATTTTTATGGGCGTGGCGAAAGCAGTGGTGAACTCTACGATGGGACATTACTCACGATGATTGAAGACGCAAACAGAGTCATCTCTTGGCTTGTGGATTGCACTCCAGCAAGGAGGTGCGTAACCGTTGGGATATGTTCTGGTGGCGAGGTGTGTTTTGGGAGCGCGTTGCACGATGCTGTTTGTGGCATGGTCCTTTGGTCAGCCCCAGTGTTCGCTGGGTTGCATCAGCGTTCACGGACTATAAGGAAGCGGTTTAGCTACTTCGTTGAGTATTTGAGGAAGCTCTTTCGCATAACAACATGGCGCAAGTTGTTTGGCGGGCAAGTGCAGTTCTCGGTCATCTTTCGTGTCCTGTTTGGTGGTGGCGATAAGGTGAAGAGCAAGCAAACAGGTGCGGAGGGAGAAGCCATCGGCAAAGAGCGTTCTCAAGCGAGCGATATAGCTCCAAGAGATGAGCTACAACTCGAGAGGGCTCGCTACGAGGCGTTGGTCAAAGAGTTTGAGAGGCGTTACCGCAAGCCGACGCTCATGGTCTACGGCACTGGAGACCCAGAGGCGAAGCCCGCTATAGCATGGTATGGACGCATCCTTGAAGCGAGGAGAATTCCCTATCAACTCCATCTCGTCAAAGGGGCAAACCATAGCTTCTACTCAACTGCATGGGAGAACGAAGTCATCAATGTCACAAAGCATTGGATATCAACGCAAGCTTAAAGTCCTCTTCGTGAACCATACGGGCAAGGTTGGTGGCGCTGAGGTCAGCCTCTTAACATTGCTTGATTGGTTGCACAGGCTCTATGGGGATTCGATTCAGCTCATATTGACAGCACCCGATGACGGGAGTTTGCTTGCTCGTGCTGAGCGTTGTGGGGCGCTCGTCTTCCCAGCGAATTGGTTGAAGCGCCTTAAGCGCCCAACAAACGGACGCCAATTGCTTGGCGCAGTCGCATCGGTTGGGCGTGGTAGCTTGAAAGCATTCATGTTGGTGCACTCAGTTTCGCCTCACATCGTCCATTGCAACAGCCTCCAGAGCAGTTTGTATTTTGTGCTCCCGACGGCTCTCAAGCGACTACCGCTCGTTTGGCACTGCCGTGACTTGCTCATGCCAAAGGCTGTCGCAAGGTTTGTTGGCGCATTTTGCGATGCTGTCATATCCATCTCAGGCGCAGTGGCAAACGAGCTTGTAAAGCTCGGTGTTCGTAAGAAGAAGATCAGGCTCATCTACAATGCCGTTGATGTGAGTGCGCTCAAATGCGTTGCCGATGAACTTGTGAAACGCTTCCGCGAAGCATGTGGCGTTAGGGATGGTGGCATCCTCGTCGGCATGATAGCGCATATGACACCATGGAAGCGCCATGACTTGTTCATTCGCATGGCGAGCTTAGTGGCAAAAGAGAGGGAGGATGTGCGCTTCGTCATCGTTGGTGGCGACATATTTGAGGAGCAAAGCGAATGGCTGTGTTCTTTATCTCGCATGGTGAAGGAGCTATCGCTTGAGGGCATTTTGACATTCGCTGGCGAATGCAAAGAGATCGCCATCGCTGTGAATGCCATAGACATACTTGTGCACCCATCGCCAACTGAGCCATTTGGGAGAGCTATCGCTGAAGCGATGGCAGTCGGGAAGGCAGTTGTAGCGGTCAACGCCTTCGGTCCTGCAGAGTTGATAAAGCACGAGGAAAACGGTTTGCTTGTTCCATCGGCTACACCGCAGGCGTTAGCAGAAGCCGTCTTAAAGCTCGTTGAGGATGAACCGCTCAGATCAAAGCTCGGTGAAGCTGCAGCAAAGTTCGTTCAAGCTCGCCTGTCACCGCAACTTCACGCTGAAAAGGTTTTTCAGTTGTGGCTCGGATGCTCAAGAAGCACATGCTCGCCTCACCGCAAACTTTAGCCCACAGCTGATGGCACAGCGAAATAGTTCTCGCACACCACAGGCTTCAGTCCGTAGCCGATGATGCAACACCAAGCGATGGTCTTTGGCGCAATTGAAAGTGCGAAGCGAAAGCAGTGGGTTGAATTGGCTGAATTGTTTGAGGCGTAGGGCGTATCTTGCAAGGCAAACAGTTCTTAACGCATTGTGCATCCTTTCGCTGTAGTGAGCGATGGAACGATGTGGCTGTTGTCATCTTGACTGGCTTCGCTTCATGTGCTATCATGGTAGCACACAAGTGCACAATCAAATTGGCTTGCGTGTAGTTTAAGCTCCAGCAACATGCCGAAGCATTGTAGCAAGGGGGTATGATCGAGGATGCGCTTGAAGTTAACGAAGTATGATGCGTTGGTGATCGTTGATGTCCAGCGTGACTTTTGCGCTGGTGGCGCTTTAGCAGTCCCAGATGGCGATGCGGTTGTCCAGCCACTAAACAGCTACATTGAGGTTTTCAAGTCGGCTAACTTGCCAATCGTGGCAACGAGAGATTGGCATCCTCCAAACCACATTTCATTTCGTGAGCATGGTGGCTTGTGGCCACCGCACTGCGTTCAAGGGACTGAAGGCGCTGAGTTCCATCCACAGTTGAAGCTCCCAGAAGAAACGCTCATCATCTCTAAGGCAACTCAACCAGACCTTGAAGCTTACTCAGGCTTCGAAGGCACGGAACTCGAATCGCTGCTCAAAAGCAAAGGCGTAAAGCGCTTGTTCGTTGGCGGACTCGCAACCGATTACTGCGTGAAGATGACTGTCCTCGATGCGCTCAAGCTTGGCTTCACCACATTCCTCCTTGAGGATGCGATTCGTGGGGTCAATGTCAACCCAAGCGATAGCGAACGAGCAATTGACGAGATGCTCTCAAATGGCGCCATCGCAATCACATTGAGCGAATTAAGCTCAGTTTGAAAAGCGCAAAGTGAACCAACAACTTGTGCCCGTTGAGTTGCCACTCGTCGGTTTCAGAATCGCATAGTGGAGCTTTGAGGGAGGTGTAAATTGTGCGCTTTAAAATCGTCGCTTCGATTTTTCTCAGTTACCTTTTGGTTGCTTTAAGTTGCCGACAGGTGGAAAACAGTAGTCACCAAAGTTGCACTGCTACGCTTTCAAAGACGCCCTTTTTGGGCGTTTGCGTTTTGTTGCCCAAAGACCCGAAAGAGTTGCCTGCTTTCGCTCCCGCCATCAAACGAACGGGCTTCGGTTGGGTTCAAACGGACATACCTTTGAGTCGCATCAATCCGCGAGAAAGCATCTATGAGTTCAACTACGGCAACTTTGAAGCGGCGTTGAAAGTTCTCCGTCA
>JBGOEK010000010.1:0-73608 GCA_041537945.1 Candidatus Thermosaccharophagus yellowstonensis
TAAGCCAAAGATAACCTCGGTTGAGCGCTATGATGGAAAGCCCGGTCCACCACCAACTGAGACGAGGCTGAATTGGGGTAGCACCACAGAGGGCATCGTCAGGTTCGTCATCAAGGGTTCAAATCTTTTCCCCGGCGCCGAAGTCTATATCAACACCGATGGCAATGTGAGCACATCCACTGTGAGGGCAATAAGCGTCCAAAGCTACGACGATGACCAAGACGGTATCAACGAAGACCCGCCAGAAGATGAAGATGGTGACGGTCTTTACAACGAGGATCCGCGAGATGGAGTGGATAACGATTACGATGGCTTAATCGATGAGGACGGACCTGGCATCGATAACGATGGTGATGGATCAGTCGATGAAGACCCAATTGAGGGTGGTGGCAAGGCTTATTGGGTTGATAACGATGGCGACCAACAGACAAAAAAAACTGACGAAGACCCAATTGATGGAATTGACAATGATGGCGACGGAAAGATTGACGAAGACCCGGCAGGTATAAGCTTGATTGTCGAACTGCCTTTGATGGGTGTTGTTAGTAAAGACCAGAAGGAACAGTGGTTTTATGTTGTCGTGCGTAACCGCGATGGGCAATATGCTGTCTTCCCCGAACCTCCAGAGAGAGTGGGAGTAGATAAAAACAAAGGCTTGCAAGTTGTCTCTGTATCACCGGGGATTGCAATAACAGGTATTGAGCCGGTTTCAGCCTCTAACAAGGGCACTGTGACAATATCGATCAGAGGGTTTGGTTTTACAGGCTCGCCTTCTGTTCGGCTTTCAAAGTCATTGCCATATCCATCAAGCCTTCCCGGGTTCGCTCGAACTATCTATCCAACGAGTGTTACACGAGTCAGCGAAAACGAGATTCAAGCGACTTTCAATCTCGCTGACCCATGGAACAGAGACCCAGATGATCCAGCACCACCCGGATATTGGGATGTTGTGGTAATAGTTGGTGACACTACGAGAACCCTATACAATGCCTTTGAGATCACCTGTGACAGAATCTCCATAAGCAAACTAACGCCATCAGGTGGCGACAATAATGCTGTTGTTACAGTAAGAATTGATGGCTCAAACATGTTTGAAGGGGTCTTTGGGGAGTTAAGGGGTTTTGGGCAAGTCGTCTACCCAAGCGATGTGGCTTATCCGAGGGATGACAAGGACAGGATAACAAAAAGCGTTGATATGACATTTGACCTTAGAGGGTTGCGCCCAGGCGCATGGACACTGCGCATCTACAACACAAACTACCCAATACCTCGTGGTAGTGAGTATGCAGAAACTTCGTTTACGGTGAACGACAGTGGCGGACCATACTTAACTGGTGTCTCGCCCACGCAGAACAGTAACCTTGAGCAAGATAACCCGTTCACGATGAGAATATTTGGGGCGAATTTTGATGGCGGAACCACCTATTGGGTCTTCCTTCGTGATCCGCTTCAACCAACATATCAAGTCCGCTCATTAACACCGGCGACTTTCGTTTCTGCTTCGGAACTTAGAGCAGGCTTTGACCTATGGCGTGGTGGAAACCCAGTTAGACCTGGGTATTACGATGTCATCGTAGCCACAAACATGACTGGCACAGTTGTTGGTAGGCTCGGGAGAGCATTTGAGGTCACTTCACCAATGACAATCGTTGATTATTGGAACGACACCGATTTCCCCGGCGGGATACCGAATGAACTTTCTATAGGCTACTTGGACAGGCAGGCGTTTACAGGCGCTCCGCCCGGAACTTCGCCAGATACTAACACCGTCACGATACGAATACTCAGCAACGGGGCTTTTACACCGGGCACAACAGTCCGTTTGCAATCTGCACAAGGCACCCCAGATAACCCGAGGGGAAATGCACGGGTTATCATCACTCCAACCAATGTGATAGTCTCTTCCGACGGTAGGCTTATAGATGCCACATTCCAACTTGATGACGATAATGCATATGCGGGCAAGTATTGGCTCACGATTGAGAAACAAGGTTCGGATGGCAGGTCAGTTGTAAGCAATGTTGAATTTCGCCTTTACTATCACACGCCACGAATCGTTGACTTTTACACACCGCCACCATCACCTGTAAATCCAAACCCAAGGCGTCAAAGGCAGGCATTGTTCAGCGAAATCTACAACGGGTTAGGTGTGGCAGTTGAGGGTGACGATTTCCACAGCACCTATGTTGATGGAGATAGGAACCGAATAGTGACAGAGCAACCGAATGTTGGTTTGTGGTTGCGTGTGTGGCGTGAACTGGCACCGGGATACACATCAAGCAAAGATGACGGTGTTGTTGATGGCTTCTACTCGCACACTTCTTGGTATTACACAAGGGTTAGTGCAGGGTCGGGTCTTCCGGGTGTCGTGAACGAGAACGAGTGCCGTTTCGTTTTGACTTATGACAGTGTAAATCGCACATCCTCACCTGGCAATCACTATGCGTTTGCTGCGCACAGTTGGGCAAAGCAGGTTCTACTGATCGATGGCGATGGCGGTGACCCAAGAGATGATGCAGGCACACCGCTTATGTCGTCAAACCCAATTTTCTCTGTCTTCCTTGACTATCCTAACCCTGTTGGCGTCAGCCCAAGCACTATGACAAACACCGGTGTTGATACATGGCAGTTAACGGTTTATGGGAAGGTGGGTTGGCCTAATTATCTCTACGACCCACACATGTTTGCCCCGGGCGCTGAGGTCCAGTTGAGCAAGGTCGGAGTCCCAGACGACCCGACAAACATACGAACTGTTGAAAAGCCGGATGTCAGGGGACGCACTATAACTTGCATTTTCCCACCGCTGTCAGACCCATACAAGACTGGGAAGCGCGCTGAACCTGGCTATTGGAGCATCATCGTAAGGAACACCGATAACAAGTGGGCTGTGTTGCCAAACGCGCTTAGGATAGTCTCGCCACCACCAACTATCACAAGTGTTGTCTACTACACCAACACGAAGGACAACAACCCGGCACAATCAGTATGGAACGGACCTCCAAGCCAAGATGGTGAGACGGGCATCATCTACATCTACGGGGACAACTTCATGCCCGGATTGACCGTGAAGTTCAAGAGGAATGGGAGCTATGAGCAAGGTAAAGATCCACAGTCGCAAGATGACATAGTGGTGGTGAGATGGAACGACACCGCTCCAGATGGTTCCCCGAGGATACGGAACAAGAGCGAGCTTTTGAGGGTTAGGACGAGATTACTCGTGGTGGCTAACTTCTGGGGTAAGGCTCCGGGCGCATGGGATGTCGAAGTTGTAAACGATGATGGGCAGTGGGGTAATAAGCAAAGGGCAATCAATGTCCTCGCAAAACCAACGATTGAAAGTGTCAAACCAGCGCAAGTGAGCAATAAGGATAATTACACCGTGGTGACAATTGTGGGCAAAAACTTCTGGCCCGGGATCGGTGTCAGATTTAAGCGTGAAGGCTTTGCTGATATCGCGGCTTCAAACATTCAACTTGATCCAAGTAGCAAAGTCCAATCACCATCACCGCCAATTCAAGGAGGCTACACGAGGCTAACATGCATCGTCCCAACCTATGGGAAAGCACCCGGTTTTTGGGATGCTGTCGTGACAAATGTTGATGGACAATCAAGCGACATAGTTATCAAGGTACTTGAAATTAAAGCGGATCCGCCTGTGGTGACATTAGTTTCGCCGAACAAAGGCGCTAACTCAACTACATCTGTTACAGTTCTCATCAAAGGTTCAAACTTCTTCCCCGGAGCAAAAGTGAAGCTTGTAAGGCGTTGTTACACAAGTGGGCAACTTGAAGAACGCTACGGGACAGGCGTCAATGTCACAAGCGAGACGAGCATCGTAGCCACATTCAACTTGCAAGGGCTTGAGCCGGGGAGTTGGCGAGTCGTCGTTGAAAACGCTGACGGCAAGTCAAATGTTGACACAGATGGCGATGGAAAAATCGACATCGACTACAAGGGCGCTGGCGATGAAGATGGCGATGGCATTGATGGCGAGGATGGTGATAGTCCGGGAAGCCTCTTTTACATCACAGCGTTAGCTCAGATAGTCAGGATTGACCCATCGAGCAACTCAAATGAAGCTACCTCCAATCCTTTCACTCTAACGATCTACGGCTCAAACTTCTGGGGAAATGAGTCCAACGGCTTAAGGGTTGCACTGCGCCGAGCTGGCTACCCTGACATTGAAGCAACGAGCGAAAGCTCATCACCAGATCATTCGCAAATAACTTGCACGCTCAATGTCACAGGGGCACAGCTTGGCAAATGGAGCGTCGTCGTAGCCAACCCAGAATCGCCAGAAGCTGTTCTCGCTGATGCTTTCACCGTTACAGGACCACCACCGATCGTCACTAACATAACGCCTTCGGAAGCCGAAAACAATGCCATCCGACGCCTCACCGTAAGCGGGAACAATTTCGCTAAAGGCGCAACAGTTAAGTTGACTCGTGCTGGCTTCACCGACATCGTTGGGGCAAATGTTGTGGTTACATCATCAACCGAAATAGCTGCCGATTTTGACCTCGTTGGCAAAGCACCTGGATTGTGGGATGTCGTTGTCATCAACCCTGACGGGGCATCGGGTAGTGGAGTAAGCCTCTTCAGGTTGAAGGCGCCCAATCCTGTCGTCACAGCAGTTGCGCCATCAGAGGCATCTAACGCATCCGATGCGGTCAATGTCGTTATTCAGGGCGATAACTTCTTCCCCGGTTGCAAGGTTTATATCAGGCAAGGCGCTTATGACATGCCAGTGACGAATGTTAGGGTTGTGAGGAAAGACCAAATATCTGCCACACTCGCAGTCAAGGACATGCCAGCTGGCAAATGGAATGTCTATGTCGCTGCAGCTGACGATGACGGAGACCCGACAAACGGCATTGGCGATAGCGGGACAAGCGGTGTGGGTAAGTTCACAGTGATTGCAAGGGCTGTCGTGACGAGCATTAGCCCAACATCGAGGTTGAATGACAACGCAAGCAACCCATTCACGCTAACAATCAATGGGCTTAACCTTTGGGGGGATGAGTCCACTGGCTTAAGGGTTGCACTGCGCCGAGCTGACTACCCTGACATTGAGGCGACAGGCGAAACCTCGTCACCAGACCACATGCAAGTGACATGCAAATTGGATATAACAGGTAAAGCTCCCGGCTACTGGAACTTGGTCATCAAGAACCCAGAGAGCCCAGAAGTGGTTATTTCAAATGCGTTTGTTGTGCAGGCTAAAGCTCTCATCACCAGTGTCAATCCATTAAGCGCTCCAAACTGCGATGTCGTCACAGTGAAGGTAACGGGGAGCAACATTTGGAAAGATTGCGATGTCAGGCTACAGAAAGCTGGCGAAGCTGACATCGTGGCGAGAAATGTCTCCGTCAAGTCTAACAGCGAACTAACTTGTGACTTTGATCTGCGCATGAAAGCAACAGGGAATTGGAACCTCATCATTACGAACATCCAAAGCCCGCCGAGCGACCCTGCAACTTTCACTGTCACCCAAACTGGCAACCCAACTGTCACGAGTATTGAGCCGAACATGGCGCCAAACGATACTGTTGTTGATGTCACAGTCACCGGTAGCAACTTCATGCCAACGGATACGGTGAAGCTTGTGCCAGTAGATATCTCTGGAAGCGATAGCGCTTTGCTTGCAACGAATGTGACGGTTGTGAACTCGCGAACAATCTCTTGCCGCCTCAATCTTGTCGGTCGTTGCCCCGGCAGTTGGAAGGTCGTAGTGAGCGGTCTTCGCAACGGTAACAAAGTCGAGAGCACCGATGATGTTAGATTCACAATCACTGCAAAGCCAGTGGTGAAGAGCGTTGATCCAAACAAGGCTTTGAATGACGGCACTGTGCAAGTAAAGATCAGTGGTAGCAACTTCATGAAGGGTGCGAAAGTAAGGCTGAAGAGCGGTGACACAACAATTGAAGGCACTGTCACTTCGGTATCAAGGGAGGCAATTGTGTGCGAGCTTAACTTGAAAGGTAAGCGCCCGATGGTGATGGATGTCGAGGTTGAGAATACACCAACACAAATCGCTCGTCTCGCTAATGCCTTCACAATTCAGGCGAAGGCTGTAATTACAAATGTTGAGCCACAGAAGGGCGAAAACTCAAGTGCGAGCTTCAAGATCACCATAGTTGGTGACAACATCTGGAGGGGCGCAACTTGCAGGTTGAAGCGCAATGGCTATAGTGACATAACTCCGATAGCACCACCTCAAGTTGAAGAGCGTTTTGTTGGTGGCGAGAACAAAGGGAGCGAACTGACATGCCAGTTCGACTTACGAGGTAGGGCACCGGGTGTGTGGAATCTCGTTGTGATAAATCCATTCAGTCCAGAGAGCGACCCGGTCCCGTGGGAGATTGTTGGTGTCTACAGCCCTGACTACCCCGAGGTAACTGGCATAGAGCCAAATGTTGGCGCAAACACTGGTGATGTGCTTGTGACAATCTACGGGCGCTTCCTGTATGAGGGCGCAAGAGTCTTGTTGACTAAGGGGGCAAGCACTATTGAGGGGCAGAAGGTCAGCTGGACGCAGGATGCAACAAAGCTCATCTGCACACTGCCACTCAAAGACAAGGAGCCAGGAAGATATGACTTGAGCATCATAAACGCCGATGGCAGGAGCGTGACAGTCCAAAGCGCATTCACCGTCACTGCACCAGCAACTATAACTTCAATCTCACCAACAACGGCATCCAACACAAATCAAGCATTCGAGCTGACGATAAACGGGAGCAACTTCTGGGATGGGGCGAAGGTGAAGTTGCGCAGGGCTGGATTCGCCGATATAGAGGCGGTTAGCGTCAATGTGGCGAGTAGGACGCAAATCAACTGCGTGTTTAACTTGAAGGACATGGATAATAATGCGGGCAATGGATTGCAGTCGGCTTCACCGGGTAAGTGGGCTGTGGTGGTGCAGAATGTGCCTCACGATGCTCCGCCGATGAGCCCTGAAGCGATTTATGCTGATGCTCTCACGATAACTGCTCCTTCGCCCCAAGTGACAGGCATCAACCCGAGTGAAGGTGAGGGGGACAGCATCGTCAGTGTGACGATTGTGGGGAGCAACTTCTTCTCTGGTGCATCGGTGGCGCTCAGGAAGTTAGGGCAAGCACCAATTGTTGCTGGGAATGCGCAGGTTGTGGACAACAGCACAATCAAATGCAGTTTTGACCTGACTGGAGCTGCGCTCGGAAGATGGAGTGTTGTAGTAACTAACTCGGATGGTCAATCTGGAATGCTTGCCAACGCTTTCCTCGTGAAGGGTAAACAGCCAAAGATCACGAAAGTGACCCCTAATCAAGCGCTCAAGGGGACGATAGTCGGTGTGACGATTGATGGCGAGAACTTCTACTCAGGGATCACGGTTGAGTTGAAGAAAGGCAACACGACGATTTCCGGCACAAGCACAACGCTCCTTAACGACAAGCAAGTTTGGACAAGGTTTGACTTAAGGAATGTTGTAGCTAACGGTTATGACTTGGTTGTGAGGAATGCCGACGGTCAATCTGCGACGCTACAAAATGGCTTCACCGTTTATGAGGTGCCAAACATTAATCCAGAAGTGAGCAGTGTATCACCGAACTCTGGCGACAACGACAAAGACGAATTAACTGTGACGGTGAGCGGTAGATACTTCTTCCCGAATGCAACTGTTAAGCTCGTTAAGGCTGGTCAACCTGACATAATTGGCTCCGTTATCAAAATGAATGACAAGGACGGCGATGTCACAAACGGGAACGAAGAAATAGAGTGCAAGTTTAACTTGAAGGGTAAAGCAGCAGGCAAATGGGACCTTACAGTCGTCAACATCAATGGGCTTGCGAGCGCTAACACACCAAACGACGATTTCACGGTCAAGGCACTTGCGGTAGTGACTGGTGTTGTGCCATCTTCGGCTCTTAACACCGCACCAGTCACAGTGACAATAACGGGCTCCAACTTCTGGGCAGGTGCAACAGTGAAGCTACGCCACAAAGACGGTGGCGAAGTTACCGGTAGCAATGTTGTAGTTGCCGACAGGACTCGCATAGTGTGCACATTTGATATCCGTGGCAAACTGCCAGCGCCTTGGGATGTAGCTGTGAAAAATGAGGGTAGTGAAGAGGGAGTGAAAGAAAGGGCTTTCGTTGTAACTGCTATGTCTCCCGTTGTCACCTCAGTGTCACCGTCAGAGGCTATCAACAATGCCGTTGCAACTTTGACGATTGATGGCAATTACTTCTACAGACCGACAGTTAAGCTTGCACGCTCAGGACAGCCAGAAATTGAGGCAACCAACATCAATGTCTTTGACAGAGATGGCAACTTGCATGGTGACCGAATCACTTGCAAGGTGGACTTGAGAGGTGCTCTAATTGGGCGATGGGATGTCGTCGTTACAAACTATGACGGTAAATCGACGAGGCTCTCAGGCGTGCTCTTGGTCAAGTCGGCATCACCGCCAACTGTGAGCAAGATAACACCTAACCGCGCAACGAACTATGGTTCAATCAATGTCACGATAACGGGCACAAACTTCTACAGTGGCGCTGTTGTGAGGATCGAGAAGGACAACGGCACAAGCAAGAAGGTGGTCAACGCAACAAATGTTGTTGTTAAGAGCGCAACGCAAATAACAGCAACGATAAATGTGCACAACATTGAAACGGGCAATTGGGATGTTGTTGTAGTCAACCCAGATGGGCAATCTGGCACCTTGAAAGGCGGGCTTGAGATTGTTCAGCAAGGTCCTCCACAGATAAGTCGTGTCTCACCGCAGAGTGCTCCGAACACAGGGCAAGTAGTTGTTGAAATCACTGGCTCGATGCTCCTTAGCGGTGCTATGGTGAGGCTAACGAAGGATGGGCAAGCCGACATACTTGCACTCAGCGTAAAATATACATTCATCGGCTTTGACGAGCAAAAGCTAACTTGTGTTTTTGACCTGCGTGACAGAGCACCCGGAAGCTGGAATGTCGTTGTGCGTAACCCGGATGGGAAGGAAGGCAAGCTTGATAACGCATTCACCATCACAGCGAATCAACCAGTCGTTACAGCGATATCACCGACATACACAGCACCAAACACTGGCATAGTCACCTTAACAATCATCGGCACGAACTTCTTCAGTGGTGCACAGGCATTCCTGAGGCTTGGCACAAATGACATCCGTGGGACTGTGACATCGCTTTCAAAGACATCGCTCACAAGCCAGTTTGACCTAAAGGGTGCACAGCCCGGTAAATGGAGCGTCGTAGTCAGGAACACAGATGAGAAAGAGGGCGTAAAGGCAGAGGCATTCATTGTAACTGCACCAGCCACCTTGAGCAAGATAGAACCGACTGGAGGCGAAAACACCGCTCAGGTCACAGCCACAATATACGGGAGCAACTTCTGGGAAGGTGCGACTGTTGTGTTGAGGCGTGAAGGGCAACCTGACATAAGCGCAACGAATGTGCAGGTGAGTCAAGACCATAAGCAAATCACTTGCACATTTGACTTGCGAGGCGTTACCCCAGGTAGGCGTGCGGTCGTAGTCACGAATCCGTATACCTCACCAGCGTGGTCCTCAAATGTGACATTCATGGTGTATGCGCCTGCACCAGTGATAAACAGCGTCTCGCCATCGGAAGGGCTCAACAACGCTCCACTAACTGTGAAGCTAATTGGCGACAACTTCTACCCAGGCATGCTCGTAATGCTCAGGAAAGTTGGGCAACCTGATATAAACGCCACGAATGTTGTTGTAAAGAGCAGAAACGAAGCCACTTGCACACTTGGCTTAGTTGGTAAAGCTCCGGGCAAATGGAGCTTGCAGGCTGTCAATGCTGATGGGAGAATTGGCGTTAGCGTTTTCATCATTAAGGCGCAAGCTGTTATTTCAGCAGTAACACCATCGCAAGGCTCTAACCTCCAAAGCAAGAACCCAATAACCGTCACGATAAGCGGGAGCAACTTCTGGAACGGTGCAAAAGTTCAGCTACGCAAGTCTGGGCAGAGGGATATAGTCGCAACTAATGTCGTAGTCGAAAGCTCGAGCAGGATAAAGGCAACATTTGACTTAACAAATGCTTCAACTGGCAAGTGGGATGTCGTTGTGATCAATGATTCAGATGGCGTTAAGAGCCCACCAGGTGTGCGAACCGAGATATTCAATATCGTGGCGCAATGAGCACTTCAATTTGAGGTTGGCTTTCCGTCTTCACAGAGAAGCATGGTGAGCCTCCGCGTTTGTCCTGACGAGGTGCCCATGAGAGGATGCGATCGGTTTATAACCGCGCATTCACTTTGATTGAGTTGCTCGTCGTAATAGCGGTTATAGGCATACTCGCTGGTTTGCTCTTCCCTGTGTATGCGGGGTCTCGTGAGCGTGCGAGGCAAACTCAATGTCTGTCAAACCTCCGTCAGATAGGAGTAGCCATGATCATGTATGCCGATGACTATGATGGTCTCTATCCGACATCGCAACCGTATTACAACTGGGAATCGCACATCAAGGTGATTGACTACCAAACTGGTCAAGTCATTTGGCTTGATACACCGTATGGGAGCAACGCTGGGACTGGCACTTACAAGTTCCTTGTGGATGTCCTCCAGCCATACATGAAGAACCTCGATGTCTGGTATTGTCCCTCGGATAGGGATGTGCCAGAGTATGAGAGCAGGGGTGGTCCAAAGAACGGGTGGGTCTCATACATTTGGTTTCCACGCTGGATCTGGAACGACGGCGACGGGGTTTTCCCAGATGTTGGTCCAAACTTGGGCGTGCTCACAGTAGCCAGCGAGCCAGAGAGAATCATGTTCGGCGAGAAGGGCATTTTTGGTTGGGATGGTCCAAAGCCACCATACAGCGGTGAATATAATCACCCAAACGGTTACAATGCTTTGTTTAATGACGGGCATGTTAAACTGATACGCTGGGATCAAAGGCGCTGGACTGTGCCAGCAACTCATTGGTAGGCTTATTCTCATCGCTACTCAGACACAGCTGAACCTACGAAGGGAGGGGTATTGCTATGAGCAGACAAGTCAACACCGCAAAGTGGATGTTAGCATGGTGCGTTGGTGGTTGGGTGCTCGCATTCGTTTTTCTCATCTTGGCTGTCTATGCGTTTGCGACTAAGCCATCAATTGGAGGCTCAATCGCTAAAGCGCGTTTTAAGGGTGCACCTAAGAGCGAGAGGATAGCAGGTCTTTGTTCGCTCGGTGCTCTCAAGGATTCGAAATCTGTTCCACAACTTGTTGAGTTGCTCAAAGAGGAAGACACAATGATTAGGATGGGCGCAGTTACAGCGCTCATAGCGATCGGCAAAGACGCTGTCCCAGAACTGGTTAAAGTCATAGAGACAGCTCAACAGCTACCGATCATGCCGGGCGAAGGGACTGTGGTTTTAAACACGCCAGAAAATGCAGCTGCGTATGCGCTCTCTGGCATAGGCAAAGAAGCGCTCCCACAGCTTTTGACGATGCTTCAGTCAAAGGAACACAAGGTTTGGTATACCGCAGCACAGATAATCTCACGGATTGGGAAAGATGCCCTCCCGACTTTGACGAAGGCTTTCATTGAGGCGAGAGATGCCTCGCTTAGCTCAAACATAGCTCACGCCATCGGCTTGATGGGCGATGTTGCTGAGAAGGCTCTCATTGAAACCTACAACGCAGTCAAGGAGCCGTTCAAGCGGACTCAACTTCTATCCCAATTCGGCTCGCTAAGGAACCCATCAAAGGAAGCGCTTGAGCTCCTCTTCAAAGCTGCCGAAGATCCATCAACTGCTCCGACAGCGCTTGTGGCGCTCGGTCAAACGAGGCATCATGAGGCGATAAGGTTTTTGATAGAGAAGCTCAGGAGCGAAGACCCGATAATAAGAGGCAACGCTGCGATCGCGCTCGGCATAGCTAACGCAAGGGAAGCAGTCCCACAACTGATCGAGTTGCTCAAAGATGAGAAGACTGCAGCCAGTGCAGCGAATGCGCTTGGCGCTTTGCGTGACACAAGAGCAGTTAAGCCATTGATTGAGTTGTTGCAGAAAAAGACACCAGCCTCCATGCAGGCTGCATATGCCCTCGGCAACTTGGGTGCGAAAGAGGCTGTGCCCGCACTCATAGCGACTTTGAAGGAGTTGAAGGGGAGCAAGGATGCATCATTCAAGATAGCTTGCATAATCGCGCTTGGGCAGCTGAGGGCATATGAGGCGAAGCCGATACTTCAGGAGATGCTAAACGACCCAGACCAGTATGTGAGGGAAAACGCAAAAAGAATACTTGACCAACTGAGCCAATGACGCTAAACTATGTTGGCATCCGTTGAACTCAACGCCATTTCCACATGAGCGGGGGATGGTTCTGTGCGTCCCGTTGCTCTCGTTATTTTGCTTGTGAGCCTGTTGCTATGCTTTTACAACCTCGGTTCGATGCCACTGTTTGATCAGGATGAGCCACGATATGCATCGGCAGCGAGGACAATGCTTGAGACGAAAAACTATGTTGTGCCATATTTCAACGGTCAGCCGAGATACCAAAAGCCCGTTTTCATCTACTGGCTGATGTGTGTTTCGTTCAAGCTATTCGGCGTAAACGAATTCGCTTCGAGGCTCCCATCGGCTCTCTCTGTTGTCCTGCTCGTTTTGGTCACGCTCATCTTTGCGAAGAGGTATTTGAGCCCTTTTGGGGCAACCGTTGCTGGGCTTTCGCTTGCCACATCTTTTGGAGTTGTCGCAAGCGCACATGTGGCTACGACTGATGCATTGCTTCACCTGCTCATAGGCAGTGCCTTCATGTGCTTCTTTCATGCGGAGTGCTTAGCTACAAGTGGACATGCGAGCGCTAACGCACAAGCTGGAGTGGGTCGTGTCCCTTTGAGTTTGTTTTTCTACCTTCTCGCCTACGCGCTCTCTGGTGTTGCAATCCTTACGAAAGGACCGATCGGCTTCATCCTGCCCGCACTCGGCATATGCTCGTATTGGTTATTCACAGGGCAGTTCTTTAGTGGCTTGAGGCGTTCCCATATCCTCGCGGGACTTGTGGTGCTAATGCTCATCAACTTACCTTGGTGGACGCTTGCATCGCTTCAAACTGGTGGCGAGTTCTTGCGCGTCTTCTTCTTGCGAGAGAATATTCAACGGTTCGCGTCGGTGAAACACGCTCAACCAATCTGGTATTTCATTCCCGTGCTGTTCGTCTTCTTCTTCCCATGGAGCGCATTCATACCGCAAGCGTGGCTATACGGTGTGCGTGCTATGATGCGCAAGTTCATGTCCTCGCTCACCGATAGAGCTGTGTTTGAATCGCATCAATCGCTCGTCTCATACTGCACATGTTGGTCACTTGCCATCGTCGTCTTTTTCTCGTTCTCGAGGTGTAAGAACCCACAATACATATTGCCTTCCTTCTCGGCTCTGGCGCTGTTGTGTGGTTGGTGGTTTGATAGCTTCCTGAAGGACGCTTTTGATCCCGCTCAACTGCGCCGAACTGCAATCGGGCTTTCGTCCCTCAGCGCCCTCCTGAGTTTGCTAACCTTGCTAACCCCGAAAGTCATCAATGCGTATTTCCACGACAGGTTTACATACGGCGACGAGGTGGTTGATCTTGGTTGGGGCATATACGCTACAGCGATAGCGTTTGCCATGTGCGGGTTGGTCGGCATGTTTGTTATGAGGAGCCGAATCGGAAAGAACTACCGAGAGCTTTTCCCTTTTGTGCTCGCCTGCCTTATGGTAGCCGTTAACCTTTCACTTGCTCATAGCGTAGCCCCACGGATTGCATACTACAGGCAAGAGCCACTCAGGGATTTCGCTGTTGCCATCGGTGCCACAGCTCACCCACATGATGCCGTAGTCGTTTTCAAGCGTGATCAATCAAGCGTCGTCTATTACTCGCACAGGGTCGTCATGCGTGCTGACAATGTTGCGGAACTGAAGAAGGTGGCACAAGCTCGCAAGCGCACATTCATCATCGCTAAGCGCAAGGACTTGAAAGAACTCCTCTCGGAGTTTGGTGGCAGGCTTCATGTCATTCAAGAGAGGCTCGCATACGCGCTTCTCGTTATCAAATGAAGCTCGCAAGTTGAAGTGGTGATAGTTCTATGGGCACGGCATACACGCCCGGGCTCATTGTGAGCGCCGATGCAATCATACGGAAGGAGAGGAGGCTACCAATCAAAGGCGAGGTGCTCGTTAAAGTTGGTGACATCGTTTCACCGACTGATGTTGTAGCTAAAGCTGAATTGCCCGGACCTTTGACGCCGGTGCGTGTGGCAGACAGGCTCGGCATTGAGCCACGCAGTTTGCCCCAAGTCATGAAGAAGCGAGTTGGTGAAAGTGTCAGGAAGGGCGAAGTGCTCGCTGAAATGAAATCGTTCTTTGGCTTGCTAAAGTCTTCGGTTGAAAGCCCTGTTGACGGCGTAGTTGAGTTCATCTCCGATGTTACAGGCAATGTCGGGATAAGGCATCCACCAACGCCGATCCAAGTCCTTGCATACATTCGTGGCACTGTCGTTGAAGTGATACCAAGCGAGGGTGCAGTCGTTGAAACGAGGGGCGCATTGATTCAGGGCATCTTCGGGATCGGTGGCGAGGCTGTAGGGGAACTCGCGATGCTCGCAAGTTCGCCAGATGAAGATGTGAAGGCATCGAAGGTGGGCGATGAGCATCGTGGCAAGGTGCTCGTTTGTGGCTCGGTGGCAAGATATGAACTCATGAGGGCTGCAATTGATGTCGGTGCTATTGGCATCATCGTCGGTGGCATAATCGATTCTGACTTAGCTCGCTTGCTCAGCTACGAAATAGGAGTTGCGATAACTGGGCAAGAAGAGATCGGGCTCACCGTCATCGTCACCGAAGGGTTTGGTGTCCTTCCGATGGCAAGACGCACTTTTGAACTGCTCGGTGAATTCTCAGGCATGGAAGCTTCGATAAGTGGCGCAACGCAGATAAGAGCAGGTGTTATACGCCCCGAGGTTATCATCCCAGTTGAAAAGCTAAAGGGGATGCCACCTCCACCGCCATCAAAAGTCGTTGCTGGCATACTTGAGGTCGGAAGTAGGGTGCGCATCATAAGAGAACCATACTTTGGTGAGCTTGCAACTGTAATAGAATTGCCACCAGAACCTCAACTCATCGACACTGGCTCAAAGGTTAGGGTCTTGAAGGCAAAGCTTGACAAAGGTGGCGTTGTAACAGTTCCGAGGGCAAATGTTGAACTCATCGAGGAATAGGTGAGAGGGAAGATGACAGCGACATTGCAAAAACGGGATGTGTGTGCAGGCGCATCGGTGCGAAGATCCAAGGTTGCCGTCTTGCGCACAAGCCCGGAAACAGTCCTTGAGGATTACGGTCGTTTGATGCGCATGCTCAATTACACATCTGTGCTCCCGAAGGAGTGCGGAACAATCCTCAAGATCAACATTAGCTGGCATTACTTTTTCCCGGGGTGCTCAACGACGCCATGGCAACTTGAGGGCGTTATAAAGACGATGCTTGAAGACGGATACAACCCCAGTAGCCTTGTTGCTGCTCAAAACAGGACTGTGGTAGTCAATCCTGAGGTTGGAGCGATAGCGAACAAACATGAGCCAGTGCTGAGGAAGTATGGGGTGCGCACAGTTTGGCTATATAAGCCAAGTGTTGAATGGGTCGTCTATGAGCCGAAACACAAAATGCTTGTGTTGGACAAGATCTTCCCAGACGGCATCACGATACCGAAGCTTTTCATCGGGATGAATGCTATCCATCTGCCTACGCTCAAGACGCATGTTTTCACTACAACGACTGGGGCGATGAAAAACGCGTTTGGCGGGCTGTTGCGTGAGAACAGGCACTGGTGCCACGCGCACATACACGAGAGCCTCGTCGATTTGCTCATCATACAGAAGGAGATTCACCCTGGGCTGTTTGCAGTCATGGATGGCACTTTCGCTGGCAACGGTCCTGGACCAAGGGCAATAGAGCCAGTTGTGGCAAACCTTATTCTGGCAAGCGATGACATGGTGGCAATCGATGCAGTTGCTGCCAAGTTGATGGGGTTTGATCCTCTCTCAATCGGCTACATCAAGCTGGCGCACGAGTTGGGTTTAGGTTGCGGCGATGTGAACGAAATTGAGATCGTTGGAGACGATGTCAGTGACATCAACTTAGGGTTTGAAGTTGGCGACACATTCGCAAGCAAGGGTCAAAAGGCAATCTACTGGGGTCCGCTCAAACCACTTGAGCGCGTTTTGTTGCGCTCACCAATCACCCCATGGAGTTACCTTGCCTCACGCCTCTACTACGACATTTATTGGTATCACTTCGTCGGCAAGAAGAGGGTTGAAAAAATGCTTGGCACTGGTTGGGGCAGACTCTTCTTGAGTTACGGGAAGTGAAGCGATGCTTGACATGTGGCTTAAAAGCGCCATCTGGTCAATAATGGCTTTCGCAGTTGGTGCATGCTTTGGGAGCTTTGCGAATGTTTGCATCTACAGGCTCCCAAGGAAGATGAGCATACTGAATCCTCCGTCGCATTGCACATTCTGTGGGGCTACATTGCGTTGGTATGACCTCATACCGATTTTGAGCATCATCCTACTCCTTGGGAAGTGTCGCTATTGCAAGTATCCTATAGGCTATAGGCACTTCTTCGTTGAGCTTGCTTGTGCGCTTCTTTTCTTAGCATCCTACTGGCGATATGGTTTCACGCTTGATTGGGTGATGGTTGCCATCACTTTGGTTTTCCTCGTCGTTGCCTTCTCCGTTGATTGTGAATGGTATCTTATACCAGACGAAGTTCCGCTCGCAATCGGCGTTATCGGGATACTGCGTGTAGTTGCGAAGGTTTTCACGGTTGCCGAAGTTGACATGCTCTCTCGCTCGATCTTGGGGATGCTCACCGCAACTGCTATGTTCGTTTTGATTCGCAAGTTTGGGACGGCGCTTTTCGGTAAGGAGGCGATGGGGCTTGGCGATGTCAAGCTCTCTGCAGCACTCGGGTTGCACATCGGTTTTTCGTGGCTCCTGTTGGGCTACTTGCTTATCGCCATCTTCACCGGCGCTATCGTCGGTGTCGTGATACTTCTTTTGAGGCGCAAGCGCCCTCACCATTACATCCCGTTCGGTCCATTCCTCGCCATCGCTGCAACACTTTGCTTGCTCTTCCCTGAGGAAGTGAGCCAGCTATTGCAACGGATATACGGCTTACAGCCACTCTACCTTTGGCTCGCTAATTGCTCGGCTCTTGCATACCTTACCCAAGTTGCTCAATAAGTGAAATTGAGGCTTGAAGCGCACACTTAAGGTGGCGAATTCCTTCATGGGTGATGCGAACGATGGGTGAATGCATTCGCTGTGGGAAGCGCTCACGAACAATATCATCCGTTCTATCTCTTTGCGCCGATTGCATAAAGGGGCACTACGAGGAAGTGAAAGCTCAAGTTGAGCGTGCACATACGGCTTCAAGGAAGCCATTTCATCTGCCCGCAACGCCGCCAAAGGTTAGCGATGGCAGGAGGTGCAATCTGTGCCTCAACGAATGCGTGTTGGAGAAGGGCACAGTCGGCTATTGCGGATTACACATCGGCGGTAGGAGGGTTGCGAGCGTCTCTTGGTATGATGACCCGTTACCCACAAATTGCGTTGCATCGTGGGTATGCCCAGCTGGAACTGGGGTTGGCTACCCAGATTTCGCCTACTCTCCCGGTCCAGAGTATGGCTACTTCAACCTCGCTGTTTTCTACCACGCATGCACATTCAACTGTCTGTTTTGTCAGAACTGGCATTTCAAACGCATGACCCATACATCGCGCCCCGTCACACCTGAGGAGTTGGCGAGAGCAGTCCACAAAAGGATAGCGTGCATTTGCTACTTTGGTGGTGACCCAACCCCATTCCTGCCACACGCCATTATGGCTTCAAAGCTGGCTTTGAAAAACAAGCCCAACAGGATATTGCGCATCTGCTGGGAGACAAACGGGAGCGCTCATCCAAAGCTCTTGCGCCAGATGGTTAAGCTGTCACTTGAGTCTGGAGGCTGTATCAAATTTGACCTAAAGGCTTGGGATGAAAAACTCCACATAGCTCTTTGTGGCGTCAGCAACAAACGCACCCTTGAGAACTTCGCCATGGTGGCGACCGAGTTTCTACCTATGCGCCCACAGCCACCTTTGCTTGTGGCAAGCACATTGCTCGTCCCAGGCTATGTGGATGAGGATGAAGTGTCTGCGATAGCGAACTTCATAGCTCAGTTCGATCCAAACATACCATATAGCCTGCTCGCATTCGCGCCGCAGTTTTACATGAGTGATTTGCCAACCACATCACGCACACACGCACTCCGTTGCCTTGAAGCAGCAAAGACAGCCGGCTTAAGCAGAGTCCACATCGGCAATGTCCACTTGCTCAGTAGCGCTTACCATTAGTTGCGCAAAGTTGCGCAAGCACACTTTGCGGTTCACTTCTTCTGAGCCGTTGCCCTTCCAAGTTGCTCAAGCACTTCAAGTATTGCCCTGTGTCGCTCCTCGTATATGTGCGGGTCGTTTGAGAAATCTTTCGGCGAAGTGATGATGTCGCTCACATCAACCAGTTTCCTTGCCCTTTGAACCAAGCCTTGAAGCTTCAATGAAAGTTTTGCATCCGATGCAACCTGCGTTAGCTTTCCCTTCAGCATGCATAGCAAGTCATAGTCTTCGATGCCGTCCCTGAAGAGCTCGGCTCGTATCGATGGCAGTGGGTCTCCAAACTTCGGATCGGGGTAGAAGAGGAAGCCATCGCCGTTACCGCCCGGGTATGCTGTTGCGTCCTCGAAGAGGTTGAATGGCTTGCCCTTGTCGTCGGTCCAGTAGTTCACGCACCAGTATAGGAAGCCATCGCACTCGTAACGCCATAGCCACCACCCAACAGCCCTATGCGAAACCCCAGTCCAATCAATTCGCCACATGTCTGGGTAGGAGCTACCACATGTGCTTATGCAAACATACATCCACACTTGCTCACCCACCGCTTTCCTCCGCTTCAAGAACACCTCATCAAAGCAATCGATGTGTGGCACCCAAATCCCTATACAACCCGCGAGCTTGCGATATACAGCTCCATCAGGTGTTGGTGCATGCGCCCTGAATGAGCCAGTTGCACCATAGCCTGCTGTCAAGAGGACGAGCAGGTTGGGCGCTTGCTCGTGGATGAACTTGCACAACTCTTGTATCTCTTCAAACGCCTTCTCCGATGGCTCATCAAAGACATAGAAGTAGAACCTGTCGCTCCATCCTCTCTCCCTCAGATGCTCGCCGAGCAAGCGCAATTTCACCGCCACATCGCTTCTCTCTTCAGGAGGTGGCAGTTTCGTGCCCCAGCGCAGTATGCGAGAGATGGAGAATGCTGTTGCACCTTTCGCCATCCATCTTTGAACCTCCCTGTCAAACTCATCCCATACCGCTTCCCAAGTGCCGTCTGGACGCTTGACGAAAACTTTATCCCAAGGCAACGGTGGAGGGGGTGTCCACCTATACCGTAAGCACATCTCATAGAAGCGCCTCCTCATCTCTTCAGTCCATACATCGCCATAGACTGCCTTCGCTTTACCGTCCCAGATGAGAACACAGGTCCTTAGGAAGCTCTGCGTTGGCAATTCAACATCATAGACACGCAACCTCATTTCCACTGTGCTCATTGGAGCGTTCTCAGGAGACACAATCACACTGCCAACATACTCACCTGCTGAGGCATTCTTCGGCACTGAAACGGTTATCCATACGGCTTGCACATTCCCTTCGCTGACATCAAACGGTTGCATCTGCATTAGAGGATCTGGGTAGCGCCCTGCGACCTTAAAGCCATACGGTGTGGGTTTGTTCACTTTGACATAGCCGACCAAACGCACATCCGCAAATATCGCCCTGTTGCCCGGACCGATGAGTGGGCTGACGCTTACTCGCACGCCCTTCAAATCCTTCGCCAGAGCTGAGATCAAGAGCTGAGCTGATTCTGCCTCGCCACGCCCTGCATGCATGCTTATCTGCGTGCACGGCTTCATATCGGGCACTTGGTCTTGCCTGATCTTGAGCATGGGAGATGGAGCGAAGATCGCATATGGCGTGTTTAACCTTTCAATCAACCTCACCACCTCTGCAGTTTCTTTCAGACGGCTCAAACTATGTCTTGCTTCACACGCGCTTCTCCATTGAGCTTCAAGAGAGCCACCGCTTAACTTGCGCTCAAGCTCGTTCAATGTGGCATGCAATTCCTTGCCTTTCTCAGTTTTGCAAGCTCGTGGTATGGATGCCCTTAGCTTGCGCAATTGCGCAAGCATTGCCTTAACTTCGGCTTGCACAACTTTCCTTGTGATGCCCACTACAGCGTCAAGCTTTGATATGCCCTCCATCACCACCTCACCGAACCGCTCTGGCTCATGAAAGCTGTTCACGCATTCCATCCATGTCGTCAGCTCAGCTGGTGAGACAGCGTATCTTTCCCTTGCGAAGTTCACGCGCCACCTGTCATTGAAGATGGGCAATCTGTCAAGCGATGCTATCGGTAGCATCAGCTCAACGCTCCATGTGGCATCGTCCCTCTTCGTTTTAACGACAGCTTTACTTTCCCAACGCACATCAGCCTCACCATCGCGCCAAAACTCATCTCTCAAAACACCGCTCGCATTGACGAGCAAGTGGTAGTAGCTTGATGGTTCATCTGAGCATGGCGCGATGAATACCTCAACGCAATCGTCACGCCACACTTCACCGTCTCGCACCGTGATATTGCAACGCACATTCTTCATCTCTGGCTCTTCGCACACGAAGCCGATGTAGATTGCTTGGGAAGTAAAACAGAGCATCGCCGTCGCCTTAGCGGTTGCCTTGCTTGAACGCAATGGCTTCTCGATTGTGAAGTGCAAAGCTTCCTTCCATGCCTCTTCACCAATGACACCATCAATCACTGGAGTTCGTTTGACTTGGTTAACCTTTATGGCGTTTGGATGCGCAAGAGTGAGCGAAAGGAAAATCAAGCCACACGCTATCCCCATCGCCCTCGTCATGCTCACCACCTCTAACTTGTTCGTTTCTTTGTGCAGATGAGCTCAAACCTGCTTAATCATCTTATCACCAGTTTGCATTGTGCGCAAAAAGCTGATGTGGCAAGGTGATGCCGTGATCGTAGCGGGGGTTTTTACTTTCGAGCGACAGAACAGCGCTACACTTGAAATGAAGGTGGTAGCAAACCCCCAGCCTGCTAATCGGTGGTGAGATGCTGGATGAAGGTCCTTCACTTTGCAGATGCCCACATCGGAATTGAGACGCATGGGAAAATAGATCCGACGACTGGCTTGAACTTGCGTTTGCTTGATTTTGTTCGTTGTCTTGAGAAAGTTGTAGATACAGCTATTGAGCGCCGTGTTGACGCTGTTCTATTTGCGGGCGATGCATATGACTATGCCAACCCAACACCAACATACCAAAAAATGTTTGGCGAGCAAATAAAGCGTCTCTCGGATGAAGGCATACCGACAGTCCTGATAACAGGCAACCATGATATGCCCGTATCGTTTGGTAGAGCATCGCCACTTGAACTTTTCGGAGTGCTCGGTGTGCCGAATGTCCATGTTGCAACGAAGCCACAGCTTTTCAGGCTTCAAACCAAAAGTGGCGAACTGCAAGTCGCCTGCCTGCCATACCCTAACAGAAGCCAACTTCTGGCTAAGGAGCAGGTGCGCTCCATGAGCGATGAGGAGATAGCCAACAAGATGGAAGCCATCTGCGCCGACGTGATATCAAAGATGGCTGAGAGTGTTTCCAGCGATGCACCTGCGGTGTTGCTTGCGCATATCTCCGTTGCGAACGCTGTCTACTCTGGTTCTGAGAGGACAGCCGTGCTTGGTGTTGAGCCAAACTTGTTTTTGAGTGCACTCGCTTTGCCTCAGTTTGCGTATGTGGCACTTGGTCATATACACAGGCATCAGGACTTGAACCCATCTGGATCACCGCATGTTGTCTACTCTGGCAGTATTGAGCGCTGTGACTTCAGTGAGGAAGGGGAAAGGAAAGGCTTTTGCATCGTCCACATCAACGGCGGCGTTGAAGTCGAATTCATTGAGACACCCGCAAGACGCTTCATAACGATTGAAGTTGACCTGAGGGGTGAAAGCGACCCGACGCTTGCACTCATCAACGCTATACGAGAAAAGGACATCAAAGACGCGATAGTGCGCATACGCTACAGGTGCACCGAGAGACAAAGTGAGGCGCTCAATTTGAAAGCTGTTGGAGAAGCGCTTGAGGAAGCGTTCAGGGTCGTGAGCATCAGCAGGCTTGCCGAAGATGAAGCACGCAGGGGAGGTCCAAGGGCAGTCGTCACAGAGGAGATGGATGTCATTGAAGCATTGCGCCGATACATACGCCACAGGGAAGAGTGGAAAGAGCTTGAGGATGATTTGATCAAGTATGCAAGGGAGCTCGAGAGAGAACTTTCTGAGAGGTTGATAGGTTGATCGGAGGTGAATGGAGCATGGTGCCTCTAAAGCTCAGGTTGCGCAACTTCATGAGTTATGGTGAGGATGTGCCACCACTTGATTTCACCGAATTTGATTTAGCCTGCCTGTCTGGACAAAATGGGCATGGTAAATCAGCACTGCTTGATGCTATCACATGGGCTTTGTGGGGTGAGGCGAGGAAGGCAAGGGGACGCACAAGCCCTGATGACGACATCTTGCGCATAGGCGCTAACGAGGTCGAAGTCGAGTTTGAATTTGAGGTTGAGGACAGACGATATCGTGTCTTAAGGAAGTATTCGCGCAAGAACAGAAAGAGGATGCTTGAACTCCACCTTTTCTCACAAGGCAGGTGGCTACCACTCACAGGGCAATCAATCAGGGAGACACAGCAGAAGATCAATTCAATCCTCCACATGGACTATGAAACATTCGTTGCAACATCTCTCATCCTGCAAGGGCGCGCCGACGAGTTCACAAGGAAGACACCAGCTGAGCGGAAGGAAATCCTCGCAAGCATACTCGGGCTCGACCACTACGACGAACTCTCAGAGCTCGCAAGGCAACGACAAAAAGTTCGCTCGGATGAAGCGCAGTTCAAAGAGCGCGAGTTAAATCGGATTGACGAGGCTTTAAAGGTTTTGCCCGAGTTGCTCAAGAAGAAAGAGGAGCTGAAGGAAGCGCTGGCGAACATTGAAAGCTCACTCAAGGCTGTCGCAGACGAGCTCAATGAAAAACGCTCCCAACTCGCAAGGCTGAATGAGCTTGAGAGACAACGCCAAAAAATGGAAGAGGATAGGAAGAGGCTGAAAAGCGACTTGAATGAACTCAACCGAACTTTGAAGGCACTATACGAGCGCTATCAGGAGTTGAAGAAGCTCATCGATAGGGCTGATGAGATAGAAAGCAACTGCAGGCGCTATCAAGAGTTGCAGAGGCGCGACGAGGAGCTTACGATGATCTTGCAAAAGCTCAGCGCACTCGAAAAGGAGAAGCGAAGGCTTGAGCAGGTTATTGAAGGAGCGAAAAAAGAGCTTGAGCTCAAGCTCGCTAAACTGCAGGAACAGCGTAAAGCGTGCTTGAAGGACATTGATGAAGCGAGAAGGTTCACTGGGAGGCGAGAGGAGATAGAGCGTGGCTATAACGAGTTGCAGAGCCTGAGAAAGGATGAGGCGATGCTTGAGGAACTGCGTAAAAGGTATTCACAGCTCTATGAACATTCACTGCAGTTGGGAAATCAAATCGAGCTTGAGAGGCAAAAGCTTGAAGAGAGGCTCAAGGCATTCAGTGAGCAAGCTCGAGAGCTTGAAGCTAAAGCTTCCGCTGTGAGACGACTTGAAGGGGAAGCCAAAAGGCTTCACGAAGAAGTTGAAAGGCTAAAGGGGCTTAGGGAGGAGGCAGATGCGCTGAGAGCTAAGATAGGGCAATGTGAGGGCAAGCTAACGGAACTATCGGTGAAGTGTGGGCAGGCTAAAAGTGAGATTGAGGAGACCTCTGAGAAGCTTCGCCTGCTGGCTCAGTCCAAAGAGCCTCGTTGCCCGCTGTGTAAATCACCGCTCGATGAGCATAGCAAGGAAATGCTTGAGCGCGAGTTCGTTGAGTTCGTCAATGAGAGGCAGAGGTTGATTGAGGAGCTTTCAAAGGAGCGTAAGCAGTTGGAGCAAGAGCGAACGGAAGCCGAGGCTCGGCTCAAGTCGGTTTTGAAAGAGGTTGAATTGCTGGATAGCGTCCAAAGAGAGCTTGCTAATGTTGAGGCGAGATTGAGTGAAGCGAGGGATGCCGAAGGGAAGCTCAACGAGGTAGTGAAAGCGTGTGATGAATTGAAGAGGCGTATTGAAGCGGGTGAGTTCGCAACTGAGTTGCGTGCGCAGTTGAAGGATATCCAAGAGCAATTAAATGCGCTCGGTTACGATGAGAGCGAGCATGAGCGAGTGAAGAGGGAGATTGAGAGGAAGCGGGAATTTGAAGTCCTGTGGGGACAGCTCAAGCAAGCGGAGGCAAAACTTGCAGGGGCTGAAAGTCAGTTGAGGCAAGTTGAGGATGAAATTCGCAAAGTGCAGAGCAGAATAAGCTCGTGCGACTATGCACATGAAGAGCAAAAGCGCCTTAGGGAAGTTGAGGCTCGCATATCCGAATTGGGCTACGACGAGGAAGAACATAAAAGAGTGCGTGAGGAGAAGGCGAAGCTCGAAGAGTATGCGAAATTGAGCGAGAGGTTGAAACAGGCGACCGAAGAGGAGAAAAGTTTGAAGGCTCAATTGGGCACGCAAGTTCGCATGTTCCAAGACGGACGCAAGAAGCTGGAGGAGCTGGAAAAGAGCATCAAAGCTGTTGAAGATGAGCTCTCAACTAAGCCGAAGGTTGAGGGGAGGATTTCTGAGCTTGAGCGTAAGCACAAAATGCTCGATGAAAAGCGCTCACAGCTCCAGTTGGAGATGGGCAATGTTGAGGGAAGGATAAAGGAATGTGAGGAACTTAAGCAAGAGCGCTCCAAGGTTGAAGAGGGGCTAAAGCAGTTGCGTTATGAGGAACAGCTATATGGCATCTTGGCGAGGGCTTTTGGCAGAGATGGGATTCAGGCGCTGATCATTGAGAATGCCATCCCAGAGATTGAGCGGGACGCAAACAGCATCTTGAGTAAGCTCACTCATGGCAGGGCGCATGTCTCTTTTGAACTACAGCGCGAGACGCTCGGTGGAAGCCTTAGGGAAACCCTCGACATCAAGATAGCCGATGAGTTGGGCACAAGACCTTACGAGCTTTATTCTGGCGGTGAAGGGTTCAGGATTGACTTTGCCATAAGGATTGCGCTGGCGAAGCTTCTGGCGAGGCGAGCTGGCGCAAGGCTTCGTTTCCTTGTGGTTGATGAAGGCTTCGGGACTCAAGACTCCGATGGGTTAAGGCAAATGGTTGAAGCGATACACAGCATAAGGGGGGAGTTCGACAAAATAATCGTCGTAACCCACCTCGATCAGCTCAAGGATGCTTTCCCCGTCAGAATAGAGGTGGCAAAGCTACCTGATGTTGGCTCGAGGTTTGAGGTCATTCACCTCTGATGTGCGAGTTTCTCCTTAAACTTCATCTGGGTGGGCTATCCTTCCGAGGATCGCTGAGGCAGCTGCGACTGCAGGGTTGGCTAAGAAGACCTCCGATGCTGGATCGCCCATCCGCCCTACAAAATTGCGGTTTGATGTTGATACACACCTTTCACCCGATGCTAAGACGCCCATGTGCCCTCCAAGACAAGGTCCGCAAGTCTCCGTTGAGACAACAGCACCCGCATCAGCGAAAACCTCAAGGAGTCCCTCACGGAGCGCCTGTAGCCAAACATCGTGAGTCGCTGGAATGACTATCATCCTTACCCTCGGATGAACTTTCTTTCCCTTTATGACTCTCGCAGCCACCCTCAGATCCTCAATCCTTCCGTTTGTGCATGAGCCGATGAAGACTTGATCAACAGCGATGTTGTCTTTTACGGCTTCCGATATCGTTCGCACATTTGAGGGCAGGTGAGGGTAGGCGACCAATGGCTCGAGCCGTGAACAATCAAACTCTATCACCTGTGCATAGCGTGCATCTTCGTCCGAGCATACAACTTGCCACTCGCTTTCCCTTGTCGGTGCCACTTTGCGCAAATACTCCGCCGTCACCTCGTCGAATGGGATGATGCCGTTTTTTGCGCCAGCTTCAACAGCCATGTTTGTGATGGTGAACCTGTCAGCGATGCCAAGCCGTTCAATCACTGGACCTGTGAATTCCATCGCTTTGTATGATGCACCACTTACGCCGATTCGCCCTATCGTTGCCAGTATGATGTCTTTGCCCATGACCCACTCGTTCAAATCGCCGTAGTAAACCAACTTGATGCTCTCTGGGACACGAAGCCATATCTCTCCAGTCGCCATGACGGCTGCGAGGTCTGTGCTACCTATGCCAGTTGCAAAGCAAGCTAAAGCACCAGCAGTGCATGTGTGTGAGTCAGCACCGACATAGAGCATGCCAGGGAGTATCAAGCCTCTATCTGGCAGGAGGACATGCTCAACGCCACCACGCCCAACTTCGTAATAGTGTTTGATGTTTTGCTCAACCGCGAATTGGCGCATCAGCTTAGCCTGCTCGGCAGCCTTCATATCTTTGTTTGGGACATAGTGGCTCGCCACAAGCGCTATCTTGTCTTTGTCGAAGACTCTTTCAACACCTATCTTCCTGAACTCCCTTATCGCCAGAGGAGCTGTGACATCGTTACCCATGCACAAGTCAACCTTCGCCATAATTATCTGCCCTGGCTCAACCTTCCTCTCGCCAGCGTGCATAGCGAGTATCTTTTCTGTCATCGTCATGCCCATCTCTCATCTACCTCTCTTACCCTCCGCCTCCGAGAGCTTGCTGTATGCGAGTTTGTTGAGAGCGTGCATATAAGCCTTCGCTGCTGCTTCAATTGTATCCGTTGAGATACCGTAGCCACTGAAGACTTTCCCCCGTTCATCCTCAACCCTCACAAGCACTTCAGCAACCGCGTCAGTGCCAGGTCCAACTGAGCGCACGGAGAAATCAACGAGGCGATGGGGTATCGTTATGATCTTGTCTATCGTCCTGTAGATGGCATCGATTGGACCAACGCCTGTTCCAGTTTCTGTCACCTCGCCTTTGTCGCTCTTTACCCTCACTGTGGCGCTCGGCACCGTGCCCTTACCGCTCGTAACGAGCATGTAGTCAAGCTGGTAAATCTCTGGGCTTGTATGAAGCACATCTGAGACAAGCGCTTCCAAATCCATGTCCGTGATTTCGCCCTTCCTGTCGGCGAGGTCTTTGAAGCGCTTGAAGACTTGATCGAGCTGTTCCTTCGTCAACTCATAACCGAGCTTCCTGAGCCTTTGGTCGAGCGCATGTCTTCCAGAGTGCTTCCCCAAAACTATACCCTCTTCCGTTATGCCGACGACCTTCGGGTCAATGATCTCGTATGTAAGCGGATTTTTTAGGAGGCCGTCTTGATGTATCCCAGACTCATGCTTGAATGCGTTTGCTCCAACGATGGCTTTGTTTGGCTGGACTGGCATGCCAGTCAAATCGCTCACCAGCTTGCTCGTTCTACTTATCAGGTAAGTGTTGATCTCAGTGTAGCAGTGGAGCACTTTCCTTCTGGCGTAGAGGATCATCACTATCTCCTCAAGCGCTGCGTTTCCCGCCCTCTCACCTATGCCGTTGATCGTGCATTCAACCTGAGATGCGCCAGCTATTATACCAGCGAGCGAATTTGCTACAGCAAGCCCGAGATCGTTGTGGCAGTGGACGCTTACCGTTGCCTTGTCTATGTTTGGCACTTTGTTAAGCACGGTTCTCACGAGCTCACCAAATTCGTGTGGCATCGCGTAGCCGACCGTATCTGGTATGTTGATGGTTGTCGCTCCAGCATCAATAGCTACCTCAAAAACCTTGCAGAGGAAGTCCACATCGCTCCTTGTGGCATCCTCAGCCGAGAACTCGACATCGTCTGTCCATCTGCGTGCATACGATACAGCCCGTTTGGTTGCCTCAATCACTTCATCTCTGGTCATATTTAGCTTGTGCACCATGTGGATCTCCGAAGTTGCGATAAATGTGTGGATGCGCTTTCGCTCAGCTGGTGCAAGCGCTTCCTTTGCAGCGTCTATATCCGTTTCTTTCGCCCTCGCGAGCGCTGCTATGATCGGTCCTTTCACGCTCTCTGCCACGCGCTTCACCGCTTCAAACTCGCCCTCGGAGACGACGGGGAAGCCAGCCTCTATGACATCCACATTAAGCCTTGCCAACTGCATCGCTATCTCCAGTTTCTCTCTCGGGCTAAGGCTCACTCCGGGCGATTGCTCTCCATCTCGCAATGTCGTATCAAAGATGTAAATCCGTCTCTTCTTCATAAAGCATCCCCTCCCAAGCTTTGCGAGCTTGTTAACTTCGCAAGCTTTTAAGCTTCACAAACCTATGAGCTTTTCAGCCACGGCATCATTGCCCTAAGCTTTTCACCCACCTTCTCGATGAGGTGCTCGCTTTGCCTCTTACCTTCGCTGTGGTAGACTGGGCGTCCAGCCATGTTCTCAAGTATCCACTCACGCGCGAACTCCCCGCTCTGTATCTCGCGCAGTATCTCCTTCATAGCTTGCCTGCTCGCTTCACCTATGACTCGCTTGCCTCTTGTTATATCGCCATACTCGGCGGTGTCGCTGATGCGCTTCCGCATACCCGTTATTCCTTCCCTGTGGATCAAATCGACGATGAGCTTGAGCTCATGAAGACATTCAAAGTAAGCCACCTCGGGCTGGTAGCCAGCTTCAACGAGTGTCTCAAATGCAGCCCTTATAAGCTCAGTGCATCCACCACACAGAACGACTTGCTCCCCAAAAAGATCAGTTTCCGTCTCCTCGGCGAATGTTGTCTCAATGACTGCAGCTCTACCTGCCCCTAACCCTTTGGCGTATGCGAGTGCTATTTGCATTGCGTTGCCAGTGTAATCCTGCTCAACGGCTACAAGCGCTGGCAGACCCTTCCCCTCTTCGTAAAGCGAACGCAGTTGAGCTCCAGGACCTTTCGGTGCGACCAAACAAACATCAACAAATGGTGGTGGCACTATTTGCTTGTAGTGGATGTTGAAGCCGTGAGCAAAGACAAGCGCTTTCCCCTCGGAGAGGTTCTCGCTGACGCTTTCCTTATACACTTGAGGCATAACTTGATCTGGCGTGAGCATGCTTATGACATGTGCTTCCTTTGCTGCGTTTGCTATTTCCATCACATTGAAGCCTTCCTCTTTTGCCTTCCCCCAAGAGGCACCGTCTTTGCGTGCACCGACTATGACATTCAACCCGCTGTCCCTCAAGTTAAGAGCATGTGCACGCCCCTGGTTACCGTAGCCGATTATAGCTATCACCTTCCCCATGAGAGGCTCAAGCGACATGTCCGCATCGCGGTATATCTTCGCCATCTCACACACCCCCCTGCGTGTTTTGTGTTTCACTCCAATGCTTTCCAAAGTGCTTCACATACAAGCCGGCTATGAACCCGATTAGGATGCCGATCGCAATGAACACAAGCAAGTTCTCTATCAACACATCAACCCTGTGCAAACCTGCATAACCGCTGACTGGATCAAAGCGCATGCGATATTTGTGGAAGCGCCAAAGCCCGTAGTTGAGCACCCCGAGCATCCCTAAAAGTAACCCGTTACAAAATCCCCACCACAAACGCTTCCTAAGCAACCCCCAAACCAAACCGCCGATAATGCCAACTACTGGTGAGGCGAACGCTATGACCAGCATGATGGTGTCTGCAGTCGCCTCGCTGATCAGCTCACGCATTTGCTCTGGGTGCAACCTGTTCACCTCCAAGTGGCATCATGTTGCCTTTGGACCACGAGCGAGGATGACCTTCCCAGCCCTTGCAACCTCAAGTATGCCGTAAGGGCGCAACAGCTCAAGCATTGCGTTTATCTTATCCTCCGTGCCCGTTATTTCGATTATCATCGTGTTTGCGCCCACATCCACAATTGATGCCCTGAATATGGTAACGAGGTTTAATATCTCGTTGCGCCTCTCAGGCTCACAGCTCACCTTAATGAGTGCAAGTTCCCTCTCAACGACATCTTCGCCAGTGTGGTCTTGCACTTTGATGACATCAATGAGCTTGTTGAGTTGCTTCGTTATTTGCTCAATCGTTGCATCATCCCCACCAACAACTATCGTCATCCTTGAGATGCTCGGGTCATCCGTGGTGCTCACAGAAAGGCTCTCAATGTTGAAGCCACGCCTCCTGAAAAGTCCTGCGATCCTTGCAAGCACGCCGGGACGGTTCTCAACGAGAACAGAGAGAGTATGCAATTTGCTGTTTTGTTCACTCGCCATCCGAATCACACCCCCGTTTGCTAAACCGCTGTGTAAGCTGTAGCGATGTCTGCTAAGAGCTCTTCTTTCTTATGCCTTTGTTCGGGCGGTAATATGATGTCCTTTATCGTTCCCCCCGCAGGTATCATTGGATAGACATGTTCATCTGGGTCGATACAGCAATCAATGATGCAGGGCTTGTCTTTGACCTCGAGAGCTTTCTCAAGGGCTGGCTGAAGTTCGTCTGGCGTTTTAACCCTCATCCCGACTGCCCCATACGCTTCTGCCACCTTAACGAAGTCTGGGTTTCCATATAGTGTCGTCGCCGAATACCTACCGCCGAAAAAGATGTCCTGCCACTGCTTCACCATCCCGAGGAATGAGTTGTTGAAGATGATCACCTTTATCGGGAGCTTGTGCAAGACTGCTGTAGCAAGCTCATACATTGTCATCTGGAATCCGCCATCTCCAACGAAGGCTACAACGAGTTCGTCTGGACGCCCAAACTGAGCACCTATGCTTGCGGGGAAACCAAAGCCCATCGTCCCGAGCCCTCCTGAGCTTATGAACTGCCTCGGGCGATAGCATGGGTAATACTGCGCTGCCCACATCTGGTTCTGTCCAACATCGGTGACAACAAGGGCTGAGCCACCGGTAAGCTTCGCGACTGTTTCAACTACAAACTGTGGCTTTAGTAACTCGGACGATTGCTTGTATGTTAATGGGTAGTTGCGCTTCCACTCCATCACTTTCTCAATCCAGCTGTCATGCCTTTTCGGTTGCACGATCTCAAGCAGTTGTTGGAGGACGATTTTCGCATCGCCCACAATCGGCACATCCACCTTCACATTCTTTCCTATCTCAGCAGGGTCTATGTCTATGTGGATTTTCTTCGCCACCTTCGCAAACTCATTCGGGTTACCAGTTATGCGGTCGTCAAACCTTGCGCCAACACATATCAAAAGGTCACATGTGTTTAAAGCCATGTTTGCTGCCACAGTCCCGTGCATGCCACCCATCCCAAGACACAGCTCATGTCCGTCTGGAAACGCTCCTTTAGCCATTAGCGTGTAAACGACTGGTATGTGACAGCGCTCTGCGAGCTCTTTCACTTCCTCAGATGCTTCGGATGCTATCACTCCGCCACCTATGTAAAGCGTTGGTCTTGAACAGCTGGCGATCAATTCCGCAGCCCTCCTAACCATGAGGGGATGACCGCGCAAGGTGACTTTGTAGCTCCGCAGGCTCACCCCTTTCGGTATCTGGAAATCGTCATCGAGCTCCGTGCGCGATATGTTCCTCGGTATATCGACGACTACGGGACCCCTTCTCCCTGTCTTGGCGATGTAGAACGCTTCTTTGATTATGCGTGGGAGCTCCCTTGCATCCATCACGAGGAAGTTGTGTTTCGTTATCGGCATTGTTATACCAGTTGTATCTGTCTCTTGGAATGCATCCTTCCCAATGAACGGGGTGGCAACTTGCCCAGTTATGGCTACGACCGCACTTGAATCCATCATCGCAGCAGCCAACCCCGTCGTAAGGTTGGTTGAGCCAGGTCCGCTTGTAGCCATGCACACCCCGACTCGCCCAGTGGCGCGGGCGTATCCATCAGCTTCGTGAGCTGCACCTTGTTCATGTCTTGCAAGGACAAATTTGATTTGATCACGGTAGTGATAGAGGGCATCGAATATCTCCAACACCGCTCCACCTGGTATGCCGAAGATGATTTCAACACCTTCGTCTATGAGGGTTTGCACTAACGCCTCAGCTGCTTTGATACCCATATAGCAACACCTCTCTTGTGTTGTGGTGGGTGAATTTGGTTTGTGTGCGGAAGATGTTTTTCTTCTCCTGCCCGCTTTAAGCGGGCAGAAGAACAACCACGCTTAGAAGCGCCAGTTGGGGAGCTTGGGATACAAAGTTGAGGCTTTGCTGGGGTTGACTCACTAAACACTGTTTAGAATAGGCTTTCCTTAGCTTCATCCGTTTGTCCATCTACTTCGCCCTCTCTGAGAGCGCAAGTCGTTTTTGTCTTACTCAATCACTTGGCGCTCAATCGGGTCTACACCAACGCCCTTCTGCCTAAGGCTTTCTATCGCCCGCTCAATCTCCTCCTCGTCGCCCTCAATTTCCAAATCGACCCACCCACCGTCTTGGTCAACATTTGCGCGCCGTATGTTCGTGATCACATTGAAGTTTTTACCCAGGTAATAAATGATCGGCTCTGTCACAAGCTCTTTCGGGAAAGTCAAATGATACCGATGAACAGCCATCACCGTCTCACCCCATGTAAGGGTGGTGCTAACAATTATAACGCACCTTTAACTTGCATGCTAACTGACCTGTGTCATGCCGTTAAGCTGTGGAGCGCTTCTTCGAATGCTTTAAGCTTTGGCTTTATCCGTATTGGTGGACGCAAGGAGTCTGCGACAGCTTCAACTGTCTTTATCCCAGCACCTGTTATCAATGCGACAGTTAGATCATCCTTCTTTATCACGCCCTGCTCAACGAGCTTCTTCAAAACAGCCACTGTGACGCCACCAGCTGTCTCAGTCCATATTCCCTCTGTCTCAGCGAGCAGTTTTATTGCCTCAACTATCTCGTCGTCTGTTACATCCTCAGCCGTCCCACCGCTCTCACTCAATGTGCGCAACACATAAACGCCATCCGCTGGGTTTCCTATAGCGATAGACTTGGCTATCGTTTGAGGTTTCACTGGTCTGACTGTGCTTGCACCGCTTTTGAATGCGTTTACAACTGGTGCGCACCCAGATGCTTGAGCTGCATGCACCTTCGTTGGGATCGAATCAATCAACCCGATGCGATGGCATTCCTTAATGCCCTTCCAAACTTTAGTGAGAAGCGATCCTGACGCTACCGGGGCGACGATGTGGTCTGGCGCTCGCCAGCCGAGTTGCTCAAGCACTTCAAACGCTATCGTCTTAGAGCCCTCGCTATAGTATGGGCGTATGTTTATGTTCACGAATGCCCATCTGTAATGCGAAGCGACTTCAACGCACAGTCTGTTGACTTCGTCGAAGTTGCCTTCAACAGCAACAAGCTGTGGGTTGTAAATGAGCGAGCCAACAACTTTGTTCAACTCTATGTCGGACGGAATGAACACGAAGCATCGCATCCCAGCCTTCGCAGCATGTGCAGCGAGTGAGTTAGCGAGGTTGCCCGTTGACGCACACGCAACAACATCAAATCCAAACTCCTTCGCTTTCGTCACAGCTACCGTGACAACCCTGTCTTTGAACGACCATGTGGGGTTGAGTGTGTCATTCTTGATGTAAAGCCTGCTTAGCCCGAGTCGTTCGCCGAGCCTCTCGGCTTTCGTAAGCGGAGTGAATCCAGCCCCAAGATCAACGCACTCTTTCAGTGGTGATTCTATTGGTAGCATGTCGTAATAGCGCCAAAGGCTCGACGGTCCTTGTGCGATCCTCTCAGGTGTCACAAGTTCCGAAAGCACATCGTAGTCATATTCCACTTCAAGTAGCCCGAAACAGTATTCGCAGACATTGATTGGCTCAAGCGGATATTCACTGCCACATTCACGGCACCTGAGCGATTTGATACGCTTCATGCTTCTCATTCCCTCCCACCATATCGCATCTTCCAATCGGCAACTAATGGGACGCCAAAGTTCTTCATGCGTTCGCTGTTTAAAGGCATTATAACCACAATTCGATCCCCGCGCCATCGCACAAGCTTTCGTATTTACCTTGCTTGATGTGGCTCGCCCTTTCAAAGTGGGGGTTCCACTCCATATTCATCAAGCGAGTGTTTGCAAGCGCAATCTTCAACAACATACAAATCAACCGCCACCGAGATCAGCAATGACAGATTGCCACTTGCTTGCTTCATTGCCTCAGTCACTTCAGAATGCGATAGACGAGCGCTTTTAATTCCAGCTGCGTAATTGGTCACCACGCACAACGGTGCATAGCAGATGCAAGCTTCCCTTGCCAAGATAGCCTCCGTTGCCACAGTCATGCCAACCACATCTCCGCCAAGAAGCCTTAACGCTTTCACTTCCGCCGCTGTTTCATACCTCGGTCCGTCAGTGCAAACATAGCAACCACCGTTAACCACTTTTACTCTTGCCTTCGTTGACGCTGTTATAAGCAATTTGCGCAAGCGCTCACAAAATGGTTGCGTCATGTCAACATGCACGGGGGCTGAGCTGGCATGTTCAAAAAATGTGAGAGGGCGTTGCTTCGTCCAATCGATGAGCTGGTCTGGAACGAGGATGTCGCCAATGTTTAAGCTATCGTGCAACGCCCCTACCGCAGCCGTTGCGATGATTCCGTCAACTCCAACCCGCTTAAGAGCAGTTATGTTCGCCTTGTAGTTAATCATGTGGGGTGGCACTTCGTGTAGGTGACCATGTCTTGGCAGTATGAAGAGTTCGACGATGTCATTGGTGTTCTCCCTTTGCCACTTAAGGCATACAAGGTGAGCCTCACCATAGCGTGTGTCAACAGTTAGCTCCTCTGCGGGCATGGATTTAATTTCCTGCAGAAACTGTTTTGCGCCTGTCCCAACGATCACGCCAATTGATGTTCTACGACATTCACGCATTGGTTCACACCGAGCACTCGCTTCACCATCTCACGGTAAGCGAACTCCATCAGAGTCTTTAAGTTGACCACATCCGCACGGTTGTATTTGATGAGTAGCCTTAAGGCATTAGCGTCATTGTTGTGCTGATACCTCATCCAAAGTCGGACTGCATCTATCCCAGAGAGACCTTCAATCTCCTCATCACGGCTTATGCCGAGTTGCCATTCAATGGCTTTCAAGCCACCCTTGTAACCGAGCCTCTTTAGCAAGTAGCAAAGGTCAATGTGTATTGGAGGGAGGTAAATGTTGGGGAAGCTCCTCCTCAGGAACGGCAAATCGAAAGCCGAGCCGTAGAATGTCACTATGACGGCTTTGCCATAAAGTGCCTCAACGCATTTGTGCAAGTTGTAGCCACGAACAAACGGCATATACCTATGCCCGTCGTATATCCCGACAACTGTAATGTAATCCCAAGCGCTACACCCTGTTGTCTCGATGTCAAGGAAGACCGTCCTCTCTTTGAACTCGCGGTAGCAACGCCAATACTCTTGCTTCGGCAACAACTTTGCAAAGAAGGAGGCGTTACCGTTTTCAAGTTCGGCTATTGAACACTCAATCAACTCTCGCCATTGGTTATGCAACTGCGGGAACTTGGCGAACCAACCCATGTGGTATGCTTTGAGCCAATCATGCCATGAGCTTATTCCCATCCTCCACCAACTTCTCTCGGTCTTCTCGCCGACGCCCGGAAGGTGGATGAATGTGGAGGTGAGCATCCTTTCCCTCTCCTTTGCGTTTACGCCATGCGAGCTTGCGAGCTATTGAGCTACCTTCTGCGCCTCAACTTCTTTTGGCGTTTTCGTTCCTCAAGTATTTTCTTGATTGCGAGCCTCGCAGCCCTCTTCACTTCCTTCCGTTCCTTGAAGCGCCACCACCTTGCAAGCTTCTTGAGGTGTGGCAAAGCCTTTGGATCTCTTATTTCGCCGAGCGCCTCCGCAGCCCTCATCCTGACAGTCGGATCTTGATTCCTCAGGTCAAGCAAGAGTTGCGCCACAGTTTGAGTGTCAGCTATTTTCCCCAAGATCCTGATAGCGGCATTAACAGCATATTCATCTTTGCTTGTTCTTAGAAGCGCCAACATAGCTTCAATTGCGGGCTTCCCGATCTCAACCAACGCTTCTTCAGCAGCCTTGCGCACCTCTGCATCCCAATCGCTAAGTGCTTTGACGAGCTCTGGTATTGCCCTTGTGTCCTTGAGGAACTTAAATGCTCTTACCGCAGCCCTGCGCACATACCAACTCTCGTCCTGAAGGAGAGCCCTAAGCGGTTCAACAGCAGCCCTGCCACCAACTTTTGCGAGCGCCTCCGCTACAGCAGCCCTAACCTCCCATTCTGTATCTTTCGTCGCTTCAATCAAGCCATCGATTGACCTTATATCGCCGAGCGTCTTTAGGGCTTCAATGGCATTCAGCCTTACCTCTTTCTCGTTTGCTTTGAGCGCCCTCAAAAAAGTTGGCAGTAGCCTCTTCTCTTTGAGCTCGCTCAACCGCTCCAATGCGCCATCAACGCCCGAGAGAACATCGGAGGCAAGGCTGACAATTTCGCCATACCCTAATTGTTCAAGCGCTCTCTCTGAAGCCTTCCTCACCCTCTCCTCTGGGTCTCCGAGCGCCCTTATGAGGGCTTCAATCGCAGCTGGCTCATCCTTGAAGCGCGTGAGGACGCTCACCGCTACAAGTTTCGGTCCAGTGCGTGGATGGTCAAGGGCTTTGATGACTGCGTCCAATGCTTCTTTGCCCAAGTTCTCAAGCGCCTGCCCAGCTGCAGTGCGCACATCCCATGAGCTGTCTTCCATCGCTTCAATCAAAGCTTCAACCGCCCTCTTATCCCGTATGTAGCCGAGAGCCTCAACCGCCAAGTGCCGAACTTCTGCATCTCTATCCTTGAGCGCAGATATCAACCCTTCAACTGATGCCTCCCCGAGCCTGACGAGCGCAGCTTGCGCTGCATTCCTCACATCCCAAGATTCGTCCTTGAGCGCTTCAAGCAATGGCTCAACTGCTCTGCTGTCACCTATCCAGCCAAGCGCTGATGCTGCTGCGCTCCTTGCAGCCTCTGATTCGTCATTGCGAAGCATGTCAATCAACCGCTCAACTGCCCTCGTTTCCTTCATCCTGCCAAGCTCATACGCAGCTGAGGAACGCACCGTCCAATCTGGATGTTTGAGCTGTTCGAGCAATTGCTCCACTTGTCCCTCTGACATCACCCGCTAATTTCCCTCCTCATCACTCTTCGAGCATACGCCAGTTTAACGAAGCCATTGCAATTTGGTGCAACCCCTTTCAAGTTTAGCACATGGCAAACCCTCTTTAGCGAACTTGTGGGCGCAAAGAGGAATTTAACGAAGCCTCGATATGAGCTTTTTAAAAGCGCTGGTGAGAAGGTCAAGCACAATGTGCAATGTATCTGCGACGAGCATGCCAAGCGCGAAGCTGATCAGGTGAGCCGATGATGCTCTTAGGTTTTTGAATCCGACATTGATGCCGAATGCCTTGAGCACAGCTATTGGGATAGCAACGATGACGCACAAGTATGCCGTGCGCATCAACAGCCCGATTACTGGTATGTGTGATACACGCCTGTGCGAGGCGACCTTTGAGTATGGCATCCAGATGATGCGCAACAGCCCCCATCGCATCGCAACTCGTGACCTACTCAAATCAATATCTGGCGAGAAGAAAAATGTCGCAGTCACATAGCCGAATACGAAGGGCAACAACTCAACCGAGTTGGGCAGAAGCAACGAGAGTGGCAACAGCGCCGTATTAAAAACTTCGTGTGTTCTCCCCGAGGGCATTTTCGTTTCGCCCCTGTTGGCAATTAGCCACCACAGAGCCCTTGCCAGCGAGGCATGAGCGCGTCGAATGTGAGTTGGAAATAACCAGCAAACTCAGGTCTGTATGTTAACCAAAGCCCAGCGACCACACCATCTTTAAGCCTCGGATCGTCTATTGGCACCATTATGCTATTCACATCGCTGAAGCGCATATGCTCAAGTGAGTTCGCAAGCTCTATCACGATTGAGCCTCTATATGGGCGCTTATCAGGGTTGCTAACCTGTGCGTGCATCCTCACGAGTTCCCTATCGCCACCATATCGGACTACCTCTGCCTCGATGAGTTCAAGGCTGAAACGCGGATGCTTGAAGACGAACGGTAGCAAGTAATCGATTTTGATAAGCATCGTATTGCTAACCCTCGCCTGCCATGCTTCGAGGAACTCGTTTGCGTTTGCGAATATGATTTTTAGAGCCGAGACGAGTTCGCTTGGGTTATACCGCCTCAATTCAAGCATCGGCAGTTCCATCCAATCGATGCTGTGCCAGTCAACTTCTTCGTCCTCCGAAATGAAGATGGCGGTTGACTCCGAAACCGCTGACGCTTCTGGGAAGCACATTAGGAAGTCCTCCCAGACCTTCCCCTTCTGCTCGTGTGCTATCGTTGTGAGCAGATCAAACGCATCCACATCAAACCCAAGCCATCCCACAACATACTCGCTATCAAGCATCGCAGAAACGAATTCAGGTATAAGCCAAGCCGATGGAAGCCTTAGTGGCAACTTGTTCGGCATCTGGGCGATGTTGTGTTTTGGTAGCTCAAGAACACCAGAGCTTATGAGTATGGCTTGGACGAACGGGTTTGTGTAGTCGCAGTTGCCGCCCTTCAAGAGCACATCAATGGTTTGGTTCAGGCGCTCCCTAACTCCTTCCTCGTCCACGACATCAAGCGATATGCCATGCTCCCTATGCAATTCCTCACGCACCCCAGAAAGCACAAGCTCAAGTTTCTCTGGCGGTGTCCCGAAACACCAGATTTCAAACCTGTGCTTTAGCGATTGAGTCAGCCATTTATGTTTGAGCGATGTGTAGCGTTGAACGAGCTTTCGGTGCAAAGTCACATGCTTCATCTCCCTCGGGTAGTGCGAGAACTTCTCAGCCAAGTCAACAAAGATGGTCAGCTTGTCGCCACGATAGCCTATGATGTCAACCTCAAAGTCCCTCCCCCTAAATGCGTTCACTTCATAAAGCACCCTCTCACATTTGAGGACGCAGTTGAGGTAAGCAGCGACAGCGTGCCTCTTCATCTCGTAGTAGCGCATCGGATGCTCACCGACCTTCACAGCACGCTTGATAGAAGCACCGAAAATTATGGCTCGCCTCCACCAGTGCTGTCCAAGGGCAAATTAGAAGTATAAAATTGCATTTGGCTGGGTGCAAGCTTTTTCACCGATTTAAGTGTGGCGAAGGTTGATGCAACATGTCGAGCTTCGGTGCTTCAACTCGCTACATGCAAAAGGCTCTCATCCTATCCATCTTGATATCGTTGTTCAGTTGGATGCTCGTTGAGCCAGTGCCAATCGGCTACCTCTACTATGTTCGTCCGCCTCTATATCACACATGTTTGTTCGTGGAGGACATGTTGATGCGCATACATGCTCGCTCCCACAGCATGTTAGATGAAGTGCCGATAACGATCATAGCAATTGATGAGGCTTCGCTACGCCAGCTCGGGTCGCCGATAAGGAGGGCTTACTATGCGAAGTTGATAAGGCGATTGTCTTCTGCCGGTGCGAAGGTGATAGCGGTTGATGTCCTCTTCGTTGACCCTTCAAAGGACGATGCCATGCTCGCCTCGGCGCTCAAGGAGGCTTCACGGAGTTCGAAAGTTGTGATAGCATCTACATTCCTTACGACACAACTTGATACGAAGCCAGCTCAACTTTTGGAGCGCTTCACTATACCGAGCGAAAACATCGCTGGAGCCGTGACATCTGTTCAATCGCTTGAGATGCCGATTGAGGTGTTCGCCTCACATGTTGAGATGGTAGGCGTGGCAAACCTGTTTTTGGATGAGGATGGTGTTTGCAGGCGTATGCCACTCCTGCTTGAGTATGGCGGAAAGCTCATACCCACTTTCACACTCGCTGTGGTTTGCAGTTACCTCGATACGCCATTGAGCCAATTGCATGGTGTCGGGAAGAAAGGCATTTGGCTCGGTGAGCATTTCATACAGACGCAACCTGCACCAGCTTGGTTTGGTTGGGAGAACGATTTCGTTGTGGGGATAGATTTTAGAGGCGCACCCAATAACACATACAAACCGCCTTTCAAAACATACTCGTTCATGGATGCCTTGAGAGGTTCAATACCAGCTCAAGATCTTGCTGGGCGCATTGCACTCGTCGGCGCTATAACGCCATTGCTCCCAGACTTCAGACCAACGCCGATCAAGCCGATGATGAGTGGCGTTGAGGTTTTTGCTCACGCCATAACCACTTTGCTCTCCAAGACACAGGTCAAGCACGCCAGCAGTTTCGCACACCTTCTCCTCTCCCTTTTCGTAGGGGTGGCGACTTGCCTTATCCTCATGCAACAGCAGATGACGACGAGCTTGCTTTGGGCGGGTGTCGTATTGACAGCATGTTTCGCTATACCACAAGCCAGCCTGAAGCTGTGGCATATCATGATCAACCCGATGGGCGCATTCATAAGTTGGGTGGCTGTCTCGATCCTGATAGCGTTGCTGAACACAGTTTATGCACGAAGCCGTGTTGAATACTTCGTCAACTTGATAAGCCACTATGTATCGCCACACATCGCAAGGGAACTCGCCAAGGCTTCCAACATTGAGGCGGAGCTTCGTGGGAGAAAGAGGGAGCTCACAATCCTCTTCTCTGACATACGGGGCTTTACGAGCATCTCGCACTCCATACAGCCATACGAGACCGTGTCACTGCTCAGCCGTTATTTCACAGTCATGTCAGAGGTGGTCTACCTCTACGGTGGCATGGTCAACAACATAATGGGCGACGGGATGATGGTGCTCTTCGGCATCATGCCAGAAAGGGAAGATCACGCTGAAAGGGCAGTCGCTGCAGCTTGGCATATGATTGAAGCACTACAAGAGTTGCAGTTTGAGTGGGAGCGCATCACTGGTGAACAAATCTCAATAGGCATAGGCGTTAACACTGGTGAGGCAGTTGTCGGCGATATAAACACTCCATACAAAGGACACTTCACTGCGATCGGTGATTGCGTTAACCTCGCACATCGCCTTGAGCAGGCAACGAAAGAGTTGAACTGCTCAATACTGATCGGGAAGGAGACTTACGAGCGTGTTGGATGGATGGTCGTTGCTGAAGAGGTGCAAATCCGTGTGAAGGGTTTTGATGAGCCAATCACAGCATACAAGTTGATTGGGTTGTCAGAGGAAGGGAAACGGTTTAGGAGTTCATTGTGGGTGAGTGAGGGACATAAAAGCTGAGGCGAGGGCTTGACGCGCAACTTTTTTGACTATAATGTTAAGTGGGCAGGCAATCAAAAGATGCAAAAGCCTCGTTGATGAGGCAAACAAAATCAAGCGGAGGTGAATGGACATGCGAGCTATAAAAAGGCGTGCTGTTAGCAAGGGGTTTAGCTTTGGCTTTACTCTGATTGAGCTGCTGGTGGTGATTGCTATAATCGCCATCTTGGCAGCGATTCTGTTTCCGGTGTTTGCGAAGGCGAGGGAGAAGGCGAGGGCGTCACAGTGCTTGTCAAACCTCAAGCAGCTTGGCTTGGGCATCAACATGTATGTCCAAGATTACGACGAGAGAATGCTTCCTCGCTCAACGCAGTTAGGGACTGGAAGAAAACAGCTTAGCTGGCAACAGCTCATTTTTCCATACACGAAGAACATGGAGCTTACTCGTTGTCCATCAAACCCAAACAACACATGGTATGTAGCTGGTTCGGATGCATGGGGTTACCCGCGTGCCTACCGTTCATACGGTATAAACCCAAGGATTGCTCCTGGGGATGGAGCTGAATGGAGATGTCCAACACTTGCTTCAATACGCTCTCCAGCTACGAGGATACTCGTAAGCGAACTCTATGGGACAACTGATTGGGAGGATATGGTAGCACCTTGGTGGAGGGGTGTCCCGGGCGGGGCCTGGTGGCATGTTGCAGCATTTCACAATGGCATGATGTCATGTTTGTTTGTTGATGGGCATGTTAAGGCGCTTCGCCCAACGAGACAAGTTTACCCAGTGAACATGTGGGGATGCATGAATGGTGGCAGTTGGGGTCGTGGCAACTGGGATGCCGATGTCATTGAGTGCCTCAATTACGAAGGCATAGAGCCAGAGCTTGTTGAAGCGATGCAATGGATTGAGCAGAACAGGTCATTCTAACACGATACAGATGGAGGCAGTTTTGTGAGCAGGTAAACATTGCGTTCTCTTGTGCTTTGTTGGGCAAGTGAATGTTTACCTTGTTTCTGTCAACCGCTGATCAAAGGCAGTTGAGTGTTTCCCGCTACATTGGTTGTGCACCTCTTAGTATCATGCTTGCAATCTGCTCACTTACAATGCCGTGTGTCATTCTTATGTGATGGCATTAGCGAGCGCCTTGTGCAAGGTGGTGAGGGGAATGCGAGAAATTCGTTTTGGTATAATTGGCGTTGGTGTTCCAAACCAAGTTTCCGTTGGTCCTATTGGAGCTGACCTTTACAGCGGTATAGCCGAATGGCACGCACGCTACATAAACGAGACACCAGGTTGCAGGGTTGTAGCTGCAGCTTCACGGACTGAGGCTCATGTTAGGCTATTTGCGCAGAAGTTCAACTTGGGCGACAACTGGTATACTGACTATCGCAAGTTGCTTGAGCGAGACGACATTGACGCAGTTTCGATATGCACGCCGAGTGGGCTTCACGCACAGATAGGCATTGAGGCAGCGAGGGCAGGGAAGCATGTCCTTGTTGAGAAGCCAATTGATGTGACACTTGAGAAAGCCGATGCTTTGATTGAGGAGTGTGAGAGGGCGAATGTGAAGCTCGGTGTCGTGATGCCTTTAAGGTTCTCAAAGGCAGTCAAGTTCATCAAGCGTATGCTTGATGATGGTGTTTTGGGTAAGCCTTTGTTAGCGAATGCGTTTTGCAGGCGTTATCGCACGGAAGCCTATTTTGCCGAGAGCGATTGGCGTGGCACATGGGCTCTTGATGGTGGTGGCGCCTGCATGAATCAAGGCATCCACATCATTGATACATACATCTACTTGCTTGGTGGCGTGAGGCGAATTCATGCGCGCATGGGCACTCTTGGTCATAAGGCGCTTGAGGTTGAAGATGTGGCGGTGGCTGATGTTGAACTTGAAAACGGTGCGCTCGGTATAATCGAATGCACAACATGCGCCTACCCTGACTTTGGTGATTCAATCCACATCTACGGTGAGCGTGGGACCGTCATAACCGATGGGACACCGCCGAGGATAACATTCTTTGAGGTGATCGATTCGGAGTTCAAACCGAATCTGGCTGAGCTTGAAGAGAGGAAGGAGCCGTTCACGCTCCACAGGAATGTGATAGCAGATTTCGTTGAAGCCATAAGAGAGAACCGTGAGCCAACAGTCAACGGTAGGGAAGGGAGGAAGGCAGTTGAACTGATATTGGCGCTCTACAAGTCGGCAAGGGAAGGAAGGGAAGTTGAACTGCCACTTAAGTGAAAGGGTGGCGTGAAAAAGCTTAACGGTGGTGGGTGAGATGCACTCGGAGACGAAGAAACGCATTTTGGTTGTTGATGATGAGGTCAGCATTCAGCAACTGTTGCAGACGGTTTTAACGAGAGAGGGCTATGAAGTTGACACTGCAGGTGACGGGGGCGAAGCGCTTGAGTTGATAAAGGGAAACAAATTTGACCTGATCATCTTGGACATCATGATGCCTCAGGTTGACGGTTTAGAGGTGCTTCGCCAAGTGAAGTCGTCGGAAGAGTCGAAGTTCATACCAGTTATCATCATGACTGCCGTGATGGATAGGGAGGTGCGCTATAAAGCGCTTGACATTGGCGCCGATGAGTTCCTGAACAAGCCGATTGACATATACGAGTTGCGTGCGAGGGTTCGCACATTGCTCTCGGTGAAGGAATACCATGACTTCCTTTCAAACTTAGCCAGCATGTTGAAAGCCGAAGTGGATAAGAAGACGAAGGAGTTGCGTGAGGCTCAGCTTGAGACGGTGAGGAGGCTTGGGAGGGCTGCTGAGTTCAGAGATGATGAGACTGGAAACCACATCATACGGATGAGCACATACTGTGCGATAATCGCAAGGAGGCTTGGGCTAAGTGAAGAAGAGGTGGAGTTGATCCTTTACTCAAGCCCGATGCATGATGTTGGTAAGATAGGCGTTCCAGACAAGATACTGCTCAAGCCGGGGAAGCTTGACCCAGATGAATGGGAGGTGATGAAAAAGCACACAATTTGGGGCGCCGAAATACTCTCTGGGTCGAAGTCGCAACTGCTTGAGACTGCGAGAGTGATAGCGCTAACGCACCACGAGAAATGGGATGGGAGTGGCTATCCAAATGGTCTTTCGGGCGAAGAGATACCGTTGTTTGGGCGCATATGTGCTATCGCTGATGTGTTTGATGCACTCACCTCCGAAAGGGTCTACAAGCCAGCTTTCCCGAACGAGAAAGCCTTCAGCATCATCAGGGAGGAGAGGGGGAGACACTTTGACCCGCAAGTTGTAGATGCGTTTTTTGAATCTCTCGATGAGATACTTGAAGTGCAAGCTAAGTATGCGGAAACAACCAAGCCTTGGCTGTGGCAGTTCTACGAGGGCAGATGGTAGACACTGCTTTTGCTCTTCCTCCTGAGTAGCTCCTCATACAGTTGTAGCAGGCGTTCCGCCATCACCCTCGGTGAGAAATTCTCCCTCACATGCCTTTTGGCATTCTCACCCATTTGCCATCTCAGAGCTTCGTTATGGATGAGCTTGCAAACGCGCTCACAGAACGCAAGTTCGTCATTGGGCGATAGGAAGCCATGAACACCATCCTCAAAGGCATACGAGACCCCTTTCGCATCTACGGCAACGCATGGCAAGCCTGAAGCCATTGCTTCCATCACTGTCAAACCTTGCGTCTCGGTCAGCGACGCGAAAACGAATATGTCGGCAGATGCATAGAAGTCTTTCATCCTCTCCCTCGGATGACCGCCTGCGAAGATAATCCTGTCTGAACAACTGAGCGAACTCGCCATGCGCATCGCCTGATTCAGATATGGTCCTGGACCGACAAGCATCAGGTATGCGTTTTTGTGGCGTTGCAACACAAGTGATGTTGCACGAATGAGGAACTCAATGTTTTTCTCCAAGCCGATCCGCCCCACATAGAGCAACACAATCGCATCCTTCGGTATACCGAACCTCTCCCTGATTGAAAGACCGTCACCGTTGCAGAACTCTTCGACATTGATTCCCGTTGGCAGTGGCACTATCTCCGTCTTCACGCCATAGCTTCGCAATATCGGTATGACAGCGGGGCTTGGGACGAGCACGAGATCGCACATGTTGCAAAAGCTCTCCGAGAGCTTTATGACGAGCCGTCTTGCGATTGGCTTCGGGAGTGGCGCATAGTGCAAATACTCGGTGACGAGCGTGTGATATGTGACCACAAGCGGTATCTTGCGGAGCACCGCCCATCTCCCAGCAAACCGCGTCAGCCAGAAGACGGAATGCACATGAACAATATGAGGCGAGAAATCCTCTAATGCCTTCCAAGCTTTTGGGGCGATCGGTATTGCGATCGGATACTCAACATAGGTGCTGAAACAGAAAGATGGGAAACGATGCACATCTTCGTCCCTCTCCACATAGCCCGGGAATGCTGGGGCGAACACTTTGACATGGCAACCAAGCTCGGTTAACTCTTTCCTGAAGGTCTCGATTGAGCTCACCACGCCATTCCTCGTTGGACGATAGCATTCGCTTACTACGGCGATGCGCATCCCTTACACCACACAGCCGAGCTTTCACTTAAGCCCGATCAAGTTGACTTCAATCTCATCTCCAACTGCCGTTAGAGTTTCTGCTATCTTTCCCGAGGGTAGCTCGAGCGCCATTGCGGCATTGGTATTGAGGGGCGCACATATACGCCATGGTTTAAGGGAATGCACGATGTGGACAACACGCATTTGTGCATCAATGAACACGACATCAATAGCATAGCGCATGAAGAGGGTGTGGATGCCTCTACACGGTATTAGGAGCATCCCGTAGCCGTCTGCCAAACCTTTCGTCCCGAGTAAACCCTTCATCCTTTCAAATGTTGATGTAGCTATCAAGCAAGCTTCGGCGAGCGTAGTTCCTTTGGATTTGTTTTTGACCACCCCGATCAACATGCCTTTAGCTCCCTTCTTACAACTCAAGCTGGCATACGGTCTCACTGCAGGGTTTTAAAGTTCCCAGCGAGTTACGGGCGTGTTGAGAAGAGCTGTTGCAGTTGCGTTAGTGCCCTTATGATGGCTGGTCCTGCTATGACGATGAAGAGGGTGGGGAAGATGCAAAGCACGAGTGGTAGCATCATCTTCACTGGTGCTTTTTGAGCCTGTTCCCTTGCCCTTTGGAATCTCATCTCCCTCATCTGCTCAGCCTGAGCTCGTAGCACATTTGCCAGCGGTAGCCCAAACCTATCAGCCTGAATGAGCGCCCTGATGAACATTTGCAATTCCTCGATTTGCAATCTTTCGCACATAGCAAGGAGTGCCTCAGACCTCGGTCTGCCAAGTCCCATCTCCCTCAGGACTCTTTGGAACTCTTCACCGAGAGGTCCTCTGAAACGAGTTGCAACTCTCGCCATCGCTGCATCAAGCCCTAAGCCTGCCTCAACAGCGGTAGCCATTAAATCAACCATGTCTGGCAAGGTCAACCTTGCAAGGTGTTGTCTTCGGTGCACGAAGAAGATGTTCAGGATAACATCTGGGGAGAGGTATCCGATCAAAGCGCCATAGGCTGCGCTGAGCAAGTAATATGCGATTGGCAACGGTTTCCCAAACGCCTTCGCTATGCCGACCATGCACACAAAGCCTATGCCGAGGAAAGCCAACGCCCCCATGTATTTCATCGCTATGACTTGTTCTGGGCTGACCTTCCCATACAAGCCCCCTCTCAAGAGCAAAGTCCTCACACGGCTTTTAACGCCTTCACCAGTCAAGCTGGCTATGTATGTAGGGATGCGGTGTATGAATGGGCGCACAACCCTCTCAAAGAACGGTTCTTCAGCATCTGGCGATGTCAACACCCTTTGGAGTGGTCCCCTTCGGCGTGTGAGCAAATTTCTCCACGCCATTAACCGTTCGCCTCCGCCGCTTAAGCTTCGATCGTTACTATCCTACGAACCCATATGAAGCCCACAACCTGCATGATGAAACCGATGAGGAGCATCCACCTTCCGGCTGTTGTGATAAACAACGGTTTAAGCCATGGCTCTGCCCCCGGGACCATGAACGAGGGTAAGCCATTCGCTATCAAGCCGAAGATAACTGGTAGCAGTGCCAGCCCGAACGCGGTGAACCTACCTTGAGTTGTTATGGTTCTTATTTCGCCCTTGACTCTCAATCTCTCCCGAATGGTGTTAGCGATTATATCCATGATGTTTGCGAGTCCGCCACCAGTCTCTCGTTGTATCAGCACAGATGTGGCTAACAACTCCGCTTCAAGCGTTCCTATCCTGTCTGCAAAGTTGTTCAGAGCCGTCTCAAGTGGTATCCCCATCTCAATTTCCTGATACAATCTCTGGAACTCATCAGAGACGGGTGGCAAGCCTTGTTGTGCGACCATTTCAACTGCCTGCATAAATCCCATACCTGCCCTAAGAGCGTTTGACATCATCATGAGCGTATGTGGCAGATGCCGTTCAAACTCCCTTCTCCAGCGAGCTTGAAGTAGCTTAAGGTATACAAATGGGAGCATCAGCGCAAGACCACCGATGGTGATTGAGAACGGGATGCGCCACGATAACGGTATCGGTCTATCTGGAGTTGAGAAGCGGTTGAGGATCAAGTTGGTAGCTATGATAGCTATGGACATGAGCACCAAGCTGAAGTATACAAGCTCAGCAGCACGCCAGTTTGAGCGAGCCCTTTTCAGTTCCCTCTCAAGCCTGTCGAAGAGCTCGATTGACGAAAGGAGCTTTGCAAATGTTGGGAGCATCTGGGCTTGCCTTTGCCCACGAGCTAATGCAGGCTCTTCTTCACCCTCTTCGGCGAGCCCCGCGCGTGCGAGGGTAGTTGCTCGTTGTGCTATCGCCTCAAGACGCACATCAACTGGAGACCTCGGCATTGAGAAGGTTTGATAGATGCCTATGAGGAATGTGACCGCCCATGTCAGACCGAGTATGATGAGCAGTATACCCCATATGTCCATTGAGGTGTCACCTCTGGAATATTGTCAGAGGAAGCCTTATCCCCGCTGCCACTATCCTGTCATAGCATCTTGGTCTAAGACCGGTTGCCCTAAGCCTTCCCTTCACCCTTCCCATCTCATCAATTCCCTCCTGCTCGAAGACGAAAAGATCTTGCATCGTTATAACATCGCCTTCCATGCCGACTATCTCGGTGATGTAAACTATCTTCCTTGAGCCGTCCCTCATCCTCGCTTGGTGGACAACGATGTCAATGGCGCTTGCTATCTGTTCTCTTATCGCCCTCATGGGCAAATCAACGCCAGCCATAAGCACCATCGTCTCAAGCCTTGATAACATCTCCCTCGGGCTGTTTGCGTGTATAGTGCACATTGAGCCTTCGTGACCTGTGTTCATCGCCTGAAGCATGTCCAGGGCTTCTGGACCTCTAACCTCTCCAACGATTATCCTGTCTGGGCGCATTCTGAGCGCGTTCCTGACAAGCTGTCTTATCGTTATCTCACCTTCACCTTCAATGTTCGGTGGACGGGCTTCAAGCCTAACGACATGCTCTTGGCGAAGCTGTAGCTCTGCTGAGTCTTCAATCGTGATTATGCGTTCATCATGCGAGATGAATGAAGAGAGGACATTCAAAGTCGTAGTCTTACCTGAAGCTGTTCCTCCAGAGACCATGATGCTGAGCCTCGCTTGGACTGCAGCTTGAAGGAATTGCGCAGCCTCTGGAGTGATTGTGCCGAGGTTGATCAAATCCGTCATCGTGAACGGATCCCTTGAGAACTTCCTTATGGTCAGGCAAGGTCCGTTGAGGGCTATCGGGGGTATGACGGCGTTAACGCGTGAGCCATCTGGAAGACGAGCATCAACCATCGGTGAGCGCTCATCAATTCTCCTACCAAGCGGTGCGACTATCTTCTCGATCACGCGCATGACATGCTCATCGTCGCGGAACTTTATGTCGGTGAGTTCAAGCCTCCCCTTGCGCTCAACATAGACTTGGTATGGTCCGTTGACCATTATCTCGGTAACTTCAGGGTCGTGCAAAAGTGGTTCTATTGGTCCGTAGCCCGTCAGCTCGTTGAGTATTTCAACATGGAGCTGGCTTCGCTCCGCCCTCGAAAGAACAACATTTTGCTGTTGTGCCTCAAGGTCTATAAATTGCTCAACTAACTGTGTGAGGCGTTCCCTTTGATCCAATGCGTAGACATCTTGGTCAAGCTCGCGCATAACCCTTTCCATGACCCTTTCCCTTATCGTGAACAATGGTGTGCGTCTAAGCTGTTCTCTCTGGCGCTCTTGCTCAAGGAGCACGAATGGGTTATCTGGACCTTTGTCAATCGTGAGCGTAGGACCTTTAGCCGACAGCGGCGGTATCTTAGCCCTCACCCTCCCACCACCAGGTAGAGCCCTGTCAAGCATTGGCACCTTGTGGTCTATTCGAGAGCCAACCAATCGTGCTATTTTCTCGATGATGCGCAATAGGTGCTGGTCATCCTTGAACTGCTTCGTTGTTCGCTCAACGACTCCCAACCTCTCAATGAAAACCTCCTTTGGTGAGTTCACCACTATCTTCGTCACGCTACGGTCGTCAAGGAACTGCTGTATCGGTCCGAACCCGAATATCTCGTTGATGAAGTCCTCGATGAGCATGTTACGCTCATGTCTCGTTGCGAGTATCCCCATGTTCGCAAGAAGCCTTTGAATGAGTTCATCAAGCTTTATCCTCGCCTGAGCTATGTGAGCCTCAGTTGCTGGTAGCTCGTTTGGGAACTCGCGCATCACTGCATCGTAAATCGCATGCTTAAGTTGGTAGTGCCGTTCCTCAGCATCGACAGCTGTTACAGCTGTTTCGTCCCGTGTTGTAGTTGCCTGAGTTTGAGCCACACGCTCTTGAGTTGCTTCCACTGCTTCCGTAGCTTTTTGCTCCGCTGCCCTTTGCTCCGTTGCTTCCATTTCTTTGCGCAACCTTTCAAGCCTTTCACGCAATGACATCGTTTTATCACCTCTTCAAAATGCACTCCCAATATGGTGACGAAAACGGCTCGTCAATTTTAAGTATACCTCAAGTTGGGTTCGCAAGATACAGGTTTAACGGGTGCGTTGCGGGGCTGTGTTCCTTTGCGCTACCATTTGTATGGGCAAAACACAAGCGTTGGATTCGCAAGTCGGTGCTGAGCGAGGGCTAAGCTCTTTCAAGATTTTCTTTAAGCTGGTTTGGGGAGGCGAACCTTATGGGATCACAATACGAAGGCATGCTAAAGCTCCTTGAGACAGACCCAGAGGTGTTTGAAGCGATACTGAGCGAGATGGAGCGCCAGAACGAGACATTGAACTTGATCGCCTCAGAGAACTACGCAAGTGAGGCAGTGCTTACAGCATGCGGTCAGCCGATGAGCAATAAATATGCGGAGGGCTATCCGGCGAGGCGCTATTACGGTGGTTGCGAGCATGTGGATAAGGTTGAGATGCTCGCCATAGAGCGTGCGAAAGGATTGTTTGGTGCTGAGCATGCCAATGTCCAGCCACATTCTGGGACACAGGCTAACATGGCTGTTTACTTTGCGGTGCTAAAGCCCGGTGATGTGCTTTTATCGATGCATCTTGGGCACGGTGGTCATCTTTCGCATGGTGCTGAGGTGAGTTTCTCAGGGCAACTCTACAGGGCTGTTCATTACTCTGTCAGAAGGGACACAGAAACGATCGATTACGATGATGTGGCAAAGAAAGCAAGGGAGTTCAAACCGAAGCTCATCATAACAGGCTATTCGGCATACCCCAGAACAATCGACTTCGCTCTCTTCAGGGAGATATGTGACGAAGTTGGCGCATACTTGCTTGCCGATATAGCCCACATAGCTGGGTTAGTTGCTGCAGGTGTCCATCCATCTCCCATACCGTATGCCCACTTTGTCACCCTCACGACGCATAAGACATTGCGTGGTCCAAGGGGAGCGATCATCCTTTGTCAGGAGCGCTTTGCCGATCTCATTGATAGGTCGGTTTTCCCATTTATGCAAGGAGGTCCGATGATGCACATAATCGCAGCGAAGGCGGTTTGCCTAAAGGAGGCGATGACGCAACGGTTCAAGGAGGAACAGCGTCAAACCGTTGAGAACGCGAAAGCGTTAGCTGAGGAGCTCATGAGCAACGGGTTGAGGCTTGTAACGGGAGGCACTGACAACCATATACTGCTTGTGGACTTGCGCCCATTCTCAATAACTGGCAGGGATGCAGAAGCATGGCTTGCTGAGGCAGGCATTATCGTTAACAGGAATTCAATACCGTATGACGAGCGACCGCCTACGATAGCGAGCGGTATAAGAATCGGGACTGCGACCGTCACAACGAGGGGGATGCGCACAGAGCACATGCGTTTGATCGGCAAATGGATAGCCGAGGTGTTGCGTGAGCCAACAGAGAGCGTCATTAGCAGGGTGCGTTCGCAGGTGAGAGAACTTTGCTCATCCTTCCCAGTCTACGGTGAGTGGATCGCACATATGCGTAGTTTGAAGCTCTCGCTTGAATTAAGCAGAGGGAAGGCAAGCGAGTAAGCTTCAGCGCATAAGAGGTGATAGCAAGTTGCTCCCGAAAGATGAGTTGCTCTCATACCTTCGCAAGATGTGGCTCATACGCTTCTTTGAGACCTCTTTGGATGAGCTTTTTGGTAAGGGCTTGATAAAGGGGACTTCGCATTTCTGTGCTGGTCAGGAAGCAGTTGCGGTTGGCGCCTGTGCTGCGCTTCGCCCAGACGACGCTATAACCAGCAATCATCGTGGGCATGGTCACTTCATAGCTAAGGGCGGTGACCCAAAACGCATCATGGCTGAGATATTCGGCAAGAGCACTGGCTATGTTGGCGGGCGCGGCGGAAGCCAGCACATGGCTTGCTTCGAGATAGGCTTCATAGGTTCAAATGGGATAACAGGAGGTGGCATACCCGTAGCCACTGGTGTCGCACTCGCATTTAAGTTGCGTGGTCTAAAAAGAGTTGCGCTTTGCTTCTTTGGTGATGGGGCTGTTAACACAGGTTACTTCCATGAGTCGCTCAACATGGCTGCGATTTGGAAACTCCCAGTCATCTACCTGTGCGAGAACAACCTCTATGCTATGTCAACTCCGTTTGATTACGCATTCCCAATTGAGGACATAGCCATCAGGGCTTCAGCATACGGAATTGAAGGTGTCATAGTCGATGGGAATGATGTGCTCGCTGTCAGGGAGGCAGTTTTGAGGGCTGCCGAGAAGGCAAGGGAAGGTGGTGGTCCAACGCTTATCGAGGCAAAGACATATCGTTACTACGGGCATTCAAAGTCTGACTACAGAGAATATCGCACCCGCGATGAGGAGATTGACTGGCAACAAAGGGATCCGATCATGCGGTTTGAGCAATACCTGCTCCGCAATGGTATAGCTACGCAGAGCGAAATCGATGAGATACACAGGTCGGCAAGGAAGGAAATAGATGAGGCGATTGAGTTTGCACAAGAGAGCCCAGAACCAGATGAGCGGTTTGCGACATGCGGGGTGTTTGCTTAAGGCGTGATCAAACGCAAAACGGGGTGAGCCTGATAAATGCATAGTCAAGCCGATGCCAAAACAAAACAAGGGGAAGCTCTTGCGGGTGAAACAGAGGCTCATGAGAGGGAGCTCTATTTCAGTTGGGCTATAAGGGAAGCGATTGAGCAAGAGATGGAAAGAGATCCGACGGTCATCCTCATCGGTGAGGATATAGCTGTTTATGGCGGTGCGTTTCGTGTGACGAAAGGCTTGCTCGAGAAGTTCGGACCGCACAGAGTCATCGATACGCCTATATCAGAAAACAGTTTTGTCGGGATAGCGGTTGGCGCTGCGTTAGCTGGGCTTCGCCCCATAGTTGAGATAATGTTCATGGACTTCATCACCCTCGCTATGGATGCGATAGTCAATCATGCTGCGAACTTCCGCTATGTCTACGGTGAGCAAGCGAAGGTGCCGATGGTCATAAGGTGTCCTGCGGGTGGTGGACGAGCATACGGGGCAACTCACTCAAAAACACTTGAAGCATGGTTTATGCATACGCCCGGTGTGAAAGTGGTTGTCCCAGCAACTCCATACGACGCAAAGGGGTTGCTCATAAGCTCAATAAGAGATGACAACCCAGTCATCTTCATCGAGTGCAAGTTGCTTTACAGTCTTCGCGGAAATGTCCCCGCTGAACCATACACAGTTGAGTTGGGGAAGGCAAGGGTGGCAAGGGAAGGCGATGACATAACGCTAATAAGCTATGGGAGGATGGTGCACGAATGCGAGAAAGCAGCTGAGATGCTCTTAGAGGAAGGGATTAGCGCCGAAGTGGTTGACCTAAGGTCGCTATCACCGATGGACACGGAAACGATAGCGAAGTCAGTGACGAAGACTGGCAGGGCAGTTGTTGTTGCCGAGGATAACAAGTTTGCCGGCGCAAGCGCTGAGATAATGTGTCAGGTTGTTGAGAATTGTTTTGAATACCTTGATGCGCCTGTCCTACGAGTAGCAGCTGAAGATGTCCCAATACCATGTGCGCCAAACCTTGAAAGAGCCATCTTGCCCAACGCATTCAAAATCTACAACGCTGCCAAGGCGTTGCTCAATTGGGGCAGGAAATGAAAGGCTTGAGTAAGGTGGACATGCAACCCAGCTTCTGCTCCCTCACTTGAAACGCTAATTTGCCCCTCCCGAACACATAACGATGCCCCGCTTGTTCCAAAGTGGTTGGGGCTTGAAACGATGCCTTGCCACGATACAAAATGTAAGTGGACAGGCTCACCATAGCCTCGTTCTTAAACGCTTGTGATCACACTCCAGAGGTGAGAGGAGATGATTTGGCGATACCTCAGCGATGCCTTGAAGAAACTCTTCAGGCTTCACAGCGAAGCGCAAGGTAAAGCTACAGAGTTTGATGAAGCGGGCTACGAAGCCAAAGGGGATGAAGGCGGTGATATGTTAGAAACGCAAACAGCAACGGTGCACACTGGCGAGGCTGAAGAGGCTAAAGAAGTTAAAGCAGTTGAACAAGCTGTTGCACATCGTTTCGTTTTGCGATTGAGCGACGGTAGAACAATTCGCGTTGAGCGTGACAGGGCGAAGATTGGGACAGGCGCTTCATGTGACATACGCATTGACGAGAGCTTTCACGGCTATGAAACGGTTTCAGAAGAACATGCGCTTATAGAGCGTTGGAGAGATGAATGGGTCATCAAGGATTTGACCAAGAAGGGCATATTCGTGAACGGGAGGCGCACAGGTGAGAATGTGATTCGTAACGGCTATGTTATACGCATCGGTGAAGTTGAGATGCGTTTTGAGCAGGAGTGAAGGATGTAATGGATCGAGCGACCCACCGAATGCAGATGTGTCCCTCATGCAGTGCGGATAACTCCTATAGAGCTCGCTACTGTGTGCGCTGTGGGACACGGCTCAGAGGGTTGCTTGGGTTTGGGACGATGCTCAAAGGGCGCTACAAAGTGGTGCGTGTTCTTGGGTGCGGTGGCATGGGTGCAGTTTACCTTGCGTTTGATTCGAGGATGAACGATGCGCCCGTAGCTGTGAAGGAGAACCTTGACCAGTCGCCAGAGGCGCAACAACAGTTTGTGAGCGAAGCCCAAATATTGATGAAACTGCGTCACCCAAACTTGCCCAGAGTCAAAGATTACTTCGTTGAGCGCAACGGCAGACAATATATAATCATGGACTACATCCCCGGTGAGGATTTGCAAACGCTGGTTCAGAAGAATGGTCCTTTGGCGGTTAACAAGGCTTTAAGCATCGCCGAGAAGATAATGGCAGCTGTGCAATACCTGCATGAGCAAGACCCGCCTGTGATCCACCGCGACATCAAGCCGTCAAACATTAAGCTAACTCCAAACGGTGAGCCTGTGCTCGTTGATTTCGGCATCGCCAAAGTATACAGGTCAGGTCAGAAAACACAAGCCGGAGCGAGGGCTGTCTCACCCGGCTTTTCTCCTATAGAGCAATACGGGCATGGGACTACGGATCAAAGGAGCGACATCTATGCGCTTGGTGCAACATTTTATTTCATGCTCACAGGTGTCATACCTCCAGAAGCAACCGAGAGGGTAGCTGGGGCAACTGATAAGCTTATCCCAGTCCGCTCAATCAACCCGAATGTGCCACCGCACATCGATAAAGCGATATGGATTGCTCTGCGAGTTCGCCCAGATGAGCGCTTCAAAAGTGTTAGGGAAATGAAACTTGCGTTTGAGAACAAACTGCCACTTAAGGTGTCACCACCGCGCCCGGCAACCTCACAACAACATATGCCATCTCATAGGCAACGCATAAGCCCACCATCTGCGGTTAAACAGCAACCCACACCACAACAACACACCCCTGCAAATCAATCTTCAAGCACTCCAAATCTCCCGAGCCCTCCTCAGCCTTATAGCTCCACGGTCGCTGAAGTCCCAGAGAAGGTGCTTTCAGTTGGCGAACCTGCAAGCCTAATCCTTCGTTCACTTGCTTTCGTGGTTGACCTCGTTGTGCTGATACCGACGCTATACATCATCGCTGTGGGGACATGGGGGCTTGGGCAAATCGTGATGAGCTCGCTTTACGGTCCAGACAGATGGGTTGTCAGCGATGAGAACTTGCAACGCTACATTTGGATTGTCGTTGTTGGGGGCTTCTTCCTTTATCGGCTCATATCGCATTGGTGGTGGGGACAGACGATGGGTAAATCGCTTTTCAAGCTTTACATCGTCAACGAGTCTGGCATGCTACCATCTTTCTTCAGGGTCTTGATACGAGAGATAGTGTTTGTCACGCTAATGTTTCCGTGTGCCCTCATAAACATAGCAAGCCTTTTAACTACGCCATCAAGGCAAGCCTTCCACGACTTCATCGTCAATGTGTTCGTTGTGCGCTGTGAGGAAGAGACTACATCATAGCCTCTTCATCCTAAACGCCGTTTCGCTTCGAGCGTTTTTCGCACTATGGTTGAGAACGAGTCTGGGCGAAGGCTGGCTCCACCTACAAGCCCGCCATCAATTTGCGGTTGAAGCATAAGCTCCTCAATGTTGTCTGGAGTGATGCTACCGCCATATTGTATCCGAACAGCCTCGGCGGTCTCTTCGTCATACATCTCCCTGATGGTGTTGCGAATCATCCCGATGACTCTGTTAGCCTCGGGTGCATCGCATACAACCCCAGTCCCTATAGCCCAAACTGGCTCATAGGCGATTGTGATGTTCCTAACCATCTCCTTAGTCACAGACGAGAGTGCCCCGATAAGCTGTTTGCGCACAACCTCATCGGTGAGCCCCTTCTCCCTTTCGGTGAGTGTTTCCCCGACACAAACGATTGGCTTCAAACCGTGTGAGAGCGCAGCTATTGTCTTTCTGTTGACTGTCGCATCGTTCTCGCCAAACAGCTTAAGCATCTCTTCCGTCATCTCTGGGTCTGTAGTGCCGAACCTGCCTCTTCTCTCCGAGTGCCCGATGATAACATATGCGCATCCGACATCCTTGAGCATGAGCGGAGATATCTGACCTGTGTATGCGCCCTTATCTTTCCAGAATGTGTCTTGAGCACCGAGGCGTATGTGAGTTCCTTCAATGAGTTGTGCTACCCTCAAAAGCGCTGTGAAAGGTGGACACACAACTACCTCAACTTGCTCAGGCGTTATATCGCTGATGAGCGCCTTTATGCCCTCAACCAAACTAACAGCCTCCGAGATGGTGCAATTCATTTTCCAGTTGCCAGCTATGATTGGCACCCTCGCCATCTCCTCCTCACCTCCTAAGATGGGTTCCCATCCTCAGCGTTGCGTGTAAAAGAACATGTATCGCTCAAGGGCATCGCATATCGCCTCAATGTTGCTAAGTGGCACATCTGGTCCAACTTCCGCACACAGCATCAAACCACCCTCAGGCGAGCCAAGCTTCATCACAGCCTCCCTGATGTGCTCTTCAATATCCTTTGGCGAGCACAAAGGAAACATTTGCCTGTCCAAGTCAAGGTCAACGCAGACCTTACCTTTGCACTCCCTAACGAGTTCGTCCAACCCGTTAGCCCTCACCTGTGGATTGAGGACACTTATTCCGCACTCTATGAGGTCTTGGATTATCTCGACGATGTGTCCGTCGCTGTGGAAGTAGACATGCGCGCCTGCCTCCCTACAGCGCTTGAAAATCCTTTCATAGCACGGCTTCAAATACTTGCGAAAGTGAGCGGGTCTGAATGGCAGTCTGTCTTGCATCCCCAAGTCATCACCAAAGTAGACTATCTTCGGGTTGCGTGACAGGATGCGTTCAACGACGGCGAGGTTGTATGAGAGCACCATATCAATGAGCTTATGGAGCTGTGGTGGTTCTTCGGCGAAGTCTATCATCAAATTCTCGAAGCCTCTCAAGTAGGTCAGGCGAAGGAACATGAACCCATGAGGTAGCGAATCTGCATTCGGTTCTGGCGGACGGTATCTCTCAAGGGCACCCCAGTCCTCAAGTGGGTGATAGACTACGAACGCTTCAAGCCCGTCTCGTATGTTCTTCCAAACGCATCCCCACTCATCCACATGTTCCCCAGCACGATAAGTGCCACTAACTTCGTCAAAGTTTTTACTACCCTTCTTGTATTCGCCAAAGATGAGCGGATGCCTCAAGACGATCTCTTCGAGGGCTTCTCTATAGTGCATCCAAGTGGCAGGTAGCAAGCTCACCCTCACAGGTATCCACTCTGGGTGACGAAACTCAATGGCGCGAAAGTAATTCTCCTCACGCGTTATAGGCAACTCCACCCTCATAGCCCCTTTCGTTTTCATGCCATCTCGCTTTCGAGCATCAGCCTTTGACGCCCTTCAGGCTCTTCCCCTCGGCATGTTCTGCCTGACGAACATCATGTCTTGGACTGGCTCACCGTCGCATTCAAGTTCAAGGACAGTTATAGGTTGCTCTGGGGCTTCCTCGGGCAAACCCTTGAAGCGAACTCTAAACTCGTTCTGCTCAAACTTCACTTCCTCCCCAGTTGAACGCAACTTTGCAGAGAGCACTTTTGTCCTCAGCCCGCCAATCGCCCATTCAGAGCCGGGCCAGAAGTAGACATGCACGAAAAGCTTATTGCCTTTGCGAGTGAAGTTAGCAAACACAGAAGTTTTAACGGCGCATGGCTCAGCTCCGTAGATTGTGTCGCCATGCCTTGCCATCCAGTCGCCAACGGCTTCGAGTATGCGCACCGATTCTTCGGGAACGGTTCCGTCAGCCATCGGTCCTATGTTGAGGAGGTAATTACCGCCGTCCCTTGCGCATGTTATCAAGTTGCGCAATATCTGCTTTGGAGTTTTCCATGCGTCGTCCGCTTTGTGATAACCCCAGCTCTCGTTCATCGTCATACAAGCTTCCCATGCTCTCCCGACGCTTGGGCGTATGTGTTGCTCTGGCGTGTCAAAGTCTTCTGGCAAGCCCGAGCGGTTGTTGATGATGATGTCGGGTTGGAGTTCACGCACCATCTTGTTCATCTTTTCCGACTCCCACCCCTCGGCGCTTAAAGGCCACGGCACATCATACCAGAGGATGTCAATCTTACCGTAGTTTGAGCACAGCTCCCTTACTTGCCCGTGAATGTATTCAACGAAGCGTTTCCTTGCCTCCTCGTCATAAGCACAGCGAACTCCATCGGGGTGATGCCAATCCATCAAAGAGTAGTAGAAGCCGACTCTAAGCCCTTCAGCACGCGCAGCCTCAACAAACTCCAAGACGAGGTCGCGCCCGCAAACCTTTGGAGCGCAATAGTCTGTGTATTTCGTATCGAAGAGGCAAAAGCCCTCATGGTGCTTCGTTGTCATGACCATGTATTTCATGCCTGCCCTTTTGGCGAGGCGAGCCCACTCGGCTGCTGGGTTCGGCTTCGGTTTAAACAGCTTAGTCAACTGCTCGTATTCGGCAACCGGTATCGCTTCGAGTTCCATCACCCATTCATGTCTCCCTATGACGCTGTATAGACCCCAGTGGATGAACATGCCAAACTTAGCCTCGTGCCACCATTGCATCCTCCTTCTGCGTTCCGCCTCAACTGCGTCAACCGCTTCCGCCATATCGCATCACCCCCGCTCTTATTGTTGTTCGTTATGGTGGGAAGCCCGGGAGGGCCACTACATTCTCTTTCGGCAGTTCGGCAGTTCCATTGATGAACTCTTCGGCGCTTGGCTTCAGCGTCAGGTTGTATAGCTCTGGGTTCTTCTTAGGGTCTCCCATTATCTCGTCCCAAAAGACTTGCTTACCAGTGTATGCTGATATGCGCCCCATTATAGCTGTCGCTGTTGATTCAGCGAGCGCCTTAGCTTCGTTCACTGGTATCCCCTTTGCAACATAGTAAAGCGTATCAATCTGCTCTTGATGGTGACTGCTTGGACCTTGAGGGAGGTCTGGTGGGATGGGTGATTGTTTTGGCTTTGGGTAATCGCTACCGTTTGTTCTTCCTTTCTCGTAAACGAAATCGTGCCCGACCCAATTCCAACAGCCATTTATCTGCCTGCACATTGAGTGTATGTGGACGCCATCACCATAGTCGTAATCAACGCTGAAGAAGTCATATTGGTCACCTGCGTTTCTTCTCGCCCTCCCACCGAAGCCGACAGCGCTTATCGGTGGTCTGCCGACAAACCAATTGGCGATGTCTATGTTATGGATGTGCTGTTCCACGATGTGATCACCTGAGAGGCATACCCAATCCTGCCATGTGCGCACAACATCATCTATGGTCTTTGGGTTGATTGGGCGTGTTCTGAACATGTGCCCTATGCAGAAAGCTATTCGCCCGTAAAAGAGCCTCCCAAATGCTCCCTCTACTGCCACAGCTTGATGGGTGAGCCTGAAGTTGAAGTCGTGTCTCATCTCTGTCCCAGCAGTTACCACCAAGCCCTTCTTTTGAGCTTCCTCAGCTGCTGCGATAACTCGCCTGCACCCGGGTGGGTCAACAGCGCATGGCTTTTCAATGAAGGCATGCTTGCCAGCCTTTACAACTGCTTCAAGGTGTATTGGGCGGAAGGCTGGTGGCTCACAAAGTAACACTATCTCAACATCCGTCTCAAGGAGCGCTTCATAAGCTTTCGGTCCACCAAAACATCTTTCCTCTGGCACTCCAAACCTTTTACCTGCATCAATTGCTCTCTCACGAAACCAATCGGCAAGCGCCACTATGCGCACATCAAAGCCGAGTATTTTGCCCGCCTCAAGCGCATCAACTAAGGCGCCTCTGCCCCTGCCACCACACCCGATGAGTCCGATCTTAAATGTTTTAGCCTGTGGTTTAACGATGATCGTCGGGAAGCCAACCGCACCTATTGAAGCTCCCACAGCTACAGCGTTGCGAATGAAATCGCGCCTCGTCATTTCACCACCGCCCGCATGAACGCCATCAACATTTTCAGCCATGCTCGCTCACCCCCTTAATCCGCTTCCAACTTCCGTATTCGTATGTCTCTTACGGCGCCCGTTGTGCGCCATGTCGCTATGCCAAATGGTATTGATGGCTCACACTCCCATCGTATTGAAATCTTCCTGCCCTCTATGATTGCATCGACTATCTTCCTTGAATCGAGCCATGCCTCAATCTTGCGCTTCGCCACCCTTACCCTGACGCGATACCAACGCTTGTTTTGGAATTCTATCGATGTGGATGTCTCATTCTGTGACGCATCCAAACCATCTATGCATGAAAGACCAACGACGCTACCGCCCCATCCACCGAGTATTAATGTGCAATGGCTATCGCCAACTGGAAATGTAAGCCCACAGAAGAAATCAGAACCATCAACCCTCATCCCCTGCAGGGTCACCTCGTAATCAATCCTCGGAAGTTCACCAACCCAAGTTATTCCTGTCATGTCGTTTCCAGTGAGCATGATTATCCTGTCGTTTTCAACCCTAACTTCGTTCCTGCCGGTGAAATCGCTTTCCTTCCATCCTTTGATCGTCTGTCCATCAAACATGAACTGCCATCCACCTTCGGGCAATTTGATTTCGCCGATGTCCCTTGTTGAACCTGCTTTAACCGTGATGTCGCTCAAGGTGTATCGTGGTAGCTTCTCACCTTTGAGGCGCACATCAAGGCAGTGTGTTCCTTCGGTCAAGCCAGTGAGGATGAATGTCCCATCGCTTTTAACAACGGTTTCTGAGTAGCAATCGATTGCGCCATGAGCATATGTAGCCATTTCGCTTCCGTATAACAGCCTCGGGCTTTGGAATGTTCCACTCTGAACGGAGACGGTGCATCCGACTGCAGGGCGTCCATCGTAAAACAGGAGGCGACCACGAACACTGCATGAGTGGCTCAGCTTAAGCTCAACCCTTTGTGTTTCATCTCCGGCTGTCACCTCAACACACCGAAAAACCGAGCGTGAGAATGTTTTGCCATTTTCGTCTCCCTCAACAGATTCGACCCAAATATCATACAGCCCTGCTGGGAGGGAATCAATGTGCAACCTTCCAACGCTGTCTGAGACCATCCCATCAGTGTTTGCTGTTACTTCGCCATAGAGGTTGTATAGGTGAGCTTTCACTCGCCTCCCAAGTGCGCTCCCGTCCGGCTTGAGGATGATGAAGTCAACGGATTTTCTAAGTGCATCAAGGTGCATCTGCGAGAGCTCAACACTCACATTGTTTTTGCTTGGTGCTTTTATTGGAGTGACCGAGTTGCATGAGAGCACGCCGTTGAAATATGCGCATACAAAGATGGGTTCGTTTTGCTTCGCACGAACCGAAAGCTCAAAAGAGCCATCTTCCTTCACTTTGGTCATACCGATGATCGCCTTGCGATCTTTCGGCAACACGGCATGGATCAAAGTTGAGGCACATATTTGCCACCCCTTCAGTTGCCCATCTGGTGGCTTCACTTTCCCAACGACCTTGAAGTCCACAAATGCCTCAGTTTGCTGTTGGCACTTTAACTCGCGGTGGTTCAGGAGTAACAGTAAGAGGAGGACACCCATCCATCTCCTTCCATCCCTCATCATCCATCACCTCGAGTGTAAGCGCTCACTTAAAATGATCGTGAGGTTATGCTTATGGTTGCAATTCACGCTACCATTTTAGCCACATGCTCAATCGTGCGCGTCACTGCTTCGCATGCCCTCTGTGTCGTTCTCTCCCACCTCTGCATCACTTCTCGGACAGCAACCTCTGGAGATGCTTCCCCTGTAACTTGCATTGCGAGTTGTTCAAACTCTGCCTCGTTGAGACTTATGTGTGTCACTTGCGGTGACTTGATCAGCGTGATCAGCGCTTTCATCATCCTCATGAACTCGTGCCCTTCGAGCAATGCCAGTGCATCGTTTTCTGGCAAGAGCGATAGCTGGGTGGCTGTTTTGATGGCGTGAGAGTAGCTGTAGTGCCTGAGCGAATTTTCCTTTGAGCCGTAAGCCAACTGTATAAGGGTTACAGCGAACTGGATGTCGACCAGCCCACCAAAAGCATACTTCGGATCAAGCACATCACTTGGTGGCTTATGCTCCTCTTTCGCCTTGTGCCATAGCCTCAACAGTTCGCCGAGGACACTCGTGTTTGAAAACTGTCGCACCATCTCATCCCATGCAGTGTTTATGATTTTGAGTGCCATCTCGATGTCGCCAGCGACTGCTCTCATCCTCGGGAATGAAAGAAATTGCCATGCTTCAATATCCTTCAGCGCCGACAACCATGCTTTGGCTGACCACGAGAGCGCGCCAGATGGCTGAGGGCGCAAACGCACATCAACCTTGTATGCGAGGTTGTCGTCAGTGATCTCGGAAAGCAGGTGGATCATATGTGTGGCTACCTGCGATGCTACAGCATGTTCAGCGTCGTGGGCGAATGCCAAATCCAAGTCCGATGCATAATGCAATTCCCTCGCACCGAGCCCGCCGAACCCGATGGCAACCATCTTGATAGGCTCACCAACGATTAGCGCTATTGACCTTCTCAACGCAGCCTCAACACAGGCATCGGCGACATCGCTTAGCATTGTTGTCGCCAGATTGCTTTTAAGCAACCCATTGAGCTCGCTGAAGCCAATGCGCAGCACTTCCCTGTGTTTGAAGCGTCTGATAAGCCTCTTTGTTTCCTCATCCGTTTTTGCGTTTACAGCTCTATCCACAAGCTCAGCGCTGATAGCGGATAAGCTACCAACATCGCTCAACGGTTCTCTCAGGACAACCTCCACATATTCGGGGTAGCGCATCATCAGTTCCGTCAGGTATCCTGAGAAGGCGATGCATTTGAGTAACATCTCCAGCGCCAGATCGTTTGAGCACAGCGAGGATATGAACGCTGCCCTGTTTCCGAATGCAGTTGCGATTTGCTCTAAGCGCATTATGGCAGTATCTGGGTTAACCGTTTTAGAAGCTACTTCCATCACCTTCGGCAGGAGATGCATCATAGCGATCCTTTCCCTGAAGCTCAGAGGAACGCTTGCAGGACCATCAGTCAAGAGGCGCAACACTCTCAAAACCTCTTTTGGTTTCTTAAACCCACAGCGTGAAAGCCAATCAATGATGCGCTCATAGTCGCCTTCATAAATGCTTTGCAAGACAGACTCTTCCTCTACCTTGCTGAATATGCTCTCAATGTCCCTCAAGACCTTCTCGTAGATGGAGCGCACATTTCTCGTGTGCGTCCTGTAGGTGGAGAGGAGCGAATCTGCGTCATCAAAGCCCATGCGCCTTGCCAGCTTTTCAAGCTCATCTGCTTTCTTTGGTAGCTCACGGATTGGCAGGTGCTCAACTATCTGGAGCATGTGCTCAAGCTTTCTAAGGAAGATGTATCCTTCCCTCAGTTCTTCACATTCCTCGTGCGTTAGCAAGCCACAGTCAAACAGAGCTTCTATTGCCCTCGTCGTGTTTGGCGTCCTTAGGCTCTCACACTTGCCACCGAAAAGGAGTTGTAGCAGTTGGACGACGAATTCAACATCCCTTATCCCGCCCCTCCCAGCTTTAACATGTCCTAACGATGCCGTAGCTTCAGCCAACTCCTCACTGTGCTTCTTCACTTCCACGAGCGCGGAGATTGAGTCACTCTCAATCGGTGTTGTGTAAACATAGCTGTCCACGAAGCGAAGAAAGCGCATCGCCAGTGCAACATCACCTGCTATTGGTCTTGCCTTCAGCAGAGCCATCCTCTCCCAACTTCTCGCCCATGACTCGTAGTAGCTTATCATTGCATCCCACCTAAGCACCATCGGACCACTTTGACCATATGGGCGCAGGCGTAAGTCAACTCTGTATGCGTATCCATACTCGGTTACATCGGATAATCCAGATGTGAGGGCGGAAGCTAACTTCGTCGCAATCTGTGAAGCCAGTTCACCTTTCCGCCTTCCATCTGTTTTGGCATCGGGCACATTCCTGAGTAGCATGTCCTCATCGAATGTGAACATGAGATCTATGTCGGAACTGTAGTTGAGTTCCAACCCACCTAACTTCCCGAGAGCGATGACGAGGAAGCCACACCTCTCCTGTGTTGAACTCAATCCGATTTGCTCAATGGCTAAATCAAGAGCCGTTCTCACAACCGCTTCAGCCAGATCGCTCAATTCGGCTACAACATTTTCGTAGCTCATCATCCCGAGCACATCAGCAGATATTATGCGCAGTGTTTCTTTCTGCCTGAACCTTCTTAGGCTACCCCACTTCCGCTTCATCTCTCTAAAGGCTCTCGTTGCATCTTTCGCCTCGTTCATCAAAGCATAAAAGCCTTTAGGCTCTCCGAGTTTTCGCAGTGGCGAGAGTGTGCTTAGATATTCTGGGTGGAGGTGAAGCGTATCAGCTGCGTAATTGCTTGTCCCAAGAATTTTCAAAAGGGCATGCAACATCCCTTTATCCTCGCTAAGCCATTTGAGCAAATGGGTCTTTCCGACAACATCGCATAGTCGCCTGAAGTTGACCAACGCCATCGCCACATCTGGCGCTTCAGAGAGCGCATCGGCAAATTCGTCTGCGATTGGCATGAGCATGATGGAGAGTTCCACATCTTCAGCGATGTGCGCGAAAGCCTTGAGGAGCTCCTCGGCTTTGTTTCGTCTCACTTTTGAGAGCAGGATGCCTGCGAGGGCACTCGCATTTTGCTGTGGTGCGTTCACTTCGACCTTCTCATTCATCTTCCCGTCAGCCTCTTCATGAGTTCCGTCTCAAACCATCTTAGTGCATCATCTGGTATCTTCCCACCGCCTCTTACGACGACATAGAACGAGTCTTCAGCCACATCACGCCATGTGTTTATCTTAGCCATCAGGATGTCCAAGCCGAGTGAGGATATAGCTTTTGTTATGCGGAACAGAAGCCCTCTCCTGTCATCGGCTTTGATGTGGATGACCGTGCACCCCTTTGATATGGCATTGCTTATTGAAAGGTGAAGGACATTGACCGGGAAATCCGTTTCAAAGCCAGCCTCCGTGAGCACTTCGTCAACGCTTATTTCGCCACTCAACACCCTCTCGAGTGTCTCACGAGTTTGTCTTGCCTTAGCATCGCTCACTTGCCCATACCTTGTGCGTATATACAAAGTGTCAAGGACGATGTCCCTCTTACCGTAACTCGTTGACATGCTCGCAGTCAGCACATGCGCCGTTCGTATGTCCACATCTTTTGCATAGAGCACGCCACATATCTTGCTTAGCAAGCCCGGAGTTGGGTCATCGTATGTGCAGATTGAGAGTTCGGAAAAGTCAGCGCCTTTCTCGTTGTGCAGGACTATGACCGGCTTTTGTGTCTCAAACAATCTTTCAACCATTTGCAAGCGTTCGGCGATTACTTCAAGTGGCATGTTTAGCAAGTAGCCGGGCGGAAAGAGAGATGTGGCTATCTCGAGTTGCTTTTGAGTCAGACCACGCTTCTTCAGTCGCCATGAGAGATGTGACCATTGTTCGCTCACATCGGTTGGCACGCTGACCTCGGTTCGTTGCGCCATGTAGCGGTGCAGGTTGATGAAAAGCATGTCAAGCAGTTCCTTCTCAAGTTCTGTGAATGTCTGTTTGCTGACAGCCTGCGCATCCGCATACGAGAGCAAGTAGAGCATTCTGAGCATGCTAACATCTCGTATTTCGTTTGCGAGCTTTGATAGGACGCTTTCGTCCTGTATGTCATGCAGGCGTGCCGTCCTCAAAAGTAGCATGTGGTTTCTAACGAGTGAGACAACCAAGTTTTTGCTCTCCAAGTCAAGTCCCATAGCCTCGGCTACTTCCGAAGCGATTGAAGCACCAGCTTCACAATGTCCTCGCTCATCTTCCGAAACAACTTTCCCAAGGTCATGTAGCAAAGCGGAGAGGCGCAAGATTCCCTTGTCAGTTACTTCCTTCCAAACCTCCCCCATGAGCGTTTCTGAGTTTGTGCTCTTCAACTCAAGTTCGATCAAATTCATCAGTGTGCGGACACAATGTGCGCCGACCGTAAGCTCATGAGCCCTGTTGCTCGGCACGAACTTCATCGCCCTCTCAAGCTCTGGAATGAAAGCCTGAAGCACACCAAGCTCCACCATCTCTTTGATTGTGTCCTGATGCAACGGCTGTTCGAGTATCCTCATCAACTCCTTGCCACACCCGTTGACTTTCAATAGCGCGTTGCCAGCGTTGGACACCGCATACCTTATCTTGCTTTTAAGCTCGTGCGAGAGCTTCAATCTGTATCGTTGTGCGTGTTGGAAAGCTACAAGCAAAAGCTTTGGCTTCCTTAGCAGTGCATCCTCTCCCTTTGCGTATAGCTGTTTGTGTTCTGCGTAGAAGTGCTCATCAACCTCAACTTTCATTTCAAGCGCAGTCTCCTCGACACCCCTCGCAAGCGAGTTCACAGCCTCAGCATATCCATAGAGGCGCTCGAAGAAAGCGTTGATCCTGCTCTTCTCGTCACCTTCAAATCCGAAGTCATGCGCTATCTGTGCTTGGTATTCACGGAGCAACACTTCTTCTCTCCTACCGCAGTGTGTGTGGAGCCAGTTGCGCACCTTCAAGTAGAAGTCAATCGCCTCTTCGAGCATCTTCGCTTCGTTCCTTTGTAGCACTCCAGCATCGCAGAGCTTCTTCGGCACCGGCGGATGCAGTTTGTTTACGACGGAAAGCAACCACAGGGTTTGAAGAGCGTCACGCAACATCCCTGTGCCCAGCTTTATGTTTGGTTCGGTTGAGTAGATCACTGATTCGCGTGCCGATGAGCGTTCCGCCACTTTGTCACACACGAATGCCACAACATCGATTGTTTCGTAGAGTTGGTTGAGCAGTTCTTTGTAGAGCCTTTCGCTACCAGAGACCAAGCGTGCATCCAATAGGGCTGTTTTCGTGACGCTGTCCAAGTTTGGAATATCCTCAAGTGGTCTGTAGGCGTAACCGAGGCGCAGATCGGTGGCATCGCTAATAGCTGATATGAGCAACCTGAAAGCGTGTTTTATTAGCGCATCAACGAATGGGTTATCTTGTTCCGATGGTATGAAAGCGATATCAACATCTGAGAAGGGGCAAAAGTGTCTTCTGCCGTAGCTCCCTGTCGCAACGATTGCTATCTCGGTTTCATCAGCCCTGTAATGCTCGCCCGCAACTTCAAGAGCCAAGTTGAAGGAGATTTCGTAGATCCTTCTTATGATGTTGTCCAAGCCAGTTGAGAGTTCGTAGCATAACTTAAGTCCGCTTACTTCCGATGGCTTTATCCTCAAGGTGGCGTTTCTCCAATCGCTCGCTATATCTTTGACCTCGTTTCTGAAGCGCTCAAACTCGTCATCCATATTGGTAACCTCACAAGTTACGAAATTGCATCAACTCCCCTGTCGCCAGTGCGCACCCTGACGGCTTCCTCAACTGGTGTGACAAATATTTTACCGTCGCCTATTTCTCCCGTGCGCGCTGCTCGTATGATGGCATCGATCACTTCCTCCACTTGGTCATCTCTAACGACTATCTCAAGCTTCACCTTTGATATGAGGTCTATGGTGTATTCTGCTCCCCTGTAGCGCTCAACTATTCCCCTCTGTTTCCCTGCGCCTCGCACTTCTGTGACCGTCATCCCAGTTATGCCTATCTCCTCAAGGGCTTCCTTCACCTCGTGGAGCTTGTGAGGGCGTATGATGGCGTGGATCATCTTCATCGCTTCTCACCTTCCACAACGGGCTATATGAAGAGCTTCACTTTCGCTTTCTTAAACTCGCGCACCGAAAGGAGCATCCTCCATTTGTAATCCCCAACGATATCTACTGCCTCATCAACAACATTTTGCAAGCCCTTTTCATCAACGCTATGAAACACAGCATAGATTGAGAACTGCCACTCTGGATATGCAGGGCGATGGTAACAATGGCTGACTTGTTTCAGCGTGGCGAGGCTCTTGCCAACCCCTTCAACCTCTTCATCTGGGACAGCCCACAAAACAAGTGCGTTTGCACTATAGCCGAGCTTCCTATGGTTAACAAAAACAGCCACCCGTTTCAACCGACCTTCGCTAAGGAGGACCTTAGCACGATCAATGAGCCACCCTCCGTCCTTCCCATATGCTTTTGCGAGTTCGTCAAAGGGGGCGCTTGTGAGCGGCAACTCCTCTTGCAGTATGCGTATGCAGGCTATGTCTTCCTCGGTGAGATCGCGCTTTGGCATTGGTGGCTCTTCGCTCTTTTCGAAAATGTTTCCGAGGCGTAACGACGCATCCAACGCCACACCCACCTTGAATGCGCGTAAGGTCGGAAGGAACAACCACCTGTTCACACCGCATTCAAGGGCGAGCTTTGCAACTTCAGCCTTCATATCTATTTTGCACGGGAGGGTGATCGTGAACCAGAGGTTGAATTCGGCATCGCGCTCATAGTTGTGGCTGACGAACGGCAGAGAGCTTATAACCATTGCGACATCAGTCAGGTGCTCACTTTCAACCGAGAAAGCAACAAGCACACTTCTATAGCCAAGCCTTGATGCATCGAAAGATGCACTCACACTTCTCACAATCCCGATGCGCTTTAAGCGCTCAAGCCTTTCTAAGACTTCATCCTCGCCCATTTGGAGTTCCTTCCCAAGCGCATCAAACGGCTTCCTCTCAATGGGTAATCCCAACTGAGCCCTGTTAAGCAAAGCCATATCACAGGCATCGAGCCATCGGTTGGGCTGACCCAAGTCGCCATCGCTTCGCTCCATTCCAGCACCTCCATCGGCGGTTGGTTATTTCGCACTGAAGACCATAAACAGCTACCACTGAACTTTTACGGGGTGGCTTTGATGCTTCGAAATGCCAATAGCACATTATAGCATTGGCGGTTGCCACGAAATTGCAGGCGTTGGCTGTCTCTAACAACATGCACGGTAGTTGGGCTATTGCAAACGGAAGCGCGGATGTTGCCTCTAATTCAACTGAGGAAGCAACAACGGCTTAAGTCATAATTAATGGTGACTGTCTGCGCTACAAACATCTGCAGAGGAGGTGTTGGTCAGCATGCAAGGTGGCAATAAGGAGATCACGAGGCGTGATTTCATCCGGGTAGGTGCAGCAGTTGCTGCGGGTGTAGCAGCATCTGGGTGGAAGAAGAGTAGCAACTACGCTCTTGCAGGTCCCGGGAGGGTGATTGGAGCTAACGATAGGATCAATGTTGGCGTAATCGGTTGTGGAGGTATGGGCACACATCACTTGAGGAAGCTCGTTGAAGCTTCAAAGAGCGGTTCTGAGAACATTCAAGTTATAGCGGTATGCGACATCTACGAGAAGAGGCTCAATAACGCTGTCAACATATCTGGTGCAAAGCCATTCAAAGATTACCGCAAGTTGCTTGAGTGGAGCGATGTCGATGTTGTCTGGATAGCGACGCCAGAGCACTGGCATGCGCGCATGGCAATAGATGCGATGGAAGCTGAAAAGGATATCTACCTTGAAAAGCCTTTCACAAGATACTTTGAGGAAGCCAAGCAAGTGTATGAGACAGCGCTCAGAACAAAGAGGGTCGTGCAGGTTGGTTCTCAGGGTTGCTCGGAGAATGTATGGCACAAGGCTGCTGAGTTGATCAAGCAAGGCAAGCTTGGGAAAATTGTTTGGGCGCAAGCCAGCTACTGCAGGAACTCAAAGGAAGGCGAGTGGAACTACCCAATAGACCCCGATGCGAAACCGGGTGTCAACCTTGATTGGGATGCCTTCCTTGGACCAGCCCCAAAGCGCCCTTGGGATCCAGAGAGATTTTTCAGGTGGCGCAAGTTCTGGGACTATTCTGGAGGTATAGGCACAGACCTCTTCCCGCATGTGCTCAACACATTGCTATTGGCAATCGGCGCTGAGTTCCCAACGAGAGTGGTTGCAAGCGGTGGAATTTATGTGCACAAGGATAGAGAGGTTCCAGACACCTACCACATGATTGTTGAGTATCCGGGCAATTACAATGTTGTGATCGTTTCATCAATGGCGAACGAAGTTGGTGTTCCAACGGTCATAAGAGGGCATGAAGCAACGATGGAGATAAGTGGCAACAAAATCGTCATCCGCCCAACTCGCCCATACGCTGAGGAAAGGGAAGCGGAAGAGGTCTCGGTTGAACCCACCCCAGATAGCGTCGCTGCACACCACAAAAACTTCTTCGAATGTGTGCGCACGAGAGGGAAGCCAAACTGCGATGTTGAACTCGCATACAAGGTAATGGTCGCAGTCGGGCTTGCGGAGATCTCTTACAGGCAAGATAAAGTGATGAAGTTTGACCCACAGAGACAGCAAGTGGTCTCGTAACATGGTTTGAAGGCAGGCAAGCTCTCACGAGACGGCGAAAGGTGCGTTGTGATGGGTATCGTTACGGCAAGCCGTATAGCTATGGCGTGTAAGTTTGAGGTCGTCGCCCTCGGCGACGATGAAGCGTATCTTAGGGCAGTTCTTGAGAGAGCGCTTGAGGAAGTTGAGCAGTTAGAGTTGCAACTTAGCCCATTCATCGCCGACAGTCACTTGAGCGATATAAACCGTCATGCATACCATCGTCCAGTTAAAGTTGAGCCTCAATTGTTTTGGTTACTCAAGCGAGCTGTTAAGATAGGCATTGAAACGGACGGCGCATTTGATATCACCGTCGGCGCTCTAACGCTAACCAGAAAGCGATGGGGAAGTCACAGTGACACATCCACAAAGCTGTATGGAACGGAGACTGAACAAGACGCACTGGTGGGCTTGAACTGGTTGCAGTTGGACGATGATGCTATGACTGTGAGGTTCTTGAAGGAAGGCATCGCAATTGATTTATGTGGCATCGCAAAAGGATATGCTGTCGATGTTGTAGCGAGCAGGTTGCTTGAAGCAGGTGTTGATTGTTTCTTTGTGCACGGTGGGAAAAGCTCAATGCGTGCTTTCGGGAAGCTACCGAATGAGAATGCATGGCGCATCGGAGTGACTAACCCAGCAAAGCCATCAGAGCGCTTAGCAGTTGTTGAGCTATGCGACGGCGTAGCTGTCGGGGTTTCTGAATGGTGCATCAATTCAGTGAGCGGCAAGATGGCTCACATCGTTGATCCGCGCGCCCCAAACCGCATAGGAAATGCTGAAGACGCTGAAAGCAGCGAAGTGCTACGAGCTTACGCGATTTGCGGGAGCGCAACTGATGCTGATGCGCTCTCAACGGCTTTTCTCCTGCTCGGTGTAGATGGTGTTAAAAGCCACTGCGAGCTTTACGAAAGTAGAGGAGCGATCTTGCTTATTCGTGATGGTAGCGGAGTTGAGGTGCTCTCGTTTGGTCTTGAAGGGCTTGCTGAGATACATCGACTGAAAAACCGCACTTCGGACACTGTAGGAGGTGACACATCATCATGACAAGGCGAGAGTTTGTGGTGAGCAGTGTGACAGTGTTTACGCTCACATCACTGTATGCCGAAGCTCAGGAGGAAACTAAGCGCGAAGGGAAGGGTGAGCGCATAAGATGCGGTGTCATTGGGACAGGCATTCATGGTAGGACCCTGCTTAGGGAATTGATGCGCATGGATGATGTTGAAGTTGTAGCGCTGTGTGACATATATCAGCCGAACCTTGAAAGAGCCGTAAAAGCGCTTGGGAAGACCGTGAATGCATATTCAGATTACAGGCAAATGCTTGAGCGTGAGAAAGACATGCAAGCTGTTATTGTCGCCACGCCAACCGCTACGCATGTGGCTATCTCGATTGATGCGCTACAGGCAGGCAAAGATGTATATTGCGAAGCCCCGCTGTCAAACGAAATCGAAGAATGCAAACAGATGGCGAAAGTAGCGATGGCAAGCCAGAAGGTTTTTCAAGTTGGGCATCAAAGGCGCACCAACCCACTTTACAAGCATGCTTTAAAGTTCATCAGGGGTGGGGCAATAGGTCAACCAGTGCAAGCAAGAGCTCATTACCACCGTAAAGACTCGCTTCGCCGTCCTGTGTCCGATGCAAAATACGAACGGTTGCTTAACTGGCGCCTTTACAGAGATACATCCGGCGGGTTGGTGGTTGAGTATGGTTCGCACCAACTTGATGTCATAAACTGGTTTTTGAACGCCTTGCCAATGGCAGTAGTTGGAGATGGAGGGATTGATGTTTGGAAGGACGGCAGGGAAGTGCCTGATAATGTCCATGTTTTGTTTGAATATCCGAACGGTGTCAGGGTAACATACACTGCAACACTTGGCTGTAGCTACGAACAGAATTACGAGCTTATTCTTGGGACTATGGGCGCTATGTGGTTTTCAAAGGAACGCCTCGGACTTTGGTTCAAGGAAGCTGATGCACCTGAATTCGGTTGGGAAATCTATGCAAGAAAAGAACAGCTTGGCGATACGCTTGGGATCGTGCTCGACCCCGAAGCATCAAAGTATGCAGCACAGCTTGAAAAAGGGTTCAAACCAACTGAAAAACCAGAAGCGGAGACAAAGAATCCATTTTACATCTCCTTGAGCGAGTTCTTCAAGTGTATTCGTGAGGGGAAGAAGCCCACCTGCGGGGTAAAAGAGGCATTGACAGCAGCAGTCACAGCTATAGGGGCAAGAATGGCAATTGAAAAGGGCGAAAAGATCACATATAAGCGCGAGTGGTTTGAAGTGTAAAAACTGCACCACAATACGACTTAAAGGTGAACGAACTTGGGTGTCGCTTTCCTGCTTCTCTTTGGCATTGGGGGCAATTTTGTATACACCTCGCCACCGCTAACTCATGCACAGCATGTAAGTTTCCTCAAACGAATGGAAGCCCAGTGGGAACGGATTCGTCAAAGGCATGGATTGCTAAGTAGCCGTGAAATTTTTTCATTTGTTTTGTGGTGCGCCGAAGCCGACCTGCTGTCAGACAGGCTGTGGGTAGACAGGGCTGACGAGGCACTCGCCGTAGCTGAGGAGATGCAGGACCGCAACTCAAATAGCCTTTCATTTGGCAACTTTCGCTGGTATTACAAGGCTGAGAAAGTAGAGGATTTCAACGCTGTTGAATTTTCCATGGAAGATGCCACATTGATTTGGATGAGGCATGGCGAAAAGTTGCCAAGTAGGTTAAGGGAAAGATTGCTTAGGTTGATGCAATTTGGTGCTGAAGGTGTCAAACGACACAGGGTAAGACCGGGCTACACGAACATTTACTTGAAAAAGACTTGGA
>JBGOEK010000011.1:0-66305 GCA_041537945.1 Candidatus Thermosaccharophagus yellowstonensis
CAATCCCCCAGTCTCACCGCTACCATGCCCACTGTAATACAAAATGTCCGCCTGATTTTTCACAGGCAACTCGTGCTCCTTTTTACTGAGAGGATCAAAAACCTTTATCTTTTCTACCCCTGCTGCTTTAAGGAATCGGAGCATCGTCGGCAAAGTCGGTGTATTCTTCTCCCATTGCCCCCTATCATCCCTTGCCCTCCCCCGCTTTTGATATCCACTCAAACCCACCTCTATCGCCTCGGAATCCAAATAGTTGGAGGATGGGTCTGTCGCATGGTCATAAGTGGTGACTTCTGCCACCCCGTCAGGGCTTTGATGAACTTGAATTTGCTTGTCATCTATGCTGGGGTTAGGAGGGTCAACCATTACGATTTCTTGACCGAAAGGCTTATGGAAGTGATAGCGATTGTTGCCTTGAGGGCACGCCCCACTGTAGCGAAGGGTCACCTTGATGCCTTTTTGGTCCGTCGCTGAAGTCCTCAACCAGACAACAACCTTTGCGTCAGGAGGAGGAACCTTCGGTGACTCAACATGGGCAAGGATGTAAAGGACATTTCCCTCAGGTTGCTGCCTTAGAATAGAGAACTCGCCGGGTTTAGGGTTTGATGGGTCATTGCCGTCCCAATGAAGTTTTTCTGAGTCCTCATAAGGATTTCCGTTGCCGTTAAGGTCGTAATAGAAACCGACATCGGTGATTTGCCATTTGTGCCACTCGCTGTTTATCTCCAACGCTGGTTTAACTTGGTGGTCTTTATAGCTATCGGCATAGTCATCATAAAAGTGCAGGACGAACCTGTATGTCCCAACCTTCTCCATCACTTTGACTGGAATGATGACTCCATGCCTCTCGCCACTTGGACTCGCTGTCAATCCTTCGCACCCTTCATGCTCAACACATCGAAGAACAGAAACTTCCCACCTCAAAACCATATCCAACTCAGGATCATAAAGCCATATCTCACCACGGCTTGAGTTGCAATAAACACGATTAGAAATGGCTTGATCTCCATGCCCTTTGCCAGTATATCTTCACTCTCCCTCTGTTATTTCGCCACCACTCAAATATTTCCTTAGCTACTCCCTCAGCTACTTCATCTTCCCTCATCCTTTCCTTCGCTTCCTTCACTTCCTTCACTTTCTTCTCAACCCACTCATACTTTCCCATATCTATCAAATCTCCAATTGTCTCCCAACCGTCTGTTCCAACACCTAATGCATATTCCTTCGGTAGTTGTTCCCCAAACAGTATCATAATCCTCCCCAAACTTGTTCCCCTCACCAATGGATTTGGATGCCTTAGGAAACGAATCAAAACATCTATTGCCTCCTCATCCTCAAGGCGACTGATCGTTATGACACTCGGGATAGAAAGCATTTGTTCTTCCCATCCTTCCCTCTCAAGCCATTTGAGAAACTCCTTTTTGCTCTTCGGGAACGGAATTTCCCACCTTTCCCTATTCGCTTCCCACCACTTAAGGCACTCTTGAGGTGACATGTTCAAATTCACTTCCCCATCCGTCAGGTATGAAAGAGCTTTCATGATTTCCTGTCTTATGCTTTCATCTTGCTCACTTTGCAATTTCTCAAGCCACAAAGGGATGGCAGCAATACCAATGTCCAAAAGCTTTTGATACATCGCTTTAGTCTTCTGGGCATCGCCTTGCTTTCTGGCTACCAACCATTTGCTGTAACGATCGCTAAACCACTGAGGTGTCCGCTTCTCACCCTCAAGCCACCAAAGGAGCCATTCCTTCCCAGGTTGCCAATTGCGTAACTCAGTTAATATTTCTGGAAACTCTTCAAAGGTGATCTGCACATCTTTCCCAGGTATCACTATAGGATCCCTAATGACCTGTTCGTGAATATGGATTTTGCAAATCTTTTCCACAGCGGGAACCAGCTCAACATCACTGACAGCAAAGATATAAGGCACAACTTGAGCTCCTAATTTTATAATAGCATGGAAGTTTTGATGAGCATATATTTTACTTACATATGGCGCAATACGAGAACTGAACCCAATTTCTGGATCAGTTATAAGTTGTATACGGTATCGAGTCCACTCAGTATAGTAACGAATGAACTTCTCACGCAAATTTTCTTGAGTTTCATTACATACAACTAAGGTAAACATAGTGGTGATAGTGATAAAAATTAATGCTATAGTGATTAATTGAAATCTCATCACATCCCTCCTTACCTTATTTGTAAAAATGTGTAGGTGTGCCGTAGCAACTGAGCTGGTTCCAAATATGTTCTATTCTTTCCATCCTACCACATTTGCTTTCATACATGATCCATTTCCCTGCTCCACATGGACAATACTTTCGCCTTGCAGCATGATAGCCATTGTGATAATATATTGCTTCTGCATTTTTTGCTTTCTGCTCATCGTTCCATGTTGTGATCTGAGTCCAACCTTTTTTTTATTCTGTAAAAAGTATCCATTTCTTTTATTTCCAATTTCCTGTCTCCATTTCCATACTTTTCGTCAATGATCACGACATTAGGAGGATAAATCACGTTTTCTCGTCTAATATCTTCATACCAGATGTTTGTTTCATCAACTGAGTAAGCAATGCAGTTATATTGTAATGTGATGCGATTGTCAGTAATGCTGAACTCACAATCCTTTACACCTAACCCTTTTATGCGTGCTCTTTGGTCTGGGTCAGGATAATATTCTACTAATTTTCCTTGCCAATCATAAACTGGTAACTGACATAGCTCTGTTCTTGGCTGCACACCACAGTCTGCTGCAATGAATGTATACTTCACTCTATCCGAACCAACCACTTTCCACTGTCCTCCTTCTTGCTTCTTGTATTCCACTTCTAACCAACATTTGCTATCGTATTCCATTCCTTCAATCCACAAATTCTCTTTAATCTGACTGAATTCTTGGCGTTGAACTGGGTCTGACAAATCCCATCCCTTCTCTTGAACAGTAACCAACACATCATTCCCTGCTCCTTTCTCTGGGCTCTTCCATACCCTCATATGTCGGCTACCTGAAATAAGTTTAACTCTTAACACAACTTTCCCTTCATTAGGCAACCTCCCAAATTGCCTTCCAAAGAATATCTTTGCCCTCTTCAAATCATCCTCTCCAATAACAGGATTATGTTTCTCATTTGCGATGTAATCTCCACCTGGATGCTTTGGCGCTCCATCACTGTTATCGCTATCGTTGTCATTATCCAAATTGAAGTGAACGAAAGCTCCAGGATTCTCTTCTTCGTCCTCTAAGATAGGTGACTTGAATAAATCTGAAGCAACAAGATTGATAGTTGTTAGAACTTCAACTGCATTCACTTCCAAAGATGCCTTAGGTTTATGGTCTTTATAGCTATCAGCATAATCGTCGTAAAAGTGCAAAATGAACCTATATGGCTCTGCTTTCACCATTAAGTAGATGCAATAGGGTTCAAATACCCTATCAAAGCCTGACTTTTAACAGTATCATTAAGGTTCGGGAATACAATTTGCTACTGTCATATGAATTATCTCTTCATTATCTGGAAATTCAAAATCTATTCCATCTGCAAGAATCCATTTCAATTTCCTTCTGGGAGCATTCCAATATACTGCATATCTATGAGGTGCGTAAGAAATAATAAAATATCTCACAACTTTGTTTGATACAAATTTACTTTCAAAACAGAAAGTTATTTTATTGCCTTGAACTTTCGCAGAAATTAATGGACCGATCCATCTTGAATGCTTCCCCGGATAAGGTAAATAGCGGGAGAAGATGCCACCTTGCAATGCCCCAAAACGAGATGGGGCGGGAGAATTATAGGGAGAAGGACCAATCCCGCATGTTATACCTAAATCACTTTCAGGTTGTCCTGGGTATACCGGTTCAAGATATTCTGGGTATACCGGACGAGGACGAGAAAAATGCACACTAAAAAGAATTTTATCTTTTGTCTTTATTGGAATAATTGAATGTGTTTCTACTTCAATTCCACATATCTTATCTGTGATTTTCAATAAACTAAATTTCTTAATCCTAACATATTTGGGTAAAATGATCCTTGTTTCCCTACCCGAATTTATATCAGTAACCCATATTTTCTTCTCTTTATAATCTCTTTCATATTGCACGAGGACTTTAGTAGTTTGACATTTAGTATTCATTATAATCAAAAATATTAGCATAATAATCAAAAACTTATATTTCGAAAATATAGTTAGTTGCTGCATTCTATGATCACCTCATCCAGCCACGATAATCTTCAGGAACACCTCGGTGTATACGGCTCTTGTTTCCATATCCATCATCAAAATATACTTTCAAGATATTTATAAGGGTCGTAAATAAAATGCTGTAAACGCTCACCAGGGTCTCTTTGAGGCTGATAGCCATCTATGTTTGGATCTGCATCTATGCGGCGCCAATCATCGTAACTCGTCCAATGAACATACCATCGCCCCTCTACTTTCTGTATCCATCCACTATTGACTCCACAAGAATATGGACATTGACCAATCTGATGTTGTATTTCTGATCTATCCAATAATCCATTACCATTGTGATCTATACCTATTGCTACATAATAATAACTACCTTGATTTCTAAAAGTTCTTGTCCGTGAATTCCATATTCCTTTTTTAATACCAAAAAACACCTATAACATAATTTGTCCCGGGCAACTTTATATCACCGGGATAGTCCCAATCATCTACCTTATCTCCGTTAATATCTGATACCAAAGGCAGTGTATTGGGGCGTGGTGGGCATGGATGTCCTCCAAGATCTATTATCAGAATTTCGCCAGGTTGAGAGAGTGCTCTTCTAAGTAGAATCTCAGGGACAGAAGAAATAACATCCTCAATTTGGTAAATAACATTTATTGTTTGCCCAAAGTAAAGTAATGGCTTGTTTATGTGATTTTTTGTGATATTTTCTGCGTTATCAATAAAATGAAGTAAGAAATAATATTGTCCTACTCCAAAAGCACTTTCAGGCACACGAACAACCAAAGCATGTTGTCTACCTTGATAGCTTGCGGTTAAACCATCTGATGAGTCATGGTCTATACAGAACAACTCTGAGATATTCCAACTTTGAACACTTGTCAAGGTGGAACTGTCATAAAGATAAAGGATTCCTTGTGAAGCATCTCGCCCACCAACCAAAGAATATCGCACCAAATAAAAATGTTCCCCTGTTTCCTCGTTTACTCCTAAATCTTCTACAGACATTGAATTTATCGTTAACACTTGACTCCTCACCACATCCCTGTCGTAAGGAATGAACTCAACTTCAACATCAAATGTGTATAAGCCTGAAGGTGCAATTAAACCACAAGGTGCAATGTTACCTCCATCACCATCATAACCTTCACCACATTGAGAAACTTCATCTTCACAAACCAAACCTTCATCGCCTCCTTGAAAATTCCCATAGCAAAATTGAGTTTGGTCTTCACTGTAGTCATAGCCTACCTCACCAAGGAAAAGTTTGTTTTATCTCTTGCTTACCTTTATCGCCTCGCGCAGTGGGAGGGCAAGTTTTGGCAGTTCGGTTGTGTCATCGAGCCTCAAGCCGTCCTCAAGCGCGCATAGTTCGTAAAAAGCATCGGCTGGATTTGGGCGTCCGACTGGTGGATAGATGAGGAATGGCATCAGACCGCTTTCGTGCTTGCCCGTTTGACAAAGCGTCTTGTGTGTGCATACGACAAGCAAACTGATTTCTCCTAACCTCTCCCATTCATGCCAAAGTGGACGGACGAAGCGCTCATCAAACTCCTGAAGCACATACGATTTGAGTTCATGGTCCATAGCGTGCCCTGCCAAGTCGGCTTCACGGATATGCACTATGAGCACATCCGTTTGCGAAAGCAGTTTCAAAACATAGCCCAACAGCTTTTCAAAGCGTTCGCCGATGCCTTCTGACCAATTGCGCATCGAATACCAACTTGGACAGTGAACGAATATCCCAGCAGCTTTGCATGCGCCCATCATGGGGATGTGTGTTGTGATTGCATCCACAAAGAGCATCCCGAAGGCGACTTGTGCAGATGGGAGCGAGAGAGTATGAGCTGGATCGTGCGGTAGGAGGAGGTTGATTGGCATTTTACCTTCGTCTTGTCTTCGCTTGTTAAGCTCAAGCGAATCAAGGAGCTCAAGGACATCGTAAATGAGCGAGTGGAGTTGCCAGTCTTTTTCACCTACTGGCAATGCTTCGACGAGCTTCTTAGAGTGGACATCTTCTGGTGATGGGCAGTAAAGGGATGAACTTCCATCGTGCCATATGAGGAGGTGCTGAAGCTTTGTTGCCTTCATTAGTTCAAACTGGCGTGGTGATAGCCTGAGCGAGATCTCGCCTATCACTTCATCGATCTCTTCGTCTTCAACATCATCGCCTGAGAGCTTGAAAACACTTTCTCCATCGGTGCTCATCAAAGTTGCGCACATAGCCACATTGCTCACATCCAAATGGACATCGAGGGCGCTTGCGAGCCATGCGCCACGACGGGTGTATGCGACAAACGGCTCATAGCCGATTATGCTTAGCAAAGCGTTCTCTGGTTGGACTGGCGCTCCATCTGGTATTGTCGGCGCCACACCAACTGTTGAGCGCATAGCTATCAGATCAAGAGTTGGGAGCGATGCAGCTTCAAGTGGTGTTTTCCCATCGAGGGCATCTATAGGCTCATCTGCAGCGCCATCAAGGAGCAAGATGAGCCACTTATCCATGCCGCATCCTCACTCCCGATGAGGCAAGTCAACTAAAGCCTTCAGGTCATCTCAGGTTAAACACAACCTCCTGTAGGCTTCAATGTAGCGTTGCCTTGTTTTCTCAACGACATCTTGTGGCAGTTGGGGGGCTGGTGGCTTCTTGTCCCAACCGATGCTCTCAAGGTAATCTCGCACGAATTGTTTATCAAAGCTTTCCTGTTGCCTCCCCGCACAGTAGCTTTCGGCATCCCAAAAGCGAGAAGAGTCAGGCGTCAGCAGTTCATCGATGAGAATTAGCTCACCATCAACCAAGCCAAACTCAAACTTCGTATCGGCGATGATTATGCCCTTCTCCTCAGCGTAGGCAGATGCGAAAGTGTAAATTTGGAGGCTTATTTCTCTCACCCTCTCAGCGAGTTCCCTACCGATCATTTCCACAACCTTTTCAAAAGTGATGTTCTCGTCATGCCCTACGAGGGCTTTAGTTGCTGGAGTGAATATCGGTTCATCGAGCTTTTGGCATAGCTTCAAACCGCTTGGCAACTTTATCCCGCATACTTCGCCTGTTGCAAGATATTCCTTCCAAGCCGAGCCAGCGATATAACCACGAACGACGCACTCAATCGGTAGTGGCTTTGCGAGCTTCACAAGCATTGAGCGTCCCTCAAGTAATTCGCGCTCCGACTGCAACTCGCTCGGAAATTCATCAACGCACGCTGTGATGAGGTGGTTAGGGATGATATGCTTTGTGCGCTCAAACCAGAAGACGGATAGCTGTGTCAGTATTCGCCCTTTGTCTGGTATCGGTGTTGGGAGCACAACATCAAAAGCTGAGATCCTGTCGGTAGCAATAAACAACAGTTGATCACCGACGCGATATATGTCCCTGACCTTACCGCGTTTTACGAGTGGCACAGAGCTCAAGTTGGTAGTGACAACGACACTTTGCCCACTATGTTGATGCATCTTGTTCATCCCTCCTCAAGGCTTTCTTTGATGACCTTTAGTATCGCCTCCTTCGTTGGTGGTAGTGGTTCTGGTATGCTTGAAAGGCACATTGCAGTTTGAGGGTCTTTAAGCCCATGCCCTGTTAGAACGCAAACGACTGTTGGCTCACTTCCGTTTGCCCTCCGCTTAGCCAATGCGCTCTCAAAGAAGCCCTCTTTACAAAGCTTTAACAAACCAGCGACACTCGCTGCGCCAGCTGGCTCAACGAACAAGCCTTCCTTCTGAGCGAGCAATTTGTATGCTGTGATAATCTCTTCGTCGGTTACAGCGATGATCGTGCCACCCGATTCATCTCTTGCCTCAATAGCTTCTCGCCACCTTGCGGGGTTACCAATCCTTATTGCGGTTGCGATTGTCTCTGGATTCTCAACTGGGCGACCTATGACGAGTGGCGCAGCGCCTTGAGCCTGCACCCCAATCATTATGGGCAAGCTCGTGATAAAGCCGTTTCTGTAATACTCCTTGTAACCCATCCAGTGCGATGTTATGTTTCCAGCGTTACCAACTGGCATGATGTGGAAGTCTGGAGCCATTGAGAGCGCATCACATATTTCGAAGACGGCTGTCTTCTGTCCCTCCAAGCGTTCGTAGTTGAGCGAGTTCAACAAGGCTATCTTTTCACTTTCGCATATCTGACGAACGACATTGAGCGCTTCATCAAAGCTTCCTGCCACTGGGCAAAGGAGTGCGCCATGCGCTAATGCTTGTGAGAGCTTGCCAAGCGCAACTTTACCTTGTGGGATAACTATGACGCACTTTATGTTAGCCTTGGCGCAATATGCTGCAGCGGATGCAGAAGTGTTTCCAGTGGAGGCGCATATGCCAACCTTGTGGTTGCGTTCAAGCGCCTTTGAGACAGCGACTGTCATGCCCCTGTCTTTGAATGAACCAGTCGGGTTTGTCCCCTCATACTTGAGATAGACTCGCATACTGCCACCAATCAATGCCTCAATAGCCTTTGCTCTTATGAGAGGTGTGTTGCCTTCGCAGAGCGTCACAACGGGTGTTGAATCGCTCACTGGGAGGAAACGGCGGTAGTGATGGATGATGCCCTCCCACTTACCACTCGCAAGCGAGAGCTGGCGCATGTTGCTATCGCTGTCCATAAGGTTGTTTCCCTCACCCCCGATCTTTTTCAAATGGTTATGTGAGCACGCTCAATCCGTCTCCACCCACAATGGCTTACACACGCTGGAGACGATGTCAAGTTCCTTTATCCCCTCAATGGCTTTCCTCAGCGCCCTGTAGGGTGTCTCATGGGTTATCCAGACTATCTCAGCGACTTTGCCATCGCTCTCCCTTTGGAACACTGAAGCTATGCTCACATTCTCAGCACCAAACACGCTTGCAACTTTCGCGAGGACGCCGGGCTTATCAGCAACTCTCATCCTGATGCAGAACCTGCTGACGGAGTCGTCAACGCTTTTGATCTTGACACCGCTTAGGCATGTGCATGGTATGCGACCTTTTGCGCCGTGTCTTATGTTGCGCGCAGCATCGATTATGTCTCCGACAACAGAGCTTGCCGTTGGTGCACCCCCAGCCCCTTGCCCATAAAACATTAGCCTGCCAACGCTATCCCCCTCTATAACGATGGCGTTGTAGTTGTCGCTCACAGAAGCCAGAGGATGAGACTTTGGAACAAGCGTTGGGTGAACCCTTATCTCAATCTCACCGTTGCTTTCAGCAGCAATCGCTAACAGCTTGATCACATAACCGAGGCTGTTTGCGTATTCGATGTCAGCTGGCTCAACATGCCTTATGCCTTCCCTGTGTATCGCATCAATCGGAATGCGGTAACCGAATGCTATCGCAGCCAATATCGCTATCTTATACATCGGGTCAAACGCATCAACATCATCCTTTGGGTCTGCCTCCGCGAACCCCTTAGCTTGAGCTTCTCTAAGAGCGCTCTCAAAATCCATTCCGTCCCTTGTCATGCGCGTCAGTATGTAATTCGTCGTTCCATTGAGTATGCCCACTATGCGTTTTATTCGGTTGCCAGCGAGGCTTTGCTTGAGTGGCATTATGATCGGGATGCCACCTGCGACACTCGCTTCAAAATACACATCAACGCTCTTTTCCTTCGCTGCATCAAGTATCTCGTTCCCTCTTTTAGCCAGAAGTTCCTTGTTTGCAGTCACGATGCTTTTCCCGAGCTCAATAGCTCTCATCACATACTCGTAAGCTGGCTCAACCCCTCCAATAAGCTCAACAACTATATCAACCCTTTCGTCCTCTATCACCTCATAGGCGTTTGTGGTCAGCATCCTCGGGTCTAAGATGACTGGGCGCTCTTTCTCCAAGTGCTTGACTGCTACCTTCACAACCTCGATCTTGCAACCGACCTTACGCTGTATCAGCTCCCTGTTGCGCCAAAGGAGCGCTATGACTGCGCTCCCTACAGTCCCAAGACCGAGGACACCGACGCCGATAGTGTCATTGCTATGCGTTTTCACTTCACATCGCCTCTTTAAAGGAGCAGTGCCTCTTAAGCTTCTTCTTTTGATGTGCGCTTGAGGAGCATAAGCGTATCGCCTTGGTTGACAAGCTGTCCATCCTTCGCTTTTATCTCAACGACGACACCTTCAACATCGGAAACGATCTCGTTGAAAACCTTCATAGCCTCAACCAACGCCACAACCTGACCAGCTTCAACATGTGAGCCAACTTCAACGAATGGAGGTTCTTGAGGCGCTGGGCGACGATAAAAAATACCCGTAAGCGGTGATGTGATGTGATGGAGTTCAACCTGCAGTCCTACATTGACAGCGTAGTTCAACGGCATAGCTACCTCTCTCGTGATTGCCTTTCTCTCCTCGCCCTTTGGAAGGCATCTATGTGATGAAGTTGCTGTTCGAAGTGAGATGGAAAATTCTTTTGTCTCGATGGTCAGCTCACTGAGCATGTATTGTTCCATCAGCTTTACAAGCTGGCGAACGATCTCAATTTCATTTCCCTCGGTTGCTTTGTTTTGCTTCTCGTTGCCTTTTACCTCACTGCTCCTTGCGCCCATAAATTTTCTCTCGCTTCGCTCCTGTGTTTTCAACCGAGGCAATGGTTAAAACGCGAATGAGTGGCGGCGCGGGGATTCGAACCCCGGACCCAGGGATTATGATTCCCTTGCTCTACCGCTGAGCTACGCCGCCACCTCACTTCTTTCGTTTCTCCTTGGCTTCTTGGTTTTGAAGGCGAGCTTGCCTCCTCTCTTCCCACTCCTGTCTAATCGCTTCCATCAGCTCACGCTCAAGCGCAAGCAGGTTCTCTGGTGAGAATTCTTTCAGCTTCTCCCAATCGACTTTTATCTTCGCCATAGACCCACCCTCCCGGAACCTAAAGTATGACACACTCGGTATCACGGTTAACCGCCCTTCGTTTTCTCGCCCCCCTCATCGCCAGCGCTCCTAACAAGTTGCATCAGGCTCGCGTTCATTATGGTGTGGGTAAAGCCTTCCTCGTCCCTCAACCTTGTTGCGAACCACCCTATGTGCTCAACAGTTGCCCAACAGTTACCTATGCGCACCTTATCGCCGATGCCTATGATGTCCTCAAACATCATGATGTAACATGCAAGCGCGTTCTCAATCAACCTACGACAAGCAAGCACCAAGAGAAACAGCACCGCAAGTAGCCATATCGCAAATGGCAGTATCGGCAGATCAAATATTTCAAGGGCGATGAATACCGCGAGCAATGCCAGAGAGAGGCGTATGAGCAATTGTGGTGGCTTGAGCAACCTCCTCCTCCTGATGGCATACCAGTGCATGTTTTGTCCATGCCTTTGCGATAGCGTATGGCTTAGCGAGCGCTCAAGCCACTTACAGAACACCAAGCCACAAGCTTCAAGCGCTATTGCAACAGCTATGGCTGAAAGAGCGCGCACAAAAAATTGATTCATGAACGCAAGGTCAAATTGCGCTTCCATGGAGAGGTCCTCGCTTCCTCATAGGTGAGCAGGACGATAGTGGCAAGGTGCTAATAGCTCAAGCGCTTCCCGAAGCTTCCGTTTCAAGCCCCCTCTTCTCCCTCGCTGCCTCCATTGACAGCTGTTGCAAGCGCCTCAGGAAAGAAGGCATGCCCTCAAATCCAGTTTCAACGATCATGCCCTCGCCAGGCTCTATGCGCACATACCTTATGCCAGCATCATGTTCGCTACCACGCATCTTAAGCACTGTTATCGTCTTACGCATGTGGTCGTGTATGTTTCTGAGCCTAAGTGCGAGTATGGCATCAAAGAGGAGCGCTATCTCGGACTCAATCAACTCTTGCTCTACTGTCGTTGGGCGCAAATCGAATGTGAGGATTGAAGTGATATTGTGCGAGAGGAACAATTGGCGCAGAGCTCCAACATAGTCTCTGAACACTGCTTGCTCCATCAAGCTCGGTTGTATGTCTGAAAGGCTATCAATGACAGCTCTCTTGAAATTCTTCCTCGTCACAAGGTTGTGTATGTCCCAGAAGAGTTTGTAAGGGTCTAAGTCGCCCATGTTGTAGTGCAGTATTGTTATCATTCCAGCTTCAATGAGGGGTTGCAAGTTCAGCCCGACAGTTTGGCTCACCTTCAGTATCTGTTCTGGCGTCTCACGGATGACGACATAAAGTCCAGGTTCGCCCCTCTGTGCGCCGTAAGCTATGAACTGGCGCACAAGCATTGACTTACCAGCACCAACATCGCCAGCGAGCAATGCACAAAAGCCCTCGTAAAGACCACCACCAAGCATCCTATCAAGCCCCGGAACCCCGCTTGGCACCCTTTTAAGAGTGACCTCACTTGTTGTTTGGCTTGTGAGCGCCAAGTAAGGCGCTGGGTAAACATGTATGCCATCTGACTCAATAGCCATGCTATGCTTCCCCGGCAGGAACGCCTGTCCCCTTGCCTTAAGCACTTCCAAGAAGCGTCTCCTTTGCACTTTGTCTATGGGTTCGAGCGAGAGCCTTATGACAGCGTCAACGGTGTATTCCTCAAATGTGAACGAGTGTTCACTTTGGTGAACCTCTTGTGTGAGGACGGTGGTTATCTCCCGCTGACGGAACATGTTTAACAGCCCGCTTATCATTTCCCTGAGTTGGATCTCATCCGTAGTTATGCGCTGGAAGTGCGTTATGCTGTCGATGAGCACCCTGCGTATGTCCATCTCGGCGAGCGTTTTGTGTATGATACCATCTGGGCTTTGGAGCTGTTTTTGAAAAACATGTGGCGATGTAGCTATCACATAAATTTTCCTCTGCTCAATGAGCGATTCGAAGTCCCATCCGAAGTGCTTCGCGTCACGAAACATCTGTTTTGGGAATTGCTCGAATGTCACTATCAAGCCGGGCTCGTTGTAATACAAAGCGCCAGCGTAAATGACCTGCAAGCCAAATGTTGTCTTTCCCGTCCCCGGAGCACCTTGAACGAGTATTGTATCACCACGCAGTATCCCTCCCATAAGAACATCATCAACCCCGGGTATGCCCAATCGCACGAACTCACTGTTGCTGATCATTATTTTCTCGCCTCCTTGTGGATCAACTGCCTGATGAAAGTCTCTCTTCGCTCCCTGCACGAGAGCTTCTCTGAAACGAAATGGCATACCGCATCTTTCACTTGCGGGTCTTGGGAGAGCATATAGATTGCCTCTTCTCCTTCGCCATACCGAACTAAGATCGTCGCTTCGACGAGTTCGTTCGCTGCTTGCTCAACAGTCTTCTCATCTCTCCCAAGCCACATTGAAAGTCCCTTAGCGCTGTCCATAGCTGTTGGGTGAGCGGCGAAGAAGAGCAACAGCTCTACTTTCACCACCGAGTCCACAACGCTCCCTATGGTTTTCGACAGGCTGTTTCGGACTTCCGCTCCCATTGCGCCCTCCCACTCCAAACTCATAGGTGAGCAAAGCGCACCATATGAGCATCACAGCGCAAAGGCGTCTAAGAAGCATGCGTTTGCCAGTTGCGAAGAACATACCATGATGCATTATGATAGCGTCTAACATTGCCGCTCACCCAAATCAAATTTTGCCACCCGTAAACAGCGCACGCCAATAACAGTTGCGACCGACCGCCAGACGCGCTAACAATAGATTGGATGAAGGTTTGACAAACAAAGAAAGTTGAGGGTAGGGACAAGGGGAATGAAGTCGCCAAGTGCCATTGCAAATCAGCTTGACGAGATTCTCGATAAACTGGAGAAACCGATCCCAGTTGAGAGGAAGATGGGCTACCGTGATTTGTCTGTCATAGGTGGCTTTGGGCGCTACATGCAACTGTGGGCAAGCAGGGCTATGGAGTTAGCCGAGGGAGATAGCGAGGTGACGGAACGATTGCGCTACCTCGTTTCGCTGTTTGATGGCTATGAGTTGGTGAGCTTGATGGAACGGAAGGAGAGGGTGAATGAGGCTGAACAGATAGTGAAGGAACTGCGTTCGCTCATCAAAAACGAGTTAGAGGAAGTAGGGACAACCTCAAGTGTGAGAGTAAGTGAGGATGAGCACCTGCACATTCAAACTGCAGTTGCTTCAAAGGGAGTCCACACCGATACAGTGAGCACCGACATTTACGAACAGAAGTTGAAGAAGCTTTCACAGCCAGTGCAATACCTTTACGGCGTCGGACAAAAGAGGGCATCCCTCTTAAAGCGCCTCGGAGTTGAAACGGTTGAGGACTTGCTTATGCTTTTCCCGCGAAGGCATGAGGATAGAACACGAATAAAACCGATAGCACAGCTTACTCTCGGTGAGAAGGAGTGTGCTCTTGTCACCGTTACGGGTCATGCGAGGACGGAGAAGAGGAGGGGCATAGCGATAACAAAAGTCCCAGTAGCAGATCATACAGGCTCGGCATTCCTCGTTTGGTTCAATCAGCCGTTCCGTGAGGCTCAAGTCTTCCCGAACATGAAACTGTTTGTCTACGGCAAAGTCCAGCGCTTCATGCACAGCCTGTGCATAGTCATGCCTGAGGTTGAGCCAGCCGTTGGCGACAGTTGGCTACAAGTTGGGCGCATAGTCCCGATATACCCGTTGACTGGCGGGCTAACTCAGAACTTCCTAAGACGCCTCATTTACAACACATTGGAAGCCTTCTCAGGAATGATTGAAGAGACACTGCCGCAGGATCTGCTTAGAGCACACCAAATGATGCCACTCAGGGAGGCGTTCAAGCAAATCCACTTCCCAGACGACATGCATAAATTACAGCAGGCAAGGAGAAGGGTTGTGTTTGAGGAATTCCTACTAATGCAACTTGCGCTGGCACTGCGTGAGAGGGGCTTCAAAAAGAAGCAAGGGATCGCATTCAAAACAGACTTGCCTCAGATAGCGGAGTTCATAGCCTCATTCCCATTTGAGCTGACAGCTTCGCAGAAGAGGGCGATAGAGGAGATACACAGGGACATGGCTTCACCACAACCGATGAACAGATTACTTCACGGTGAGGTCGGTTCTGGGAAGACAGTTGTAGCAGCAACCGCTCTTTACACAGCCGTCCTGAATGGCTACCAAGGCGCTTTCATGGCGCCAACCGAGGTCTTAGCCGAGCAACACTACAGAGTCTTACTTGAACTCTTCCAGCCGTTCAATGTTGATGTGACCCTCCTCATAGGAAGCCTCTCTCAAAGGGAGAAGAGGAGGGCGAGAAGAAGGATAGAGATCGGAGATGCTTCGATCATCGTCGGGACACACGCTCTAATTCAAGAGGATGTCGTTTTCAACAGGCTCGGGCTCGCGGTGGTTGATGAACAGCATAAGTTCGGTGTGATGCAACGAGCAAACTTAATACGAAAGGGCACTTGCCCAGATGTGCTCATAATGACGGCAACCCCTATTCCAAGGACGCTCGCCCTAACAGTTTACGGCGACTTGGATGTATCGGTTCTGCATGAGCTACCGCCCGGAAGGAAGCCAGTGATTACGAGGTGGGTGCGGAAGGAGAGGAGGCATCTCGCCTACAGGTTTGTCCAGCAGGAGCTTGAGAAGGGAAGGCAGGCTTATGTCGTTTGCCCGTTGATTGAAGAGTCTGAGAAGCTTGAAGATGTGGATGCAGTCGTCAAGCATGCTGAATGGCTACAGCATGAGGTCTTCCCCGATTTCAAGGTCGGCGTTTTGCATGGTCGTTTACCATCGCACGAGAAGGATGCAGTTATGGAGGCGTTTAGGAGGGGAGAAATACATGTGCTGACGACGACGACCGTCATAGAGGTCGGTGTTGATGTGCCCAACGCAACCGTTATCGTCATCGAGGATGCTCATAGGTTCGGCTTAGCACAACTCCACCAACTCAGAGGGCGCGTTGGCAGGAGCACATATCAAAGCTATTGCTTCCTCGTCGGCTCACCATCAAGTGAGGACGCAAGAAGGAGATTGGAAGTTATGGTGCGCACAAACGACGGGTTCGAGATAGCTGAGGAAGATTTGCGCCTGCGTGGTCCAGGGGAGTTTTATGGCACAAGACAACATGGTCTCCCAGACTTGAGGATAGCTGACATCATACACGATGTTGATCTGTTGATACTGGCAAGGCGCGTCGCAAGGAGCATAGTTGAGGAAGACCCCACATTGCGCAGCCCAAAGTATGCAGCGCTCAGGCAAAAGGTCCTCAAGCTTTTTGAGGGACGGATTGAGCTGATAGATGTATCGTGAGAGGAGGCATCAACGCTCTTTCATGCGAAGCGAGAGATAGTTCCTCACATCGCTCTCCGAAACGAATTCAACCCCGAGTGCCTCAGCGACTTCTTCGATCGTTAAGTTGTGCTCCCTCGCGAGTCTCTTTGCCGCTGGGGTGGCTTTCACCCTCTTCGTTTGTGGTTGCGTTGGCGATGTTTCTTTTTCCACCGCCACTTCTGTTTGAGCTGGCTTTTGCGGTCCGACGGAGACATGTGTCTCCCTCCACCGCTTCATAAGGAGCTCGTTTTCCTCGTCCACATTCGGCAGTGGCTCATCGCTATCTCCGAGGATGGCAATCACAAATCCGACTGGCACAGTGCTTTTCTCCTTGGCGACAATGCGCCTCAATATGCCACTTGATGGTGACTCCATCTCAAATGTGACCTTCTCGGTTATTATCTCCACGAGTGGTTCCCCTTCGTTCACATACTCGCCTTCCCTCTTCAGCCACTTGCCAATCGTCGCCTCCTCCATGTTCTCAAAGACCTTCTCGATGACGACCTTAACTGCCATGAAGCATCACCACATCACCTAAGTGTCACTTCTTGGTGTTGTAACACGATGGCGCTTGTGTGCGTTTACAGCCTTCACATTTAAAATTTGCTTTGCCGTGCTACACAATGTCATTGGCGCCGTTTAAATCAGAGTGAATTGGGAGGGAAGAGGATGCGCATGCGGTTGGTGTTCCACATAGGTCTTCAACTCATCGTGCTTGTATCGCTATGTCGCTTGGCAGTGTCATCGGAAGAAGCATCGCCAGATGGTGAGATGCTTGAAGAGCCGAGGCTGGCACACAGCGATGTTTTGGGGCTGAGCGATTTCTCTTACGATGTCATGGCGAAGCTCGCTGGCTCTGGATTGCTCAGCGGATATTCAGCGAGGCACTTCCGCTTTGGCTTCGCATACACGAGGAAACAGATTGCCGACATAATCGCAAAGGCAATTCACAGCGCACAAGAGGGTAGCTTAGATGATACAGGTAGGAAAACGCTTGCGCACCTACATGGCGATGAGGATAAGCTACTGCTGTGGCAAACGGCGAGGCAGTTCTGCGATGAGCTTCGTGCCGATGAGCCTTTACCGACAACTTTTGAGAACATGCCCACAAGCGTTTTCACATCGTATGCTTTAAGCATCCGCCCCATCGCTTCTCTCTCGCTTGATTCGAAAGGCGTCATGTTGCGTCATCAGGGCTTCTTCAGCGTCCTTGCACGCTTGAACAAGAAAACGAGCGTCCAAATCAGACTTAACACATCGCGCCAAACATCTCTCTTCGAGAGCTATAACAAGCCTCTGCTTGATGTAGCCACCATCTCAACGGAGCTGTTTGGTGGGAAGCTTGATCTCGGCAGAGGTTATGAGCGTTTTGGTCCAGCGAGCGTTAGCGGTGGGATACTCACAGATGGCGCCCACCCGATTGATATGTTCAGATGGTCAGGCAGGGTTATGCTTCCCATCGTTGGGAAGGTAAGGGTTAGGCAGTTGGTCGGATACTTACAGGGTGACGAAAACGGCAAGCGCTTTATCTTGGCGAGGCGTTCTGAGAAGTCATTTGGCGATTCGTTTGTATTCGGCTTTAACGAGGTCCAGCTCTCAAAACCTTTCCCATCTCCGATTTCGTTTTTGCTACCTCTTTATCCTGCCTCCCGTTTGCTCGTGCGCATGGGGCGAAACGAAGACAGCGATGAGATAATCGTGAGCGCGGACATGAGCTGGATCGGTAAGGGTGGCACCCGCTTCTACATTGAGTGGGTCGTTGATGATGTGCGCCTCGCAAAACCTGCCGAAAGACAGATGGGATGCATAGTTGGTTTCCAGATGCCATTTGATGTAGCGAGAAAGCGCCTCGGGCTCACAGTTGAGTATGCGCGGTTTGACAAAAACACATTCACGCACCGAAACAGGAAGCTCAATTACCAATACCGCAATGAATCGCTCGGTTATGTGACTGGACCTAACTCAATGCTCATTTTCGGGAGACTTGATTTTCCGATATCGCAAAGGATGCACATCGCATTGCTCGGAGCCAGAGCACAACACGGTCGCAAGACGAGCCCTGATTGGGAGCAATATTTCTCTGCACAATTCTTCTACGACATCAATCCAAGCCTCTCGATCGGGCTTCATTACACCAAAGGGATGCCACCAAGATGCGGTAAGCCAATACATGCTGGCGCTTGGGATGAGGCGAAGGAAAGGGCTGACTATGTCTCGTTTGAGATCAACATGTTGCTGTGATTGGAGCTTATGGTGGCGTAGATTAGCAAACCCAATCCCATCGTAAGCTTTGGGTGACACGATGATGAGACCCTTTGATGTTGATGAGTTTCAACAACTCCTCAGGACGAAGTGGCTGGGCAGGCATTTCGTTTACATGGAGCATGTGGGTTCAACAAACGATGTGGCGAAGCAAATCGCAATTGAAGGGGCTCCAAATGGTGCTCTCGTTTTGGCGGAGGCGCAGTCGGCTGGCAGGGGAAGATTTGGAAGGAGCTGGTTCTCACCTAAGCTAACTGGCATTTACGCATCCTTCATAGTTCGTCCGCCGTTCCTGCCGAAGGAATTGCTCATTTTAACCATTGCAACCGCTGTCGGTGTGTGTGAAGGGTTGCACGAATCAACATCGCTACCCGTTATGGTGAAGTGGGTAAACGATTTAGTTTTGGGTGGTAAAAAAGTTGGTGGCATCTTGACCGAGGCGAGAGCCTCGCAAAGCGGAGTTGAGTTTGCTATCGTTGGGATAGGGATCAATGTGAATACCGAAGCAGAACACTTCCCGAGCGAGCTTAGATGTGTTGCAACAAGCCTTAAAGAGTTTTCGGGCAAGCAGTTTCGGAGGGAGAGGTTGCTCGCTTCAATGCTTGCACATCTTGAGCGTGTTTATGAGGCGCTTCTTTCAAACGGGTTTGAGAAGCTGAGGGAAAGATACTGCCAGTTGCATTTCGCTCAAGGTAAGCTTGTGGAAGTAACTACTGGCTCAGGGAAGCTTGTCGGCGTAGTCAAGGGGCTGGATGGAAGAGGGGCGCTTATGTTGCAACTTAAAGGCGGGGTGGAGACCGCCATCATAAGTGGCACAGTAAGGTTGTTGGAGTGAAGTAGCGCCATGCTCATTCTTATGGGGTGAGCCTTCCATGCCGAAGGGAGAGCGCGTCATCGTGATAGGTGGCGGGCTCGCTGGCTGTGAAGCAGCATGGCAGGTTGCGAACATGGGTGTCAAAGTGGTCCTTTACGAGATGCGCCCTTATGTGATGACACCAGCACACAAGACTGGATTGCTCGCCGAGCTTGTTTGTAGCAATTCGCTTCGAAGCGATATTTTGACCAAGCCTGCTGGGTTGCTCAAAGAGGAGATGAGGAGGCTTAACTCAATCATCATAAGATGCGCCGATGAAACAGCCATACCAGGTGGTGGCGCTTTAACCGTTGATAGGGAGGAGTTTGCGAGGGCTGTCACGAGGGCAATCGAAGCTCATGAGTTGATAACGGTTGAGCGCAGGCTCATAACGAGCATACCGAGTGAGGGCATAGTGATCGTCGCAACTGGACCGCTCACGCACCATGAGTTTGCTGAGGAGATAAGGAGACTTGTTGGTGAGGAGTTCCTTCATTTTTACGATGCGGTTGCACCGATAGTTGATGCAGAAACGATTGACTACTCAAAGACATTCATGGCATCACGCTACAGAGATGATGAACCAGCGTATGTCAACTGCCCGATGAACGAAGAGGAATACAACGCGTTTTGGGAGGCACTCGTTAGCGCAGAAAGGGTCGAACTGCACGAGTTTGATGAGGAGGCTAAGTTTTTTGAAGGGTGTCTGCCAATTGAGGTCATGGCTGAGAGGGGGCGTCTAACGCTCGTTTACGGACCGCTTCGCCCAACTGGTTTGATAGACCCAAGGACTGGCAAACAACCATTTGCTGTCGTGCAGTTGCGCCCAGAGAACAAAGAGAGAACGCTCTACAACATGGTTGGCTTCCAGACCCAATTGAAGTGGTCAGAGCAAAGGCGAGTGTTTCGGATGATACCCGGGCTTGAGCATGCGGAGTTCGTGCGCTACGGCATGGTCCACAGGAATACATTCGTCAATGCACCGAAATTGCTTCTGCCGACATACCAGCTTAAGGTTGATGGCAGGATTTTCTTTGCGGGGCAGTTCTCGGGTGTTGAAGGATACATCGAATCTGCAGCATCGGGGTTAGTTGCGGGGATAAACGCAGCGCGCATGGTGCTCGGCATGGAGCCACTCGTGTTCCCGCCAGAGACTGCTCTTGGGGCTTTGGCTAATTACATCACCACCGCAGACCCGCGTTATTTCCAACCGATGAACATAAACTTCGGTCTTCTCCCACCGCTTCCAAAGCGCGTAAAGGACAAAGCTTTAAGGCAATTGGAGCTTGTTAGGAGGGCGCTATCAAGTTTGGAGCACTTCATTGATGAGCATGGCTTGATAAGAGGCGTTCCGAAACACAAAATTTGATTTTGTGTAAAGCCGTAAAACCAATGACGGCTGAAGGAGTGAAGTAAAGTGCCAAGCTTGGTTGTCGTTGGCGCACAATGGGGAGATGAGGGCAAAGGGAGGATAGTTGACCTGCTGAGCAAGCGTGCGGACATAGTTGTGCGCTTTCAAGGTGGGTGTAATGCGGGGCATACGCTCGTCATCGATGATCGTAGGCTTGCCCTCCACCTGATACCTGCTGGCATAGTCCACAAGCACACGGTGTGCGTTATAGGTAACGGTGTTGTTGTTGACCCACAAGCGTTGCTTGAGGAGATAGAAACGATAAGAGGGCTTGGTATTGATGTATCACCGAAGAGGTTGTTGATAAGCGACAGGGCACATGTGACTTTCACTTACCACAGAATACTCGACAGCGCGAGGGAATCGGCTGGCTCAAAGTTCAAGCTCGGCACAACACAAAGGGGGATAGGTCCAACATATGTGGACAAGGTTGAAAGGATTGGCATAAGGATGATCGACTTGCTTGATAAGGACAGGTTGCGCCAGAAGCTTGAGATGAACTTTGAGCAGAAGGCGGACATCCTATCGCGTTTGCCAGAGGATGAGCGCCCGAAGATCGACGAGCTTTGCAAACGCTATTTGGAGTATGGAGAGATACTTGCGCCCTTCATCTGCGACACCACGAAGGTTTTGAACGATGCGTTGCGTTCTGGGTGCAATGTTCTTTTTGAGGGTGCTCAAGGGGCGGGACTTGATGTTGACTTTGGGACTTTCCCATTCGTGACCTCCTCAAACACTATCGCAGGGAGCGTTTGCACTGGTGCTGGAGTCCCGCCAACCTTGATTGACGCTGTGATAGGTGTTAGCAAAGTTTACACGACAAGAGTTGGCGCAGGTCCGTTCCCGACCGAGTTGAATGACGAGACGGGAGACAGGCTCAGGGAAATCGGTATGGAGTATGGAGCGACAACCGGTCGCCCGAGGAGGTGCGGGTGGCTCGATTTAGTTCAACTTCGCTTTGCTGCCCGCATAAACGGGTTTGATGCTTTAGTGCTTACAAAGCTCGATGTGCTCGACCACTTTGAGGAGATAAAAGTGTGCGTCGCATACAAACACAAGGGCAAACTCTTGACCGAGTTCCCAGCGAGCAGTGAGATGCTGAGTGAGTGTGAGCCAGTCTATGAGACGCTGAAAGGGTGGCTGGAACCGACGAAGCAAATTAGAAGTTACGATGAGTTGCCTGAGAGAACGAAACAGTTCGTGGATTACATCTCTCAGCAACTTGGGATACCGATTGGGCTGATATCAGTCGGACCAAGATGTGACGATGTTATCGTGCTTGATGAGCGTTGGCTCAAATATGAGTTCACAAGACGAGGGAGATGATTTGGGATGGCGAAAGCGAGCGTTGTTCTTACAGTCGCTGAATCGAAGCGCCTCATAGCTAAAGGGGTTGCTAAGCTTCGTCCTGTTCAAAGGGCACTCAAGGAGGGCATGATCGCTATCGCAAAGGGAACAACGAACGCTTATGTTGTTGAGGAGTTGCTTGGTAGAGCAATAGACAAGCCCGCATATACAACAGGGGTAACGATGCCGAGAAAGACGATGCACACATCTGGGTTGAGGGAACAAAAGCTACCTGACATCGTGCTCAAGAACGGGATGCCAGTTGAAGGGATGACCGTGATTGAGGCGGTGAAGCACATGGGCAAGGGGGATGTTTTCATAAAGGGCGCAAACGCACTCGACTACAAGAGGAAGGTTGCTGGCATACTCATCGGGCATCCTGAGGGAGGAACCATCGGCGCAACGATAGGAACTATTGTGGCAAGGAGGATTGAGCTTGTAATACCTGTAGGGTTGGAAAAGCTCGTCTATGAAGACATTGAGGCTTTGAGCATGAAAACAAGGACACCAGATGATGAGTTGCTCACGGAGACACCAACCTTGATGCCAGTCACAGGGACGATAATCACTGAGATTGAGGCTTTGAAGCTGTTGTGCGATGTTGAGGCGACATTGATAGCGTCTGGTGGTGTTGCGGGTGCTGAGGGCTCGGTGAGATTAATGATCGAAGGCGATGGCGAGAAGGTGAGGAAAGCTTTGCAGTTGATTGAATCCATACAGGGTGAGCCACCGTTCGTCTCATAGTGAGCCTTTGACTTGTAAGGTAGTGGTGAGTCGCATTGAAGGTAGTGGACATCGTAGGTGCAAGACCGCAGTTCATAAAGCTTGCTCCCATCCTCAAAGCCATCGAACGGCACAACAAGCTACGCGCGGATGAGCGAATATGCGAGATACTGCTCCACACAGGGCAACATTACGATTACCTAATGTCGCAGGTCTTTTTTGAGGAGCTCGGAATAAAAGCACCAGACCACCACCTTGGCGTTGGCTCTGGCACTCATGGCTACCAGACGGGTGAGATGCTTAAGCGGATTGAAGATGTTTTAATCGGCGAGAAGCCAGACTTGGTGATAGTATACGGCGACACAAACAGCACGCTCGCTGGTGCCATCGCCTCCGCCAAACTGCATATCCCTGTGGCACATGTGGAAGCTGGGTTAAGGTGCTTCAACAAGCGTGTGCCAGAGGAGATCAATCGCATATTAACCGACCATGTGTCGGACCTGCTCTTTTGCCCAACTGAGACAGCTGTGAGGAATCTCAGGATGGAGGGTATAACTGAGGGGGTTCACTTGGTTGGCGATGTGATGTATGATGCGGTGCTAATGTATCTGGAGGTGGCGGAAGGCAAGAGCGATGTCCTTTTCCGTTTTGGGCTTGAGCCAAAAGGATACGCCCTCGCCACCATCCACAGAGCAGAAAACACAGACAACTTAGAACGCCTCAGGGCTATACTGGAAGGGCTTGAAAGGATCGCAGAGGAGGGTATAGAGGTTGTCTTTCCTATCCACCCGCGCACTAAGAAACAAATAACAGCGTCTGGCTGGCAGATGAAAGGCGTAAGAGTTTCTGAGCCAGTCTCATATCTTGACATGCTGGTGCTCGAGAAGAACGCCCGCATGATTTTGACTGACTCAGGCGGCGTCCAGAAGGAAGCCTTCTTCTTCCGAGTGCCCTGCATCACTTTGCGTGAACAAACGGAATGGATAGAGACTGTGGAGACAGGCTGGAACACGCTTGTTGGTTGCGACCCAGATGAGATTGCCAAAGCCGCTATCAACGCAAAGCCCGGAAGGGACTCGGTGTTCCCATATGGAGACGGTAAAGCTGCTTTGAAGATCGTTGAGATAATCCATGCGTTCCTGCGATCCTCAGGAAGGTTGTAGCGATAGTTTCCATCCAGCAAGGGAGGGCTATTTCAATCCGAGAGCATCTCCTGATCAATCGGGTAGCGCCCGATAGATTTTGCATACTCCACCGCCTTGACAAGCGTTTCTGGATTGACACCGATGTATGCCTCGCCACCGATGGCGAGCGCAAAGCCACCTCCGGGCGCACCCAATCTTATGGCTCGTTTTATTTTCGGCTTCGCATACTCAAGGTCGTAGTAGAGGTCTTTACAGTTCAATCCGCCGCTGAAAAACACCTTGCCCGCAAAAGCTCTTTTCGCATTCGCCACATCGCTGAACCCACCGATGTCCATCTCTGTGAGCTTCATTATGTTTGCGTATGTTTCAAAGTGGTGGTCGTTCGGACCATCAGCGTGCAAGTAGCGCCCATTGATACCGTAACGGGCATAAATGAGCATGTTGTATGGCATGACATGCATGCGATACATCTCATCGGAGACGAAAGCGGAGTGATCATCAGCCAGCCCTATGGAAGTTGTCTTCCTTCCGAAGTATTTGTCGGCGAAGTCACGGAGCATGAAGAAAGCGAGCAACAGTTTCTCGAAGAGGCGGTGGACAAGTTGTGGTTCGTCAACCAGATAGAAGAAGACCTCTTGTGGCTCGATTATTCCACACGCCGCAGATAGCGGTGGGTGAATCGTCAAGCCAGCGTTGACTGGCATCCTTATGCCGAGCTTCTCAACCCTCTCCTTCATTCGCTCATACCTGCGATAGTATTCAAGCACACCCTTGTGTTCGCTCGGATCTTTCAGCTTCAGTTTTTCAACCGCCTCTGGCAAGCTCATGGTGCGCACTATCCAAGGTGGTGAGTCTTCTGGTTGTTCTATGGGTAGGTCAAAATATACCGCTTCGGCAACAGCGCCTATGTCGAGGTTTATCCCATATCCAGTGCGGTCATCACGCAATTCCTCAAAAGCCCATTTCTGACCGCGCACCTGAACTTCAATCTGCACATCTAAGTTCTCGTAGTAGTCACGGAGCTTCACTCCGAACAACTTGCAGTAAAACGGTCCAGCCACATTCATTGTTATTGGGACTCTGTCAGGTTCACGAAACTGCTTAGCTATGCTTAAGCGCCTGCGCGCATCTTCGATTTGGCTTCTGTATCGCTCTGGGTTGAATTCAACACTCACACCCACCTCACCACCCACCATCGTTAGAGTTTCCTTGCCACCCAAAGGAGGGCACGCTTTACGAGTTCACGGTAAGTTGCATTGCGATAAGCTTCAGGTCCATGACCAAGCTGGATGTAGACAACCCTCGCCTTCCCATACTCCTTCGCCCACGCTATTGAAGGTTCGTTTTGCTGGCAGTCAGTTGTTAGAAGCAAATGCGCATCCGGGCTGACCCAATAGCCTTTGTAGCACTCATCAACGACTTCAAAGTCGCTCAAGCCCCTCGTTATTGGGTGCTCTCTGTCAGCGATTGTTATTTTCATCTTCACACCGAAGGCAACCTGAGAACGCCCTCTCGGTTTCCCATCGGGATCTTTTCCGGGCGATAGGAAATACTTAGCGCCTATGATGCGCCAATACTCATCCCAGTTCTGGTATGAAGCGATCGCATGATGTAGCACCAGAAGCCCAACGGTGCCCTCCTTCAAAGCGCTCACCATACACTCCTTTTGCTTGTCAGTTATTTGCTGCCACATATCGTAAAGCACGATAGCGTCGTAGCGCTTCAGTTCACTCTCGTTGCACCAGAGGTTATTAGCCTCTGGTTGTTTGAACTCCTCCCATGCCACATTGCCCATCCAGTCAAAGACGGCGAAGAACTCTTTCCTATCAAACTCGTGCCCGCCAGTGAATATCGCAACCTTTAGTTTCTGCGCCTCATTGTTCCCTTCGGCTCCGAGGATGAAAAGCGAAGTTGCAACACACGATGCAAGTGCGATCGTGCTGTATATGCGACGCATCCTAACCACCTCCATGTCAATGAGCTGTTAGCGCCTTCACAGCTTCTTGAGAAAGCGCATACAAGCCACCACGCCCACGCTTTGCCAATCTCCTCACCTCAAGTTGAACCAATGCTGTGCTTACTTCCGAGATAGGCATGGCTGTCTCACGAACTATCTGGTCAATGTGCCTTTCACCCTTTGAGAGCACCTCAAGTATCTTCAGTTCAACTGGGCTAAGCCCGGGAAGCCTTTGGAGCTGTGCCTTCGGTGTAACTTCAGCATGTGGCTTGATTTCTTCCTTCGGTATCCCAAGGGCTTCAAAAACATCTTCCGCAGTTTCAACTATTTGCGCCCCCTCCTTGATGAGCTGATGGTTACCTTTGAAGTTGGGGCTTGTTATCGGTCCCGGAACGACGAGCACTTCCCTGCCTTGCTCAAGCGCCCAATCAGCCGTCAGCAGGGCACCACTACCTTGTGGCGCTTCAACAACTATCACCGCAAGCGACATACCGCTTATTATCCTGTTGCGGATAGGGAAGTGCCACGCTTGAGGATAAACACCAAGCGGGAATTCACTTAGCAATGCACCGCTCTTGATGATGCGCTCACGCAGTTGTGAGTTTGCCCTCGGATAGACAACATCAACTCCACAACCTAAGACAGCTATCGTCTTGCCACCAGCATCAAGCGCGCCATGATGAACAGCTCCATCAATTCCGATAGCCATCCCGCTTACTATTACTCCACCACTTGATGCGATCTCGTAAGCCAGCTTATATGCCACCTGCCGACCATAATCGGAAGGGCGTCTCGTCCCAACCATCGCTATCAACAACTCTTCACTTGTGCTCATCTCGCCGAGGGCGTAAAGAGCTATAGGCGCATCCGGAAGTTGGCGAAGCAATGCCGGATAGCGTTCGTCAAAGTAGGTTATCAGCTCGCCCCCGATCGAGTTTAGCTTTTCCACATCCTTGAGTGCTCCTTCATCAAACTTCGCTTTCCTCAGCTTGCTCAGGTGAGCCTCGCTTATACCTTCAACGCACAACAAGCTATCTTCATCAGCTTCAAAGATAGCCTGCGGTGAGCCATAGATGCGCAAAAGCGATAGCAACCTCTCCGACGATATGCCACACCTCGTGAGCCTCACCCATGCTATGAGTTCCTCATCCATGTTGTTCACCTTGCTTTTTTTCATTCATCCTCTTGTTTTGGTGGTTCGAGTGCTTGCTCACCTTGCGAGGGTAGTGGCTTTGCTTCCATCACGACTTCGCTCAAGCCTTCTGTGAGCTCGCCCCTCACTGCGCTGAGCGCCCTTATGACAAACTCTTGATACTCCTTGTAGTGCCTTCTCAGGGCTTCCTCAAGCTCTCCAACTTGCTTCCTTGCAAGACGCAACTGTTGCTCCCGCTCATAAGCCAGACGCCGCCAGAACTCCTCATGTCTATAACCGCTGAACCACAGAACGAGGAGCGTTATTGCTATCGCAGACAATGTCGGCAGGCAAACCATCTCGTAAACATGTGCTGTGAGCGTGTAGTATCCATCGTCGATGAATGGCGGACCGAGGACAGCGAATTCAATCATCCTCTCATTGACGACGCGCACAGGGAACGAGGAGTTGAGATAAGCAAAATACGCCACATAGAACACGCTTGAGAGGCAAAGCAATGCGACGAGCATCTTGAATGCGATTGATATCGCCCTCCCGATCCACCGTAACACCGTCATCAGTTTCACCCCCTCAGAAGTGCTCACCTGCCAAAAGGCGCGCCTCACTCACCTGTTGTAGGTGCTCCCGTTATTGGCGCTCCGGGTGTCGTTGGTGCTGTCTCAGGTGGTGCTGGGAGCGGTAGGGAGTTGTTGATTTGGAACCGAAGCCTATACCTGCCTATGTTGCCCGCGTGGTCCTTTGAAGTTACAACCACAAGGTATTCGCCGTCTGGGAGTGGTCTCTTTACGCCCTTCCCCGTGGGAACATGTATGTCAAGCGTTAGAGTTCCTTTAGCCTCGTCAAACTCAAACGGGAGCTTGGGCAGACGAGTGCAAGTGGCTTGAAAACCAGTCGGGTCAATCCCGCTACCAGCATCCGCGAGTTTCAGAAGAAGTTTAATCGGCGGGTAGCCCGGAACTTGCAAAGGCTTCCCTTCGCCCAATTCAGAGGAAGCCTCCACGAGCTTATAAAGGATGAAGCGAGTTGGATCTTTTGAGGGGACGCGCAAGGATGCGGAAACAAACGCAGGTGGAGTCGTGTCCACAAAGTCACTGCAGAATGCGTAGAGGCTTCCATCACCAGATGTGACATAGAGTCCGTTACTCGTTACGACCGGTGGGGAGTATATGCGCACCTGTTTTTCATCTTGAGGGTTTTCATCACCGAGTTTAAAGCGCCACAACACCTTCCCGTCTTCGATGCTTAGAGCGTATACGACACCGCTTGCAGCCGTAACGAAAACTGAATCCGCGCTCGTTGACACACCTGAGTAAACTGGCTGTTTGAGGTTTTGTTGCCACACCTCCTTCCCCGATTCAACATCAATTGCGTGGACTGTGCCAGTCCTCGTGGCGATGTAAATGGTTTTTCCCTTCAATGCTGGTGCACCTACAGCGATGTCGGGTAAGCCAATTTGCCTTGTTATCTTCCTCCAGCGCACATCGTAGAAGCAGAGCAGGCGTCCAACCCCGATATAGACAAATGGGCTCTGTGCTATCGGCAGAGTCGGTGCGCTACCAACACCGAGTGGCGAGTTGGCGAGCACTTCAATACCGACACCCTTATCGTGACGCTTCAACCCGACGATGAGCATCCGCCTGTTGCTCGTGATCATGGACAGCCAATCACCGCTCTTAGCTGGTATGCTGGCGACGGATGTCGGCAGTTGAACCGTTGCAAGCTCATCACCATGAGTTACATCGATGAGGTGAGCAAATCCGGTATGCGTCAACACAAGCAAATGCCCATCAAATGAGAATGGCGGAACTCCTATTCCAGCCTGTGCTCTGAATGTCCACTCAAGCACTCCAGACTTAGCCTTTAGCGCGATTACATGTCCGCCACTCGTTGCTGCTATAACCAAATCGCCAGCTATAGCCAACGGGCATGTTACCGTTTGCGGTGCATCGTATGCCCAACTCAGTTGCCCAACATCACAGTTGACAGCATAGATTGTTCTGCCACACGCATAGTAAACATTTTCGCCATCCGTAACTGGTGATATTGTATGACGGCGAGCCACTATGTCGGGTTGAAACTTCCACTTCAGGAAGAGGGGAAGGCGAAGCGATGCCTCGCATGTTGCAGCCCCATCAGGGGTGTTTCGGAAAAGAAGCCACTTGTCTGCATCGGCTAAAGCAATGCTCATGATTGAAAGATGGATGCACATCAGCCAGCCGAATGCATTGCGAAGCAACGAGATGCATCGGGATTTCATGAGACGCACCTCCTGTTGAGCATTTTGCTATCACGGTTTGCGCAACTCAGACGAACAGTTCTCTATCAAGCGCTCGGTATTGTATCGCCTCAGCTATGTGCTCTTCTCGTATCAGTTCCGAGCCACAAAGGTCTGCGATGGTTCTCGCAACTTTAAGTATGCGGTCGCTTCCCCTTGCGCTGAACCCGAGCGATTCTATCGCCCTCCTGAGTATTTGCTTTGCGCCTTCGGTCATGATGCAGAACTGGCGCATGTGCTTTTGTTGCATATGCGCGTTGCAGAAGATGCCGCTACCTGCGAACCTTTCGAGTTGTATTTGGCGAGCCCTCATAACCCTTTCGCGTATCTGAGCCGATGTCTCAGATTGCGATGGCTCAAGTATTTCATCGGGACGAAGCTTCGGGACTTCAATGTGGATATCAATTCGGTCAACGAGCGGTCCTGATATGCGCATCCTGTAGCGCCTTATCTGGCTCTCGGTGCATGTGCACCTTCTCGTCATGTCGGTAGCGTAACCACACGGACATGGGTTCATCGCTGCAACGAGTGTGAAGCGTGCCGGGAAAGTGATAGTGTGTGCAGCCCTTGTTATCGTCACTTCGCCATCTTCAAGTGGCTGTCGTAGCACCTCAAGCGTGTCCCTGTGGAATTCGGGAAACTCGTCGAGGAAGAGAACACCGTTGTGAGCCAAGCTGACCTCGCCCGGCTTCGGTATTGAGCCACCACCTATTAAGCCAGCATTTGATATCGTATGGTGTGGTGCTCTGAACGGGCGCGTCGTTATGAGCCCCTTGTCCCTCGGAAGCAACCCGGCAACGCTGTATATCTTCGTGACCTCAAGCATCTCCTCAACGCTCATCGGTGGCAGGATGGTTGGCAGGCGCCTTGCAAGCATCGTCTTGCCAGAGCCAGGTGGTCCTATCATGAGCACATTGTGCCCCCCAGCAGCAGCTATCTCAAGAGCCCTCTTAGCATGCTCCTGCCCCTTCACTTCGCTAAAGTCAACATCATGTTCACCGTGGATGACCCCTTCATCGAACTCCGTTTTCGGGTATGGTTGGAACGACTGCGGGTTTGTCACAACCATAGCAGCTTCGTGGAGCGACTTGACCGCGTATACATCAATCTCCCTCACAACCGCAGCCTCGCGAGCGTTTTGGATTGGGACTACCAACGCTTTTATGCCAGCGTCCCTTGCGCCTATAGCTATTGGTAGAACGCCGTTTACGGGTCGCAGGCTACCATCAAGCGACAACTCCCCGACTATGACGAAATCATCCATGGAGCGGATGTTGATCTGCCCGCTCGCCATCAATATTCCGAGCGCGATAGGCAGGTCAAATGCTGCACCTTCTTTTTTCGTGTCGGCAGGTGCGAGGTTGACTGTGATTGGACGCCTCGGCAACTCATACTGCGAGTTCCTGATAGCAGAGCGTATGCGCTCAACGCTCTCAGTTACAGCCCTGTCTGGTAAGCCCACAACCTTGATGCTTGGCATCCCAGTGAGTATGTCCACTTCAACTTGCACTATGTATGCGTCAATGCCTATGAGAGCTGCGCTCTGCAACCTCGCAAGCATCTCTATCAACCCCTAAGTTGTTTTCCGAGCCGTGAGAAACGCCCAATAGTCAGTATGATCGGTTTTGCGCCTCGCAGGTAACGATGGACAGAAGCTCAGCCCTACTTACACAAGTAGCATATTTATCCTGCAGGTGCGATACTTAAAGTGCAAGTGTGACTTGCGTTCAATCCAAAGCGAGGGTTGTGATGAACGATGTCGCTCTCCATCCCGATACCGAAGGAAGCTATTGAAGTCGTATGGCGTTTCTTTGATGCGGTGCTCGAGGACGACAGGATAGCGCTTGCCGGATTGCTGATGCCGAACAGCGATGCAGCGCTCATGTATGAGTTGTTTGGCATTCCGGCGTTGATTGCAGCTTCTGGCATGCTCAGAGGTCCGTGTGTGATGCGCATAAGGCGGTTGCTCGCCCTTGAGGGGTGCTTCTGGCTTGAAGGTGAGCAGGTAAGCACAGAGGGGGAAGAGGTCATCGGGCATGTTGTGTTCAAAGTTGAGCAGTTTGGTGGGTGGCGTGTAAGCGAGATATTACCTTGGCACCTTGAGGCTGTTCACTACCTCGCCGAACGCCCCGAGCCAGCCTCGGATGACTCCGTCGCCATAATGTTGCTCTCGGTTGGGCTTTCCCTCTCACCCTCAGCGAAGCTTGATGGCGTTGAGCAAAGGCTCGTTGAAACTATGCGTAGTGACCGCTACCCAGTTACAGCTATAACGAGGGCAGTGCGCATGTGGCGTGATTTTAAAGATGTTGGCGAGGTTGAGACGCATTCGGAATCAGCATGGGCTGCAGCCGTCCAAAGAGCGATAACATTGCTTTGTTTGCTCGATGAACCTATTGAGCAGTTCGCCTTAGCGTATCAAGGGGAAGTTGAAGAAGCCAAAAGAGCATACAACACATTGATACGCACCCTCGGGATCACATTCTTCGATGCACGCTATTCACCGATACCAGACCCGAACGAGCTCATAAGGCACGCGCAAAAGCTCGGTGCAATGCAAGATGTTGAGCTTAGGGAGCATGAGGCGCTCCCTGAGGAGCCCGAGTGAAGAGGAAAAACTCACTGCCACCACGGAGCGTTTTTTGTGTCATCATCGTATCTTGGTAGTGGTTTCCCCTTTGTAGCCAACATTAACCTTTGGCAGGTGCTCAGGGCATGTATGCGATGCTTCAGAAAGCGATAGCGCTCGGGATGAGTGAGGAGGAGTATAAGTTGATCGTTGAGCGCCTCGGGAGAGAACCGAACGAGACGGAGCTCGCCATGTTCTCGGTTGAGTGGTCTGAGCATTGCGGTTACTTGCGCTCAAGGAAACACTTGAGGCTACTACCAAGGAGCGGGAAGTATAGAGCTATCTCTGGGAGCGATGCTGGCGGTATCGAGATTGAAGATGGGCTTTGGATCATCTTCAAGATGGAGAGCCACAACCACCCATCGCAAATTGAACCAAAGCAAGGTGCAGCAACTGGCATTGGCGGAATCGTGAGGGACATACTCGCAACTGGCGCACGCCCGATAGCCCTCGTTGATTCGCTTCGCTTCGCAAACCCAACCTCGGCGAAGGCGAGATACATTTTCACTGGTGTTGTTGATGGCATACAGTGGTATGGTAACTGCATCGGTGTCCCGACGGTGGCTGGCGAAGTCTATTTCAACGATTGCTACCGAACAAACTGCATCGTCGGTGTCATGTGCATAGGAGTTGTGAGGGAAGAACATTTGATGAGCAGCACAGCTAAGGGTGAGGGAAACCTCGTCGTTTATGTTGGGAATCCAACTGGGAGAGATGGGATAGGTGGCTGTAGCATACTCGCCTCACATGAGCTCAGGGAAGAACTCAGCATGCGCCCGACAGTCCAACTCGGTGACCCGTTCACCGAGAAGTGCCTCATTGAGGCATGCCTTGAGGCATACAGAACTGGGGCTGTCGTTGCAGTCAAAGACATGGGTGCAGCAGGGCTCACATGCACAACCTCGGAAATGTCTTCAGCGGGTGGCGTCGGGATGAAAATTGACCTCTCAAAAGTGCCGCGAAGGGAAGCAGGCATGGAGCCTTGGGAACTGATGATGTCGGAATCGCAGGAGAGGATGCTCCTCGTTGTTGAGAGGGGAAGGGAAGATGAGGTGTTGGAGATATTCCGAAAGTGGGGACTCATCGCTGTGGTGATAGGCGAGGTGACCAACGATGGCATGGTAACGCTGTTTGACGGCGATAAGCTGTGTGCGTGTGTTAGGGCGAGCGATCTGGCACAGCCACCAGAATATGACTTGCCAGCCAAGAAGCCCGCTTACATTGATTCCGTTCTCTCCTTCGAACCCAAAACATTGCCATTGCCTCACAACTTGAACGAAGTGGCTAAGGCTATGCTGACATCACCGAACATCGCATCGAAGCGGTGGGTCTACGAGCAATATGATCACACAGTCCAGACAAACACAGTCGTCGCACCAGGGGAAGGAGATGCAGCTGTCTTGAGGATAAAGCCAGAGATGGGCATCTTCGTAAATGGGCATGAGGAGGTAAACTTCACGAAGAAGGGCATTGCGGTTACCGCCGATTGCAACAGCTTGTATTGCTACCTTGACCCATATCTTGGTGCTCAGATAGCGGTTGCGGAGGCTGCAAGGAATTTGGTGTGCGTTGGTGCAGAGCCTGCCGCTGTAACTGATTGCCTTTGCTTCGGCAACCCAGATCACCCAGAGAGGTTTTGGCAGTTTGTTGAAGCGGTCAGAGGGATAGCGGATGCTTGCAGGTTCTTCAACCTCCCTGTCGTCTCTGGCAATGTCAGCTTCTACAACGAGAGCGAGGAGGCAGTCATTTATCCCACTCCATTGATTGGGATGGTTGGAGTGCTTGATGATGTCGAAAGGCATGTGACGATGTCTTTCAAGAACGATGGTGATGTAGTCATCCTGCTCGGGCTTTGCAAAGATGAACTTGGTGGGAGCGAGTATCTGAGGTTCATTCACGGTGTTGAGGCTGGCAAACCACCGTCTCTCGAACTTGAGCTTGAACGCAAAGTGCAGGCAACCGCACTTGAGATGATAAGAGAGGGCTTGGTCAACTCAGCTCACGATTGTTCTGAGGGTGGTTTGTTTGTCTGTTTGGCTGAATGCTGTATTGCTGGTGGAAAGGGCGCCCGCATCACGCTCACAATGGATTGCGTATCGGATGAACATGTGCGTGCTGATGCGCTACTGTTTGGGGAAACTCAATCTCGCATCATCGTCACTGTGCCACAAAAAGCGCTCTGCGAAGCCATTGAAATCGCGTTAAAGCATGGATGCCCAGCTTCGGTCATCGGGGAAGTTGGCGGTGAGCACCTCATAATTGAGTGGGACAAAGGGGACGCAAAGGAAAGGCTCGTTGAAATCGCTGTTGAGGAGATGAAGAGGCTCTGGGAGGGAGCAATACCAAATCTGCTTGAGGGTGGCTTGTTTGAATGAGCATGTTGTCTTTAGGCATCTGCTACAATCTGCAACCTATCATGGGATGCATCCTGTGAAGGTAGCATTTTGGTTAAGCCATAAAACGCAAAAGCAAGGTTGCCAACCCGAGGAGTATGGTCACGCTGACGACATCCTGAATGGCAGTTTCAAACGGACCTGCAGTTAAAGCAGGGTCAAAGCCGAGTCGCTTAGAGATCATGGGCACTACAGTCCCAACGAAGCCAGAGAGGTTTATCGTGATGAACATTGAGAACCCAACGACGAAGCCGAAGACAGGGTCAAACAGCGTGGTGCCAGCTTGCAAGCCACGCCAAAAGCCAGCGATGGAAAAGAGTGCGCTCCCGAGGATGACGCCGAGTATGGTTGTCGTTTGTAGCTGTCTTACAACTGGGCGTATCCAATCCTTCAGGGTTACATGACCTGTTGCGAGCCCACGAACAACTATCGTTGCCGACTGAAGCCCTGTGTTCCCTGAGATAGCCTGAATGACAGGCATGAAGGAAGCGAGGAGGATGAGCTGTCCGAGCGTTTTATCAAAGCGATGTATCACGAAGCCAGCTATAAGCTCAATACAAACGGTTATTGTGAGCCAAGGTAACCTCAGCCTTGCGATCTCCGTCGGGCGCTTCTTCTCCAACTCAGCTGCGTCTGAACCGACAGCCATGAAGTAGTCTTCGGTTAACTCCTCTTGAAGAACATCCATGACATCATCGACGGTGATGACACCAATCAGCTTGTAGCTGTGGTCAACTACTGGCAGTGCGAGCAAGTCGTAGCGGGCAAACATATGTGCCACTTCCTCTTGATCCTGTTCTGGGAAGACGAATATGACGCCGTGATTCATGATCTCACTTATCTGCGTATCTGGTGGCGATACTATGAGCCTGCGCAAGTTGAGGACGCCTTTAAGCGTCCCCTCATCATCCACAACATACACATAGAAGATGCTCTCAACATCTGCGCGCTCTCTGAGCATCCCAATGACTTGTGAGACTGTCATGGTCTCCTTCACGGCGATGAAGTCGGGCGACATTATCCCACCTGCTGTGTCTGGTGGGTATTGCAGGAGCTCTTTCACCTCTTCCGCTTCCTCTGGCTCCATCAGCTTCAGGATGTTCTCTCGCTCCTCTGGCTCAAGCATTGCGATTATGTCTGCGCTTTCATCTGGCGGGAGCGTTTCAAGTATGTCCGAAAGGCGCTCAGGCGATGTGGTCTTAACGAGGTGTCGCTCCGTAGCCTCATCGGCTTCGTCGAGGACTTCAGCAGCGAACTCGTCATCGAGCAGTTTGAAGACTTGTTCCTTCTCACTGTCGTGTAAGAAGCGCATGGCAAGAGCTATATCAGCTGGGTGGAACTGGGCTAAGAAGTTGCGAAGCGATTCAGGTTGCCTTGATGCCAAGAAGCGCCTTATCTCATGCACGACTTGGTTCACTTCTTCCCTCGGATGGATCAACCTGCGCTTCGACCAAAAACGCTCTTTGAAAGAGAGTATGTCCCTCAACTGCTTGCGAAAACGCATGGTTACATCACTCCGTTCCCCCTTGCGAGTGGGCGCTCAGCGCAATCGCCTCGCCTTAAATGATGCTTCAACCTCTGCCCATGTGAGGAAGTCAGCGATATTGAAGCGCCCGTCATGATGCCACCATGATGACGGCAGTTGCATCCTGCCCAATTCGCAAACCCTTGAGATGCCAACCGTAACAAGCATATCAACCAACTCCCTCTCACAGCGCTCGCAAACAACGCACCCAGCCGTTGAAAGGAAATCCCTAAAAGGATCGAGCTCCTCCTTCAAGTCCGCAATGTTTTCAGCGTTCCGCACGAAGACAGCCCTCGGTGGGCACACCATGTGATTCAGGAAGAGCGACGAGTGTAAAGGTTGACCCAAAAGGATTATCGTCCAATCAACCGAACCGTTAACAGCTATCACATCTTCACCTGCCATCGTGTAAACCATGCGGTAGCTGTGTATGGTAGCTGCTCTCTCCCTTACGAACCTGCCTGCCTTAAGCTTTTGAGACACGCCATCAAGCGATTCTGAGAGTGCAGTCACAAACTCCTCTGCGTCCTCCCTTTTGCCGATAACGAAAACGATGTGTGGCGACATGCACCCTTGCTGGTCAAACATCGCCACATCTGTAGCGAGCTTGTCGGAAGCCTCTTTGAGATCACAATGAGAGTCAACGATTCCGATGCTGATCTTATGTCCATGTGCTATCAACCTCTTCGTGGGTGGCAACCTGTTGCGTATGCTCTTGATCGTCTCCATGCCACCATACGCAACGACAACATCTGCGTGCTTGAATGCCACAGATTCAATGCTCTCATCCCCTCCCCTCCAAGTGACAACAGCACAGCATGAAGCGAGTAGGTCATCAACCTCGCTTAACGAGCTGACGAACATCGGTGTCAGTATCGGTTCATCGCTACTGACTTTAACGAGCGAGCATGACTTCGTAAGGAGAGCGCACACCACACTTGAGATGCCCAAAGAAGGGATGTTGCCTGCGAGTATGTGCAATATGAGCCTTGGTCCGATGGCGATGACTCGCTTCCCAGAAGGCAATTCCCTCCAGCCATCAAGGACAGATGGATCATTTATCTCCTCCGTCACCATTTGCCAGATTTGGTTGAAACGAAGCCTCTCGAATGTGTTCCTTAGGCTCAGCTCAATCACTTGTTTTGAATAGCCAGTGACGCTCTCAAGTGCGGACGATGCTTCTTCAAGCAGTTCGCTCCCAAGCCAAACCGATGCCACCTCATCAATCGCTTCAACGATGTTCCTGATGCTCCTTGCCGAGAGCTCCTTTTGGAGCTCAAGCAATCTTTTGCATATGCGCTCAACAGCGTCGTCACTGAGCAAGGCAAACTCTACATCAACCCCGTCAAAGCTTTCAACCGTCTTTTCAAAAGGTGGCTCTTTGAGGAAGTAGGCACGATAAACTTTCCTCATCCCTCTCACCCGAGTGCCTTCGGTGAGTGCATCAGCATGTGAACGGGCAGTGAGCAATTCTTCGCTTCAACCTTATGATGGCACAACCTGTAGCACTTGTTCCAAGCGACCGAATGATAAGTTTGCTACTGTTTGGTGCGTTAACCCACAAAGCCAAATGTTGGCTTAGCATGGTTCGTGTATCGGCGATGTCAGCTCGAGAGGGCGAAGTGATGGATGTTTCGCAATCGTGCACCAAAAGATGCATAATCAATAGTGGCGTCAATTGGAACCGAAGCGAGACAGAGGGAACAAGAGTATGCACCGAAGAAGATGCCCATTCTGTGGTGCGCCGATAGGTGGTGAGGTGAGTTTTTGCAGAGAGTGTGGTAAGGAGTTGCCGAAGGGTGAGCGTGACAAAGCGCTCGTCAAGCCACTTTGGTATCGGCGTGAGGTCCTCGTGAGCATTTCCATGGCTGGTTTGGCGACTGCTTTGATATTCCTCGTTGCAATACTGCTTCTCAGCACCCGCAAGAAAGAAATGCAACCAATGGTTGTGCAAGTTCCAGTTTCAAGCACCGAGCAACCTCAAGGAGCACCGCCACTCCCGCCGCCTGTTCAAGCAGTTGAGCCACCGCCAAAGACGATTGAACCGCCAATCGAAACGATACCTCGCCCAGAACCAGTGGAAGTGAAACGAGAAGAGCCACAACAACCTCAACAATTACAACCGCCTCCACAGCCACCACAACCCCCGCCAGATGTCCTTGACTACCTTCGCAAGCTTGAGAGGATTGAGCGCCAAAGGAAAAACCTATCAACTGGCTCAAGCGGTGTGTTTGAATTGCTTACGGCAGCCGTAGCGCTTGTTCAATCCATTCAGTCACTCAACCTTGATAGCCCCGATGAATCACCAGACACAGCTCAAGCATGGCAGAAGATAGTGAACGGTTTTGCGGGCTATAGAAACGCATACCTTCAACTGCTTTTGCAGTTTCGTGCTCTAAAGCCACCACAGCCGTGTATGCAACTTGCCATTGAATACGATTCAGCGCTACAGGAGCATGTGAAAGTTATCCGAGAGCTTGAGACAGCCCTTGCAACCAGAAACATAATGAGCCCACTGCTGAACTTGGTTTCCGTTAACGCACGCTTGAAGCGACCGCTGAAGTTCGCCGATAATGAGCTTGCGAATGTATGCGAGCGCTTTGGCATCGAAAAATTCTTTGACATAGGTGATGAGTGAAGAGGGCGAGCATTTAAGCCTCCCTGTAGAACTTGGCGAGTTGCACGAGCTTGCCAGTCACGAGGTAGTGCACGCGCTCTGCGATGTTCGTTGCGTGGTCTGCAGTCCTTTCAAGTCTCCTCGCCAAAAGCACAGTGTAAACCCCTGCGTCAGCGTCCTGTGGATTTGAGCGGATGTATGAGATTGATGACGCAAGTATGCTACGAAACAGCCTGTCAACAGGTGCGTCCTCCTTGCACACATTGTGTGCGAGTTCCACATCCCTTTCAATGAAAGCTTTGACAGCGTTGCGTATCATCTCCATCGCCATGTGCCCAAGTTGTGGTATGTCTTTGAAAAGCTCGCTCATATCTTTCCCGACCACCAATGGCGTTATCTTCGCTATGTCCTCGGCGTAATCGCCTATCCTCTCAAGGTCACTTATCACCTTCAAAGTCGTCACTATGAGCCGCAAGTCACTTCCGAGGGGCTGTTGCCTTGCGAGCATCTGCACGCAAAGGTTTTCAATGTCTAAGTCCATATCATCAACGGTGTCATCCATCGCTACAACACGCTTCGCCAATTCAACATCACCACTCAACACTGCCTTCATCGCCTCACTGAGCATCTCGACGACAAAATGCCCCATCGACGAAAGCTTCTCACATAGCTCCTTCAGTTGCATGTCGAAAGATTTCCTTGTTACCTCCATCCAATCTCCCACCCTTCGCATTTTGTTTTGCGACCCTTAAGCTTACTCCAAAGTTTAACCCACTCACCGCCAAGTGGATTCGGCACCCACTTGGCTTTGTCATCAACTTCCCTCCCTCAACTTTCAAAGGCTCAATCCTATGTCTGACAGAACTTTAGAAGCACTTTCCAGCTCCGAAAGGGCTTTTGCGAAGTTTTGGCAAAGCTGGTCAAAGGCGTTGTAGACAATTCTTACTTGCTGGCGGCGCACCCATGGATCACTTGATGAAACAAGTTCCCTTTCATTCACCGCCTTCCAGAAACAAGGGCGTTGCCAAAGGTGAGGACAAGTATCGAAATTTTGCAAGCCCATTAAGCTAAGCCACTTTCGTGCTGACTCTGACAAAGGTTCATCGGAAGCGATGTGAAAGACGAAGAACCTCTCGCCATCGGGCGAATAGGTATAAGTCAAACAGAAGGAGAAGCCATCCCGAGTTTCAGGTCCTCTTACAACCTCATGCTTTAAAGCAGTGTGCCCATCCCACATTTTTAGTTCTCACCTTCTGGAATTAGGTGGATGTGTCTGCGCAACCAATCAACGATCTCTGGGATGTCTAACTTCCCTTCAGCAATGGCTAAAGTAAGCTCCAAGACTTCTCTGGTGTCAGCTACAATTTCGTATCCGTTCAAACGCAAAAATTCCTGCATGGCGAGAAACGCAGTTCTTTTGTTGCCGTCAACGAATGGGTGATTGGTGACAATGGAATGCATTAAAACAGCTGCTTTCTCTTCAAGCGTAGGGTAAAGTTCCCTCCCCAGAATGGCAGCCTGAGGTCTTGCGCAGGCTGACTCTAAAAGAGCACGGCTGAGCAGTCCGCCAACACCTCCATAGCGCGAGATGATTTGTTCATGCAAGTCTTCAATCTCATCGGCAGTGAGATACCTAATCTCCACACTTGCTTACAGCTCCGCCAGCAAGCGCATCAATTCATCATATCGCTCCATGTCCTGCGGGACAAAAAAGTAAAGCCAGCCCGAGTTGCTCTCAGGGAGTTTCAGTGGTGTATCCCGAAGCAACCTGTCAGCTTCATTGACATGCCGATAGGCTTCCTCTAATGCATGTGCAATTTCTCGAGCTGAACGAACACTGCTTTCCCACTTCCGCCAAAGGCAACGGCGTCCACTAACATGAGGGCAGTTGTGAAAATATCGAAAACCAAGCCACTCCAAAAAGTGCGTCCATTGGACACCCACTGTTGTAAAGCGCTTTGGCATCACATGGATAGTCAAGTCACTCCGTCCATCGGAGATCCGCTGTTCAACCAAAACGATTTCAATTTCTCCATCGTAACGGTCGATGAGTTTGTGATCCGCCGCCGAATGCCCGTTGTCCCGTTTAACCTCGTCGGTTAACTTAACCTGCTCTATTGTTGACCAAATCACGCGCCATTGACCTTCCTCTGCGTTCCAAGTAAGTGTGGCTATGCCTTCACTTGTCTTAAGTGTTGCCCACTGGAAAGGTTCAGCATCCCAGATGATCAGTTGCACCTCCTTGCCCTCTGTGAAGTTCAAATCTTCTATCGGCTTGAAAGCACCCTGATCGTAAATAGCACGAATAACTATCGGCATTGTTGGTCACCTCTTCCAACTGCAAAAAATTTCTTGCCTCAATAGTGGTAACCTTGCGGACCTTCGTTCTCGCTGTTTAACAATGCTACATCAATTGTGCCACGATGCTGTGTCGGGGGTGGATTGATCGCTGTGGGATGGAATGATCGGGCGGAGTTCACCTGTCTTCGAGGGCTTGCTCTATTTCTGCTTTGACGGTTTCGTCGTGCTCGTTCTTCCAGTGTAGCTTAAGTGCATCGTGAGCTTTCTTTCCGCCAATCCTGCCTAATGCCCAAACAACATGTGAGCGTATTAGTGAACTCTTTTCGTTTTTCAGGAGCGTAGCCAATGGCTCAATTGCCCTTTCATCGCCCACATTGCCGAGGGCTATCGCTACATTCCTCAAAAGCCTTTCACGCCCAACCCTGAATATCGGCGTCCCGAAGAAGAGTTTGTTAAACTCGTCCTCGGTAAGCATGACCCACTCAAGCAAGTTTGGGGCAACCAAGTCACGCCTTATAGCGAGCTCTTTCATCGCTCCATTTGCGCTCACATTGCTATTGCATGGGCAAACCTGCTGGCAGATATCGCAACCGAAAACCCATTCGCCGATTAGCGGGCGCAGTTGCATCGGAATAGCACCACGATGCTCAATCGTCAAGTAGGAGATGCAAAGGCGCGCATCAAGCATCATCGGTGAAACGAGAGCGCCTGTGGGACATGAGTTAATACAGCGGTCGCAATCACTGCAATGCTTCTCCCACAAGCCATCGCTTTGCTCAAGCTCAACATCGGTGAGCAACTCCCCGATGAAGAAGTAAGAGCCAAAGCGCTCGTTTATGACATTCGTGTTTTTGCCAAACCATCCCACACCAGAGCTCACAGCAAGCTCACGCTCAAGTATGGGCGATGTATCAACGCAAGCTCTGAACTTAGCCCCTCTGACTTGTTCCGTTAACCACCTTCCGAGTCCTAAGAGCTTTTCTCGTATGACATCGTGGTAATCCTGCCTGCACGCATACACTGAGACTTTCCCTCTCAGCACCTGTTGATCTCCTTCCTCACGAAGCTCATCTATTGCGACAGCGTAGCCAACACCAACAACTACGATTGATCTACAGTCACTCATCAGCGTCTTTGGGTTTCTCCTCAACTCCTTTGTGCGAGACATATAAGCCATCTCCCCTTCAAATCCCATTTCAAGCCAGCGTTCAAAGTGCCTGTATGTCCGAGCTTCCTTCGGTTCTGTTATCCCGATCACATCAAACCCCATCTCTATGGCTTTATTGAGCAATCGCTTGGTGAGGCGATCCATCTCGTGTCAACCGCTTGTATTCAAAGCGAGTTATTTGATGCGTAATTAACTTACTCTCTTTTTGCCCTTTGCGAACTCAACGAAATTGCGGATTATGCTCAGTCCAACTCGCCCGCTCTTTTCCGGGTGGAACTGTATTCCGCAAACATTTCCAGTGCATATGGCTGATCGGTTCAACCAAGCACCTCTCTCCCAACTTTTTCATCCCAGCACCGTATGCGCCAACGCCGGGTAGCACAAGACAGTTCGCTTTCGCTACTGCCTCTGGGTCATCGGTGAGCGTGGCTTTACAGCCGATAAATTCAAAAGCCTTTAGGACGCTCATTAGGTTGCCCACGCCATAGTTAACGATTGTAACTTCAAGCATCTGTGACTCCTTCCGCCTCACCTTCGTTGCGCATTATCTTGCTTGCAAGCTATCAAGCGGATCACTCTTTTATCTCCATGCTTTCCTTCAACTGCCTTATGATGTTGCCCATGTTCTCGAGCCTCTGGCCGAACTCAGCCCATTTACCTTCTTTCACACTCTTTGAGAGCGCTTCAAATTCGCTTGAGAGCTTTTTCACGAGCTCCGCTACATCCGCCTGTGGGCGAAGTGGCTCAACAGTTTGCGCCTTTGAAAGAGCCGCTGTGGTTTCCTTTGCGCCCCTCACACCAACGAGTTTCTCGATAGCGTCAGCCAAGCTTTCTCCCATCGCCACCTTCTCTTGCGATGCTATTATGACTCTTGCAAGCTGTGGTATCTCGGATTGCTCGGCGCGAAGGTATATAGGCTCGATGTAAATGAGAGCATGGTTCATTGGTATGACGAGCAAGCTTCCTCTTATCACATCTGAGCCACGCTGTTGCCACAGTGAAAGGTAGGGGCTTATCTGAGGGTCTTGGTCAATACGGGCTTCAATTTGCATCGGACCTTGAATGAGTTGAGCCCTCGGGAAGCGAAATACGACGATGGTGCCATATGATGGCATATCACAATGTGCAGCCATCCAAGCTATCATATTGTCCTTCCTTACAGGTGTGAAGGGCAACATGAGCATGAACTCAAGCCTATCCTCACCTGGAAGGCGAATCATGACATAGTAAGGTTCAACTCTTTGCTTCCTCATCGCTATGCCCTGTTGTGTGGATGCGCCAAAAAGTTCGTATGCGATCTCCCATTCATCCTCCCTGTTGTAAAACTGCTCTGGCATCGTCATGTGGTATTTGCAGTATATGTTAGCCTGCACCCAGAACAGGTCAACTGGATAGCGTAAGTGTTCCCTGAGCTTTCTCGGCATATCGCTAAGTCGCTTGAAGAGCTTCGGGAAGATAGCCGAGTATACGCGTATGAGCGGGTCTTTTGGATCGACGATGTAAAAACGGACATCACCGTTGTATGCATCAACGACAACTTTTACGGAGTTGCGGATGTAGTTGAGGTAACTGCCCTTGTATTCAATCGGCTCAGAGTATGGGAAGAGGTAACCATATGTGTATGCGTCGATGATCCAAAACAGCCTGCCGTAGGCGATGACGATATAAGGGTCTGAATCGTAGAGCAGGAATGGGGCTATCTTTTTAACCCTCTCACCAATCTGCCTGTAGTATAGTATCACGCTCTCCCTCGTAAGCGAGCGTGACAGGAGGATGTTTATGTCGTTAAATCTCAAAGCGAACATGAGCCGTCTGAAGAAAGAGCCAACATTGACGCCACCTCTACCGGTGTATCTGCATGTCTCAAAGCCTTCCGCACCCTTCGGGTAGTCAAACTCAGGTTGCCTTGTCCTGACGATGACATAAGGCAATTCGAGTTCGCCAAAGTAAATCTCAGGACGCTTTATCTCAAGTTCCTTTGGGTGGTCTCCTTCGCCTGCCCAGCGTGGTGGTATGTCCTTGATGTAGAACTTGGGCAAGCCGTTGTATTCTGCATGGCTAACTGGGCTCATGCATACACCGTATCCGTGCGTATATTGAAGCTTCATGCTCACCCATCGTTTTGCTCCAGCAGGCAGTAGGTTGTAGTTGAGTTCCCTCGCTGCTATGGTCACCTGTTGGTATTTCCCATTGATGCGGTATCGGTCTACATCGACATCGTTGAAGTCGTAATAGAACCTGATTTCTTGGAGTTGGTCGTAAGCCTGTTTAAGTGGTCTGTAATCCCACAGGCGCACATTTCTCAGCGTATCCCAATTAGCCTCAATGAGTTCTCTTCCAACCCCCTCCTTGACTGGGTATTCCTTCGTGATGACATTATCAAGCCCGTATGCCTTAAGCGTAAACTCGATGTTGTGCGATATGAACTTGCGCTCCATGAGGAGTTCGTTCGGTTTGACGATGAAGTTTTGAATCAATCCCGGGAGCACTACACCAGCTATGAAAGAGGCGCCAAAGAGAAGGACAGCTGTTAGGACGATAACCTTAAGCGCCCTCCAATAAGCGTTAAGCAGGAGAAGTATCGCACCAGCGATCGCAAGTAGCATCATCACATACAGCACAGGTAGCCGAACATAAACATCGGTGTAGCTTGCCCCCCACACGGCGGTGCGCATCACGCCAGCGGCACCATAGTCAAAGAGCAATTTGAACATGTCCAACCTGTAGCCGAACGCTTTCACCAAGAGGAGCGCCGATAGAAGACAGCTTATGTGCCCCCTCACATACGGAGCTATGTATCTGCGGTGAGCCACTATATCAACTGCAGTCGAGGCAAGATACATAAGAATCGTTGCTGCAAGCGCCACAATGAGCGCCAAGAGGATGAACTTGTAAAGCAGGTTGTAGAAGGGCAACTTGAACATGTATACGGAAACATCGTGATGAAGTATCGGGTCTTTAAGGTTGAACGGGACGGCATAGATGAACTTCAACACGGTTTCCCAATGCCTTGCACCTGCAAGGGCGATTGAGAAGCCGATAAGGCAAATCGCAAGGAAGAGGATGAGAGCCATCACCCTTTCAAACCAGTTCACAACAACTGTGTGGAAGGTTTGTCTTAGCCACTGCCTCAGTCTGTAGATGCCAGCGAGTCTGTAAGCAATGAACACATTTGAGGCTACGATCAGGATGAACAGAAGCCAAACAACGACTCCCACGGCGAACTGTGATAGAAGACGAGTGAGGAACACCGAGCTATACCCGAGGCTCTTAAACCACAAATACTCCGTGTAAAAGTAAGCGATGTGCTTCGCTGAGAGCGCAAGAAGAACTATCAAGGCAAGTAAGAGGTATGCACGCAACCTCCGCATTTAGCATGCCCCCAATGTGTGCCGACGGCGTTCATTGCTCATCTATGCCAAGTTGTATTGCGTGCTCTTTGAGGACTTCCTTCGGACACAACTTTAGAAAAAGACCGATGGCACAAAAACCGATAAGAGATGCGATGGCGATGTCGTCAAGGAAACCCACCCACGGAACGAAAAGCTCAGGAAGCACATCGATCGGCATAACGACATACGCTGCTATGCAAAGAAGTGCAAACAAAAGTATCAGCTTTGGAAAAGCAGGCACGCGCCTGTCAGAGAAAAGAGAAACGCAAAGGGAAGCCACCTTCAAAAGATATGACACAAGGCTTATCATCATAGCCACTCCAGTTAGCAGTTTGCGTGGCATTCTTATTATGCCAGCTTTTGAGGGGAGGTGTTTGAGGGCGTGTAAGCGAGGTTGGACTTGTAATGGCGATTTATAATTCTGCTTGGCTACGAAAGATTCTCTTGTCGGAGTGAACTTCGGTGGGAAAGCTCATAGACCCCTACGGGAGAAGCATATCATACTTGCGCATATCTGTTACAAGCACATGCAACCTGCGTTGTGTTTATTGCTCCAAGCAACGAGAGCGCGTGATCCCATCACAGCTCACTTTGGAGGAGATTGAGCGAGTGGCAAGATGCGCTGTTAAACTCGGCATAAGGAACATCAGGATAACAGGTGGCGAACCGTTGATGCATCCCGACATAGTTGAGCTTGTTAGAAGGCTTTCGCAGATTGAGGGCATAGGCAAAGTCATGATGACAACCAACGGTCTCTTCCTACGGCGCTATGCAGAGGCGCTCAAGATGGCTGGGCTTAAAGCAATCAACATAAGCCTTGATTCGCTCCATGCGGATAAGCTTAGAGCCATCTCAGGTGCGAAGCTTGAAGGCATATTTGAAGGTATTGAGGCTACGCTCGGTGCTGGGTTTGAATGTGTGAAGCTAAACTGCGTTGTGTTGCGCAACTTCAACTTGGACGAAGTTGAGGACATCGCAGCGCTGAGCATTGAAAGACCGATACATGTGCGCTTCCTTGAATACCAGCCCATCGGATGTGAAGTGAGGGAGTTTGAGAGGGAGTTCGTTGGAGTGGATGAAGTGCTGAGCAGGCTACAGTCAAAATTCAAAATTGAACCTGTTGAGAGCGGTGAGAAACAGTTGGGCAACGGTCCCGCATTCTACTGGCGGATAGACGGAGCTGTCGGTATGGTTGGTTTCATAGCGCCTGTGAGCAAGCCGTTTTGCGGTTCTTGCAACAGGTTGAGAATAACATCGAACGGCGTTTTGCGACCATGCTTGGCTTATGATCTCGGCGTGGATGTTAAGAAGGCGTTGGAAGATGGCGATGAAGCGGTTGAGGAAGCCTTCCGCACAGCTGTGATGCTCAAGCCAGTTGGACACAACTTCTCCACCATCATGAGGATGAATCTCAAGCGCTCAACTGCAAGCACGCCGATGAATGTGATCGGTGGTTGAAATGCGTTATGCCAACGATAGCCCAAGCAAGCAGAAGCAACAAAACAAGAGCAACGGTAGCCAACGGTTACCGCTTCAATGGCGTGTTCATCTGGCTCTCAAAAGACCGGTTGGGACAGCCATCTCAATAATTGCCATTGCTCTAACGGTTTACATCGGCAGTGTGCTTCTCAACTCACTGCTTATAGGGTGCATTGGTGGTATCGTGCTCCTTTGCATGCTCTCCGACTTTCTTTTTCCAGTTGCTTATCAGTTGGATGAAGAGGGTGCGAAGGTCATCACGCTGTTCGGTCAAAGGGCAATACCATGGGAGCAGGTTAAGGCATACTATGTTGAAGGTGATGGGATAGTGCTCTCCCCGTGTGAAAGACCATCGCCGATTGCGGCATTCCGCTCGCTGTATCTTCGGTTTGATGGCAACAAGGAGGAAGTGCTCAATGTCGTGAAAATGTATACCGAGCGTTGGAATGAAGTGAAGCGTTTGGAGGGGTGATGAAAAAATGTGTTACAGGCACGGATGGTGCTTTTGCTTCCACCTCCCACACGGATGGATTTGTGAAGGCTTCGGTTTCTCCGCCTTATACACCTGCCCAAATTGCGGTAGGATGGTTAGGAGTGATTTCAAAGTTTGTCCACACTGTGGCACACAGCTCAAAAAGAGCTGTGAGAGTTGTGGGGCTGAGCTTGATCCATCGTGGCGTTACTGCCCGAAGTGTGGGAAGGGCGTGGGGCAATGAAAGGAAGATGAGGTTAGGTGTGGGTTAAGGTAGCGAGTCTCTTTGTAGCGTCGTTTGTTGTTGCTCTCTCAGGGGCTCTAATGCCGGGACCTCTAACTATCACTGCGATTGAGCGCGCAGTTAGATTTGGCGTGTCAGCAGGGTTGCTTGTCGCCATCGGTCACGCAGCGCTTGAGCTACCGACGACAATCGCTCTTTCTCTTGGGCTACATCTAACGGAGCTACAGATTTTGAAAGCCATCATCAGTTTCGTTGGGGGCGTAGTGTTTGTTCTCATGGGTATAAGCATGCTCGGTTCGTCAGTCAAAGGGATGAACTTCGTTGATGGTGAAGTTAGGGATGTGAGGGCGAACATCGGCTCGCTCTTGGCTGGCGTTGTGAGCAGTATCTCAAACCCCTATTGGTTTGTGTGGTGGGTAACCATCGGGGCAAGCATGATTGTTACAGCACTCAACTTCGGATGGGTTGGCGTATGGGCTTTTTATGTTGGGCACATACTTGGGGATGTGATATGGCTCTCCATTGTCAGCATGGCAGTTCGCAGTGGTGTAAAACTGCTTGGCGGAAGCGCATACAATGTGCTCATTAAAATTTGCGGTGTGTTCATCATCTGCTTCGGCTGTGTGTTTCTCCTCGTTGCCGTAAGGAGCATGCTTTCGATGGTGCTTAGTTGACGAATGTTTCCGCATGCGTTATCATACTTCCTGATGCTGGTCTGGCTTCAGCTTCGCACCTTTAATTTCCCTCATCGGCGCTGAGGTGGAACGGCTTCAAACTCTGAGGGCAAGCATCTACGGATGTAGCCAGCGCTCTTTTGTGATTTCCGATAGAGCGTCATGTGTGTTAGCCTTTGAATATGGCATTGTGAGCCCTCATGGTTTAGAGGTGAATCGAATATGCCAGACGAGAAGAAGCGCCGCAATCATGGGAGCTTTGGTGAAGGGAAGGAGAAAGGGTCACCGTTTGACAGGATTGGCTTTGAGACACGCTTCAAAGCGACGGCATTGCTTGACGAGATCATAATGCGCACACCTGAGAGCGATAGGCGCTATGGTTTGCTCCTCCTTCTACGGCATCAGCTTGAGGTGGATGAGAAACAGCTTGAGGAAGCAAGGCAGGTCATAGCTCAGTTTCAAGAGGTTTACGAGAAGCTGACATCACCAGCGAACCGCATCGGCACATTCCTCGGCATGCCAGAAGATGGGATAGCGCATATAGCTGTTGGCGATGCTGAATACTATGCCAACATCGATCCGAACCTCGATGCGACATCGCTCAAGGTCGGCACAAGGGTCAAGATCAACGATGCGTTTGCGGTCATCGGGGATCTCGGCTACCCAACTGACGGACCTATGGCGAAGGTGACTGAGATATTGCCTGATGGGAGGCTTCGTGTCTCACTTGATGGGCATGGTCTATCTGGGAGGATAGTGAAGCGCTCAAGCGACCTGATGAATTGCGAGGTGAGGGTGGGCGATGAGGTGCGCCTCGAACCGACATTGAGGGTTGCAGTTGAGCTGTTTGAGAGGAAACAGGTGAGGGATTACTTCCTTGAGCAGATCCCTGAGATCCCTTGGAGCAAGATTGGCGGGCAGGAGGAAGCGATAAGGGTGATAAGGGAGTTGATTGAGTTCCCGATGTTGTATCCTGAGCTATATCGCAAGTTCGGTAAACAGCGTGTGAAAGGCATATTGCTCTACGGACCACCAGGGTGCGGTAAAACGCTCATAGGGAAAGCAACCGCATACAACATCACGAAAGCCTACAGGGAAAAAGTTGGTGGCGATGTGCGTGAATACTTCATGCTCATAAACGGTCCGCAGATATTGAACATGTGGCTTGGAGAGACTGAGAGGGCAGTGAGGGAGATATTCGCAACAGCGCGTCAGAGGGCAAAGGAAGGCTATCTCGTCTTCATATTCGTTGATGAAGCCGATGCCATACTGAGGACGAGGAGCTCGGGCAAATGGCTTGACATAGCGAACACCGTTGTCCCTCAATTTGCAGCTGAGATGGACGGGCTCGTTGATACCGAAAATGTCGTTGTTATGCTCACATCGAATCGCCCAGATTACATTGACCCCGCCATATTGCGCCCAGGTAGAATAGACAGGAAGTTGAAGATAGCTCGCCCAAACAAACAGGCATCAAGGGACATACTGGCGATATACATCAATGAATCAACGCCACTGCATAGAAGCCTCATCTTGGAGCACGGCAGTCACGAGGCTGCAAGGGAGTTCCTTATAGAGCGCACTGTTGACTTCATCTTCCGAAGGAATAACGAGACTGCGTTCGTTGATATATACCTGCGAAACGGGAGGAGGCACACGCTACATTGGTGTGACCTTGTAAGCGGTGCGTTGCTGATGTCAATCGTTGAGCGGGCAAAAGACTTCGCACTGAGACGAGCAATTGAAAAGGGTGATGAGAACGAAGGGATAAACCTCGATGACCTGTATAACGCCGTCGTGTATGAGTATCGTGAGAACGAGATATTCCCAAAGAGCGACAACCTTGAGGACTGGCTCAAGTTGATTGACTATGAGCCTGAGAATGTCGTTGAGGTGCGCCCAATATCACGCCGTGAGAGGGATGCAAGCTTTGGGGCTGTCGTCTGATTGCCCACCATAGGCTCATAAGGAGATGAAAGGAAGCTGTGGGCATGTTCTTCGGGCTTGAAACAGAATATGGAGTGTTCGTTGAGAATTGCACATTGGTTGATATTGCCTGCGCTGTGAAGGCGATCATTGAAAGCTATCCTCATAAAGCCTTCGGCTCTTGGGATTACTCCAACGAATCGCCAAGAAGAGACATGAGGGGCTTCTATGTGAAAGAGCTCGCTGTAGATCCGAGGGAAGAAGCTCTTGATAGGGAAACTATCTCAAGGTCACCAGATGCGTTTGAGCCATGCAACAAAGTTCTAACCAACGGTGGGAGACTCTACCACGACCATGCTCACCCAGAGTATTCAACGCCAGAGTGCCGAACCATCAAAGACTTGGTGGCACACGATAAAGCTGGCGAGCGAATTGTGTTGATGTGCGCAAGGGAGTTCTCAAGCAAAGCGGGTGTTACCGTCAAGGTGTTTAAGAACAACACCGACTTTCACGGCTCAAGTTATGGCACTCATGAGAACTACTTACTGCTTCGCTCAATCCCATTTGAAGCAGTCGCTGAAGCGTTTATACCTTTCCTTTGCACACGCATCATATTCACTGGCGCTGGCAAAGTCGGGAGCGAATTGGCTCGCTACAAAGGTTGGAAGAAAGTTAGGTATCAACTATCGCAGAGGGCTGAGCATTTCGATACCGTTGTTGGCGCAGATACACAGTTTCACCGCCCAATACTCAACACAAGGGACGAACCACACGCTGACGAACATAGATACAGGCGCTTGCACATAATCGCTGGAGACGCAAACATGTCGCAGTATGCTACAGCACTGAAGGTTGGCACAACCGCTGTTGTCGTGGAAATGCTCGAGAACGGTTGGAGAGCACCAAAGTGGTTGCGACTCGCAGACCCTGTTAAAGCGTTCCATGAAATCTCAATGGATGAAGAGATGCGCTGGGTTGTTGAGCTGGATAACGGTAAGCGGATGAGCGCAGTTGATATACAACGGCTTTATTTAGAAACGGCTCGAAAGATGTTCCCGAACGCCGATGGGGAACTTAAGTGGGTGTTAACGGAATGGGAGTATGTGCTTGATATGCTTGAGAGCAACCCGCTTGGTTTGGACGATAGGCTCGATTGGGTTGCCAAGTTGAAGTTGATAGAGATGTTCATGGAGACCGAAGGGGCAGATTGCGATTGCGAGAAACTCAAAGCGATTGATCTGGCATACCACAATGTTGATTTGAACGAGGGACTTTATTACGCACTTGAGGCGAAGGGCATGATGAAGCGAATGGTTAGTGATGAGGAAATTGAACGCGCAATCTTTCATCCACCAACGGATACGAGGGCGTTGATAAGGGGTTGGTTGATCGCTCACTCCATTTCTTTGTTGGAAAGCATTTCGTGGTGCACAGCAAATCTTTTGATTGACGGCAACAGGTTGAAGATTGACATGCGTCTTTTAGTTGGAGCTGATGCGTTGCCTGTTATTGAGGAATTGCGAAGCGGTGAGTTTGCGCTTGAGAGGCTTTTGAAACTGCTACCGAAGAGTTAGAGGCAAACTAAAACGAGGAGGTGAAAAGTTATGCCAGAGCAAGTGCGCCGTCAATTGCCGAGCGAACCCATCCCACAACGCAAGGAGAACGAAGACGGTCCAAAGTCACCTGATGTTCAACCTCCAGATACACGAGAACTACTTGAACGAATGCGCCGAATAGACCCTCGTGAAGCGCGTCGCTACAGACAGCGAAGCGGGGAGTGATTGATGATGAGCATCAGCGGTGACTTCATCAAGTTGCTTGAAAGACATGGCTACCAGCCGTTTCAGAGGAGCGCAAATGTCTCAGCACAGATGGGCATCCCAAGCGAGGGTTACTTTGAAAGCATGGTAGCACATGGCACGACGGTCATAGCCGTCAAATTCAAAGGTGGGGTGCTGAACATAGCTGATAGACGGGCAATGGCAAGCAACACCATTCTTTTTGAAGAAGCCGAGAAAATAATGGCGCTCGACGACTACACGCTAATAGCCATTGCTGGCTCGTATGCGAAGGCAATTGAGGCGGTGCGCTTGCTCAGGCATTCGTTCAAATACTACGAACGAAGCCAGTTGCAAGAATTGAGTATTGAAGGGAAACTGAACGAGGTTTCAAGGGTGCTGATGAGCGCTGCACCTGAGTTGATGCAGGGCATCTTTGGCTTTTTGCCAATTGTAAGCATATACGACCTGAAAAGGGATGAAGGGCGCATCTTCTTCTACGATGCGCTTGGGGCAAGGTTTGAAAGCCGAGAATATGGTGCTGTAGGTTCTGGCGCTGAGCGGATTCGTGGCACTCTTGACTATATTGTCCGCACAAAATGCCCATTTCATAAGATGGAATTGGAAGAAGCACTGAGAGAGACCATGATCTCACTTGACATAGCCTCAGGGATAGACCCTGCAACGGGAGGCGTTGATAAGGTTTTACCACTCGCAAAAGCAATAACAAAAGATGGCATTTTGACAATACCAGAAGATTTGCTCGAAGAGGTGCGCAAAAGTTTAACGAAATCGTAGGCGCATAACAAATGCCCATCTTTAGCGTCTAAATTTGCGGTGATAAAAGTGTTCAGCGTAAAGAGAAAAGTTGCGCCTTTGTTGATTGCGATAGTGCTTGTAAGCGTTTGTGCCCCAAGCAACATGCAAAAAAAGGCTGAAACTTTCCCTCCAGAGGCTACCCCAGAGGAGATTGAACTTGGCAAGCAAGCATCGTCGGCACTCGAAGCCAAGGAGAAACTTGTGAACGACCCAGAATTGCTCAATAAAATTAACAACATCGCCCAAAAATTAGGATCTGTAACGGAACGCCCGAAAATCAAATACACCGTAAAAGTCATCGAGCGCCAAGTGCCAAATGCTTTCACTTTCCCTGGAGGGTTCATATACTTGACAAAAGGGTTAATAGATATTACTGATAGCGAGCACGAAATTGCAGCAGTTCTTGCCCACGAAATCGCTCACAATGTTCTAAGACACGCACTTAAGGCAATGGAAGCCGAAAGAAAATGGACACCCGCAATAATCGCAGCAATTGTTGGCTCTGTCGCCTCAAGTGGGGAAATAGCAAGGCAATTGCCTTTATTTGTCGGAAGCTTGATTGAATCAGTCATGCTCGGTTACAGTCGTAAATTTGAGCAAGAAGCCGATGTTTATGGGTTAAACTACCTTATTAAAGCTGGCTTCAACCCCGTCGGAATGCTCACCGTCTTTGAGAAACTTGAGAGAATTGAAACGCTTAGTTACGGTGGGCAAACAATATGGCAAGCTTATACATCCACGCACCCAGGACTTAGCGACAGAATAAGCTGGGTCAAAGAAAGACTTAATCAACTTGGCATCCCGATAGTTAGGAGGACTGTGGTTGCAGGTGGAAAAGCAACCGCAGAAGAAGAAAAAATTGGCGATACTACTGTTGGCGTGGTGAAGGTGCGCACAACGGTTTTCTGCAAACTCGCAACTGTGGGCGAAAATTCTACAGGTTTTAGCAGGGCTAAAGAGGTTGCAGAAAAACTAAACAAATTGCTTGACGCGGGTTTGAAAAGATACGAGGTGCGACTTTGGAAGGATGACTCAAAAGTTGCCATCAAGGCAAGAGATGATATACTCGTTGAAGTCACCGATGAGGACGCTAAATTGCACAATTTGACAAAGCTTCAGCTGGCGGAAAAATGGCTTAATGCTTTAACACACATCTTCCTCGCTGAGCAACTTTATGGTAGCGATTGAATTGGGCTATTTTATGCCAAAACTCTCAATAAACTTCGCAAGGTAAGCTTCGGAGTAATCCTCTGGAACATCCACTATTTTCCCATCAACGCCAACAAAATAAACAGTTGGATATGCCTCAACTTTGTATTTCATTGTTACTTTGCTTTTATCATCAATGGCGATAATGTATGGAATATTGTGAACTTTTGCGTAGCTTTTGACAGCCCTCGGATCGTCGTCGTAGACGGCGATTATAAGCAAGCCCTTTTGTGAATAGTGTTTCCAAAGCTTTGTAAGAATCTCACGAAGCATTTGACACCCAGGGCACCAAGTCGTTGAGAAAGTGAGGAGCAGAAGCTTGAAATTGAGCTGTTTTTGGACCTTTTTATTCGGACTTGATGTCAATCCTACCTTGAGTCTGGTTTGATTGCCAATTTTGCTAAGCTTCAGCGAGACTAAACTGCCTGTAGCAGTCGCAAGTGAGAACTCAGGCGCTACATCTCCCTTCTTCAAGTCACAAAATGCAGTAGTTGACACGGCGAGAGCAGTTAGAAACATCCACACTGCTTTGCCATTTTTGTGCATCTCTATCCCCTCCTTAGTCTATTTTACAGACCTGAATAGATGATTATAGGACGAGGCAAAACAGGCAAAAATGATGGTAAACCTTGTGGCGGAAGTAGCCCCTGATCATACCGGAAAAGCGGAAGATGCCACCTTGCAAGGTTACCACTGGTGTCGTATTCAGGATATGCCAATTTGTCTCGGCTTTTTATGACATCTATGCCCATGTTGAAATCTCTCGCAAAAGTCCCTGGCGTCGTTTGTTCGGCTATTGCGCCATTTATTGTGATGTCAAAGTAATTGAAGCGCAAGAATCTTTGAGCTGAAATGCCAGTTTTTGAACTGTCAAAGAAAGGTGGTGGTAAGATGAAGAAGCAACCGTTTTCTGCATAAATTATGGCATTAACTTCAATCTTCCACAATGGCATAGGATTGCCATTGCTGTCAAGCAATTCAATCTTGAACCGTGAAAGGCGATATGGGCGTTCGGGGGGATCTTCGTCAATCTTTCCGTCATTATCGTTGTCTCTTCCATCAATTGGGTCTTCATCGACTCTTCCGTCACCGTCGTTATCTGGATTTGGCACACCCGCTTTCACAGTAAGCCTAAAACTGCCACTTGGTCTTAGCCCCTCAATCCAGTAAATGCCATGATTACGGTCACTTCTGAAGCATCTTTGTGGTGTCCCAGGGTCTTCATCGGTCCTTCCATCATTATCGTCATCGATGTTGTTTCTCGGGTCTTCCCCAACTTTTCCGTCGTTATCTGGGTCAATTACGGGGTAGCACAAAGGATCTCCCGTATAGACATTGCCAGTAGCAACATCAATGCTAATTGGGCAATGACCATCATCACTACCAAATGCGCTATGGAGCAAAGTGAGCACAACATTTTGACCAGAATAATCAAAGGATGGAATTTCCCAAGTAATTTCGACAGGTTGATTTGATGTTGCTGGGAATTCGTAATGCAAGGGTATTGTATGGTTATCCCAAAATTGGCTATCATCAGGCATTATCTTGACTTCATTTGGCAAATTACAGCTAACTATGCGAGGCAAGAGAGCTGTAGTGTTCAAGCAAACATTGTGTTTTGCAAGAAGCGCAATATGCTGGGTTGTTGGGTCTGAGGTCTTTAATGAGCCCTCAATGTAAATTGAACCCATCGAAATGACAGTTAACGAGGCATTTATTTGCCCTTTTATTCGAACATTGCCCTCAGCGAAAATGACAAGGCGGGGTGAGGTAAGAGAATAGGAAATTACCGGCGGATCTTCGTCAATTTTTCCGTCTCCATCGTCATCGGAGCCGTTAATTGGATCTTCCCAGATTCTGCCGTCTCTGTCTGGATCATCGTGCCTTTTTATTTCTATTGTGTCGGTTTTAAGCTCAATTTCGCATCCCGGCGGAACATAACGAAGATAATCTGCGGGAGTGTTGTCGTAATACGGGTTTCTGTGATATTGGTCAGACGGAGGATGGATATACCAACCACTTTTCGGGTCATTTCTTCGTGGGTCATCAATTTTTGGCACATTTAGCCAATCCCACAATTGTTTTTGTGCTGGTGATTGTCCTTGCGCACCTTGAATGTTGTCCTGAATATCACTATTGTTGTCAATATACACTATTTGGACACCGCTTATGAATGAAGGGCGCATGATTCTTGGGGCAGGTAGCCGTCTTAAACGCCTGTAGATGGCAATCCCGTTTGAATCTACCAACTGCGGATTCCTGTAATAGTAGCCATCTCTGTAGCGTGGGATATTATTTAGTGGAAAAATCCAAAAATTTGGGGAATCGGAGTCTTGTGGTGTTCTATTCCCGTCGATCAAATTGCCATTCTCGTCGCATAACTCAATCAGTTTAGCCCCGCTTACTTTGATTTTCCCTGCCACAAACAACCCATCCGTAGCTTTGTTTCTGTTAAACAGGAATTTGAGAAGTGAGCCAACAGTAACCGAAAAATCACCGTTTGCAAATACTCCGCCGTTCATTTCCGATTTACTTGAATTCTCTTCCAATTGGCTAACCGTTCCATCGTGGTCAAAATCGATTTGCCCTATGCCAACATAATGCTCTCTCCTTCCTGTCAGGAAAAGTGCATATTGTATCAGTGGAATTGGGACAATTGCGACAACTTTGTAGTAAACTGGCGATCTCTCCTCAGGTCTCCCGATTGAGTCAATTTCGATATAGCCATCGGGGCGTAAGGAGAGGCGAAGCAAGAAATAACCGCTTTTTGAAGGAAATTTGACATAATCCTTATCCCAACCTCGCCTCTTTTCATAAGCGTCCCATGGTAAGCCTTGGTCAAATGGACGCCAATCTGCTCCTTCCGTCAAAAGTTGTTGCATTGCATATTCAATTCCCTCTAAGGCGAGTTCCTTGCCAGAGACCTTGCCAGTCAGCGCCCTTGCGTGATGAAGTGAACTTGCAACAAAAGCCACAAATCCAGCACTAATAAGCGCAACACCTGTTATAAGCATGACAGCGATTATGGCAGCTTGCCCGCTCGCATTTGTTCGCACAACCTTGCGAAGCATTTACTATCACCCCGATTTCCTACCACTTTATTACTTCGACCCATTTGTCCAGATTAATGCGGATTTGCCTTCTTATTTGGATTCCGCCGCTTGTCGGATCAATTTTTTGCAGTTTCATGTCAACAATTACATCATTTGCCACTTCATCGTAGTAAAACCTCAAGCCAGCAAGATCAGTTCCATCAAGGGGCGTTATTGCATTTTCGACACCGTCAAATGGGTCTTCATCAACTGCTCCATCACTGTCGTTGTCAATACCATCAATCGGGTCTTCAGCATACTTTCCATCGCCATCTCTGTCAAGTGCTGAATGCTCTGCACGGAAAAGCACCCTCGGATTAAGCAACCTTGGGTCGGGTTTTAAGAGAGGTGGCTTACTTGGGTCACGGGGTCTGCCGTAGTATGTAACGATTTTGTCCTGTGGGACGAGTAACAGGCTATAACTATCGTTTGCCAAAACGATGTCAATTCTCCCCGAAGAATCATCGTCCCCTATTTCACCGTCTTGGAGGTCATAAGGGCTTTTCATGAAGTATAAGATCCTTGCCCTTGAGATATCCTGCTCAACTTGGCGTAAAGCGAGCATCATTGCTGACTCGAGCGAGCCAACTGCCCTTGCACGGCGCATTAAATCAAATGACTTTGTAAATGGCAATATAACGAGCGAAAAAATTATGCCCAACAACGCAAGTGCTACAAGTATTTCAACGAGCGTCATGCCATGTGTGTTCCGCAAATTCATGGTTTTCTCCTCCATCCAACAACATTGTTGTCAGGTTGAGGAGCTTCCATTATCTTTATGTGCCCGTCAAGAAACAAAACCAAATCTGCGGGGCTACCACCTCGTTTCAATGTGCGACGATGATGTTTACACCAAGTTATCACTGTTGTGTCATCAGCAAAATACGGGATTTTGTCGACTCCATCAATGCAAAGCCTGCTAAGTTGACGACTTGCATCAGGGTCTGCCGAATTGCCTGTCCTCGTTCGAAGATATGTGAAAGCGTCGCCAGAGTCTTTAACAATATCCTCATTCACCTGATATGAGCAATATTCAGCCGATTTTAGGTCTTCATCAACTTTCCCGTCCCCATCATCGTCAACAAAGTTGAAAAATTCCTCATCAACTTTGCCATCATTGTCATCATCAGCGTTTAGCTTTTGCGACCTATCCAAGGGGCAGTGTAAGTATGAAGGCGAGTTAAGGTAACCAGTGCGAATTCTCCTGTAATTAGCCAGTTGTGGATCATATTCCACAAAACTATAAAGGGCGAGTAAGCCTCTGCCAATTGGAGGTGATTGCTGAGGTGAACATGTGTCAAAAGGTGGATAGCCTTGATAATCAAGGTGATAGAGCTTGATTGCTTGATAAATTGCCTGCAGGTTGAGCTGGCATTGAATTCCCAAGCCTCTTGTGCTAACTCCCGGTATCACGGGCAATATTATTGCAACTGCTATGGCTAAAAGAGCCAAAACAGTCAACAATTCTACCAATGTTAGCCCTATCATGCGCCTTTGACTATGAATGAAAGAAACCATCCAGTTCCTCACCTCCTTATGAGAGCCTCGTGCTCAATGACCTCATTCAACCCTAATTTTCTCTTGCCGCCTATAGCACCGAGGAAGAAATCGCTACTAACCCACGCTTTTGCAGAAGCTCCTTCGACTTTTTCAATGGCGCTGTAAGGCGTAGGTAAGTTGATGACGCCCTTCCAGGTTGGCTTTTGCGCATCATATTCCACACGCCGCAATACTGAGCGCTTCAAGCCGTTTGAGTCAACATAGACAATATTGATTAGCAAGCCAGTCCACATGCCAGCTACCCATATGCGTGTTCTATCACTCGGGTCAAAAACATACTCTCTTGGCTCAGTTGGCGTCCCGGAAGTTGGCGTGAATTCTGCTGGAGGAATAAAGGGCATGAAGAACCAGTTGTCAATAGTTTGCGTTTGTGATTTGGCACAACGATATGCGAGGCGAATGAGCGTGTCAGGTGAAAGCGTTGAAAAGAACACAAGGCTACTTGAGTTGACTTCAAATTCCCCATCTGGAATTGCTCTCCAACTCCCTTCAAAGGCTGCAACACCGGCATCGGAACTCTCGTTGATTTTCTTTTCGAGGAGTGGTTTTGGAGTTGGGTCAAATACCGATGTCGCATTCCCTGAAGTTGCTACTTCGGTCCTACCCCACAAGGTTATCCAAGCGCCACTCGTGCCCAAAATGTAATCGGCGATGGCGGGAGGATCTTCGTCAACCTTCCCGTCGCCATCATTGTCCACGCCATCGATCGGGTCTTCATCAACCCTCCCATCGCCATCGTCATCGGCAGGTATAAGTATAACCCCGGCACGCATTTGCTCGTTCGTTAAGGTTAGTGATGATGGTATTTCTTCTTTGACCAAAGTGACTGCTACAAGTTGCCACGATGGGTTGCTGAGGAGGGTTGGAGTTATTCGTGCATCACCGCTTGCATCAGCAGTTACTTTTGGATGAAGTTCATCACATGCCGAAAGACGCACAGTCCCATCCGATGCAATGTAGGATATGCAAAACCTTCGAGGTGATGTTGATGGGTCAAATCTTACAACTATTTGGTTCGGTTGGACGGAGCGGTCAACGAAGTATTTCCTGCTACCGACGGTTACCTCGTTAATGGTGTTTGCTCTCTCATAAGCCACATGCTTGTAAACTATCACTTGCGAACCAATAGGAGCTAATGCCGTCAGCCCCCTCGGGTTCAATTCTTCACCAATCACCTGTCTCAAGCGTCTGTGAAGTTCAAGCAGGTCTTCAACGCATCTTTTTCCATCTGCTGGCTCGTCTGGCGTCCCATCTCCATTTTTATCAATTGGCAGGTCAAGGCGACGGATCTCGGCGAACGGGGTATCCCACAGTGCCCGATCATCTGGCACTAAGCCACCGTGAAGTTTTGCTGAGCTTGCAAGCTCGTTAGCGAGTCGGGTTGCGAGTAGCTTGGCGTAGTTGCGCCTTTGCATCGTCCTTAAAGCTCGTTGCCCAGTTGGGAAAACATTTATCATCAACCAAAGCCCAACAACCAATAGCGCTATCACAACGAGCACTTCAATCAAGCTTATGCCGCTGCGGTGATGCGGAGCTGTTCGCATCTCCTCATCACACCTTCATGCTTCAGATTTTGAAGCTACAGGCAAAGCATTTTTGCATCAGCGAAGTTCACAGAGTGCGTAGTGTCACTTTACTTATACCATGCTTTGAGCGCCCGCTTTTTCGGAGATGCTTGGAACGAGCGTGAGCGACAGCGAAGTCCACACATAAGCAAGCATCACAACTGGAGTTATCGGACCCGAATCGTTCGTCACCAGAGAAACGAAAGCGCCAAAGACGAGCGCCATCGTGCACGCCATCACTTCATTCCGCTTGAGCAATGCCGTCATCTCTTCCTTCAGTAGTAGCGCACACAAAACACCACTGATAACATATGCAGAGAGCGCGACAGTGAAAGCCACATGACGGAAAGCTCGCCCCCACACTGATACCTTGGTTAACATCATCCCTGTAAGCACTCCGAAGCCTTGTTCTCTGGTCATGATGATGAACCTTCCGATGTGGCTTGCGCCATGAGCGCCTCTCAAGAAGTCAACAGTTACGATCGCAAAGAGCACGAGAGCAAGGGCAACCAATGCGACGGCGATGTTTCTTGTGCTGAGTTTCACTCGCCTTAGAGCAAGGTAGCCAACAGCGAACGACGCGAAAGCCGAGAGCAATCCACCGAAGTTAGCACCGATGCTTGGATGCCCAACCACAAATGTTGTGATTACACCGATGAGGAGCCAAAGGAGCGATTTGGAGTGTGGTTTTTTGAACATGCACGAAAGTGAATAGGAGAGGGCGATTGAACTCCCGAGCAACGCTGACATGCCGACATTCCCAAGCCCATAGAAGCGCCCACCGTAAAACGGTGAGTAGCCGAGTATTGATGAAAGTTGCAACCTTGAGCCAGCGAGCGCATCTACGAGCATCGCAAAAAATGAGACGCCACTCATCACAGCGACAAAACGCAAGCCATCGTTCAAAGCTGTCCACAGCCCTATGCTCAACACAAGCGCAATCAACCATGCGAGAAGCAAAGACGCAAATGGCATTACAACCATGTGTCTCAAAGGCATCTCGCAAAGGTATGAAAGTGGCAAAGCCATGATGTATGAGCCAGTCAGTATGAGCGCTTTATGCACATTGCTTGCCCATTGACTGCGTATGGAAACGCACCAGAGGAGGAGTAGCGCATTCAGCGCTTGCAGGATCCCCATCAAGAAGAGTGCGAGTGGGCGAACGAAGCTATCTGTCTGTGAAGTGGCATTGATCAACTTGAGGACGGTCTCAATGTTTCCTTCTGCGTGCACGCTATCCATCCTTTGACCGATCACATTCAACTCAATCCCGAAGTGATGCGCCACTGTCGGCGCGATGTCCGTGAGGGCGACCAAGCCAACTCGCCTCGTCGTTGCCGATGTTAAAAGCGAGCTACTCTTCACACCCTTCCCATAGGCGATTACGAAGCCGAGTTCGTTCTGCATCTTCCCAGAAGCTACCGTGGTGAAGATGAGTAGCAGGTCACGATCCTTGTTGAACCAACTGAGAAGCATGCCCAACGCTTCATCGCATTTCGCTATAGCTTTAATCTTTGCGGACTTCGCAGATTCATCTGACATGCGTGATGAGCATAGGTGCGCTCTAAAAGTTTCGCCGATATCAATCACGACGAACCTAACACCCGAAAGGAAGCACTGTCTTAGCTTTTTCCTGAGGGCGTGCAAGTTAGCGGTGATGCCAAACGGCGCTTTCGGATCTGGCAGGAGCATGTCCTTGCTCACATCACCGCATTGAACGATGCCACTGCTACAGGAGGCGATTAATGCGGAGTGCCTGTAGAGCGCCGTTGGTGCGTATTCAAAGCTTGTGTCATCGCATCCGAGCACCGCTGTTTTGATTCCATGCCTGTTCAACATCTCACCAAGCGCGAACGGAGTTGTAGGGCGACGGATGATTTGCATGTTCAATTTCTTCAACCCTTCAACATATGGGATAACGACTGTTGCTTCACCTGGCTTAAGCTTTCTGCCGACACAGCGCTCGTATACCGATACAGCTTTTCCAAACTCAAGGGGTTCATCGACATTGAATGCAAGCTCGCCATCCTCAGACGCTACAGCCTTATCCCCATACGCTACGGTTATGCAAGCGTTGACTGGTTTCATTGCGCCTCCTGTCCTTGTGCAAAGCGCAGCGATGCCACCTGAGGTTGCGAGGCGTAGCATCCATTTGGGACGAGCTTCGATGAGTTCGCTCAAGCTCACATTGTCAAGCACGAACAAGATGACGCGCCCAGCATCCAGAGTCTTCCCATCGTGAGCCAACACAAGATGAGGCGTGATGAAAATGAAAGTGAGCGTTGCAATGAGCACATCCGCACAAGAGTCCCCTTTGCGATTGCGCTGAACATTTTCGGTGCTCATCACTCAACACCTTTCGTGGCAAACTCAGAGCAACTTAAAATGTGCCTTCAGTGTTCGGTCACCATGCGACATCATAGCGAATGTTTGGTTCACGGGTAAGCGGATATAATGTGCCAATGATGAGTGAAGTGCAAGTAAGCTATGGCGTTGGAGGGGAGAGATGAGAAACTCAGGGTGGAATGCGGATAGCGCCTGCATCATCAAGTTTGCAGGGGCAGTAATAGCGCTCGGCATAAGCTACGGCATATATGGGACAACCATAAACAACTTCTTGAGCGACGAGTTTAAGATGAACGCAATTCAAAGGGGACAGCTTGAGCTCCCAAGGGAGTTCCCCGGTTTCCTCTGTGCGCTCATGAGCGGTGCTCTGTTCTTTTTGAGCGAGCCAAAAGCTGCTGCAGTGGCTTCGTTGCTCATCTCCATCGGCATGGTAGGGCTAACGCTCACAGGAGCCAACTACACTAAGCTGATCATCGCCCTGCTCTTTTGGAGTGCGGGCACTCACTTAACACAGCCTCTGGTGAGTAGCATAGCTATGCAGATTGCGAAACCCCATTCAAGGGGTTCTTTCTTGGGAAAGCTACGGGCACTTGACGCGATAGCAACGGTTATAGGTGGCGGTGTTGTTTGGCTCGCCATTGAGCGCTTGCACTACGACGGTCTCTTTGTTTTCTCAGCAGTTGCATCAGTGCTTGCTGCACTCCTTTTCTCATCGATGCCTGATTTGACAGCGATGAATGCGCCGCGCCGAAAGTTTGCTTTTGATAGACGCTACATGCTCTTCTACTTGCTCAACATATTGTTTGGCGCTCGCAAACAACTCTTCCTAACCTTCGGTCCTTGGGTCCTCGTCAAGGTCTTCAACCAACAAGCGTCAGCGTTTGCGCGCCTCTGGATAATTGGAGCGCCACTCACCGCAATCGTAAACCCACATGTTGGAAGGCTCGTTGATAGGTGGGGTGAAAGGAATGTCCTCATGCTTGATGCTGTCATGCTCATAATCGTGTGCATGGTTTACGGCTTCGCTTCGCATGTCCCAGTGTTTGGGCTTCACCTCGCATTCGCATGCTACATACTTGACCAACTCCTCTTCGTAACAGGCATAGCGAGGGCAACATACCTTCGGAAGATAGCAAAGGATGAAAGCGATGTTGCGCCATCCCTATCGCTCGGAGTCAGCCTTGACCATGCTGTCGCAATGCTCCTCCCATCACTTGCTGGCTACATCTGGTATCGCTACGGACACGAGTTCGTCTTCATCATGGCAGCCATTCTGTCCTTCCTCAACCTGATAGCAGCTGCCTCCATACGCTACAACCACAAAAACTAAGAACATAAACACTTGGCATACCCTCGCAAGGGAAGTCAAGGATGGCTGAAATGCTCAAGATGCTCTTGGATGCTTGGGCTTGCAATTGAATTTGCTTTCTTATCACTTTGCGATTTTTATTTCCAATTTCCCAAAATTGGTCAGGCGTTTCCTTTTTCTGGTTCGAATGTCTATGAGCCAAATATCTTCAGGACATCCTGATACAAGCTCCCTCTTAAACTCATTGTATCCCGTGTATGCCGGGAGGCATGTCAAATCTTCGGCAACACAAAGAATAGTATTTTCATCAACCCATGCCCACCAATGAAATTCAAATTCCCGCTCTCCAAATTCTTCCTTCAATGGTTTGATAAAATCTGCATCTTGTATGAGTCTTATAAAGAGTTCCTTAATTAAACGACCTTGCAAAAGCAAAAGCTCTCCTTCTTCTCTTAGCGAACGCAAAGTGACAGGTTCGGTAAACCGTATCTGACTATACTTTGCTATTAAGCCCCTAAGATCATCGTCCCAAGAGATGCCTTTTATTTGCTCTATATGCTCCTTTAGCTGTGCAAGATCCCTAATTCCCAACACGGTCTCTAATTCACTAATCATCTGACCAGGGATACTCGTTAAACGATTCATAGGTATTTGTATTTCTTTTATTTCTCTTGACAATATTTGCAATTTAGTTGTCCATTTGTGAAGGTCTATCACCCAAAGCCCCATAGGGGGAAAATGGAGTCTATGTAATGTTGTGAGAATGTATCTACCATCGGGGCTTATCTCAGGTATTGTAATATGGCACATACCTAACCGATGCTCAGCCACAGTTTCTCCAGTGGCAGGGTCAACAATCCACAAAAAATTTTTCGTAGAGCAATCCTCTTCACAGATGTGCCACCAAGAACCACTGGTGCAAATGAGTTTGCCATCAGGTAACCACCTAACAACCCTCGCAAGTGATGGAAGCTTTAAGAGTCTACAAGAATGGGTCTTTGTGTCAAACAAAAACCATTTTCTTCGTGGTCTTGTGTCAGGGACAGGAACTGAAGGAGGGTATGAATCGCAACCTCCATCAAGGGGTATATCTTCGACAAAATCGCCATTAAAATCGTCAATGGACCCGCGACCTTCAAATTTGACACAATAGACGATGAACCTTCCATCAGGTGATTGAAGTGGGCAACTTTCCCAACGAGGGCGAATTCGAGGGGTGATAGGCTTACCTCTGAGTGAATTTAAGTCAAATTGCCATATAGTTGCACATTGAATCTTCCGATCATACCGAACAACCAAAATCCCCTTCCCATCAAAGGTGAAAGAAGGAGCAAAGCATGATGAATCTTTCGACTCTGGGATTAATAGCCTGAGATGTCTTGTAGTAAGGTCAAGCAAGTAAATCCCAGGTGGCTTCCCAATTTTAGACGCTTTAAGTTTGAAGTTGCCGTCAGGATAATCAACTCTAAAAACGGCAAAGCGCCGGTCGGGAGAGACTTTGAGATAAGTCAACTCAGGGAAGGCAACATAGTAGGAAATATCCCTTTTTGAGAAAAATATCCATAATATCCATAATCCTAAGGACAAAATTACAATGCTCAAAAGCACTACAAACCAAAGATTACGCATGGTAGATTATCACCTACCTTTCGAAAGCTTACCAAAATACTCATTGATACCATCACAAATAGCATCAGCTATTTTCTTTCGGAATGATTCATCCTTTAGATTTTTCTCCCCATCTTTTGACGATATGAACTCGCATTCACACAGCGCAGCGGGCATGTTTGTGTTTCTTAACACAAAAAGTCGTCTTTCCGAAGCCCATCCTTTATGTTACCAGGGTTGGTTTTGTGAAGGTAGTCGTAAAGACATTGAGCAAGACGGTAATCTATCGGTTTGTAGTAAAACACTATTGCACCTAAAGGCTCTCTCCCTGAACCGGGAGGCACAGCATTGTTATGTATGGATACAAAGATATCTGCAGGCGGTTCCGGTTTATTTAAAAGCTTTCCTTCCTCAGACCTTTTTCCATGTGCTATCTCTATGCGTTCCTTGAGTCCCCTGTAGTCGTCTTCTAAGCGTGTCATGCGCACCTTATACCCTTCTTTTTGAAGCCGTTCTCTAATCTTTAAAGCAATTTCCCAGTTGGCTTCCTTTTCTGTTAACCCAGTAGGTCCAACAGCCCCGGGATCTTTTCCACCGTGCCCTGGATCGATGCAGACAATAATTGGCTTTATAGTAGCATTTACCTCCAAAGCAGGTTTTGGTTCGTGGTCTTTATAGCTGTCACCATAGTCATCATAAAAGTGCAAGACGAACCTGTATGTCCCAACCTTCTCCATCACTTTGA
>JBGOEK010000012.1:0-65189 GCA_041537945.1 Candidatus Thermosaccharophagus yellowstonensis
AGACGCCAGAGGAAAGGCGTTTCAATCCCACAATGGTGCGATTGCGACCAAGTAAAGGTGAGAGGAGCTGGGGAGTATGAGTGAGGTTTTTTGTTTTGGTTGCAGTCGACCTTCGGTTGCCGTGAATCCCTTAGGGGGTCGACTGCAATGGAGAGGGTGAAAATTAGGCATAACGAGGAAAACTGTGCCACCTCGTTTCTATATCGTTTTCAAGGTGCGAAATTCGGGTAGGTCGACTGCAACTTCTGTTTTGCATTATAGCGCGCTGGCTTAATTCTGTTATGGTGCAATTTGTTTTCGTGTTACAACGAAGTGGCTTAAGGGCTTCGCTTTAGCGGTAGGGAGGTGACGGCGTCAAAGACATGTTCAACTTGTCCTTTCAGGTAGAGCTTGCCTTGCTCATCCAAGCGAACATACATTTGACCTCCTTTGAAGGACACATTCACGCTTCTTCCGAGTTTCCCTGTAGCGATGCCCACTGCTACAACTGCGCAAGCTCCAGTGCCACATGAAAGTGTTTCACCGACGCCCCTTTCAAAGCTTCTCACTCTGACTTTATCTTTGCTGATGACTTTTGCCCACATGATGCTTGTGCGCATCGGGAATAGCGGATGATTCTCAATCGCCGTGCTCAACCGCGTCCACAACTCGTCTTCGAGTTCTTCATCCCAAAACACAACAGCGTGTGTGCTACCTGTGTTGACAGCGATACAGCGCACCTTTATGCCGTAAGGGTTCAGGACAAGCTCTATCGGGGAGGCGAGTTTTGTTTGCTTCGGCATCATAGCTACATTGAGCGGTATCTTTTTTGGATGCCATACGGGGACTCCAATATCGGCTTCAACCAAAAATTCTTTTTGGTCGTCACTTATGATTTGCACAGTGTGTTTTCCCCAGATCGTTTTAGCGGTGAAGGACTTTTGTTGGAAGCCATACTTGGATAGGATCTGCTCATAGAGGAAGCGCCCTGCGCAGAGCAGTCCATTCCCACACCCATCCTCAGTCCCGTCTGGATTGAACATCCGAAACGCAAACTCATTTGGCTTTCGCTCATCCCAGAAGATGACGAGCAACCCATCAGCACCGATGCCGAACTTGTGTTTGCAAAGCGTTACCGAGAGCTTCGCCCAGTCATGCTCATCTTGTTCTTTGGCTTCGATCAAGATGAAATGGTTTCCGCAGACATGGAGTTTGCAGAGCTTAAGTTTTTGCATCCCTACCACGCCTCAAACCTTGCTCTTGCAAGCTTTCTTACGGAACACCACCATTTGCCACTTGGATCAACGATTGGTAGCCACCACGCACATGGGCGAAAATGGCTATATGGGACGACTGCAGTTAAAAGGGCTTCCCTTGCCACCGACAGCCTTCTAAATTGTAGTTCATGAGTTTGCTCTTTCCTTCTTCGTCGCAATTCTTCAGCTCTCTCACTATATGCCGTTCGCAGGAGTTGTTGAAATAACCTGTGCCTTTGGGAGCGCAAGCTATTGAGCATATTGCGAATTTGACGCAGCTTCTCGAGGGCGCTCGTCCGTTCCTCCTTCAAAGCTTCCTCACCGCTGGCAAAGCGACACTCACTTAAGCGTGCCATCGTTCGCTTTAGTTCGCTGGCGTGTCTTTCCATGTGAATGAGCTCTTGAGTGAGTTTTCGCTCCTCGTTTCTGAGCGCTCTACATTTTTGGATCAGCTCGCTCAATTCAGTGCCGAGTTCATGGAGTTGTGTAGATGTGTCCTCAAACTCTGATTTGAGCGAATCGACTTCGGCGTGCTCAGCCTGCCCATCGTAGAGCCTGAGCAGTTCAAATGTTGAGCTGAGCGAAAGCGACATGCACATCTTTTCGACCAACCTTCTCGCCTCTATGACACCTTCGTGCCACGCATCTGCAAACTCGCTTGCGCTTAAAGCCTCTTTTCCGATAAACCTTGCGATGTGCTTTGGGAGGATCAGCTTGAAGTCGCTGTTGCGCATCGCATCGAATGTGGAATAGCAAAGCCGTAATAGCGGTTGCAAGCTCATCCTTACACCTGCATCTTTGAGCTTCGCTACAAGCTGTTTCGTTAAATCCATATACGCAGAACCCGTTTCACTTAGCACCATTATTCCCTCACTGCAAAGCATCAACGGGGTTACCAAAGCTTTCCCGATCAGTGCACACTCACCGCCAAAAGAATCCTCGATGAGCTTAGCGAGCACCTCTCTTGAAGTTAACGGTTCATTTGACTTGGCTTCAATTTTCCTTGTTGGTGTTTTGATGATAAGCCAATCGCCGTCAACACAGACGGTCCCGCGCCCGAAGTCTTTGGAGACCAACTCGAACGGCAACGCCCCATAGCCAAACTCACCCAACTTCCATGCGCCAATTGTGGGAGCAATTTCGTCGTATGCTTCGGTGGCAAGTTGTCTCGTGCTTGGCGAGATGAAGATGTCAACAGGCTTAAACCTTTTGCGCATGCAAGTTCTTGAATTGAAGTTGAAGAAGCGAAACGAAGTTGTGGTCTTAAGCTGGCTTGGAACGAAGCCGAGAAGCATCCCCGCAATGCCTTTGTAAACCTCTTCATAGAAGTCGCTCAGATGTGCGTTCAAGCCGACGCCTTCAATGCATCTATCAACCATGCTGAGAAACGAATTTGCGGTTTCCAAATGCGTGTTTGTAAAGCCTTCAATCATCTTGATGGTGTTTTTGACAGCCCAATCCAACAGCTCTTTCATACTCCTAACGAGGTTGCCGAGTCGAACGAACGCGGAGACAGGACCTCGTATAGAGTTGTGTGCGAGCGCTTTCCAGCCCCATGCTTCCGTCCACTTGTCAACGAAGTCAGAAACATCACTTGAACAACTCCTTGCGAGCTCAATCAACGGTATACCGCACCTGTTGTAGTCATTCACTGTTGGAACAGCTTCACTGCCAAACAGGATGGCAGTCTCACACCCTGAAGCCCATAAGTTTGCAGTAGTCCCATCGTTGCGGGAGACAATCAAAAACTCCTCACCACCTAAAAGGACACGCCTCAGCTTGCTGAAGTAGTCGACATCGTGTATTGAAAAGACGAACGGCAAGCGAATGCCGTGTTGATGCATATGTGAGAGAAGCACAAGCTTCATCGGCTCATCCCACCACACAGTTTGTCCGAACGAGAGCAGAGGGCAGTGAAACTTCTTCAACTCCTCGGCTACGGTAGCCAAGCTCGGCGCATCCGTTGAGGCTTCTTCGGCATGTTGTAAGAAGTTGATTAGTGACAAAATGCTATTTGATGCCATTACGAGCACCTCGTCAGCTCGGTAGAGCATGATGCAATGAAGAATGAAGCTATCTCACCATTGAGGTGAGCGTCATGTTCCAATTGGAAGCGTGCATAATACAGTTTACATCGGATCCTTCGTTTTGGAGGTGAGCCATTGTGGAGAAGATGCGCTTTGGCATCGTAGGCTGTGGTGAGATCGCTCTTAGGACAGCGGAAGCGATAGCGAAGTCAGAATGCGCAACAGTGATGGCAGCAATGGATGTGAACGAAGCCTTGGCAAAGGACATGGCTGAGAGGCATGGGGCGAAATGGACAACGGAGCTCGATGAGTTGCTCTCTTGGGATGATGTGGATGCAGTGTATATAGCCACTCCGCATCATCTTCATGCGCCTCAAGCGATTCGGTGCGCTGAGGCGAGGAAGCATGTAGTGGTTGAAAAGCCGATGGCTTTGAATGTCAAGGAAGCGAAGGAAATGATCAGGGCATGTGAAAAGAACGGTGTTGCACTGTCTGTTTGTTTCCCATTGCGTTATTTCCCAAACATACAGCTGGCGAAGGAATTGATCTCAAATGGCGTTATAGGTAGCGTTATAGGGGTGAGCATCAAAGCCATAATTGACAAGCCCTCATCTTATTGGGTTGGCGGATACACCGGCAGAGCGAAAACGGACTGGCGCATGCATCGTGATAGGGCAGGCGGAGGCATACTTATCATGAACACCATCCACAACATTGACTATGTGCGCTTTATCACAGGGCTTGAGGTGGAGAGAGTGTATGCCGAGTATGGGACGCTTGCCACTGAGGGCATTGATGTTGAGGATGTGGCATTCGCCACCCTGCGATACACAAATGGGGCTATAGGTTTGATTGAGGCTCTTTCATGTGCTGCTGGCTCTTACGGTCCTGGGCAATGGGGTGGCGACAGGATATATGGCTCGCATGGAACGCTCGTCCTCACAGAGCCGTTGCGCCTATACACAAAGCTTGATGGCTTTGCTTTCCCAACATATCAGTGGGTTGATGTGCCCTCAAAGGGAATGGAGAGGGACGATCGCAAGCTTTTCATTGAAGACTTCGTGCGCGCAATAATTGAAGGTAAACAGCCACCAGTTAGTGGGCATGATGGGCTTGTCAGCTTAGCTGTTGTTGAGGCTGCGTATGCCTCACTTGAACAAGGTAGAGCGGTTGATGTTGCGTCCCTCATCGGTTGATTTTGATGGATGGTTTAATGTTGGCTGTTGGAAAAACGGTGTAGGGGAGTGAGAAGGATGGGAGGAGTTGGGGTGGTTATCCCGGCATACAACGAGGCTGAAAGGATCGAACGAGTGCTTCAGGCTGTTTTGTGCTCACGCATGGTGAAGCAGGTCGTGATCGTTGATGATGGCTCTGTTGATGGAACATATCAGGTTGCTACAAAGTATGCGGTGGAGGGCTCTGTTGAAGTGATGCGCTTACCCACGAACATGGGGAAGGCGATGGCGTTTTGGGTCGGAGTGCAACGGATAGTGCAACCAATCGTCGTTATGCTTGATGCTGACCTCATCGGGTTGCTTCCGAAGCACATTGAGATGCTCGCAGAACCTATAAGTTGCGATGATGCGGATATGACGATAGGAGTGTTTTGCAGAGGGCGTTGGATAACAGATTGGTCGCACAAAATTGCGCCAGAGATATCTGGGCAAAGGGGCTTGAGGAAGGAGCTACTTCTTTGCCTGCCGTGCCCAGATGGACTTGGCTATGGACTTGAAGCCTTCTTGAACTGGTGGGCAAGCAAACATGGTTGGAAGGTCAAGCATGTGATGCTTGAAGGGGTAAGCCATGTGACGAAGGAAGAGAAACTGGGTTTGAATAAAGCGCTGATAGAACGCACTCGCATGTATTGGGACATCGGGAAGACACTGCTCAAAGCTTGGGTATTGAATGGGAAGCACAGGGGAAAGCAAGGCGATGCGGGTAAGAGGCATCGTTGAGTTGCTTTTGAAGCGACCGTTTGTTATCGCTCTCATCCCAGTAGCCATAATCACGCAATGTGCTTTTGCCTCAATCATATGCATCCTGCCACTTTACTTTGAGGAGTGCAAAGCACCGAAGATATTTACAGGGCTTGTCATCTCCGCATTCGCACTTGTTGAGACGCTCTTCAAAGCCCCCTCTGGTGCGCTCGGTGATAGATATGGGCGCTTGAGGGTCATGCTCACTGGGTTGGGCATAGCCACATGCGCTACAGCTTTGATGAGCGCCGTTAAAACATGGTATCCGTTCTTACTGCTTCACCCCATCGTTGGCTTCTCAGCAGCAATGATATGGACATCGCTAACCGCTTCCTTCCTTGACTTTGTGCCGATGGAAAGCAAGGCAACCGCACTTGGTCTTGATAACTTCTGTTATCTGGTGGGTGTTGTCATCGGCGTTTCAAGCGCCTTCTTCATCCGTTACAGCTTCGGCGGTTCAAAGGTTGTATTCGCGTTCGCTTCGCTCATCTTGCTTATGGCATCGGTCATAGTAGTATCATTGCTACGCTACCATGTGGTTACAAGTGGCGGGCAGAAAAGCAAATTGAGCTTCAGCATGACCACACTGCACAGCCTTGCAAAGCTTTTCCGTAACAAGTCGATGCTTCTGCTCGCCCTCGTTCTCGGTCTCGTTCAATTCTCAATTGCGGTGCAAATCCCTGTGTTGCCCATCTATGCCCATAGGATACTCAAGCTCACCGACGCACAAATAAGTGTGAGTATGTTTGCGATTGCGCTTTTGCTGAGCCTGATGGCGCTACCTCTATCTCGGCTCGCGGATGTTTTTCCGAGGCTTCTTGTGATGCGTTCAGCGTTGCTCATTGGTGCGGTCGTGTTCGCCCTCGCGCCGAGGATCACTTCAGTGCCGTTGCTCCTCCTCTTGGGCATGCTCACGGGTGGAGCTTGGGTAATGGGATTTCCAGCGGTGCTCGCGACAGTCGATGATATAGCTGTTGGAGGTGAAAGGGGGCTTTCGCTCGGCTTCGCAACAACAGCTCAAGGCATCGGTTTCATAGTCGGTCCGTTCTCTGGTTCAATCGCACTCACTCATAGCTTCAGTGCTCCCTTTGCGATTTCAAGTTGCAGTTTGCTTACGGCATTCGCTTTGACCATTATGATCGGACGACAACTGCGTTCGCTCACAACTCAAAGGAAGTAAATCAATGCACCCTCCCAAACCTATCAATCGGCAAAACACGCAACAAAGCCCTACCGAGCAAGCTCTTTACCGGCACGGGACCAAAGTCACGGCTATCTTCGCTTGAAGGGCGATTGTCACCGAGCAGGTAAACATGCCCCTCTGGGATGAGTGTTGGCTTTATCCATGCAGTGGCGACACCTCTAATATAGGGTTCGTCAAGCGGTTTACCGTTGATGTAAACTTTGCCACCGTAAGCTGTGATCACCTCCCCCTGCAACCCGACAACGCGCTTGATTGTCAATTCGCCATCCCCATTCGGTCTGCGCAACACAACTATATCACCGCGATGTGGATCGGAGCGTCTATACGCATCTTTGAGGAAGAGGATTCTATCGCCTATAAGCAATGTTGGGAACATGGAGTTTGATGTCACCTCAACCACCATGAAGTAGCGCCAACGCAAAACAAGGATACTCGCTACAGCACACAAGAACAGACCAGCCATGAGCAGATTTGAAAGGCGCTTACCTTGCAACGGAGGTTGCAAGCTCATCTCTGTGGCGTTTATGTGAAGCCACTTCACTTGACAAGGTTAACCCTAACACCAGATATGCCGAATGGCACGAAGCAGTAACGCTCGGTAAATTCGCCATCACCGAAGCTCCAAGGTCCAACCATAAACAGTTCACCAGCTGGATGATGATGCGGACCGAGGAGGTTGCGCAGACTGTTGATGAGCGTTATGCTCAGCTCGTTTTCTCCCTTCTTTATCGCCTTGGTTATATCAAGCTGATATGGATGCCATGCTACAACACCGCATTTTATGCCATTGACGCTAACATCGGCGACTATGGCATCAAGGCGGTCAAACTCAAGTATCGCCTTTGATGCTCCGACTTCCTTGAGGGCTGGCAGAGTGAAGCGCTGTGAAAGGGTGACTTTGCCACAGTAGAAGGGCAACCCTTCTTTTGTTAAATCGCTCCCATCAACCTCATCTTCAGTTAGCGTTGTGATGACGAACCTTGTCAGCGTCTCATCGCACCTAACTCCGAACGGACCAACGATGTAGCAGGCTTCAACTTCCATCGGTGGCTTGTAATCCCAATGGCACTCAATCACATTTTCACCGACATGTAGCATCCCCGTTATATCGAGCTTTCGGAATGCATGGTCAAGGTAAAAGCCCTCGTCTTTGCTTTGGATGCGCTTTCCATTCACTGATATTCGTTGCAGTTGTGGCGTCTCGATGACGAGCCAAATCTTATCAGCGTTTTGTTGCGGTAGCTGTTCGACTTCAAACTTATACCGAACGATGAGGTTGCATGGCTCACCCGTTGACTCCAGATGCCTGTTAAGCCTTATGACCGGTTGGTTGATCTGCCATTCACCACCGTCAATTTGGTAGTCACAGAAATCAAGCGTAAGGGCATTAGGGTCGTGCACTTGGAGTTTGAAGCGTTCTTTAAGCTCCACAACTTGGATCGTTTCATACCCGAGTTTCGGCTCTCCGATCTTTGGTTGTTTCTTTGGGTCAAGGACAAGGATGTAAGATTGAACTGGCGCAAACCTGAGTTTTGTTGTCACCCATCCGTCTTCAACTGAGCAAGGCTGTGGTGATATAGCGCCGTTGTCAGCATCCCAGATTTGCAGTTGTCCATAGCCCTTCACCTTGACCGTCGCATCGATTGTTTCATCCCTGCTTGTGTTAGCGATGAAGAAAATACGCCTTCCATCTTCAAGTTCGCGCTCTTGGTAAACTAATGAAGGTGCTTCATCATTCTCAAGCAACAGCGATATTGACCGCTCCATGAGTTTTTCGATTGCTCTCTTAACCTTGCCCTTATCAAACGGCACTACCTTCGCCTTGCGCTTCAAGAACTTACTTACATCCTCACACTCCTCCCCATCGATCATACTTGGGAGTGGTTCGACAGCCACGATGTTACCTCCAGAACGAGCGAACTCTTCGAGGAGCGAGAATGTCTCGCTGAACATGCTCAACGACGGTGGGACTATCACGAGTGAGTAAGTGCAACTCCCCACCTTAATCAACCCGTTGTCCACACTTGCATGCCTACGCATGATGAGCTCATCACCATAGTCGTAATCGATGTGCAACTCAAGGAGCCATTTGCTCAACTGCTCAAATGCGTCGCTAATCCTCATAACCTCCTGAGGGCGATCTGGATGGTAGACACACCATGCGCTTGATATCGGGTGAAGCAAAAGCAGGTTAGCAACATGCTTTCCTTGTGTGAGCATGAATGTTATCCTTGCGAAGCGATCGTTAACCAAGTGGAAGTAATCCCACCATGGTTGGTGATCGTTGAATGAAGGTGGGAAGTCGCGCTTCCTACAGCCACGCAAGCTATACAGAACAAGGTGCTGGCAAACTAAATCAACGCCAAGCGCAAACTGCCACTCAGCGATCCAGCGCTGGTCTTCAAATGACATGTTCCAGCCGGAGCATCCGAACATCTCCGATAGGACACGCCTGCCTCCAAACTGATGTGCAACGCTACTGACTTGCTTGACGAGCATGGTGCTCCCAAGTCTCCTGCATAGGTGATCAATGCCGGGTATTTGCATGAACTCGTAGTGTGGCATTGCAGCACCGATCACGCTCGTTTGTGAGAAGAGGTTATCCTCGGCGAGGAAGTGACCTGTCAAAGCCAGCCCGTGCACTTCACACCATTCGTAAATGCGTTTTGTAAAGCTCTCAACGAACATCTCAGTCACGGTGCGGAAATAATCGTGGCGCACTTTCTTCCAATCACGCCCGCCTATGCTTACTTCGTAAAACAGCGAGGGCAAATGCTCAAGCAAGTCATAGCCACGCCTCTGCTTAAATGTTCTTGGGAGTTCGTCTGTCCAAGGCATCCTGCCGTAATTCGGTTCGTCCGTGAAGATGCCCGGTATCGTGCGCTCCCACCCAAACTCCTTCCCGAAGCGCTCGTAGTATCGTTCGTATGTGCTTTCAATGAAAGCCTCAACTACTTTTGGATTGAGCAGGTCAACATATCCATCCCTTTCAACATAGAACTCAAACACTGTTTTACCTCTATGCTCACTCATGTTGAGCGCGATGCCTGTGACATCCATAAGTTCAACGATTGTATGCCCTTTCTTAACGCCCAAGTAATAGCGAAGGCTTCTGTCCATCGGAACGAACTCCCTAACATCCCAGCCTATACGCACTTCTCTGCAACGCAGGCTTTTCCTGTTGTATTCGCCACCGCGCCCAGAGATGAGCCCACCTGCAAAACCGCTTGGCCATTTGTCCTCATCATAAAGCCACGCATAAACTCCTACCTTCTTACTTTCATCAACACATGCTTCGATGCATTTCATCCATTCTTCACTCAGGTAAGGGGTTTCAAGTCCTATGCGTGCGTGCATGAAGTGTCCGCCCAAGCCACCTTTCTGCATTGCCCTTATCTGGCGACGCAGTTCTTCAGGGTCAAGCTTGTCGTTCCAAGACCAAAATGGAGCGCCCCTAAACGCACTTCCATAACCAACCTGCCCCACAAGGCGAAATTCATTTTCAAGCTCGCCCATCCTCAACACCTCCGCTTTCTGCGATTTGCTCCTGTGCTGTTTACACTATTATAGACACCACAACTTCGGGATGTAAAACCACAGGATGCACACGACATGGGATGCAGAGGCAACACAAGCGATCGTAAGCGCAACATGGCACCTTTTGTTCAAGTGCGCCAAAATTATTACGAGCATAGTAAATGCAGTGTGTAGCACTTCCAAAATGCAGTGATCGAGATGGCACGATGTGTATGGGCGATGAAGCAGGAGAGCAACAAAAGGAACAGTGGCTTCAAAGAACTTCCTTACAAAGTCGACGGCATTGCATTTTATGACCTTGGTTGGGTAGTTTGGTCCAACAGGTATTTCATTGCTATTGCGTGTGCTGTCTTCATAGGTGGTGTTGCAATTGCGGTGATTGCTGATGGTGTATCGCATCATGCCACATTGAAGCTGGGTGGAAAGGCAAACGGTATCGTTGAAGCCAACATCACTTATGAAGATTTGCTTGAGGCATTAAACGAAACCTCAATCGGTCAAATACTTTCGCACAATGTCCGTGTAAGCGTTCATATGCTCATCCTCGGAATGGCGTTTGGGGTTGGGACGCTCATACTTCTTGTGCTCAATGGGATGGCAGTCGGATACATGCTTACGCTGATTTGGCATGTCGCTCCATGCTGGGCAACCTGCACCTGTATCTTCGCCCACGCACCAATTGAGCTTGCAGGAGTGGTATTGGCTGGTGCTGGCGGATTGCGCCTTGGATACGGGATTACGAAAGCGATACTGCATTCAAGTCTACAACATCTGCAAAACGCAATGCTTGAAGCGCTTCAGTTAGGTTTCATCTCCGTAACAGCATTAGCAGTTGCATCGTTGGTAGAGGGCTTCATCTCTTTCTCGCCGAATGTTTCTCCGCACTACAAAGTAGCGATAGGAATTGCATCGCTTCTCATATTGGTTGCATGTATGCGTTGTGCACGAACACGGTGGCTGAGAAATACGCACTCCGCAATCAGCTGTGCTTTAGCGTCGACACAACGGAGTGCCGAAACCGATGTCAGCGATGAAGGAGCAGATTGACAAGGAACGGAAACAGAAGCTGAAAGAGCTGATGCAACGCCTCAAGATAAGTTTGCGCAACCTCACGCTCCTTAACGAAGCGTTAACACACCCATCCTATTGTGCTGAGCATGAAGGTGCTACCTCAAACCAGCGTCTTGAATTTCTTGGTGATAGCGTGCTTGGGTTGATAGTAACCAAATATCTTTTCGAGCAGTTTCCAGAGTTATCGGAGGGAGAGTTGACCAAAGTTAGAGCTACAGCAGTAAGCGAAAAATTGCTTTCTCAGATAGCGAAGGAGATAGGGCTTGGGGAGTTTTTGCTCTTGAGCAAAGGGGAGGAGCAAACTGGTGGGAGAAAACGCCCCTCAATACTCGCTGATGCATTTGAAGCTCTTATCGGGGCTATCTTCATCGAGAAAGGCTTAGAAGCCACGACTGATTTTGTGCTCGGTTTCCTGAGCAGGCGAATTGAGCTCATACGGAGTAATCGCATCATCATAGACTACAAGAGCCGCCTTCAAGAGTTAGCACAACAATACTTCAAGGCTACACCCACATACAAGGTCATAACAGAGCATGGTCCAGAGCATGACAGGACATTCACCGTCGCCGTTTATATTGGGCAAAAACGCATTTCCATTGGCAAAGGCAAAAATAAAAGAGAAGCTGAGCATGATGCGGCTCGCATAGCGCTTGAGAAGTTGTCAAAACAAATTGCCAAAGCTAAATGATGAGTATTTGCACATAAAAAGGCAATTATACTTGAGCGGAAATGAGTTCACCTTCAAATCCCCATAAATAGGCTTTGTTCAACTTTATCATCACAAAATTGCCACAAAGTTTCTCGTCACCCTCAAACACCACTATCTTGTTTGTGCGAGTTCTGCCTGAAAGCTTTCTTTCGTTCTTTTCGCTTCTGCCCTCAACAAGAACTTCAACGATATTTCCAACTTCACGCTCATTTTTACGCTGTTGTATCTCGTTTTGGAGGGAAATCAATTCTTGTAATCTGCGAAGTTTTTCATTCCTTGGAACCTGTTCTGGCATACTCGCTGCAGGTGTATTCGGACGAGGCGAGTAAGCGAACATGAAAGCCTGATCAAACTCGACTTCTTCCATAAGCTTAAGCGTGTTCTTGAAATGCTCTTCCTTTTCGCCCGGAAAGCCGACCATGACATCTGTTGCAATTGCTATGTGGGGGATACGCTTACGGAGCTTCTCCACAACACGCAAATATTGCTCAACTGTGTAGCCACGCTTCATAAGCCTTAGGATGTAGTCATCGCCAGATTGCACAGGCATGTGTATCGCTTCGCAGACGCTTTCAAGCTCACCAATCGCTTCAATTAGCTCGTCCGTGACATAAAGCGGATAATTAGTTGTAAAACGCACCCTTACTTTGCTTTTAGCCGCCAACTTGTCAATTTGCCTAAGAAGCCAAGCGAGATTGATTTGCCTATCTTTGATGTCATGACCATATGCATCAACATTTTGACCGAGCAAAACGATCTCCTTGTAACCATCTGCTATCAATTTGTCAACCTCTTTTAGGACGATTTCTGGAGGAACACTCCATTGTGGACCTCTCGCTGTTGGGACAACACAAAATGTGCACTTTCTGTTGCAACCGTGTATGATTGTTACATAAGCGCTGATCGAGCTCCTGCGCTTGATAAACTGCGGTGGACAGGGCTGTTCATTCAAATCACGCCACTCAACCATACGCTTACAACTAATAGCTTGCTCAATTAGCTCGGGAAGATGGTGCAGATTCCTCGGACCAACAAGCAGATCAACGAACGGTGCACGCTCTTTTATCAGCTCAGCATCACGCTGTGCCATACAACCACAAACACCTATGAGCAAATTTTGCTTGCGTTGCTTTATCTTTCTAAGCTGTCCCAAGTATGAGAACGCCTTCTCAACTGGCTTTGAACGGACAGTGCATGTGTTTATGAGCACTATGTCTGCGTCTTCCAACGAACTTGCAGGTGTATGCCCCATGCTTTCAAGCAAGCCAGCAATAATCTCCGAATCGTGAACATTCATCTGGCAACCAAATGTTATGATGAAGTAACGCATCTTAAAACCACCCGATGCCCTTTCGCACCTTGGTGTTAAGCTTTCCTCTCTGGGTAAGGGAGGTAACGCACTTGCATACCAAGCTGAGCAGGCAACTCATCCCTACGCATTAATTATGTTGCAATCGCGGTGGTGTTCATGCGCTGTTTTAAGGAAGAGGCTCTCTCGCTATTGGATGTCTTTGCCTCTTATGCCGTTTCTGGTCAGATTGATGTCTGGGTAACCATTGACAGCGGGCAGTATTTCGGTAGCTCTTAAAAACTTCACATGCCCATCTACGAAAAGATAATTCCGTCCACCACGCCAATCCCACCAACCTACTTTAACATCAGGGTCATGGTTTGTAAGCCATTCTGCCATAACGGCTTTCTTTGTTGGGTTTGCTACAGAGGACAGCGTTTGCGTAATGTTAGGAAAAGGGTAGTTACTTGGATCACGCATGTATAAGTCCTCAGTGCTCATCTGTTCGATCTGTTCTGGGCTATGGTAAAACGCTGCTGAATAGCCATATGATGTTGAATCCCATCGCACTGGCGCAACATTATCGCTCGGACAAAGTAATATGCCGACATTCCCGCTAACTGCCTTAAGTTGGTTACCATCGTGCTTTTGCAACAATCCAAGATAGGGCATGAGAAGCCAACGCCAATATCGTCCCCACCAGAGATACGGATTGCCATCGTTAGGAAATGATTCATCATAGTCAGAGACATACATCATCAGGGCGATGCCGAGTTGCCTTAAGTTTAATTTGCACGAAGCCTTCCTCGCTTCCTCACGAGCTCGCATAAACGCAGGGAGCAAAAGCGATGCAAGCAAACCAATGAGCGTCACCACAGTAAGCAATTCAATCAGCGTCAGCGATCTGATGGAACGACAAGTAAGAAAACGCATTTCCCACCATCTCACCGTTTTAGACTGCCTAATACTCTCAGATTTGCGCAGTTGCTATGCGTTCCCATCGCGACCTCAAACACAATCAGGGGATAGGTGATAGGGATAACTACTCCTTTCTCTTAGCTCGTAGCATAAACCGCTGACAGCTCTTTCCTTTGAGGCTAACTCTTAGCCATCTACCGGCTCCTGAGACAGCAAATCAAATTGTGACGCAGAATCTTTCATTGCGTGACCCCTCGCTGAATGATGCCTCGCAGTCAGATTGCGCTATCATACAGGGGTAGCATATGGACATGAACGGCGATGAGGTGAGAAATTTTGTGAAGGTGGAATGGGTTGCCCTCGCTCTGGTAGAGGGAATGACACCAAAGCTTTTTCAAACCCTGATTGAGTTTTTCGGAAGCGCTGAAGACGCACTCTCAGCAGGTGTGGAAGAGCTAACCTCGGTGAGTTGTAGCAAAGAAGTGGCAATGAGCATAAAAAAGCAAAACGAGCGTTTGCACGAAATCGAAGCGATGCTTGAATGGCTGAACCAAAACGGCGTTATGGTGCTCACATTGAACGACGAACAATATCCAACCAACCTACGCCTGATCGAAGATGCACCACCCGTCATTTTTGTTCGCGGTCAGCTGTTACCGAATGATGTGCGCTCAATCGCTATAGTTGGTTCTCGTGCAGCTACTCCTCGGGGATTGGAGTTAGCGAAAGAGATGGCATTCGTGTTCGCAAAGGAAGGCTGGACTGTTGTTAGCGGGCTTGCTGTTGGAGTGGATACTGAAGCTCACATTGGCGCAATCGAAGCTGGCGGTAGGACAATCGCAGCGCTTGGCTCTGGCATACTCGTCCCAGAGAACCCAGATCTTGCCTCTAAAATTGAAACCAGCGGTGCGCTTATATCAGAGCTACCGCCATCTGTGGGTGTTTCAGTCAAGAACTGGCTACGAAGGAACAGGATTGTAACTGGGTTGTCTATTGGCACTCTCATGATTGAGGGCGCAGAAAAAAGCGGTAGCGTCCACGCTGCAACAACAGCATTAAAGCAACAAAGGTTGCTTTTCGTCGTCGCATGGGACGATGAACACCCGCTCCACATCGGAAATAAGAAGCTCGCTCAGAAAGCAACCCTCACCATACCTCCTGATAAAAACTTCGCAAAGGAGATCTTGCAGATTGTGGAACAGCGTCTTCCTTCCATTCACCCACAAAGTTAAATCGCAAACCAGTGCCCATCATCTTCCAATCGCAACTTGCACCGATTTCAAACTCACCACGCGCAAGTTGCTGTAGGGCGAAACGACAACACAATAGCTTTTGGGGTTTTACCATTTGGTATTGCCTCCTCTCCGACTTACATCGCAAGCTGATAGCGGGTGATGAAGGTGACGAAGCATGAAATTGAGCTTTGGAGCGTGCTCGCTGAGCGCATGAAGGAATCCATTGAAGAATGCAATACAGGTATAGCGATTGCGGTTGTCGTTGAGGCAGTCGGGTCAACGCCACAAAAGAGTGGCGCAAAGATGCTCTTGCTTGAAGATGGCTCTACATTCGGGACAGTTGGTGGCGGGTTAGTTGAAGCGTTAGTGATTGAGAAGGCGAAAGAATGCATGAGAGCGCACACCGCATGTTTGTTCTACCCACGCACCTCTGACGAGTTTGAGAAACCCATGTTAAGATGCGGTGGCAGGATGACAATCTTCATTGATGGTTGCGTTCGGGAACACAGGAGTGTTATCAGCCAAGTTGTGGAAGCCTTAAAGAATAGGCACAGGCGTTGCTTCCTCATTCAGGTTCAAACTGAGGGTGACGAACTCAAAGACCATCGGTGGATTTTAGCTGAGCCAACTGCAAGCTCGTATAAAGCAGTCTCGTGCAAGGGAGAGGTTTTTGAGTTGCCGAAAGAGGTTGTGGAAGCGATTCAGCACGCAACGCTGAACGATAAGCCATCGTTCAATAAGCTCAGCAGTAGCTTATGTTTTTACATAGAGCCGTTGAAGCCTCCGTTTAGGCTCGTAGTTGTTGGAGCTGGGCATGTTGGGAAGTGCGTTGCACAACTTGGTTCACTCGTTGGGTTTGAGGTCATCGTCATCGATGACAGGATTGAATTTGCAAGCAAAGAAAGGTTGCCTTTCGCTGATGCCATCATATGCGATGATGTAGCATCGGCGATATCGCGATTGAGGATTGACGAGGATACAGCCATCGTCATCGTTTCATACAGCCATGAAGTTGATGCGAAGGCTCTTTCTACTGCTCTTCGCACGAGTGCATCATACATCGGCATGATGGGAAGCAAGCGGAAGGTGAATCACATTTTCAAGTCCCTGCTCTCAAACAACTCTGTAGATGAAAAAGAGCTTAGTCGAGTGCACGCGCCGATTGGGTTGGAGATAGGTGCTGTAACCCCTATGGAAATCGCCATCAGCATCATCGCTGAGGTGATAGCTTCGTATAGAGTGGGCAAACCGCAAAAGCTTTGCCCAACATGATAGCGCAAGATCATAAGCGATCAATGGTGCGCTAAAGAACCACGGTCACAAGGTCTATCTTTTTCAAATCAGCAATTCCCAATCCCTTTCTTGCAGCGGTCTCTATGTGTTTTGGTGGGCGCCCAACGCGTTCAAGCGGTGGAAGCGAAAGTTCCTTCCTCCTCTCCTGAATGATTCGTGCTGCGACGGCATCATGCGCCACAGGGTCATAGCTCAGTATTATGCCCCCGTAAATCCAACGGAACTGTGGCTTGTCAGATGGTCCACCTTCACATAACGGTCTCAAGGCATCGCCTACGATGAGCCGTGTCTTTTTCTTTATGGCTGGAAGTGAGTTCAAGTCTGCGATGTATGGGTCACAGTTGTTTGCATGGTGTGCCATTGGGTTATCTATACTGCCGTAATGGTTTTTGAGTGCGCCAGTTATACCAGCGATGTTGTGGTCCTTGATGATGGGCATGTTTATGATGGCGTCAACATAGTTCGTGATGATGCGCGTCACCCTCCCCCTGAACGAGCCTTGTCTGACAACATTGCCAAATGTTTCCTGCACATTCAGGACTCTGACACCCGGTCCTTTCGGTCTAACCTCAAAACCGCAATTGCGAATGAAATTCGGGTTCTGCTCCCAGAGGTAGATGTTCTCGGCTTTGATCCCGATACCGGTTAAACGCTCTATGCAAAGCTCAATCAGCTCCTTTGAAGTTGCGCATGTTGCCCCACCAAGCCCGTTTGGCTTTATACCGATGCGCTCATCTGAGCTGAATAGCTTCTCCCATGCTCTCTTTGGATCTTTCTCGCCCGTCAGTAGCATCACACCCTTATCGAGCATCTTTGCGAGTTCCTCCTTGTCCGGGTGAGGCAACCTCTTGAAAACTCTTTTGCTTCTCACTATGACGACCTTGCTTTCCTTTCGCGCCGTAAGCGCTTGCGAAGAAATCGCATCATGAGCAAGAACACATGTAGCGCCGAGCGCACATAGCTTGCAAAGTTCCCAGACGAACTCGCGCCGTGAGAGAAGAGCGCACCCTCTTTCGTTGCCTTCCATCTTGGGCATGTTTATCACTCCCGCCGTGCATTAAAATAAAATCGTGCTCGAGGATCGTTTAGCAGTTGATTCTGCTCGCCCAGAATCAATTAGTGTAACTCCGTCTGTGGCGTGACGCAACTCAAAGTGGAGGATGGAATTGCGATATGGCTGAAGGACAGCAATCCACACATAGCCAATCATCCCATAAGAGGCTTCGGTTGAAGTTGGGCATCAACTGCGGTTTTGCTATAAACCGTTTCCCCGAGCCAGAGGTCTGGGCTCAAATAGTCGGGGAGACACTCGGGCTTCGCTATTGTCAATTCGTTGCTGACCTGCTGAACCCGTTCTGGGATGAAGAGGTTATATCAGACCAGATAGCGAGGATAAAAGATGCTGTGAGCCAATATGGCATCATCATTGAGACGACATTCACAAGCGCCTTTACGAGAGTGAATCACCTGCTCCACCCAGATCCACTCATGAGGAGGATGTGGTTCAACTGGTTTAAGCGCTTCTTTGAGCTGAGCAGTCGGCTTGGCGCTATAGGCAGTGGAAGCCACTTTGGGATCATGTCAGTCAGGGATTACAATGACGAGAAGAAGCGCAGTGAGCTGATTCGTGAAGGGGTGAAGCTTTGGCAAGCTCTGACGAGGGTGGCAAGCGATGTAGGGCTGAAGTTCTTAATGTTTGAGCCGATGTCAATACCGAGGGAAATGGGTGAAACAATAGCGAAGGCAAGGATGCTTTATGAGGCGGTGAACGAAAACTCGGCAGTGCCCTTCCTTATGTGCTTGGATGTTGATCACGGCGATGCGTTCTCTGGTGACCCAAGAGACTCAGACCCATATGCATGGCTTGAAGAGTTTGGAAGCATCTCACCCGTGGTGCACATAAAGCAAAGCCTCGAAGACAAAGGCGGTCACTGGCCATTCACCGAGGAATACAACAGGGAGGGCAAAATACACCCGAAGAGAGTAGTTGAAGCGCTTGAGCGCTCAGGGGCTACCGAAGTAACACTTACCCTTGAAATATCACATCGTGAACGCCGCCCCTTTGAAGAGAGGGTCATAAGCGATTTGGTAGAATCGGTTAAATGGTGGCGCGCTTATGTGAAGGAGTGAGGTGCGAAGCCTTAATGAAAGCGTTTATCCTTGAAGCCCCAAGCAAGTTTAGCGTCCGTGAAGTTGCTCCCCCAAAGCCAAAAAGCGGCGAGGCGCTCATCAGGGTTAAAGCATGTGGGATATGCGGTTCAGACATACCGAGGGTGATGGAAAGCGGTGCGTATGTCCATCCGATTATACCGGGACACGAGTTTGCAGGCTATGTGGAAAGCATCGGTGGAGACATCGAACACCCCCTCCTTGGGGCTAAAGTAGCGGTGTATCCGCTCATACCATGTGGTAAATGCCCGCAATGTGCTACGGGGCTGTTCAACCTCTGCGATAACTATGACTACCTCGGTTCGAGGAGCAATGGTGGCTTCTGCGAGTATGCAGTTTCACCTCTGCCAAACCTCATACCGATACCAGAGAATGTCAGCGTTGAACATGCAGCGCTAACTGAGCCTGCTGCGGTCGCCTTGCATGGTCTTAATAGGGTTGGCTTAAGCGCTGGCGAAAGTGTTTTCGTTATCGGTGCTGGCACAATAGGTTTGCTCACCTGCCAGATGGCTAAACTGATTTCTCAGGGCGATGTAATGGTCTTTGATGTGGCTGAATGGAAGATGGATATCGCAGAGAGGAATGGCTGGGCAAAAGGTGTTAGCGCAAGCGAATTGAGCCATTCAACAGCCCTGAAAAGCGCGGATGTAATTGTAGATGCAGTTGGCGTCCCAGAAACACTCCATAAAGCCATTGAGCTCTCTAAGAAGAGAACTCGCATTTTGGTGATCGGCAACCCACACGGCGATGTCACACTTAGGATGAGTGAGCTGGCTAAGTTGCTTCGCAGTGAGCTATGTATAGTGGGGACATGGAATTCGTTACCAAAGGATGAGTGGCATCAAGTCTTGAGTTGGATGGCAAACGGGGATTTAGAAGTTGAACCATTGATTACGCACAGAGTGAGGTTGGACTATTTACCTCAGGTCTTCGTGAAGTTGCATTCTGGTGAAATGGAAGCGATAAAAGTTCTCGTGTTGATGGAGTAGGGGAGTGGTTGGAAAATGAAAGCAGCTGTTTTCCTCGGTCCAGAGAGAATGGAAGTGATGGAGGTTGAAACACCGTCGGTGAAAAGCGATTGGGAGATGCTCGTTCGCGTGAAAGCATGTGCTATCTGTGGCTCGGATGTGCGCATCTTTCATCATGGCAACCCGAGGGTTACTCCGCCTGCGATACTGGGACATGAGATAGCCGGCGAAGTTGTTGAGGTTGGTAAAGCGATTTCAAGTTTTAAAGTCGGCGACAGGGTAGCCATAGGTGCAGATGTGCCATGCGGTGAATGTGAGATGTGCAAGCGCGGTATCGGAAACAATTGCCCGATCAACTATGCCATAGGCTACCAGTTTCAAGGTGGCTTTGCAGAGTTTATCTTGCTCAACGAGACAACAATGAAATACGGACCTGTTCACAGAATCCCTGATAATGTCAGCGACATCGCTGCAACACTCGCAGAGCCTCTTGCCTGTTGCTTGAACGCTTATGAGCTTGCAAGGCTGTCTCCCGGAGAGACGGTGGTTATCTTTGGGCTTGGGCCGGTGGGCTGTCTGCTTGTTGAGGTTGCAAAGACACTCGGAGCTGGTAAAGTCATAGCAATCCAGCGCTCAAGGAAGCGCCTCGAGATGGCAATGGAGATAGGGATACCTGCGGATGTGTTCATATGCGCATCAGAGGAAGATCCTGTTGAACGAGTGCTTTATGAAACAGATGGGAAGGGCGCTGATGTGGTGATGACAGCTTGCGCGAGCGTTGAAGCACAAGAGCAGGCAATAAAGATGCTCGCACATCGTGGCAGGTTAAATCTATTTGCCGGGCTTCCACCGGGCTCCCGCAAGATCGAACTTGATTCCAATTTCATACACTACAGAGAAGCCTTCATCTTCGGCTCGCACGGCAGTGTCCCAAGACACCACAAGGTCGCCCTCTCGTTCCTCTCAGATGGAAGGATAAAAGCCGAGCACTACTTCACACACACATTCGCGCTTGAGGAGATAACCAAAGCGATTGAGGTAGTTGAAAGAAGAGACGCTCTTAAAGCGGTGATATGCCCATGATCGGTAAGCGAGTGGAGATTTACGCATCGGTGATGTGCGCAAATTGGTGCAACCTTGAAAGGGACATAGCCGAGCTTGAGAGGGCTGGAATTAACGGTTTACACTTTGACATCATGGATGGTCACTTCGTTCCCAACTTGACCATGGGATTTGATGTTGTGCGCTGTCTGCGTGGGATCACAGAACTGCCGTTCGACATCCACTTAATGGTTGAGCACCCAGAACGCTATATCGACAGGTTTGCTGAAATAGGGGTTCAAATCATTTCTGTGCACTTTGAAAGCACACCGCACATCCATAGGGCACTTAAACAGGTGAAGGAGAACGGGGTATCAGCGTTCGTTGCGCTCAATCCAGCCACGCCACCGTATGTGTTGGATTACCTACTTGAAGAGGTTGATGGGGTTCTTGTGATGACTGTCAATCCGGGGTTCTCGGGACAGCAAGCGATACCGTCAGCTGTTAAGAAGATAGCCGATGTCAGAGATCGTATAAAGCTGACTGGGCGCAAGGTCTTAATTCAAGTCGATGGCAATGTGAGCTTTGAGCTTGCGCCCACGATGATACATAACGGCGCTGACATACTTGTTGGTGGCTCATCAAGCGTCTTTGTGAATGGGATGAGTTTGAGCGAGAGCGTTAAAAGGCTACAAGAGGTCATTTCAAAAGCTCTCATGACGATGAGCAGGGCAGGTAAGAGTGAACTCTAATGCGTTATAATGGATTATGCCCGAGCCTCACAACTACGCTCCTTGGAATAGCTGTTTTAGCCATCCTCAACGGTGATGAGCATTTTAATTACTGCCTCCTCGCTACAGCGGGAGAGCAAAGGTGGTGAAGTTAATGGCTACGAAGGAGAAGCGTCGTAAAGGTGCTACCAGCAAAGTGGGGCGGAAGGAGGAGGCGTTTGAGTTCGAGATTCGTCCCGATGTCATATACATGACCGAAGAAGGTAAGGAAAGGCTTGAGGAGGAATTGCGCAGGCTCCTCTCAAAAGATTGGCAACATGTTCTCGCCGAGATACGCGAGTCAAGAAGCTTGGGCAAATTCTTAGAGGACTCAGATTATGATGACGCGAAGAAAGAACAGGCGTTCATTGAAGGACGCATACAAGAACTGCAAGAGATACTGAAACTCGTGCGAGTGGTTCCAAGAAAATATGTGCCTGTGAACAAAGTGGGTTTTGGGACGATCGTTGAGCTTGAGGATTTGGATACGCAAAAGCACATCGTGTATCAAATAGTTGGTCCGTTTGAGGCAGACCCGCTCAAGGGACGAATATCCTACGAATCTCCTCTCGGCGAGACACTCATGGGGAAGAAAGCTGGCGACATAGTTGAAGTGAAGGTGCCAGCAGGGATTAGGCGTTACAAAATCATCTCGCTCAGGAAATGAGCCACCAAAACCACGCGCAGGAAGTGGATGAAAGATGACCCCTGAAGAACAGCTCTACCAAACCCAACTTGAAAAGCTAAAACGGCTAAAGGAAAGCGGTAAAGACCCATTCTCACACACGCGCTACGAAAGAACTCACACGCTTGCTGAACTGAGGGAGAATTTTGATGAGCTATGTGGACAGGTGGTAAGCGTTGCTGGTAGGGTGATGGCTCTTAGGCACCATGGGAAGATTTCGTTCGCTGATCTTCAAGATGGTAGCGGGAGATTACAGTTAATGGCTCGTGCCGATACGCTTGGGAGCGAGGCATACGAAGACTTTTGCGAAATTGATGTTGGGGACATAATTGGGGTTCGCGGCACGCTTACCAAATCGAGGAGTGGCGAAATATCAATTGACATCGTTGATTTCTCGCTCTTGGCGAAAGCTTTGAGACCAATACCAGAGAAGTGGCACGGCATTAAGGACATCGAAACACGCTATCGGTATCGCTACCTCGATCTCATCGCCAACCCGAGCTCAAGGAATGTGTTCATCACGAGGACAAAAATAATTCGTGCTATCCGTGAGTTTATGGATGAGCATGGCTTCATGGAAGTTGAGACCCCGATGATGCATCCGATACCGGGCGGAGCTTTAGCAAGACCGTTTCTGACACACCACAACGCACTTGATATGGACTTATACCTGCGTATAGCCCCTGAGCTTTATCTCAAGCGACTCATCGTGGGTGGGTTTGAAAAGATTTACGAGATCGGGCGCAACTTCAGGAACGAAGGCATTAGCACAAAGCACAACCCCGAATTTACGATGATGGAAGTTTATTGGGCTTATGTTGACTACGAAGCCGTAATGAAACTCACAGAGGAGCTCATCCACCATGTCGCTGTGAAGGTGCTCGGTTCGGCTAAGATCACATATCAAGGCAATGAGATTGATCTCACACCACCGTGGAAGCGTGTGGAGTTGTTTGAAGCGATACATGACCACACTGGCGTTGATTTCTCAACCATAAGGACGAACGAGGAGGCAAGGGAGGTGGCAAGGTCTCTCGGGCTTGAAGTGCTTCCAACGGATGATGTAGGGAGGATCGTTGACGAGGTGCTCAAGAAGCGCGTTGCACCAAACCTTATCCAGCCGACATTCCTCATAGGTTACCCAGTTGAGATATCGCCATTGGCGAAGAGAAGCCCCAAAAACCCGTCGCTCACAGAACGCTTCCAAGCCTTCATAGGCGGTCTTGAGATAGCAAACGCTTTCTCGGAGCTCAATGACCCGATTGAACAGCGCATGCGATTTGAAGAGCAGATGCGCCGAAGGGAAGCTGGCGATGATGAAGCCCACATGATGGATTGGGAGTTCGTCAGAGCACTTGAATATGGGATGCCACCAACTGGAGGGCTTGGAATAGGCATTGATAGGCTCGTCATGCTACTGACAGATTCTCCCTCAATAAGGGATGTCATACTGTTTCCGTTACTTCGCAGTGAGTAAAACTTTAACGCATCATGACGCTATCGCAGAGAAAGCATCCACAGCGTGCTCAATGGTTTGCTCGATATCCTCTTCTGTATGCGCCGCGGAAACGAACATAGCCTCAAATTGCGATGGAGGCAAATAGACACCCCTTGCAAGCATGCTGTGGAAGAAGCGAGCGTAGAGGTTCGTGTTTGAAGTGAGTGCGGTTTCGTAGTCGGTCACCTGCTCGCTCGTAAAGAAAAGAGTGAGCATAGAACCGATGCGGTTCACTTTCAATTCGATGCCTTTCCTTTCGCCTGCCTCAATCAAGGCTTGCGATAGCCTTTCCGAGAGCGCTTCCAACCTTTCATATGGCTGTTCACGCTTGAGCACATTCAGCGTTGCTATGCCAGCCTCAACAGCTACAGGGTTTCCAGAGAGTGTTCCTGCCTGATAGACATCCCCAACTGGCGCTACAAGCTCCATCAATTCTCTACGACCACCATACGCCCCTATGGGGAAGCCACCGCCGATTATCTTCCCGAGCACTGTCATATCGGGCACGATGCCAAATATGTTTTGTGCGCCACCGTAGCATAACCTGAAGCCAGTGATGACTTCATCAAATATGAGCACGCAGTTGTGCTTTTGTGTTTCCTCACGCAACGCCTCGAGGAAGGATTCCTTTGGCAACACAACACCCATGTTCCCAGCTACTGGCTCAACTATGACAGCCGCAATCTCGTTACCGATGTCGCGCATCAGGGAAACAAAAGCATCTGTGTTGTTGTAGGGTAGTGTGATGGTGAGTGAAGCAAATTCATCTGGCACGCCGGCGCTGTCTGGGATGGCGAAAGTCGTAGCCCCAGAACCAGCTTTAACGAGCAAGTAGTCAGCATGACCATGATAGCACCCGATGAACTTAACCACCTTTGAACGCTTTGTGAAGGCACGCGCAACCCTTATGGCGCTCATCACTGCTTCCGTCCCCGAGTTAACCAACCTCACCATCTCAAGTGATGGTATCGCCTCACAAAGCATTGAAGCAAGCTTAACTTCGGATTCAGTTGGAGCACCGAACGAACTCCCCCGTTCAAGAGCCTTCTTCGCAGCATTGATAACATCAGGGTGAGCGTGCCCAAGTATGAGAACACCCCACGAACACACATAGTCGATGAACTCATTTCCATCAACATCGGTTATGCGTGAGCCACTGCCATACGCTATGAACAAAGGCTTTCCTCCGACAGCCTTAAAAGCACGCACGGGTGAGTTGACCCCGCCAGGAATAATCTGTTTTGCCTCCTCATACAGTTTGCTGGAGCGCTTGAATTTCATCGCTGTTTACCTCAGATCAACTGTTCTCTAAGCCAGCTTGCCACATCCTTGGCGAAGTAAGTGATGATGATATCGGCGCCAGCGCGCTTTATCGCCGTCATAATCTCCATCACTACATCGCGCTCGTTCAACCAACCATTCATGGAAGCTGCTTTCACCATCGCATATTCACCACTGACATTGTATGCTGCGATTGGGACATCAAACCTCTTCTTTGCTTCGCAGATTATGTCAAGGTAGGCAAGCGCTGGCTTGACCATAACAATGTCAGCACCCTCTTCTATGTCAAGGGCGATCTCTCGCAACGCCTCTCGCTTGTTAGCGTAATCCATCTGGTAGCTCTTCCTGTCGCCGAACTGAGGTGCAGATTCTGCAGCCTCACGGAACGGTCCGTAGAACGATGAAGCCATCTTAGCCGAATACGATAGTATCGCTACATCTTCAAAGCCGTTCTCATCCAAAGCCTCTCTTATGGCTTTGACACGCCCGTCCATCATATCCGATGGTGCGACAATATCTGCTCCAGCCTCGGCATGTGAGAGAGCAACCATTTTGAGCACTTCAAGCGTGGCATCGTTTTGCACAACGCCATCTTCCGAGACGATCCCACAATGCCCATGCGATGTGTAACTACAAAGACACACATCAGTGATAACGATGATGTCATCGCCGAATGAGCGTTTGACCTGTTGCACAGCCCTTTGGACAACGCCATCCTTAGAGTAGGCTGAACTTGCACGCTCATCTTTCACCTCAGGTATCCCGAAGAGGAGCAAAGCTGGTATGCCAAGGCTTACGACTTCCTCAACAGCGCCAAGTAGCTTATCAACCGAGTAGCGGTAGACATTCGGCATTGACGGCACTTCAGTGATGATGCCGTTACCTGGTTGCACAAACATCGGATACACGAGGTCTTTGACGCTTACATGCGTTTCTCTAACCATGCTTCTAATCGTTTCGCACCGACGCATCCTGCGCATCCGAACCAAAGGGAAACCCATGCCAAATCACCTCCAATGGCAACGCACCTTCTACGGGCGATGGAACGAGTGTAGGTAGGAGTTAAAGCAAAAGCATTCAAAGTGCTTTTTGTTTCCCTTTTGGACATCAATTCAACATAAGAGACATTATCAGACATAAAGTGTGTTCTTGGGAAAAGAAGATGTCAACTTTGAACAACAATCGATGCCTCTCACTCCCCCTTAGCTTGTTCCTCGGATTGCTGAAGCGCTTTCTCATACTTCCTCTTTTGAGCCTCAAGTATCGCTTGCTTTATCCTTTGCTTCAGGCGTTTCATCCTGCGATGCCTTTTCCTCCTCAGTTCCTTTTCACGCAACCTGCATTTGCCCATCTCAGGATCGCCTCCATAGCCAAAAGCAGAAGTTGAGCTTCCGACGAGTTTTCTTTGAATCGGTTTGTGCGTCATCAAACTCCAAACGCATTATGTGTTGTCTTCTATCGGCAGTTTCCCCGACCTTGCGGAATCCGAGAGACTCATAAAGATGGATTGCGCGTGCGTTTTCTTTGTAGACATCAAGTTCAAGCCCTCTCTTCTTCCTCATCTTCGCAGCCTCAATTAATATTAGCATGAGCTGTCTCCCAAGACCTTGGTTTTGAAACGCATCAGCAACTGCAATGCTCACCACGGGAAAGTTGAACCTGAACATTCTATGTGCCCAACATGCGTATGCGACAATTTCGTCCCCGTATGTTGCGACTATGCTGAATCTGCTTGGTGAATCAGCCTCGGCTGCGGTATGCTCTGCAGTCTGCCTGCTAAACGGATGTGGATGGAACATCATCCGACTGTGTGTCGAAAGCCCGCAGATGAATTTGTAAATCCCTTCACCGTCAGTTCGTCTCATCTTGCGAACAGTAACGACTTTACCGTTGCGCAAAGAAACTTGTATCCCTCTTTCGAGCATCTCGTCCAGGTTGCTCATGTTCAACTCAATCACAGCGTTTACACCACCATGAGCGTCATCCCATATCAATGTTTGTTCCATTTCCAAAGCCACTCAACTTCGCAAGTGCCCCCTGAGGTTCCTTTTTCACCACGCACGGGATGGGGTTCGCGGTATGGAAGCGGGACATACTGAACTGTTGGACGACGCTGTAGCGGTTGCGGATAGAGGTTCATAAGTGCATAGACATCTTCAGGCATGTTTGTCGTGACTGGCAGACCAAGTTGCTTTGCCTGCTCGTAAGTTATAGGGTAATCGTGTGTCCACCTACCATCGGTAAGCGCTTCAGCGATTTGATATGCCCTCTCCCTGTCCATCTTCTCCTCAAGCAAATACATCACAAACTGACGCACCTGTTGCAATGCCTTCTCAGCAACATCTGCCATTATCAAAGTTTGGTCGTCAAGCTCATTCACGCTCTTCATCTTCACTGCGCGGAGTATGCTTGCTGCAGGGCAAGTTCCTATCTGAGGATCAACAGGTCCAAGAACCGCATTCTCATCCATACAGATCTCGTCAGCAGCGAGCGCGATCAATGTCCCGCCAGACATCGCATAATGAGGCACGAAAACCGTCACCTTCCCACGATGCCTCCTTAACGCCATAGCTATCTGCTCCGCTGCGAGGACCAAGCCGCCGGGTGTGTGAAGTATGAAATCAATGGGCGTCTCTGGCGGTGTTAGCCTTATCGCCCTCAGCACTTCCTCTGAATCATCAATAGTAATGTAGCGCACTATCGGGAAGCCGAGCAAAGCCATCTGTTCCTGTCTATGTATGAGCGCTATCACGCGTGAACGCCTCTTCCTCTCAAGCCTCTCCATGACACGATACCTTGCCGCTTCAAGCATCCTCTGCTGAATCATCGGCAGGAAAGCTGAACCTACAAGTAATGCCCAAAGTAGCGCCATAAACAGATCGCTCACTTAGCATCACCTCACCAACATGGATTCCAAAACGCCGACTCAAACCTATACCGACTACCAGAACGGATAGAACAACTCCTTGTAAAATGGTGCGCGAGGCTCTTCCCTAAAAAACCTTTGTAACACAAGACCCGCAACGAATCCACCAACATGAGCCCACCAAGCTACTCCGCCAACTTCGCTCGGTGCAAGTAGTGTTTGAAGTATGCCAGAGTTAAGTTGCATGAGGAACCACAGCCCAAGAAACACAACCGCAGGTATCTCGATCAACTCGAGGAAGAGAAAGAGAGGTATGAGAGTGAGCACGCTTGCACGCGGGAAAAGGACGAAGTAAGCTCCAAGCACACCAGAGATAGCCCCACTCGCACCGACAACTGGGATGGATGAAGTTGGTGAAAAGCATATGTGCGTGAAAGTGGCTACTAAGCCACAGAGCAAGTAGAAAAGCAGGTAGCGCATGTGCCCCATGCGATCCTCAACATTGTCACCGAAGATGTAGAGAAACCACATGTTCCCCAACAGATGTGGAAAGCCCGCATGGAGAAACATTGAAGCGAAAGGCGCTATAAGTAGCTTCCGCATCGCTACCTCATAGCCAGACAAGAATGCCATATACTCAAATGGCACGACCGCTACTTCCCTTATAAACTGCTCAAGGTGAGCACCAAGCGAAACCTCGTAGAAGTAGACCGCAACATTCACTGCTATTATGCAGTAAGTCACGAGCGGTAAACGCCTCGCACGGACATTGTCTTTCAGAGGGATAATCTCTCATCACCACCTCGTATCATGTTGCACCTCGCCATGCTAACCGCAATCATTTTGACACAGTGACATAGGGTGAATCACGAACGAGGTCTCAAGCCTGAAGCGCTACAACAATCACAGCAGTGATATTGTCAAAGCCACCGTTTTCGTTCGCCCTCCTAATGAGCTCCTTACAAGCTTTGTCTATCTCCTGCTCGGAGAGCATGATGCCCTCAATCTCGCTATCTTCAAGCATGTCGCAGAGACCATCCGAGCAAAGGAGGAGCTTATCGCCAGCGCTTAGCAACTCCTCAAACATATCAACCTCTACATGTTGATGCAATCCGATAGCCCTATAGATCACATGGCGATGTGGGTGAACTCGTGCCTCCTGTGGTGTTATTTGACCGATGTCAACAAGTTGTTGGACAAGCGAGTGGTCCTTCGTCACCTGCCTCAGGCTCCTACTAAGCACATATGCCCTGCTGTCGCCCACATTCGCTATGTAGACTCGATTTCCGACCACAAGCGCAGCGACCATAGTTGTGCCCATATCGCTATGCGTATCTTTTGCCCTCTCATAGACAACCTTGTTAGCGTTTTCGAATCCGCGCCTCAACACTTCGCCCCATTTAACATCGAAGAAACTGCTTGTGTTTTGAGCAAGCGTTTTCAGCACCTCTTGCTGGACTGTTTCGAGCAACGCATTTAAAGCAAGCTTGCATGCGACCTCGCCTGCCTCATGCCCTCCCATACCATCTGCAACTGCATACAGCCCTATGTGGAACTCGCTCGGTTGCTGAAAACCAGTCAGCTCGTAGATGATGAACCCGTCTTCATTCAACTCCCTAACTTTGCCCACATCAGACATGCCCACGCTCTCATACCTGAGGACACCCACACCGCTGAGTTCGCTTAGCGCAGCTTCAACACGAGATATAAGTTCGTCAAGTGGTGCTTCTTCGCCAATCGCACTCACATCGTCAAGCAACCTTGATGCCATCTTTTTCTCAACCACTGACTGCGCAGAACCTATGTAGCGTTCAAGTGACTCAATCAAATGACTGCGTATCATGGAGCTCATTTTCGTCTCCGTTTCTTCCTGCGGAGATACGAACCTCACAGCTTCAATTGAATTGAGGATGATGCGTTTATCAACTGTGACAACGCACCCGACTTCGGGCAACAACAAAGAACGCTTGCTCAACGCTTTTGCAAGTCTAAGTAACCTCGCTATGATTTCAAGCTGCGTTTTGTAGTCCGTAGGCATCGTTTCCAAGCTTAAGGGAGAACCTTCGACCCTCTCGAAAACGACATAGATACGCTTGCTATCTCCATAGGGCGTCTCAGAGAAGCGCTCAATAACTCTCGGCATCTCCTCCCTCGCCTCTTCTGCAACCCCTTCAAGCGCATTAAGTAGCTCTTCATCATTTGCTGGCGCTTCAACAACTGTTACCATCGGAATACATTGAGGGGCGTCCTCAAGGCTTGCTCCACACTCGTTGCAGAATTTGTCTTCAAGCGGTGATAGGTTCCCGCACCCATGACAACGCTTGAACTGCTCGGTCGAAACACCTTCGTATATGTTCAACCTTTCGGACTCCAACAGTATCCTGCGCAGTTCATATTTTCGTCCGCACAACAAGGCACCCTCTGGGAGAGCAACAAATAGCGCATGTTCTAATACATCCTCAACGGGCGGTTGCTCAAGGGTTAAAGCTTCCTCTCCTTTTTCATCCGTTGGCATGGCTGTCGGCTCTGCACCAAACTCGCGTAGTTCACCTTCAGCCTCTTCAGGCTTTGGAGCTTCTGCCAATTCATACTCAGTTGGGGGCGCTGTGACTTCTTCAAAGCTCAAAGGTTTGCCACAGTGTATACAGAACTTCGCTTCTTCCCTGTTCTCCGTTCCACACTTATCACATCGCACCATTTGAAGCATCCCTCCGTGTGTGCCTTTCTCAATCGCTCATATATCATGACATGCGATGCCGACATTGTGAAGGATCAACTCCGTAACAGTTGGGCGTTAGGTGGACGAGAGCAATTTAGCGTGGTTGCGACGCTGTAGGACTTACCGGGGCTTTGTCGAGGATGTTCTCAATGCTATTTCGACGATGAGCAAGCCCACACAGAAAGCAAGCAACAAAGTGGACATGTCACTTGGGACATCAATTTTTAAGCCTTGTTCAAGTTCGTTGACGGTCATGTAATTCCAACCTGCCTTCCGAGCCATCCATTTAAGATTGTTGAAGCTCGGTATGCGCGTGTTTGAATCGCTTGCATCGGTGTTGCACACGATTGCACTTGAGGATAGACCGCCCATGCCTCTTTCAATCCTGACGCCTCCAACTCCGGTAAATTTCACCACTGAGTGTGATTGAGCCAATGCATATTGAAGCAACTCGCAAAGTAGCGGGACAAACGATGGTGATGTGAAGAATGTGCTTGAGCTGGCATCGGGAGTAAACCAGAAGTTGAATATTCGCCCCTTCCCCACTTCCCTTTCAGTGAGCGCTGGCGCGCCATCGTCAAAGCAAAGGAGTGCAACACCCATCGCTTCCTTCTCGGCACGAAAGCGCCTGAAGACGAGCACATCTGAGAACTGCTCACTGCTAATGTTTTGAAAAACCTCACGACCAAATGGAGTAAGTTGAACACGGCGTCTACTCGCTTCGCCGATGGCTTTGCCAGCTGGTGAAAGCCAACTTGGCAAGTTGCCTCTATGTTCACTTGCAAACATGATTAAAGTGCCACCAGAGGAAACCCATTTCTTTAGAGCTGACTCTGCTCCACTGGTCAGCTCACTCGGGCGAGACCAAATGATCACATGCCACTGCATCAACTCAGCAAATGTTTGTGGTATCGCTGTCCTCATGCCGACTCTTATGCTACCTAAGCCGATGGCGGTGCGGATGCTTTCAACGGCGTCAAGAATGTAGGAGGAGCTACTCAAAGACCGTTGCTTAGCGTCAACGCACAAAATTGAAACTGGCATCGGGTTGTAAAAAGCAAAGTGCAACTTGTTGTCCATAGGTAGTGCGTCATCCCATGAAACAAAACCGACATGCCAACCACTTCTAAGGATGGGCAATTGAATTGCTACGAGTGATTCCTCAGTTCCTTTAATGGTAACAGGGACGGGCTTTGCTATCGGCTCACCATCGACAGTGACTGATAAAGTGCCCTTCCACTGCTTGCTTCCGAAGTTGTGCAAGCGCAATTTCAGGATCGCCCTTTGTGGCAATGAGAAAGTCCTCACGGCAACATCCCAATCGAGCGCTGCAACATTCACATCCTCGTCGCTCTCACGCACATCTACTATCGCCTTCACGAGGCGAACGCTCTTGCCATCAACAGCTGGCACATCACTTGTGATGAGCGATTCTACATCTTGCCCATCAGTTAAAACGAGGAGCACCCTCACAGCGCTGTCCACTTGACGAAGCATCTCACCGGCTTTGATGAGCGTTTGCCTTACAGAGCCACTTGAGTGGCTAACCGTCAACTTTGAAAGCGCCCCATCAAGTTCGCTCTCTCTTGTAGTCCAATGGAGAACAGGTTCGCTCGGATTTGAAATTGAGAGGATGCAATACCTGCACCGTGGGAAAATGCCTTTGAGCGTCGTGGCGCGCTTGATCGCCCTCTCAAACCTGCTTCTCCCCTTCTCCAAGAAAGCCATGCTCAAGGTGTCATCGATGAGCATGCAGATGGCAGCGTCATACCCGATGGCTTTGAATCTAACGCCGTAAACTAACGGGCGGGCAAGCGCAACAAGCATGAGAAAAACCGCTACCGACCTTACGATGACTATGAGCCATTCCCTAAGCCTTCGCATCCCATGTGCTTGAACAACGGCTCTCTCAAGCAAGCGCACCATCGTAAAGGGTATGCGTCGCCTACGCCTTATAGCGAGCAAATGAATGAGGATTGGTATTGATGCTGCTATTGGAGCGATCACGGCGAATGCTTGGTTGAGGAAATGCACTTCCATTTCTAACACCGCGCTTTTGCAAATGTGGCTTAAGGTGCTTCAAATTGATCCATGTCAACAACTTGACCAGTGCGGATGGCATGTTTGACTGCGAGCGCGAATCTGACCGCTTGCATCCCTTCATAGCCATCCACAGATGGTTTTGAGTCAGTGAGAACACATTGAACGAAATGATCGATCTCGTTGGAGAAGTCACACAGTTCATCACATGTGATGAAGCTCAAATCAATCGGCTTTGGCTCATCACCACGGGTGCAAGCCCTGAAACTGCTAACATTGTCAAAGTGACCATCTGCATCTACAACAACGGTCGGAGTTGCGAAAGCTACATGCTCCCTTGCGACAACCCATTCAGAAGCATAGCCGATCGCCAACGCAGCTATACCGCCAGATGAGAAGCGAACACAAACAACCGCCGTGTCAATCTGTGGGGCTCTATGTTTTGCGAACAGGTTGCCACCGAACCCGAAGACCGCCTTTGGTTCACCCATCAGCCAGCGTAAAAGATCAAACATGTGCACGGCATTCTCAAGTATCGGACCACCGCCATCTGCCTCATCCCAAAACCAGTCCTTCTCAACCCTCCCGAGCGCGAACCTAACTGATGCCCATAGTATCGGACCCCATTCGCTATCGCTCATCCGCTTAAGGAAAGCGTAAAACGGATGGAACCGCTTCTTGTGAGCTATCATGAGCACCACATTGTTCCTCTCGGCTGCTTCAATCATGCGCTTACAGTCACTGATGCTTGCTGCCATAGGCTTTTCACAAAGCACATGCACTTTCGCGTTGGCACACATTTCAACAATCTCGGCGTGACTCTTCGGTGGCGTGCAAACACTCACCGCATCAAGACGCTCATTTGAGAGCATCTCGCTGACTGAAGTGTATGCCGTAGCGCCGTAATCGCTTGCTACCTTTTTTGAGAGCGCTTCGTCTATGTCGCAAACGGCAACTATGCGCACATCATCACGAGCAGCGTAACAGCGCAAATGAACCCTACCGATGCCCAAACCTATGCAACCGACGCGCAGAGGTGGTTGTGGTGGCATATCTTCTCCCTCCTCGGAAATTTATTTGACTCAAACATAAAGTCTTTGAGACCGTCGCAAGAGGAAAAGGAAGAAAGGCACACCAGCGAAAGCTGTGAATATTCCAACAGGTATCTCGTTGCCGAGCCGAGAGAGCATGTCGCAAAGCACAAGGAAGATAGCACCGAGCAACATAGCTGTCGGCATGAGGAATGTGTGTTCTGGACCGACTATCATCCTCGCCATGTGCGGCATCACGAGCCCAACAAAGCCTATTGAGCCTGCATAAGCTACAGCTCCACAACAGCTCCACGACACAGCTCCGATGACGAGCCACTTGAGTTTGTTAACATTGACGCCAACATAATGAGCGCTCTCCTCACCGAGCAGGAGCGCATTCAAGGGGCGACGGTTTGCCCAAAGGATAAGTGTGCCTATGAGGGCGTGAGGGAGCATGAGCACGACATCTCTCCAAGTGGCGTTGTAGAAACCTCCGAGAAGCCAAAAGTAAATTCTTGCGAGTGCCAAACGGTGCGCCGATAGATACATCATGAGCGAGATGATTGAAGAGAGAAACGCATTCACTGCGACCCCTGAGAGGATGACGGAATCCGTTCGCAAGACACCCCCAACCCTCCCAAGCAAAGCCACAAGCCATGCGGTGCTAAAGGCTGTGGCGAATGAAACGAAAGGTTGAACGCTCACGCCAAGCAAGCTTGAGTGTATCTCAAGGAGAGCCACAAACGCAGCGCCGAGAGCGCCACCTGCGCTTATCCCGATAAGGTATGGATCAGCCATGGGATTGCGTAACAACGCTTGAAGCCCTACTCCACTGGCAGCAAGAGATATACCTACGAGCATGGAAAGGAAGACTCTCGGAAGCCTGAAGAAGACGACTATACGCTCTTCATCGCTCAGCGAGTTAGCATTCTTGATGGCGATCCTGATGGCGTTTACAAGCTCGCCCAAAGAGAGTCTCACATGCCCAATGAGCGTTGACGCAATCATCAAAACTACCAGCAGAGCGATAAGGAGGAGCAGGACGAAAACCTTGAAATGAGTTCTTTGAAGGTATGCACCGACTTGGAGACTGCCGATTTTGTCAGAGCGCATTTCTCCCATCGCTCCAGTTCGCCTTTTGAAATCATCGCAGTCTATGTGTTCCTTAAGTCCTTTGCGGGGTGTGTCTTCCTTCTGTGCTGTGTGTGCACCACGAGCACCCAAACGATGCCTAAGCCAGTAGCCACAAGGTCATCCCATGGGAGCGTTGATAACACATCTCGCTTTCCTCTCAACAGCCACGGGAGTATGAGCTTGATCGGATCAACGCAAGCCATTATAACTGGCATGTTACCGCTCACGCTACTACCGAAGCGTTTTTCCGCGTGCGAGCATGCTACCTTTCTTCTCTTCTCAACAAGCGCTGTTATTTCATCAGCAGATGTGCGTGAGTGGACGAAGTCACGAAGAGCGTAGAATGTCTCCTCGGCTACTTCAACAAACTCTGGCATCATAAGAGCCGTCGGCGAAAGGAAACCAGAAAGCTCTGACTCGGAAAAAGGTTGTCCATGCCTCTCCCAGAGCACGGCATCTTTTAACTCTTGCAGAAGTTGTGGCTCGAGGAGAAGCACAGGCACTGCATAACAGCTTCCGAGGACAATCGACTCCCTAATGTAGTCTGGGGTATCTGGGCTGAGTTCGGCATAGAAGCGAGCGACATTACCGTGCGGGTAGACAAGCTTCACGAACGGCGGGCGCCGAAATGCCGTTGAGGAATTAAAAAGCGATGGAGGCACCCCAACACTGTTAACCCTCGGTCGGCGTTGTAGCCACCTACATGCTTCCATCGGGACACCTTTCCTCGGATTGAACATGAGCACCGTTTGAACTTGCTTGATCAAAAGCAAGTATTGAGAGATCGGCAAAGCTCACCACCCACCCCCAACCATCGCGGAGGTATCAACGATGCAATAATAATTCGGATGGGAAGTTGAAGGCTCATTTCATCAGCATGATGCACTTGCGGTGGGTTGTAAAAGGTTTGATTGAAGTTCTCCCGCGACAGCTTGAAGCACTTTCAAAAGCTGTGATAAGCCATGAGTAAAGAAGACAACCAAACCAACTTAAGCAAGCTCTCGCTAACAGATGCGGTGTGGGCTTTTTCCTCGATGGTTTCCATCCTGCTCACATTTGCGTGCCTGCTCCTTTCAACGGTTGCGCTCGCATATGGCATGTGGTGGCTTATAACTAACGCCAGCGGCAAAGTCAGCATGCGAGCCACTGCCTTGCTTGCGTTCATGCTTTACATGTCTTTGAGGACATTGATCTGGCGTCCGCAACCTCCCATCGGCATGCCGATGTCGGAGGGAAGAACGAGGAAGCTGAATGAACTTGTCATGCAAGTGGCAGAGGCAGTTAAGGCACAGAAGCCAAATTCAGTTTACCTCACGCCTGATTGCACCATAGGTGCTTATGAAGACGCACGCTTGCTTCAGCTTAAGGGTGATGTCGCACTCACTATTGGCATAGTAGCGCTTGACTGGCTTTCCGTTGATGAGTTGCGCTCGCTAATCGCACATGAGCTCGCGCACTTCTCATACCAGCAACCACTTTGGATAAGCTTCCCAGCGAAGATAGGGCTAAGGTTCCTAAGGTTCACTTACTGCCTGCGCACCCAAACTAAGCTTTGGTGGTTAAGCCCAACATGGTGGCTCCTATGGCTTCTCACCCCAATTTACACTCTCGCATCATACGGAGTTATACGCCGATACGAACTGAACGCCGATGCCATAGCTTCGCACAGATACGGAGCTACGGCGTTGATCTCAGCACTGCAAAAGTATGGTGTGGTGAAAATTTTGTTCGACGGCGTCATGCACGGAATCTCTGAGAGGCTTGCTATGGAGCGAAAGTCGCTGACGGATATAGTGAAAGCCTTCAGAGAGCTTCACGGGAGGCTCTTCAAGAACGAGCTTTTAGAACAGATACGAACGGAGCTTTTGCTCACCCCTTCAAACCCGCTCTCGCTTCATGTGAGCCTTAGCGAAAGGTTAAACGAGCTAAAGCGAGTTGAGTCTCAACCACGCTTCAATGACAGCAACTTGCGGGCGATCTCACTCCTCGATGATCCAGAGAACCTCTCAATGGAACTCTCACAACTGTATGCTGCAGCCCTCCATCACCTTTTCTTCCCTCTGAGGAAGCGGAAGGAGGCGGAGGGTGAAAAAGAACGAGACCGATGAATCAAGCCGACGATTGTGCTGAAGCCATCAGTTGATTCAGCTTCTGCATCAACCTTGATTTGTAACGCGCTGCAGTGTTTGGCTTTATCACGCCCTTGGATGCGGTCTTATCAATTATACGGCAAGCGATTCGCACCATCTCAATGGCTTTCTCTACATCGCCTGAAGAGAGTGCCTCCCTCGCATACTTTATGAATGTTCGCATGCGTGATTTGTGCATCTTGTTTCGCTCGCGCCTTTTCAAGCTTTTCCTCAACTGCCTTATGGCACTCCTCGTGTTCGGCATCTAAGCTCACCCTCCGCCAGAGCATGGAACTGTTTAACAAAGCTCACACCCTTACCTACCCTTCAAGTATTCGCTCGACTTCTTCAGCGTCCAATTCCATAACATAGCGTAATCCTGTCACTTCAGCAGCTTCCCTTGTGAGCGCTGCGATATCGTCCCTGCTGATATACTCAAGCGAGAACTTCCTTGCCCCCGCCATCAGCTGGCGTAGCCCTTGAGCTATGCGTTGCAAATATGTGAACAGCCCAATAGCACCAGCTGGTATGCGCTCGAAGTCACTGCCGAACTTCTCCTTGAGCTGAACAGCCGTCACAAACAGCGTCTCGATCGTCTCTCCGTAATTGTCCTTTATGCTCTTCGGGAGCTCTCCCTTCCGTGCGAGTTCTCCGAGTGTGTTTCCAACCATGACAGCACAAAGTGGAGCCCTCGCCATCGCAACGCCTTTGAAGAAAGGCGCGCCCAATGCCAATGCCTTGAATATATGGTCTTCGAGCGAGAGACCGCCTGCGATCAGTATGGATGGCACATACTGCCCCTTCTCGGCTAACCTTTTAGCGTATTGGTAAGCAAGTGATGCAAGGTAAACGGTTGGTATACCCCACTCACACATCATCCTCCACGGGCTCATCCCTGTTCCGCCACCAGCCCCATCAATCGTAATAACATCAATCCCAGCCTCAGAGCCCCACTTGATAGCCTTGGCTAAGTCTGATGGTCTATACGCACCAGTCTTCAGGAAAACATGCTTGGCACCGATCTTGCGCAGTTGTTCTACCCTTGCAAGGAAGCTCTCGTGGTCTGGCATGCCAAGCCGCGAGTGCCTCTCAAACTCCCTGATCGCACCAGCTTTAAATGCGTTGACGACACTTTTATCCCTCGGGTCGGGTAGAACGATATAACCTCTCTCGACAAGCTGTAGTGCCTTCTCAATTGAGGAAACTTTGACCTCTCCACCGATGTCCTTAGCACCCTGCCCCCACTTCAGCTCAACCGAAGTCACACCGAGCTTTTCAATGACATATTCATGGACGAATGAACGCGTGTCTTCAACATTCGCCTGCACTATGACATCACCGTAGCCATCTTCCTGCCAATCTCGGTATAGCTTGACACGCAACTCCATATCAGGGCTTCTTACCACTCTACCATTTTTGAACTCGGCTTGCTCATCCATCCCACAAACATTCTCGCCTATCGTTATTGGTATGCCAGATATGGCTGCGCCTATCGCTATCCCAGCCCAGTTGTTCTTAGCCACATCGGTTGAACCGAGCGCTGCTATCACTATTGGCAGTTTCATCTTTATGCCTTTGTCCCTTCCGATAGCTGTCTCAATGTTTACGGCTGGGAAGATAGCTACATCTGGATTCGGTTCAACGCCATAGGCTCCAAATGTTGTCCCCATTATGCTGAGGTGTGAAAAGTCAACTGGGTAGTCCTTATCCCCTGCTGCTGTAACCATCCCAAATGGGCGTGGGTAGATCATTTCAGCACCTCTGTATGCGGACATGCCGACCTCACAAAGCCCGGTGCACCCTTGAACGCAAACTACGCACATGCCACTTGTTGGCATCACATCATCGCCAGCACGCGTGCGAGTCCCCGTAGCTACTGAGCGATTCGGCTTAGATAGAGACATCTCCTTCACCCTCATGTGAAATTTGGTGTGGGAAATTGGATGGTGGAAAAACAGTATAACACGCTTTCGGAGGATGTAACAGCACCTGCGAATGCTTCCCGATGCATCATAATTAGGTAGCTAATGTCATGAGCCACTACAAGCGGAGGTGCGACACATGGGAGCTACTCCATCTGATGTCATCGCGATGGCAAAATCGGAGGGCGTGAAAGTTGTTGACCTAAGGTTCGCTGACCTTTTCGGTGTGTGGCAACACCTCAGCATCCCTGTGAGCGCCTTCACCGAGAGCGTTTTCGAAGAAGGTGTTGGATTTGATGGCTCATCCATTCGTGGCTTCCAAGAGATACACGAAAGCGACCTGATCCTCATACCAGACCCCTCAACAGCTTTTGTTGATCCATTCCTTGATGTCCCAACGCTCGTTCTTATTTGCGATGTTTACGACCCGGTGACGAGGGAGCGCTACTTACGCGACCCACGCTACATAGCTCAGAAGGCAGAGAAGTTCCTTTTGAGCACGGGCATCGCTGACAAAAGCTACTGGGGACCGGAAGCTGAGTTTTTCATCTTCAACGATGTGCGCTATGCCGTCTCCGAAAACTCATGCTTCCACTTTGTTGATTCGCGTGAAGGGGTATGGAACTCTGGGCGCGAGGAGGGACCAAACCTTGGCTATAAGTTGCGATTCAAGGAAGGCTACTTTACAGCGCCACCCTCTGACACACTCCAAGACATACGCTCTGAGATAATGCTCACCCTTGAGAAGATTGGGATACAGTGCGAAGTCCACCACCATGAAGTGGCAACTGGTGGACAAGGCGAGGTTGATTTACGCTACGACACGCTCACCCGTATGGCTGACAAGCTCATGATACTCAAGTATGTGGTGAAGATGGTTGCGAGGAAGCATAACATGACAGCCACATTCATGCCAAAGCCGCTTTCAGGTGACAACGGCAACGGCATGCACACCCACCAAAGCCTATGGCGAGGCAACGAAAACCTCTTTTACGATGAGCGTGGCTACGCGCAGTTGAGTAGCATAGCACGATATTACATAGGCGGTTTGCTAAAGCATGCGCCTGCGCTACTCGCCTTCTGCGCCCCAACGCTAAACTCATACCGAAGGCTTATCCCCGGCTTTGAGGCTCCGACAAGGTTGGCATATTCGCAACGCAACAGAAGCGCATGCATCCGCATACCAGTTTACTCACAAAGCCCCGAATCCAAAAGGGTTGAGTTTCGCCCACCAGACCCAAGCTGTAACCCATACCTTGCCTTCTCAGCGATGCTTATGGCTGGCATAGATGGCATACTCAACCGCATAGACCCAGGTGCTCCTTTGGACAAAAACATCTATGACCTACCACCAGAAGAGGCGAAGGCTGTGCCGACTCTGCCGCCCTCACTTGAGGATGCCATAAATTGCTTGGAAGCCGATAACGCCTTCTTGATGAGGGGAGATGTATTCACCGAGGATGTGATAAGGGTGTGGATTGAACGCAAACGGAACGAAGCCAGCTCAATAAAGCCGTTCCCACACCCTTACGAGTTCTTCCTCTATTACGATGTTTGAGCCACAACCATAAAAGAGACGCATCAGTGAGGTGTGGTCTTGTTTGATTCGGCGAAGCGCTCAAGCAAAGCTTGAGCAAACATCGGAACTAAGATTTCGTGATGCCCGATGATGTAGTATCCCTTCCCACCGAGTTCCTGTGCTCTTTCAACGGGGTTCTTTGTCGCCCTGTAGTGGCGCATGAAATCAAATGTCGCGCCCACGAAGCACTTGACATCGTAACCCAAATTGCGCGCAACGGCGAGCGCCTTCTCAAAGATGAGTGGCAATATGACCGCAGAACCGATGTTGAGCACAACACCATAGCTGAGTTCGCTCACAACCCTGCAGAAGATGCGAAAGTCAGTATAAGTCGCCTTCCCGAATGAGGAGGCATCAAAGTCTGGATGGATGTGGTTAACATCAGTCCCTATAGCCACATGCACAGTCAATGGTATGCCATGAGCGTAAGCCTGCGCAAGTATGCTCAAGTCTGCTCTCTTGGCTTTTTTAAGCTTTGAGCCGATCGCCTCACCGAGACCTATACCTCGCTTTGCAGCGAAGCGTGCAGCACTGTTGATGAAGCTGACTGGTTCACGAGCCATCCCAAAAGTCCCGCTCTTGATGCCGCTTGAGACATCTTCACTTGTCGCTTCAAACATCGCAAGCTCCACATCATGGTATGCGCCAGCACCGTTTGTAGCGAGAGCAGTTACTATGCCTTCGCGCATCAACTGAATGATCATGGGGGATAAACCACACTTGACCACATGAGCTCCATACATAACGACGAAGTGTCTTCCCCCAGAGCGTGCGCGCCATACCGCATCGACAAGCTCCCTTAACCAACTTGCAGCAAGCACATTCGGTAGGCTATCAAAGAATTCGGAAAACGATGCTCCCGGATGCAACTGGCGTGAGAGTTGGCTTACGCTCACTTTGCTCTTACGCTCGCGAATTGATATTCTCCTGACGCCATTGAGAGATATCGGTTTCATCGCACCACCCCGCAGTAGCTTCAAGCCCTCTTAATGGACTCTTCGAGAAGCTCGCAAACTATGTGCAACACGACGGTGTGAGCCTCCTGAATGCGCTGTGTATCTTGCGATGGTATTGCTATGCAAATGTCAACCTCATCGCCCAAATGCCTCCCGCCTAACCCCGTCAATACAGCTGTGAAAGCCCCCTTCAACTTCGCTGTCCTCAAAGCTTTTACGACATTCAAAGATTTCCCACTCGTGGTTATGCCGATGACGACATCGCCTTTCTTTGCGAGTGCATCGACCTGCATGCTGAACACTTCTTCAAACCCGAAGTCATTTGCGAGCGCCGTAAGGACTGATGAATCCGCAGTCAGCGCTATCGCTGGTAGCGGATTCCTTTCGAGCTTAAACCTGCCGACGAGTTCACCAGCGAAGTGTTGGGCGTCCGCAGCGCTCCCACCGTTGCCGAAGATGAGGACCTTGTTTCCCGCTCTCAACGCTGTGCTTATTGAAGTGCTGAGCTTCAACAACTCTCCTGCAAGAGCTTTAGTAGCCGATATCACCGAAGCAGCCTCATCAAACATTGCGCAAACCTTCTCAACATCCACAGCTAACACCTCTGCAAGTTTAACGCTTTATTCAAAGCCTCATCGAGAAGCCCGCCGTTGGAAACAATCTGAGCATCAATGCATAGCGCATACCAATTCCTGAACTTATCATAGCCATCTGATGTTTCACTTGAGCCTGCCCTGCGTAGTTTCATGGCGTCCTTGACGGTGGTTACGAGCACACCATCGCACCTCTTACGAGCTGTCTCAAGCATCGCAATATCTGAGAGGCTATAGATGTGGTGGTCGTCAAAGACGAAAAGTTGAGCAACTTCAAGATCGAGCTGGTGAAGCAAGAAGAAGAAGCTGAACGGTTCAGCAGTCCCCACAACACCGATAACTTTAAAGCCATCCAGTTCGTGTTCTCCCAACTCGGCGTCATCAGCTATGCGTATGAACCCAGTTGGGGCATAGTTCACCTCAATGAAGCTACGGTGGTGCAAGATGCTGTTAAGCGAAGCAGTTAACGCATCCAAGTGATGCTCTCCAAGAAAGGCTTTAGCTACATCTGTCTTCGTAACGCAAACTACGCCCGCTCGTCTCAGCGCACTCGGAAATTCCCTGAGCATCGGACAACACAAATGTGGCACATGGAGGGCATCAACGAGAACTATATCCAAATCCCTGTGGAGACGACGGTATTGAAAGCCGTCATCAAGTATCACAACATCACAACCATGCTTCTCAACCAACTCCATAACAGCCACTTCCCTTAGTCGATTCATCGCCACAGGCACATCAGGCAAATAGTAAGAATGTTCGGATGCCTCATCCCAAGTGAGCGATTGCCTACCAAGGTCGCCATAAGATTGCGTCGGATTGTAGCTTGGGAGCACTATGCCAACATTCATTCCGCGTTCACGAAGCCGTTTAGCGAGCAACCTGCAAAATGGGCTTTTGCCAGAACCACCGTAAGCTATGCTACCAACGCTTATAACTGGCTTCGGCATAACGACCACATCATCAGCATGCGTCCGTTTGTATTCCCAGATGGCACGAAACGGGACGGTGAGTGCCCCAAGAGCTATGTGAGCAACACGCCAAACAGCTTGGTTGACACAAATCGGGATCGCACCAAACCACGCCTGTAGCTTTGCTACTTTCCCAATGGGAATCGCAACGGATGCAAATTCGAGCATCAGCCTCTTATCTCCCTGATTCACATGTCACACCTCTTTGTGCGGTCAATTCCAGCGCAAGTTGCTTGCTCAACTTTACTGGTGAGTTTCTCGCCATTGCTATTTTGCCTAAGCTTGCATGGTGTTGCCCTCGGTTAAAAACGAAAGTTGATGATATGCGTTCATGCGTCACAATGGCACAATGGTGTAGAAACGCAAGAGAGGTGAACCACAGCATGAACGAACTTCTTCCCGTTGTCCGCAAGGATGCCGTTGGTGTATTGCAGGAATCTGAGCTTACGCCAGCACGCATCGTTGCCGAACTCGATAAATACATCATCGGACAAGATAAAGCGAAGCGAGCAATAGCTATTGCGCTTCGTAACAGGTATCGTAGGCTACTTTTGCCAGAGCATTTGCGTGACGAGATCGCCCCAAAGAACATACTCATGATCGGACCGACTGGAGTTGGAAAGACGGAGATGGCAAGGCGCATAGCTAAGCTCGTAAACGCCCCGTTCATCAAAGTTGAGGCAACGAAATACACGGAGGTAGGTTATGTTGGAAGGGATGTGGAGTCAATCATCCGCGACTTAACCGAGATAGCCGTGCGAATGGTCGAGAGCGAGAAGACGAAGGAGGTTGAGGAGAGGGCGACAAAGCTTGCCAACATGAGACTGCTTGAGGCATTGAAACTTGTCCCACCACTTAAGCAGAGGAAATATCCGATGGGAGACGGGAGGAAGCACGAGGAGGTGCTCACGGAGTCCGAGGGCGGCGCGCCAGAGATTGAAGAAAGGATGCGCAGACTGCGTGAATACTACTTGCGCAGGCTTGAAGCTGGCGAGTTCGAAGATGAGGAAGTGGAAATCGAAGTTGAGGAGAAGCATCTACCTATATTCATCGATGTCATAGGTGGGCAAGGCGCAGAGCAACTTGGGTTTGATCCGAGGGAGATGATAGAGTCACTGTTTGGTAGGAGGAAGAAGCGCCGCCTGATGAAGGTTAGGGATGCACGCCGAATTTTAATACAAGAGGAGGCAAGGAAGCTCATCGACCAAGAGGAAGTCATCCAAGAGGCGCTTTGGAGAGTCCAACAGCGTGGCATCGTCTTCATCGACGAAATTGATAAAATCGCAGGGCGTGAAAGGGGCTTTGGTCCCGATGTATCAAGGGAAGGAGTGCAGCGTGATCTTCTCCCAATAATTGAGGGCACAACTGTCATGACGCGCTACGGACCAGTCAACACGCACCACATACTCTTCATATGTGCTGGCGCATTCCATGTCTCAAAACCTTCCGACCTAATCCCAGAGCTACAGGGCAGGTTACCAATAAGGGTTGAGTTCGATCCGCTCACCGAGGAAGACTTCAGGAGGATCCTTGTTGAGCCAGAGAACGCGCTCGTAAAGCAATACCAAGCACTGCTCGCAACGGAAGGCGTAAGAGTTGAGTTCACAGATGACGGTATAAGGGAGATAGCGAGATTCGCAAAGTTGATCAACGACGAAACTGAGGACATAGGGGCAAGACGCTTGCACACCGTCATGGAGAGAGTTCTTGAAGAGATATCTTTTGAGGCGCCAGAAAGGGCAGGACAAACTTTCGTCATCGATGCCGACTATGTCAGGAAGCGCCTCCACGAGATCGCCCAAAAGAAGGATATAGCTCACTACATCCTTTAAGCCTTAAGCTTCTGTTGGCGTTTTGAAGGGCATGCAAACACTACAAGCAATCACGGTTAACGCCTCTTTCGCCAGCCGTAGCCCCACCTGAAGCGCTTGCACCGTGATGAATCGCTTGTGCGTGGTTGTGATGAATCGCTTACACTCGGTTGTAATAAACCGCTCGCACTTGATTGCGTTGGCTCGCTTGGAGGTCTAATTCGTGACTTGCCTTTCGCTTCCTCCGATGGCTCGATGTGGATGAGCAACTCTGTGTTAGGTAAGGCATTCCTAACTTCGTTCTCAAGCTCATCGCAAATTTTGTGAGCTTCTTCAACGCTCATACTTCCCTTCACTACCATGTGCAAGTCAACATAACGGTAAGAGCCTGCACGCCTCGAGCGCATCTTGTGATAACTGACCAACTCGCCAGCGTGAGTCTTTATCAGGTCATCTATGAGCTTGATTTCGGATGGCGATAGGGATGCATCCGTGAGTTGATGCCATGCGCTTGCAAACAGCTTCAACCCAGTGTGTGCCATCACACCTGCTATGATGAGCGCCGTGATCGAGTCCCAGAAACGAAACCCAGTTAAGAAGACAAGCAGAAGCGCTACTATCGCACCCGTAGAAGTATAGGCATCTATGCGCAGATGCCATCCATCAGCTTCAAGGGCTAACGAGTCAGTCTTCTTTGCCACCGATAAAAGAATTGACGAGATGACCCAGTTTGCCAACGCGCTGAAGCTCATCACGAAAATGGCTAAGAGCCCATATGAGATGTGCCTGCCCCCAACAAGGCTTTTGATTGCCTCATAGAGAACATAAAAAGTTGCACCCAGTATGAGTGAAGCTTCAAGCGCACCTGAGATGCTCTCAAACTTACCATGTCCATAGGGGTGATCATCATCTGGAGGGACTGAGCTTTTCTTAACCGATACGAAGGCGACGAATGCTGCAAGCATATCTGTGGCAGAATGAAATCCCTCCGCAAGCACACTTACAGAGCCAGAGATAAGACCGATGAGGAGCTTAAGAAAGGTCAAGGTTGAAGTGGTGACCACAGAAAGCAGTGCAACGAAACTTTTTAAACCTGTGACATCGTTGAGCTTCCTTGTCAGCGGCATTTTGGGTATCACCTGTTGTCATCGTTTTGCACCATGTAGCCTTGCGAGGACATTGCTTATCGCTTTCGTATACTCGGCTACAGTGGCATCTCCCCACTGGTCTCGGCGTAGCTCATCGATGGTTACATTTCCAAAGTCAACATAGCTTTGGTCGATCAGCTTGATATACTTCGCCTTTATGACTGTGAGGTGTTCCTTTCGCTTGAGGCGAGTTACAAAGCTCTCCTTGTTGAGCGTTCCGAGGACAAGCAGTTTAGTTCCCCGCTTCACATACTGAGCGCATTGCTCAGCCAACGGTCCATAGACATCCACGAGGAACAGATCAGAGATTGGCTCACCGCTGGCTTTCACGAACGGGCGTTCAACCTCTAAGCTAAACTCCGCCTTCACAACGCCAGAAGGACGCCGCCTCAATGTCGCATCTTTTGTTGAGACACCTGTCACTATCACAAGGTTTAGATCCGCCACTTGCAATCCCTCCTCACCTGTTTTATCTCCGTCACCACGCCACCGCTCCCCTCATAAGCAGGTCTGCGAGAGCGCATCCACACTTATAGCTCACATACCTCCTCAACTGGGTTACGCTTCCGTGCGATGGGGTGGCAACGCCCACAAGGTTGCGCAACCTCATTAGTCAATTTTACTACATCTTCGTCACTTTCACCAAGGACAGAATCGTCCTTCAAAAGTGAACGCAAGCGAACGCTCACCACCTCCCCAACTTTGATCGCCCTCGGTATGCGCACCTTGATGTAGTTCCCAGTCAAACCCTCAGACCAAGTAGATGAGCCAACCGTTTTCACATCTTCAATCAGCACATCAAGCTTTTGCCCGATGAACCGATTTCTAAACCTGATGGAAAGCTCCTCCACAAGGGAATGAATCACCCCCAACCGCCTCCTAAGCACATGCTCTTTCACCTGATGCTCAATCGAAGCTGCCTTGGTGAAAGGGCGTGGAGAGAATTTGAAAACATGCACCCTCGCAAACCCGATTCGCTCAATGAAGCGCAATGTGTTCTCAAACTGCTCCTCTGTTTCACCCGGAAAGCCAACGACCACATCCGTCGTTATCGCCACCTCTGGCATCAGCTCTCGTATCGCATCAACAATGCGCTCATACTGCGCCGTCGTATACCTTCGGTTCATGGCTTTAAGCAGTTCATCATCGCCAGACTGAAGCGATATGTGGAAGTGCCTGCAAAGTTTATCACAATGCGCTGCAACTTTTATCAAGCGCTCACTCACATCTCTTGGGTCAATCGAGCTTAGCCGTAACCTCACCAACCCTTCAAGCTCGTTCAGACGCTCAATCAGCATTGCAAGATCAATTCCACCACCCAAGTCCACACCATAGCTACCAAGACAAATCCCACACAACACGATCTCCTTGCATCCACTTGCGATGAGCGATTTGGCTTCGCTGATGACCTCCTCAACGGGTCGGCTACGAGGCTTCCCTCGTAAGAAAGGAACAACACAAAACGCGCACATGCGTCCACAGCCATCCTGAACTTTCAAATAGGAACGCACATATGCTTGCTCAGCGGTCGTTTGTCTTTCACCATCAGCTTCGAAGCGAACGCTCATGCTATCTTCACTTTCAACTTCCCTCCCGATGGACTTAAGTATCACCTTTAGCGCATAACTTGGGTCGCAAACGCCGAGCGATATATCGGCGTTCGGGAAAGACTCCTTTCCAACCATCTTTTGTAGCTGGACTGCACACCCCATCGCTACCACAACCGAGTTTGGATTTAGCCTCCTTGCCCTTGAGACAAGCTTGCGAGATTTTCGTTCAGCTGCGTGAGTGACTGCACAGGTGTTGACTATACACACATCAACCGCTTCCTCAAACTGCCTTTTGACGAGACCGTGCTTGCAAAGAAGGTGGGCAAGCTTCTCCGAGTCGTATTGATTTACTTTGCACCCAAGAGTGTAGATTGAGAAAGTGAGAGGCACTACTTCACCCCTCCCAGCGCTGGCTGAAACGCTTCTGAAGCATCGGTTGATCTGCTAAGCCATTTAGCTATGATCTGTGCTATCCCTTCAACATCGAGCATGAGCTTCTTACGCAGTTCTTCAACTGCACCATGTTCAACGAATCTCCCTCGTATGCCGATGCGCAGGACTTCCACATCACTTATTTGACAATCATGGAGTGCTTCAAGGACGGCACTCCCAAATCCACCGTCCAAGCAATGCTCCTCAACTGTTACGATTCTCTTTGTAGTGCTGGCTATGCGCTTCAGCAAGTTCACATCTAAAGGTTTGATGAAGCGAGCGTTCACAACACCAACATCGTAACCGAAGTTTTCCTTCAGAAGTTTTGACGCATCAAGCGAGCGATACACGCAATCGCCGATGGCGAGGATTACAGCCTCTTTCCCCTCCTTGAGGACCTCCCAACTGCCAAGCTCAATCTCCCTGAGGTGCTCATCGAGTTTGACTCCAACTCCTTCCCCCTTAGGGTAGCGTATGGCTATCGGACCGGCATCGTAGTTGATGGCTGTGAAGAGCATATGCATTAGTTCGTTCTCATCCTTCGGCATCATGATGACCATGTTCGGGATGAGACGCAAGAAAGCGATATCAAATGTGCCATGATGTGTTTGTCCATCCTGCCCAACCAATCCTGCCCTGTCAATAGCGAAGATAACTGGCGCCCTTTGAAGACAGACATCATGGACTATCTGGTCAAACGCCCTTTGAAGGAATGTCGAATAGATTGCGACGACGGGCTTTAAACCACTTAAAGCAAGCGCTGCAGCGAACGCCACCGCATGTTGTTCAGCCATGCCAACATCAAAGCACCTCTCTGGAAAACGCTCGCTGAAGCTTCTCAAGCCAGTCCCATCAGGCATCGCTGCAGTTATAGCCACAATCCTTTCGTCAGACTCGGCGAGCTTCACAAGCGTCTTGCTGAAGACGGAAGTATAAGTGGGCTTAGTTTCGCAGCGCTTCAACTCGCCAGTCTGCAAGCTGAATGGCGGAACGATGTGATACTTGCATGGATCTTTCTCCGCTGGCTCATACCCACACCCTTTCCGCGTGAGCGCATGAATGATCACGGGACCACCGATGGTTCTTGCCTCGTTAATCGCCTCCATGACCGTTCTTATGCTGTGTCCGTTTATCGGACCAAGATATGTGAAGCCGAGTTCCTCAAATATCATCCCCGGCGGTATGATCATTTGCTTTACTGAGTCCTTCCAACGCTCAATCACCTCAACGAGTGTCTTCCCCCTCGGCAACTTCAGGAGTGCCGTCTCGAGCATCTCTTTGAGTTTGAGGTAGTGCGGAGATGAACGGAGCTTCCGCAGATACTTTTCGAGCGCTCCGACCGAGGGAGCGATCGCCATCGCGTTATCGTTTAGTATGACGATGATGTTCAGCTTGCTACCGCCGATGTTGTGAAGGGCTTCCCATGCCATACCTTCTTGGAGTGCACCATCACCCACAACTACAAGCACAGTCCCCTCGTCACCGAGAAGCTTGCCAGCAGTGGCGAAACCGAAGGCAGCAGATAGACCAGTTCCAGCATGACCAGTTCCCCATATGTCGTGCTCGCTTTCGTCCCTGCATGGGAAGCCAGAGATGCCACCCAACTGCCTGAGAGTCCGAAAGCGCTTGTAGCGACCTGTGAGCAACTTGTGTGCATAGGACTGATGTCCCGTATCCCAGATGATCTTGTCCTTGGGGCTGTCCAATGTCGCATGCACAGCTATTGCTATTTCAACAGCGCCAAGCGCCGGAGCAAGGTGACCGCCAACCTCTGAGACAGTGCTCAGTATGACATGGCGCAGTTCCGAGGCGAGTTGCTCGAGCTGTTCATAAGACAGGGTCTTCAGGTCTTTTGGTTGTTGTATTCGCTCAAGCAAAAGGGACACATCAGCCACCTCCGATAACATCAAACGAGCTTAAACGATGGTGGCGCAACATAGTTGATGTAGTGCAAGCCAACCCTCCCGACAGATGCATCTCCTATGTGAGCATAAACTCTGTATCGGAATACGAGCCAATCGCCTTCACCTAACACATAGCTCCCATCGTGTCCTCTCCCAAGAAATTCAGACAACCCAAACGGGTTTGCTGTCATCAGCCCATAATCTCGGGCATGCCAATATGTCGGGTGACGCAAATTCCTTTGGTTATCAAAGATGGCTACACCAACCCATACACCGTTGACAGGACCTGAATAATCACACCAGTGGGCTCTCTTGCCCCAAACATGTGCTTCATTAACTGCGCCATAAGAATTTTCCAACCTCCCACCGTTCACAACCGCCATCGTTGGGAAAACCCTGATAGAGACTATGCCACCCTCCTTAGTATCGCCAAAGCGCACAGGACCATACTTGGCGTGGAATGCCACCACCATATCGATTAGCCTGTGACTTTGAGGTGTGCCGTAGAACTGGTAGACAGCGATTTGCTCCATCAACGGTTTTCCGTAGTGGTCAGTCCATGTGATGTGTGCGCATATTCTCCCATACACATCGCCCGATACAAGTGAGCCGAAGCAATGATGACGCATGTAGCCGTGAGCACCCTCTTCGCTCCATACATTCACGCTATTGATATCGCCCCATGCGGTATACAGCGAGCGATGATGGATGTGGTCAAAGCCTTCGCTCGCCTCAACATCAACTTCCCTCGTCAGATGCCGACCGAAGGGTCCTATGAGGGGATACAGGAATGGGCGAACATACTTCTCCGAATACCTGTATGCTGTGAAGAGTTCGCCACCTATCTCTACATCAACGCGCTTTTCATCCTCAAGCTGACGAAGCGAAACGGGGTGTGCGATACAACCTTCGCTCTTGTCCACCAACTCAACGGTGATGGATTTGTTTGGCTCGATGCGTGGGATGATGAGCGTGCCATAAAGCATATCGCCTTCCCTTTCAACCTGCATCGGGAGGATGATGGTGCTCCTACCATCCTTGACCATCGCGCATTTAACGCCCACGACATCGCCCACACTAAGCCTTTCAATTCCCTTAAGCATCTCATCGCAGGGTTCTGCGAGCACAACTTGTGCCCCGCTTGGTTCTACATCCACATGGTTTTGCAATGGTATTTTCACAGGTGCAAGCTCCCTGAGATACGGTCCAGCTTCAATTTCAAACTTCACTTACAGTCCCCCCTTCGCTGTTGATGGAGTTTGACATGTGCATAACAGCAGTGAAGTTGCGATGGAGCTTCATCTGCGGTTATGTGCTGAGGTGGATGTGTTGACCTTAAGCCTCAATTTTTCCGAGGCGGATGAGCTGTCTTCGTAGCTCCTCTTTTTCTTTCTCTGTTACACCAACGAGTGGTAGCCTTGGCTCCCCGACTTTGAAACCGATCATATTCAATGCTGCTTTTATCGGCGACGGATTTGATGAAGTTGGAGGGAAGAGCGCCCTTATGAACGGCATCAAGTTAAGGTGAATCTCCCTTGCCGTCACGACATCCCCGCTTATGAATGCCTCAATCATGCGTTTCAAGTCGCTCCCGACGATGTGCGAAGCCACCGATATCACGCCTACGCCACCAAGGGCGAGTATGTGAATTGTATCCTCGTCATTGCCACTCCAAACGGCAAACCTATCTGGAGCCTCAGCACATATCTTTGCAACTTGTTTCATATCGCCACTTGCTTCCTTTATCCCTACAATGTTTGGGACATCGTTTGCGAGCCTTAGGACTGTCTCTGGTTCTATGTTCCTACCCGTGCGGCTTGGGATGTTGTAAAGTATGACTGGCAAAGATGTGGCTTCAGCTACTGCACGGAAGTGCCTGTATAAACCCTCTTGTGATGGACGGTTGTAGTATGGGCAGACGAGCAGGACTGCATCAACACCTATTTCTTCGGCTTGCCTTGTGAGCTCGATGCTCTCACGAGTGCAATAATTTCCAGTGCCAGCAATGACTTTAGCTCTATCACCGACTGCCTCTTTCACAACCCTAAAGAGCTCAAGCTTCTCCTCGTCTGTGAGCGTCGGCGACTCCCCTGTTGTGCCCGCAACAAGAACACCGTCAGAACCAGTCTCAACAACATACTCGGCGAGCTTAGCAGCCTCATCGTAATTGACACTCATGTCATCGTTAAAAGGCGTAACCATCGCTGTTATCAAGCGCCCGAGTTCTATGCCGACCATTTGTGCCACCTCCCCATACTTGCTACTTGCAATGCTGCTTTAAAGTTTGACTCGCTTTGCTACCTACGCTGAGTCAACCGCCCCACTGCTACCAACTTACCTTCCCACCTCAGCATTGGCGCATCAGCCCACAACCCTTCAAGGTCGTAATATCGCCTTAGCTCAGCGTCAAACAAATGGATGATGATATCGCCACAGTCAAGTATGACCCACCTTGACTCTGGTTCTCCTTCCCTCGTTACCCTTATGCCCCATTCTGTTTCCAAGCGCTCTTCTAACTCATCCGCCATAGCGCGGATGTGTATCGGATTCTCACAGGTGATGAGGACGAAGTGTGTAGCTATCGGGAGAAGGCGAGCTATCTCCATGACGACGATTTCATTCCCACCCTTCTCATATGCTATCTTGCAAACACCTGTGACAAGCTCGCTCACTTGGTAAACCCTTCACCCTCCTCGCCTTACCTGTATAGTTTGTGCTGCATGATGTAATGATAAACCATCTCTGGCACTAAGTATCGTATCGGCTCCCCGTTGCGCACCCTCTGCCTGATGGCGGTTGAGGAGATGTCCATCCCCGGTATCTGTAGGATTTCAATCGCACTTGCATATTCCTCACCGAGCACTTCTGATATCTTTGAGAGGTCATAACCGGGGCGAGTGACAGCTATGAATTTGCAAAGCCTTATGAGCTTATCCGTCTCCTTCCATGTCAGTATTTCAAGCACAGCGTCCGCACCAGTGATGAAGTAAATGGAAGCATCCTCACCGTAAAGCTGTCTGAACGCCACAACCGTGTCTATCGCATAAGATGGACCTTCCCTATCTATCTCAATCCGTGAGACTTCAAAGTATGGGTTGTTGGCTGTCGCCAAAAGAACCATAGCATACCTATGTTCGGCTGGCGTGACTTCGTATGGTTTCTTGTGGGCTGGCACACCGCATGGGACGAATATGACCTTCTCAAGGTTGAATTTGAACCTCGCTTCCTCAGCAGCAAAAAGATGTGCAAGATGTATAGGATCGAATGTGCCACCCATTATGCCTATGCGCTTTATGCTGTGTGAAGTCTCCACCTGCCACACACCTCACAGTTGAGCAGTGCCTATTCCCATCAAACTTGTATTTTGGCGTGGCGAGGCACCCGCTTCTAACTCAGTTCACCTTGTGATGCGTCTAAGCATAATGGCTTCAAGATGGAAAGGGAATTAAACTTGAAACCAAGGTGATGGGCGATGGAGTCGGGAGAACATGCCGATTTACAATTGCCAGAGTGGGCTGAGGAAGCCATCTTAGAGGCGGTCGGAAAGGATGCAGTGAAACTGAGTGTGGCGCAATGCGATCTTTCGCTTGATGGTGAGTATACGGACGGTTGGCTCGTGCTTACGAAAGAACACCTAATATCCATCACGCGCTCTAACTCAACAAACAAAGTCGTAAAAGCGCTCCCGCTCGATGAGATTGAAAGGGCGACCATTGAGGCTTTCGTTGGTAATGCCAAACTCTATGTGACGAGCAACGGTAAGCGCACCCCTTTCGCGCGCTTCAGCCACCGCCATAGGCGCGAGGTTGAGAATTTGATTGGTCTACTGCGCAAGCTCAAAGAAGGTTCCTCAGAAGCAATGTTACAAGATGCCTCACAAACACTTAAGCGGAAGAAGAGTATAATGATGCGCCGAATGGGGTTATGCCCAAGATGTGGCAACCCGATACACCCACGCCTGGACATCTGCACAAGGTGCCTGAACAGGAGCAAGGTATTGATACGAATGCTCGGGTTGGTTTACCCCTACTGGCACATCGCTCTCTTTTCATTCATCCTGCTACTCCTTCTTTCAGCGTTTGAAACGATACAACCACTCTTTGCGAAACTCTTCTTGGATAAGGTGATACCGAATCACGACATCAAGCTCCTTGTAACGATAGCGGTCGTGATACTGGTGATAAATGCCCTCACAGCGCTGTTCAGCGCTATAAGGGGTTATGTTATGGCGTGGCTTGGCGAGAAGATCGTCGTTGACATACGAAAGAAGCTTTACGAGCACATCCAAAGCCTTTCGTTGACATTCTTCGACAGACGAGACACTGGCAGGATCATCTCTCGCATAACAGATGACACACATCGCCTTAACGATTTCCTCACGAGCGGTTTGCAGGATATAGCGAGAGACGCGCTGACAAGCATAGCCATTGGCACCATACTCTTTGTGCTACACTGGAAGCTCGCTCTCATCACCCTCATACCGATGCCACTGCTCGCTTTCAGCTCGGTGCAATTTGGTAGGCGTGTGAGGAGGTTATTTCACCGCACATGGCGCAGGTGGGCACAAGTCACCTCGTTACTCGCTGACAGGATACCGGGTGTGCGCGTTATAAAGGCATTCGTAAGGGAACAGCATGAGATAAACAAGTTCACCGAAGCCATTTATGACCTGTTCACGGCAAGCCTTCAAGTGGCACGCCTTTGGACGATCTTCTTCCCAAGCATCGGGTTCGTTACGACGCTTGGCTACTTAGCCATTTGGGGGTTCGGTGGCTATTGGGTGATCACGAAGTCGATGTCCGTTGGAACTATGGTAGCGTTCCTTGGCTACCTCTGGCGCTTCTATGCGCCAGTGCAAAACTTGGCGAGGATTGCTCACAGGTTACAGCAAGCAGCTACAGCTGCAGAACGCATATTTGAAGTGCTTGATACCGAGTCTGATATGGAAGTTCCACCCGATGCGATTGAACTTGAGGAGGTGAAAGGACACATAGTGGTTGAGGATGTGACCTTCAGCTATGACGGTGTTAATAAGGCACTGAAGGGTGTTTCGTTTGAGGTGAAGCCGGGGGAGATGATAGGGCTTGTTGGTCCAACTGGCGCTGGTAAGAGCACGCTCATAAACCTCATATGTCGCTTCTACGACCCCGATGAAGGACGGATATACATCGACGGGCACGACATCCGTAATGTTAAACCCGAGTCGATAAGGCGCCACATAGGTGTCGTGTTGCAGGACACTTACTTGTTCAACGGGACAATCGCTGACAACATCGCCTATGGGAAGCCAGATGCATCGCTTGAAGAAATCGTGGCAGCTGCTTACATGGCGAACGCTCACGAGTTCATATGCAAGGCACCGTATGCATACGACACGATGGTTGGCGAACACGGATCACATCTCTCGGGTGGTGAGAAACAAAGGATAGCTATCGCAAGGGCTCTCCTCAAAGATCCAGCGATACTAATTCTCGATGAGGCGACATCAAATGTTGACACTGAGACGGAGGCGAAAATAAGGGAAGCAATTGAGCACCTGATCGAAGGTAGAACAACGATAGCGATAGCCCACCGCTTCTCGACCCTTAGGAACGCTAAGAAGTTGGTTGTGCTCGATAGAGGCTCAGTTGTTGAGATTGGCACTCCAGAGGAACTGATGTCTAAGGATGGTCTCTTCGCTCGGCTGTGCAAGATGCAGGCTGAGCTTTCAAAGGTGTGGGCATGGTAAGAAGCAGTGCCCGGGGCGGGACTCGAACCCGCACGCCTTTTCAGGCAGAGGATTTTAAGTCCTCAGCGTCTGCCAATTCCGCCACCCGGGCTCATTTTAATCAACACAAAGAGGCGACGCCGGGATTCGAACCCGGGAATAGCGGATTTGCAATCCGCCGCCTTAGCCTCTTGGCTACGTCGCCTCCATCAAGTGGAGCGGCAGACGGGATTCGAACCCGCGACCTTCAGCTTGGGAAGCTGACGCTCTTCCACTGAGCTACTGCCGCCCCAGTTTGCATTTTAATGTGGGCGCGCGAGGATTTGAACCTCGGACCTCTTGCTTGTGAAGCAAGCGCTCTCCCCCTGAGCTACGCGCCCTAAAACTTTGAACTGGTGCCGAGGGCGGGAGTCGAACCCGCACGGTCCTGAAGGACCACTGGCCCCTCAAGCCAGCGCGTCTGCCATATTCCGCCACCTCGGCACTCCAAAAATGAATTATAACACAGTGGCTCAGATGCCATCCTAATGCGTCATCGCATAGTAAACCAAGTTGATGCCAAACTCAAATGCATAGTCAAACGGTGGCGGAAAGCATGCACAGATAGGTCCTGCCCACCTCCAACTCTGCCATGAACACGCCTCGCCATTGGTTGAGTAAACAAGCACAAGCCTACCGTTTATGCTTATCCCTTCGTGGTAGTGGACACCACCTTTGCCTGCTGGCATTATGCGCTTGATCTGATAGAAGGAGTTGTAGAGCGGATGGCTCATCGGTATCCTTTGAAATTTGTATTCGGGCAAGAGGCGCTGAAGCTCTTCTTTCAATGGCTCTCTAAGGCTTAGCTTCGCTGGACATTCATCAACATACAGGAAGCCGCCACCAATCAAGTAGCGCCTGAGCTTGCTCGCCTCAGATTGGCTGAGCCTCATCGGCAGATGCTCGCCAACGAATATGACAAACGGATGATTGAAGATCTCATCGTCATCCAGTGTGACTATGAAACGCCTCGGACAGATGTTCAAACCAGTTCTGTGAACCACTGCGGTTATGAGATTGATATCAGCCATCGGATCAACACGAAGAGTGCTTTCGCGCAACCTTAATCTGGCAATGTGAAACGAGCCGATCGGGCAACCCTTATGTTTCGTCACCTCACCAACAACTGCAGAACCACTCGGCAAAGGTAGCTCAGCCTCTTGAGCTTTCAGCATAACTGGAATGATAACCACACCGACGATGAAGCAGATCAAAGGAAGCTTTCGCAACGCATGACGATGCATTACACTCGTTACCTCCCGCCAACGCGCTTGAAATAAATCGTGACGGCATTGCGATATGGGGCTGGCGTGCTCAATTGAATCGTTGATTGGACTTGCTGAGATGCTCTCGTTCTCTTACCCTGCGAAGGTGCATTAGCTGATTGTGGGGAGCGCATCGCCATAGCTTCTGGAACGCTCTTCATCGGTGGACCATGCTCAACAAACCTACCGAAAAGGCTATCTGGGAGACTCCGCAACCATTCGCGCCAATCTTCACCCTCACCCCTTTCCCTACCTCCTTCCTTCTCTTCGCCCTCTCCCCTACCCTGCTTCTTCTCCTTCCCGAGAGCTAACTTTTGCATGGCTTGCATCTCGCTCATAGCCTGAGGTAGCCCAGAGAGCTCGTTTGCGAGCTTGAGGAGAGCAGTTAAAACGCGCTCTTGCTTTAATCGGACTGCCTCATTCAAATCACCGCTCTCGATTGCGGAAGCAATATCAAGTGCATCTGATTGAGCTGTGTGAACGAGTTCTCTCAAATCAGCGGACCAAGGCACACCGAAAAGATTGTCAGCACGCTTAAGAGCTGTGCGTATCATCAACTCATAGGTAGCCATCGGTCCTCTTAACCATCGCCCTTTCATGCCGAGCCGATTCGATTGAAGGTTGATGCGCTCTTGCAGGCTCGCCAAGTCAAGCATCTCCATTTGTGCTATGCCTGCTATTTGGCTTGCAACTCCATAGCTGTAATGGAACACGAGCGAGAGCTCGGAAAGCAACTGCTCAAGATTTGATATCGCTTCAGCTTGTGCTTTCGTGGCTTTGGAAGGGTTGCCGAACTTGAGCATCGCAAATGCGCGAGCTTCAGCTTCCGACGCATCCCTTGCATTTCTCATCAAACGCATGCTCAGTTGCGGGACAAGCCTTCGCAGTTCTTCGAGTTGCCCCAACAGCCTTTGCGACATTTTTGAGAGCTCAAGCTGACGCTCAATCAGCTCTGCCCATTTCATTTCTCCGACGCTACGATTCATTTGCGCTTCCTTCGTTAGCCTCATCACGGTGCGTTGCTCTCTTACGAGCTTCTCCGTTAAGCTCCAGACCTCCGCAAGCTTGTCTCTATCGTTCCTGTATGCTTGAAGGCGCATCGTTTCGTAAGTTCTCTTGAGCGCTTCAACGAACGAGTTCACCGCTTGGGATGCGGTGTCCAATTTCGCGTTTGCCCCCTGAGGGTTTTCAAGCAAAGCCCTGTTTGCCTCCGCAAGGGCTCGCTCAACACCTAACGCAGAAAGCTCATCTAAAGCACCTTGTAAGAGCATGGCGAGCTCTTTCTCGTCATCCCACCTCTTTGCGATCGCCTTTAAGTCGTCCCCAATTTTTTTGAAGCGCTCTCCCAGCTCGCTCAACTGCTCGGAAAGAGATTTCGCAGTGGTTTTGAGCCTCTCCTGTGGCAAGCCTTCAGTTTGCGCTTTCAGAGCTGTGAATTGATTGGCTACCTCAATGCTTTTGAGCACCGTTCTGAGCAACTCCGAGAAATTGCGCACACGCTTCATAGCCGTGAGCGCACTCCTAAGCTCGCCCCGTGAAATCCGATCCATGCGGTTGATCAAACGCGTTAGCTGTTCGGCACCTGTTCCACCTTTCTCCAAAACTTCTTTGAGGCTATTTAGCATGGCAACATCCTTCCCGATACCCTCCGAAAGGAACTGGTGCAACCATTCATTAAGCCACTCAATTGATGAGGCGATTTGATTCAGGCGTGCAGCTCTGACATGCGCATCCGTTTCCTCGGAAGTTTTACTCAACTCCCTTTTAACAGAACCAAGCTCGGAAAGGATCTCATTGATGCATCGCACATCGCTATCGTTTGGTCTCAAAGCGCGCTTGAGCCTTTCAGCAACACCCGCCAATGCTTTTAGCACCCTCTCATACTGCTCAACAGCTTCCTTCAATCTCTCTTCAACTTGCCTTTCCAACAACCTTGCGCCTGATAGGAACTCGTCTATCGTGATGACTCGTATATTTCGCCATTGGCTAAAACCCATCTTCGCTCCGAGCAGTTCATCGTTATCCGTTGCGACAGCGCGGAAGCGTATCACATCACCAACTTTTAACCCAGCGATGTGAATGAGCAAACTTGTGGTCACCTTCTTCTCAGTGCCACTATATGAGCCGAGTTCAACTTCCCTGTATGGGACGCTACCAGAGAAAACGACCTTGAGTTTATCAAGCCCGTAGTCATCAGAGGCTTCTACGACAACCGGAACGCTCGCATACGGTAGCACCGGAACATCTCGTTCGCTTGGTGCGAGTATAGTCACTGATGGTGGCATATCCTTTAGCACTCGCAGTTGAATCCCACTCCAACGCTTGGAGAAACCGAAAGAGTCTTTTAGCTCAACGCCGATGTTGGCGCTATCCTTTGCCTCTAACTCGAGCGAAGCTGATGAGCCATCAAGTGCCATTTTGAGTGGCTTTGCACCATCACGATGTAGTGAAGCTTCTACCAAGCTGTTGTTGCATTGGATGGAAAGGCTCAAAAGTGAACCATACGGTGCTGATATAACTGCGGGGCTTGAGGTGATCGTGATCTCGCTCGGTTCAAGCCCTGTATACGGTGGCGGTTCAACGGATACCTTAACCGCTCTCACCCTCAGTGGCTCTACAACCCGTATGAGATGCCACCTGCTCCAAATACTTCCTGAGAAGGCAGCGATACGAACATCGTTGCGTATGTTGCGAAGCAATACTTCGTATGGAATACCAAGACCAAACTGCGGATGCTTTACGGAGGTTGGCTTCAAATGGCTCTCGGGAACCTGACGCATCCTGATATCGCGTTGCTTCCCTTCGCTCAGAACCCTCAACCAAACTTCTTTTGGAACACCGCCGTATGCCCTTACGCAAACCTTTACACTGCTCCCACGCAACACAGTGTCTTGCAAACCCTCAATGACGAGCTTTCCATGCCTCTTGAATTCAAGCGAGTTGCACGCTGTTATAAATGGCGCGATGAGCTCCAAAGGGGTTGTATGCTCAACCATCATGCACAACAGAGCGAAACACCAAAGCGCTATTGCCACTGCGACATTAACAAGCGCTTTCTTCAAGCGCTCACGCAATGGCTTCAGCCACCGCACGCATTGCAAAGCTTGCAACGCATCGGAGATGGCTGCACGAATCAACACATCGGAGATGCCATCCTGTTTTGTTCTGGACAAAGACAACCCAACACCGCTTGACAGCTTGCCCGAAAGATGCGGGAACGAACGCTCAATTTCAATTGCTGATTTGATCGGGCTCACCCACCTTGAGACCGCCAAAGCGGGGAAAACAAAAATCGACACAGCAAGTTGTATGAGGAGGGCTATGCCGAACGCCAAAGTGAAAGCCTCATGGACAACGGATTGAATATGCGTTGCTATCAATGCGCCGAGCAAAACCATGCAAGCGCTCACAGAGATGGCAGCGAGGGCGCTCATCTGCGCGCATAAGAAAGCGCAAATCTGATACAGCCGAATTGATGCTATCAACTTACGCCTCTCGAAGTTAGCTTTGCCAGTCGTGACAGGTAAGCGTGACATGTTTTTGAAAGAGTCCATGTCATCTCACCATTCATGTTGGGAGACAACTTAACAGGCTGTTGCGAAGCAACCTTTCACTGACCATGATAAAGCATAGCTACAATCGTTATCATGAGCAAAGGCAATGCGGCGGCGCAAATATAGCGATGAGAGGGTGATTGAGATGGGAGGGTTGCTTGATGGCAAAGTTGGTGTCATCTACGGTGTAGCTAACCAGCGTTCAATAGCGTGGGCAATAGCTTCCAGAGCAGGCAATGAGGGCGCTAAACTTTGCATCACATATCAATCTGAGAGGTTTGCAGAAGAGGTGCTGAAGCTTACCTCACAGCTCCAAAACGCTATCACTGTGCAATGTGATGTTACAGACGACTCACAGATTGAGCGGGTCTACAGCCTCGTCAAGGAGCACTACCATTGGCTCGATTTCATCGTCCACAGCGTTGCGTTCGCGAGGCGGGAGGAGCTTTCTGGCAGTTTCTTTAAGACGACACGAGAAGGCTTCCGTGAGGCAATGGAAGTGAGCGCATATTCATTGATCGCAGTGACGCGTCCTGCGCTTGAGTTGATGCGTCCTAACGGCTCAATACTTACCCTCACATACATCGGCAGTCAAAGGGCTGTCCCAAATTACAATGTGATGGGAGTTTGCAAAGCCGCACTTGAAGCTATAGTGAGATACCTTGCATTGGAACTCGGCGAAAGAGGGATCAGAGTGAATGCTCTCTCCCCCGGTCCGATACCAACGCTTGCAGCTCGTGGCATAAGCGGTTTCACTCACATGTATCAGCGGTTCAGAGAAGTAGCACCGATGCGCCGAAACACTGAAGTGAGCGAGGTGGCAGATGTAGCCATCTTCCTTTTGAGCGACTTGTCTCGTGGCATAACTGGTGAGGTCATATATGTTGATCAAGGCTTTCACATTGTTGGATTGCTATAGCATGAACAGCTCCAAGGTGACATGTATCGTTCAACACTTTGCACACGCCCACGCCATCAACCAATTCAACGATTGATAGACTCGCATTAGCTATCCTAAAGTGACGCAGGCTCACTATACTCCACCTCAAGAGAACACACAAGGCTACTTTGATCGGACCAGAATGCGAGACGATGAGGATGCGCTTCCCATGACATGACCCGAGTAATGTATCGATAAATCTCTTCACCCTTGTGATCAACTCTTCTCCACCCTCGCCAGATGGAGGTCTTGAGAGTGGGTTTCTAAGCCAAGCTTCAAGCTCGCTCGGATAGCTTACCAACGCTTCATCAAATGTTAACCCTTCAAAACCACCCAAATGCCGTTCACGCAGTGACGGCGTTTTGTTAACGCTCATCCCTCTATCACCGAGTATGATTGTCGCCGTCTCATAAGCTCGGGAGAGGTCACTTGAGTAAGCTTCGTCTATATGTTCGTCTCTCAAGCGTTCCTTCAAAGCCATAGCCTGCAATTTGCCCAAGGTGCTCAGCGGAACATCGCTTTGACCTTGGAAACGCCTTTGCTTATTCCAAACTGTTTCGCCATGCCTGACGAAGATAAACTCCGTCTTCCTCACGAGCTTCACCCTCGTGCTAAGCTCAATGCTGTTAGTGAAGCATTATCGAAACATCCATTACAGCGCCTGCGAGCTTAATGAACCGATTTCAGTGCCATCTGGGTTAACACGATGCCTCCCAAATACCACCAACGCCACATCCTTCGGAGAAACATGAGAGGGCATCAAAACCTTCAATGATTTTGATGAGGAGTCAAAGCCAACCAGAAGGGCGATGCAAAGGAGTTCACCATCAGCATCATGTAGCCCCAACACCAAGCCATACATGCATTCAAGTGAGATCGTGATAATCTCGCTCACACCCCACCGCGAAGCTATCCACCTGCGTGAGGTTTCATCGATGCTTTCTTCGGTTACGAGCAACCCAACATCATCACACCTTTCCGCATGCACTACACTTGTTTCGGCAAGCTCAGAAAGGTGAGCAATGAAGCTTTGGTGAACTGGCATTCCAGAACCAAGCCATGTGTTTAGCAAAGCTACCTCACTAAGTGGTATCTCAGCTTCCTTTGCGTTTTCAAATGCTAACCTGAATTTGTGTTCCCTGTGCGACTTGCGTGTTTCCTTGTCCCGTTGCTTCGCTGAGGCGGGTGCATCCAACCGAAAGATACGCAACCATCTTAAACGCTCTAACACAACTAACAGGTGAAACAGTTCCCTTCCTCTTTCAATCGCCACAAGCGATGTTGGTTTTATGAGCTGCACTTTTCGTAACTTTAACTCACGCCCAACTAAACCTTTCACAAGCCCGGTGGTATCAACGATGATGAACTGAGCGCCATGAGCGATCGCTTTATCAACCATGAGCTTTGTCCCAACAACCATCGGGAGCAGATGCCCAGCTGGAGATACATGCCCCACAAAGAAGCCTGCGACATACTCAGCCTCACTTAGATCACCAATCGTTCGGTGCACCCTTCCAAGCCCGATGGTCGTTGGTGGTCCTATATCGGATTGCCCGACATCGGAATCTATGACCATCGTTAGTAACCCAGCTTCAACTGCTGCATTTGCAAGCATGCAACAGAATGTCGTTTTACCGACATCGGGAGCACCGATGACGAACACAACCTGTGGCTTATGAATAGCGCTAATGAGCTGGGTGATGCAATCTTCCCACGAGCGTGGTATCTCCATACTCAACAGTCCCACCGCAAAAACTTGAAATCAACCAGAAGCCTTCGCTATGAACTTAATGTTCCCCAACCCAAATGGCATGCGTCATATTGTAAGAATAGCGCGAGTGAACGCTGCGCATTTGCACGCCTTGCTAAAAGCCTTTTGGGTAGGGAGTAAAACTTGATGCACCTACTGCGCGACCTGAAGAGATGGCTAAAACTCTTAATCCCTGTCATAGTGTTTGTAGTTGCGGGAACTTGGTGGTGGGTTTCCTATGGTAGCATACCTTTGGAAGAACGCCTTGCCAACATGGTGGTTAAGCTAAAAGAAGCCATCGAGAAAAAGCAATATGGCGAGGTCATGCGATACATTTCACCTCGGTATAAAGATTCAGCGGGTGTGACCTACGAAGACATCAAAAGTGCACTTCAAGACTATGTGCGCAATCCTGATTTGCATGTGAGGATTGAGATAACTGCCATGACAGTCTACAGCAGATCCAACACCGCAGTTATTGACACTCGCATAGGGATAATGATAATTATCGGCGAACACAGCTATTCCATATCTCCAATAAACTTGACAATTTTCATGCAAAGAGAATTGATAAGATGGAGAGTAGTTGCGGTCGAAGGGTGGCAAAGAGTTGAAAGTGAATTGCCAACAGAAGAGATTGTTCACTAATTAAAGCGATAGTTAGGCGAAGTATAGAGCCTTAAAGTAGCCTGTGAAAAACCTGTGAATAACTCACGGGCATCTGTGAATAAGTGTGAAAACTTGCATTGCCAAAATTGGTGTAAACTGATGTAGAATTGGACTTTTGATAAACATTTAACCGCAAAAGATGGACTCAAATGGGGATGAGCAAAAAGTTAGACCTGTGAAAAACCTGTGAATTATGAAGGTGGTAGGTTTTGGCATGAACATATTTGAGTTCATCAAATTACCTCATAAGCTGGACTGGAGGGAGGAAAATGGCAACCGACAGTGGCGAGGTCAAACTGACATCCTTGGTTCGGGCGTCTGGGTGAGCAAGTAAATGGACACCCGTGGGGTTGTCAAGCATACTCAGGGTTTTAAAAAGCAACATTGCAAATATTGACACTTCAAGGGTGCTGGTTGGGCTTGATTCGCCTGACGATGCTGGAGTTTACAAGCTCAACGAGGAAACTGCACTTATATTCACTGTTGACTTTTTCACGCCAATTGTTGATGATCCATATGCCTTCGGAGCAATCGCGGCAGCAAATGCTATGAGCGATGTCTACGCCATGGGTGGTGAGGTCCTTCTTGCGGTTAACATCTGCGCCTTCCCAACTGACTTGCCTGAGCATGTCATATGTGAAATCCTTCGCGGTGGCGCTGATAAGGTGAACGAGGCTGGGGGCATCATCGTAGGTGGGCATACAGTTGATGACCGTGAGCCGAAATATGGCTTAGCTGTAGTGGGAATAGTGCACCCTGCCCGTGTAATCACAAAAGCTGGTGCTTCGCCATCGGATGCACTTGTCCTTACGAAACCTATAGGTAGTGGCTTGATAGCCACTGCTGTAAAGGCAGGAATCGCAGCGAAGGAACATGTTGAAACGGCGGTATCAACGATGATGAGACTCAACAGGGATGCTTCAAAAGCTATGCAAGCTGTTGGAGTCCACGCTGCTACCGACATAACGGGTTTCTCCCTACTTGGGCATGCCTTAGAGATGGCACAACAGAGCAATGTGGGATTGCGCATCAAGCTCTCGTCCATACCCATCATGGAGGGTGCTGTTGAGTATGCTGAGCAATTCCTCTTCCCTGCAGGCACATGCTCAAACGAGAAAGCTTATGGCGAACATGTAAAGTTCGCAAGCTCAATACCGCAGGAGATGCGCATGTTGCTATTCACGCCCGAAACATCTGGTGGTTTGCTCATCGCTGTGCCAAACAAGAAACTGAACCAATTGATCGATGAACTCACTTCGCGAGGCGTAGAGCACTGGCTCATAGGCGAAGCCATCGAAGGAGAAGGAATTGAAGTAACGGAATGACCTCCATCAGAAAGCGTCGCTACTTCCACAATCAAACATGTGCACACTTTCTCATAGAAGCTAACTCGCCTGCGACTGCTTGTAGACCCCTCTCCTCTTCTGTGCCTATGGCATCATTGCGGTTTCAAAACATAGACTTCGCCCTTCAGTGTTTCAAATTCCGTTACGAAGGTTGAGGGCAGCAAGGGTTTTTCTAACGCGTTGGTGGCAAGAGCGACAAACTTGGTTGGACGCTGAGGTTTGAGCA
>JBGOEK010000013.1:0-59381 GCA_041537945.1 Candidatus Thermosaccharophagus yellowstonensis
ATGGGAAGGTGAAAAGGTTTTTGAGACCGAAGGGACATCGGTGAGCAACCCACAGCAGAGGTTCAAACTTTGCTTGACAGATTTCGCCCACGCCGGCGCTAAAGGCACTAACTTCGTCGTTTGGCTGATCAGCAAGCAATCTTTTTAGGAAGCGCTTCTGACCAACAGGATTGCCAGTAGGCAAAAGAGCAGGGTCAAAGTGTAAAGCATCAGGACTGCTTGGCGCTGGTCAAAGGTTCGTTTAGCTTGCTTCATTGTGCTGGCATCAGGCACTTCTTAGCAGTGAGCGAGCTTACGCATTCAAGGAGCGTTTTGATGGAGAACGGTTTTCGCAGAAGCATCCTTGCGCCAACCTTCTTAGCTTGAGCCTCGCTCAAGTTGCTCCCGGTCATGAGCACAACTTCGATGTCTTTCGTCTTCGGGTCGCTCTTCAACAGCCTGCACACTGTCAAACCCGATACATCAGGCATGACCACATCAAGCAAAACAACATCGGGATGTGTTGCCCGTGCGAGTTCCCATCCCTCTTCACCGTTTTCGGCAGTGATGACTTTGTAACCAGCTTTCTCAAGAACCATCTTGAGTAGCTTGCAAATCATGTCCATGTCGTCAACTACGAGTATGGTCGCCGTCGACATCTTCTCACCTCCCGTTCGTTGGTTTCCACCGCTTATGTTCCATGAGTGGTAGTCCAGCTTCACAAACATGAAGCACTGCCTTCGCCAGTGCCTCTGGTCTGAGGGCTTTCAGCGTGTGCGCAATCTGTGTCTGAGGAGGTAGCAGAGGTCAAGGGCGAGCAAGCAAAGTCCGAGTAAAGCCATTAGCAAGTATGGCGAGCGTGGTTGGAGCGTCAGTTGAGCTATCCATCCTCCCAAGAGAGGTCCAAAGACTGAGCCACTACCCACTGTTGCTTCATGTCTTGCGCTTCCCCGCGTTGTCCTACCTTGCGAGAGTATGGAGTAGTATGTGCTCGTTGTGCATGCGAGCCCAGCGCATATCCCAACGAATGTGAACGAGAGCACAAACTGCCACACCCTGCTACTTATGGCAACGAGGGTTGAGCCAACGATAATCGTGGCTTTTATTGCGATGAGCATCCTCGGGTTTATCCACTTGTAAAGCATCGGTGCAGCGATGAAGCTGATGACATGCCCAGCGAGAAGCAGGAATATGAGCCCGCTCACCTGCGCTGGGTTTAGGTTCATCCATTTAGCCCACTTCGGAAAAAGCGCTACGATAGAGCCAACAGTTAGCGCCCTGAGCAGGTTGCCAAGTTGCGCTGATGCTACGACGAGCTCGTCAAACTCGGCGCTACTTCGTGCCATCTCATCGCCTTGCGTTCTTGCACACTCACTATGCGAGCTTTCCTTTTGCAACGCCATGAGCGCCACAGCTATGAAGAAGCTGATGAAAGCACCGACCACGAAAGGTGTGTATGGTGAGTGCATGAAGAGTATGCCAGATAGCCTCATACCGATAGTTCTGCCGAAGCTCCAAGCTATGTTGTAGACGGTGATGAAGTGAAGCAACTTCGTGTGTGGCGCTGAAGTTCCCATGAGCGCCTGCACAGCTGGCCAGTAGAAACCGATGGCGATCCCGCATGCTGTTGAAATGAGCATGAGAGCGAAGACGCTGTGTGTGTAGTATGCGAGCGTTAGAGAAAGCGCAGCTACAGCGTAGATCACGCTTCCGATGAGAGCGCTCCTCTCCCTACCTATGACGCTACTCACCCTCGGGTTGCAAAGTGATGAAACGGCGTAGCCAAGCGGGCTTGCTGCGCCTATCAAACCAAGTTGAGCATCTGTAGCGTTAAGCTCCACTCCGAGGATTTGGATGGCAAGAACTACTATTCCACCAGCCATGTCCATGAAGAAGGCAAGCAGGCACCATACCATCTCAACTGCCCCCAAGAGCATGTTTGTGATTGAATCGGGCTTGCGTTGCTCAAACGCTGAAATTATACTTGCACGATGACATTGTGATTTCAAACCGAAGCTCTCGCATCTCTTGGTGGAGGTGTGGTTGAGGATGCATATAGTGATCCTGTGTGTTCTTGTGCTTGTCACCTCCGTCAGCTCATTCGCTCAAAGGACACAGCAAGAGCCACAGCAACCGATCGCATTCTCGGGGACGGTTAACTTGGTTAGTGCAAGCAACGGTGGCAAAGTCGTCTTCGTTACAAGCCAACTCGATGAACACTGGAGTGCGAGCAACTTAATTGACGGTGTTGTGAACAAGACGAATGGGTGGGCATCAAGCAAAGCCACTTTCCCGCAGGACATAGTGTTCGCCTTCAAGGATGAGAAACCGAAGCTCATCAACAAGATCGTGATAGACCCTACCACACCAGACGGTCCGCTACCTGGAAGGTGGATCAAAGAGTTTGAGCTCTTCGTCTCGGACAAGTTCCCAGCTGAGCGATGGAAGTTCGTCATGCACGGCTCTGTGCGCAACGAACCGCGTCCCCAAGCGTTTTACTTCACACCAGTTGAAGCTCGCTATGTGCTGTTAAGGGTGTTAAGCAATCACGGTAGCGACAGGTTCGTCTCCATCGGCGAGGTTGAGATATACGAAGCCATCCCAGCTATAGGCATACTTGATCAGCTCATAGCGCGCTTGGAGCAGTTGTTGCGCGACCTCAAGCAATACCGTGAGACTGTCGCACAACTCGGTCCGATACTATCGGAGATGCCCCCAGAAGCCTTCAAGAAGTTTGAGAAGCTATGGCGTGAGCTGACTGGCTCACAGGAAACCAAAGAGGGTCAATCACCACAGCAAGTGAAGTGATAGCAGGAGGTGATCAGCGGTGAACAGGCGTGAGTTCCTAAACGCGGTTGTTGGGAGTGTGGCAGTTACAGCAGCAACGACAGCTACAGGTGAGGTTAGGGAGGGTGAACAGAAACAGAAGCTTATAAGCCCAGGTTGCAGGCGGTCAAAAGTGAAGGTGGCAAAGCTATACCTTGGTGTTCCGAAGGCTCACTGGCCAACCCCGCTCCTTGACTTGAACTTGGAGATGCAGCGTTATGAAGCCGAGTTTGAGAGAATGAAAGCGGGCGAGCTTAGCGATGTTGAGTTTACCATCACTGAGCTGATCACATCGGTTGAGCGTGCAAAGCAAGTTGCGGAGCAACTCAAAGATGTTGACGGTGTCCTCATCGTTCACTTATCAATGGGCATCGGAGGGATGCTCAACGCGATACTACAGGCTAAGCGCCCAACGATGCTCTTTGCTGCACCATACTCAGGACATGAGTGGGCAGGCTTTGGAGGGTTGCGTAACCGCCCAGAAGGCGCACTGTTTGATTGCATCCTCAGCAGTGACATGAGCCAGCTCGCTGTTGCCATACGACCTTTCAGAGCTATCCATCACTTGCGTGAGGCAAAGATATTGGATATATCGAGGCGTGACAGATCCGCGTTTGCGGCAGAGGTGAAAGAACGCTTCGGGACGGAGATAAAGGTCATTGATCGTGATAGGGTCATCAAGCTTTACGAATCCGTGCCCGAAGCCGATGCAGTCGCTGAGGCGGAAAGGTGGATTAAGAAGGCGGAGAAGGTTGTTGAGCCAACTCGTGAGGAGATAATCAACTCGTGCAGGCTCGCGCTTGCCCTCGAAAAGCTTCTGGATGAGGAAGATGCAACGGTCATTGCAGTTGATTGCTATGGGACGATGTGGCGTCAGTTGCCAGCATACCCGTGCTTGAGCCATTGCAGGATGAACAATATGGGTTTTGGTGGGATATGCGAATCAGATTTGCAGAGCGCTCTAACACACATCATCTTCCAAGGGCTTTGTGGCAGACCGGGCTTCATAAGCGATCCAACCGTTGACGAGAGCAAGAACAGCATCATTCTGGCACACTGCATGGGAACTACGAAGATGGATGGACCTAAAGGCGAAGAAGCACCATTCAAGCTGAGGAGCGTCATGGAGAGACAAGAGGGCGTTGCCGTTCAACCGAGGATGCGAATCGGTCAAAAGGTCACGCAGGCTATATTGCTTGGCACAAAGACGATGCGCTACTTCACTGGCACCATAATCGATACGCCAGATTTGGATAGGGGATGCAGGACAAAGATAACAGTGCAAGTTGATGGCAGTGTCACGAGGCTATGGCAGAACTGGGCTGGCGGACTGCACCGCGTGACAGTCTACGGTGACATAGTCACCGACTTGAAACGCTTTTGCAGGTTCATGAACATAGAGCTCATCGACGAACTCTCATAGCATTCAGATCGCCCGTGATTTACCTGTAGGCGTTCGGTATGATGAAGAGGATGCACACGGCATTGTAAGCGAGCATGAGCAAGGCAACACCAATTGGGAGGGCGAGTCGAATTTTTCCCCTCACCGCTGTTGGAAGCCATTCAATCAAGCCAGCTGTGAAGAGGACCGCAAAGAAGGCGAACATCAAAAAGAGGTGGCGCATTTGGGCTGAGAAGTAGTGCATTAAAAATGCGATGTAAAGGAGGAGCAGTGTCACAAGCCAGCAAAACAGCGAAAGCCAGCTCACCGCGATTCGTTCCCCAGATGCTATCAATCGGCGTGACATGAGCAGGAGCAGAAGCCCAATTGCAGAGATGAGTGTCGGGATGAGCCAGAGGTAGTAAGCCCACCATGGCAGGAAAATGTCGGTTAGCCCAAACAAGCCCCAAAAGGTCCAGTAGAGATAGCGAACTGCAAGCGAGAAGTAGTCAAGCATTGAGTAGCCCATAGCCAGAAACCAAGATGGCTGTGCTGCATGCTCCGATAGTTGCTCGTAAACCCTTTGCCCCAACAGGTCACCATAAACGATGAGGTTGCGAATATACCACCACGAGCAGATAGCGAATGTTACAAGGCATGTTGTAGCAACGCATTTGAGAAGCTCACGAGTGTCTGGCGCATAGCGTCTCACATTCCAAACGAGCACAACGGCGGTGGCTGAAACTGCGCTCCACGCGAAGTATTTGGTTATGCCGATGCAACCGAGGAAGAGACCGAGGATGAACGCATCTTTCAACCTGATGCCTCTTGAGAAGGGTGTGCTCAAAAGCCAAACCATGAAAAGGGAGCATAGGGCTTCGGCGAAGTTATCGCTGTTGATTGACGAGTTGATGAAAGCGTGCATTGCGTGTGTGGCAGCGAAAGCCAACGCAGTGTTCGCATAAATCAGCTCGCTTGGGAAGAGCAGTCTCGCTACATGGAAAGTGGCTAAGACAGTGACAGAGCCACAAAGCATGCAGAACATGCGCAACGCCCAAACCGTGGCTCTCTCTGCGTCTTCCTCTTTTGCTCCGATTAACTTCGCAAACGACTTTGAGGCGACAAACAACGGCGAGGCGAGGATGTAAAAGAGAGGCGGTTGATGAGCTTCATGCCACTCCTCACCCTTTTGCATCTTTGGGAGGCTTCCTCTTTCGACGATGTGACGAACATAAAAATGGTGTGCGTTCTCGTCCGGCGCCCTGCCAAACGGTGTAACGGTTGCATAGCCGATGCAGATCAGAAAGTAAGCGCACAGCATTAGCGAGACGAAAGGTTGGCGCAACGGTGCCACAAACATGCGCAACGACATCGGTTCAATCGTCCCTTCAACGGCGAGCTTCCGCTCCAGTGCCCGCGTTGGCTTTGAGCTCTTCCCTCTCTTACGCTTGTGCACTTTATATCACCTGCGCATCTGGACTGAGCTTAAAGCGATGCCTCGCATTCGCGTATGGCTTCCTCGATTATGTGCAACCCCATCTCAACTTCATCTTCGTTTATCGTCAGCGGTGGCGTGATCCTCACGACTTTATCTGAGTGCAGAGTCCAACCGAGTATGAGGCATCTTTTGAGCGCTTCGGAAACGACCGTTCTCGCAACTTGCCCTGATATGAATTCAACGCCGATCATGAGCCCGAGCCCACGAACATCGCTTATGCATTTTGAGTTCCTCTTGAGTGAGCGCAATCTATCAATGATGTAGTTTCCGACTTCCCTTGCTCTCTCCCAGAGCCTCATCCTGACTATCACATTGATTGATGCCAAACCCGCAGCACAGCACACTGGATGCCCACCAAATGTTGTCACATGGCAGAGTGGCGGTTCCTTTGAGAGCGTCTCCATGACTTCTTCTCTTCCGACGAACGCCCCAAGTGGCATCCCTCCACCGAGCGCCTTTGCCAGCGTGACTATGTCAGGCACTACGCCCCAGTGCTCCATCGCAAACATCTTCCCAGTGCGCCCAAATCCAGTTTGCACCTCATCAAAGATGAGCAACGCACCAACCTCGTTACAGCGTTCCCTAAGGGTGCGCATGAACCTTTCGCTCGGTATCCTCACACCACCTTCTCCCTGTATCGGCTCGGTTATGACAGCTGCTGTCTCCTCGTCGATCTCCTTGAGCCTGCTAACATCGTCAAACGGCAGGAAGACGACATTCGGCAAAAGTGGTTCAAACGGTTTCCTGTAGACATCCCTCCCCGTCACAGATAACGAACCGTGTGTATCTCCATGGAAGCTACCCTCAAACGCGATGAGCTTCTTTCTGCCCGTGAACTTCTTTGCCACCTTCAAAGCGCCTTCGTTAGCTTCGGTCCCGCTGTTTGTGAAGTAAACGACATTGAGCGGGTCGGGTAAAAGCTCGCTCAAGCGCTTTGCGAGTTTCACTTGTGGTTCAAGCACGAACTCACCATACACCATCACATGCAGGAACTTGTTCGCTTGCTCAACTATCGCTTTGACAACCTCGTCGTTCGTGTGCCCGATGTTGTTCACAGCTATCCCAGACATGAAATCAAGGTATGCTTTGCCGTCACTCGTATAAACGAAAGAGCCTTTTGAGCGCTCAACTACGAGCCCAATCGGTTCTTTAGATGTCTGGCATATATGTTTGAAGAAAAGCTCGCGCAGTTCTTCGCGCATCGCATTACACCTCAAGGTTTCGCGGTGAATTCTTTGCCGTGCTTAGTGTTCGAAGTGTCTTCTGAGTTCCTCATCGGTTATCGTTAGGGCGACTGGTTGTCCGTGAGGGCAAACGAAAGGCTTCTCAGTTCTGCCGAGATCTAAGAGGAGTTGTTCCATCTCCGCTATTGAGAGGGCTTCGCCAGCCTTTATCGCTGACTTACATGCGATGCTCGCACGGAGGGCATCTATTAGCTCTTCGAGCGTCCTCATGTGCTGTTCAAGCATCAACTCGGAGATGATGTCGCGCAGTATCTGAGCATACGGCTGGTTCATCATTACTGCTGGTATTGAGCGCACAACGAGCGTCCCACCACCGAAGTGCTCAATCTCAAACCCAACCGATGCGAAAGCCTCCAAGTGCTCTACAACGAAGTTCACCTCAGCTTGCCCAACATCAATCGTAATAGGTGTCACAAGCCATTGGACAGCTTTGGCTCTTGTTTCCTTCTGGCAAAGCGATTCATAGATGATGCGCTCATGCGCCCTGTGTTGTGAGATGATGCAAACACCGTTAGGCGCTTCGGCGAGAATGTATGTTTTGTGCAGTTGTGCCACTGGGCGAAGCGAGAACAAAAGTTCGTGCCAGTCAAACAACTCGCCACCTGAGATGCCCATCCCAACATGCTTCTCACTCGGCTTCGCCTCAGGGGCGGTGGCTGTCACGACACTCCCTGTCGTATTCGTCTCATGAGCTTTGGAAGCGGTTAAGCCCGCCTGAGTTGTTTGGTCGGTGCCGATGAAGAGTTTTGAGCGAAGGAGTTTCCCGAAGGCATCCTCTGCCCTTCTCAAAGCCTTCACTGGTTTCGGTTGAGGCTTTAACGCTATTGTCGGCACGACGATTGTTCTACCCAGCGCAAGCTCAATAGCCTCAACTACAAGCCTTTGTATCTCGGCTTCGTTTGCGAACTTGGCTTCGGCTTTGGCTGGGTGAACATTTACATCCACAAGCTGTGGGTCAATATCAATTCGCAACACACAAACTGGGTGTCTGTTTGGCGGTATCATTTTTTGGTATGCATGGGTTATTGCGAGCGCAATCCCTTGATGCCTTATGAAACGCCCGTTCACGATGATGACTTGGTGGCTTCTACTGCTCTTGGTCAACGATGGCTTTGATGTGAGACCGCTTATGTGCACCTTCGGTGTTGAAAGCTCTATCGGGACGAGCTCACTTGCAGTATCGCTTCCCCAGACAACCGCGACGGCTGAGCGTAGCTCGCCCCCGGTGGCTTCGGAAGAATAGCAGAGCACATCTTTGCCATCGTGGCGCAGCGTGAAAGAGACATTCGTGTTGGCGAGGATGAACTTGATGAGCAATTCGGTGATGTAGTTGAACTCGGAAGTCGGTGAGCGCATAAACTTTAACCTTGCTGGAACATTGTAGAACAGGTTGCGCACCGTCACTATCGTCCCTGCGGGACAGCCAACCGATGAGAGCTGTGTTATGACGCCACCTTCAACGACGACCTTCGTTCCAACATCGCTGTCATGTTCTCTCGTCAGTAGCTCGACGTGCGAGACTGAGGCTATGCTCGGCAGGGCTTCGCCTCTAAAGCCAAGGGTTGTTATGCGATATAGGTCTTCAGCGGTTCGTATCTTGCTTGTGGCGTGCCTTTGGAAAGCCATCACAGCATCCTCTTGTGACATGCCACAACCATCGTCGGAGACCCTGATCAAGCGTCTTCCGCCAGCCTCAACCTCAACGGTTATCTTCCTTGCGCCTGCATCAAGTGAGTTCTCAACCAACTCCTTGACGACGGATGCGGGGCGCTCAACCACTTCACCGCCAGCTATTTTCGCAACCACATCTGGGTCAAGCACTCGTATCTTTCCAGCCATGTGCTCCTTTCACCTCTCTCGCTTGCGACCACACTTTATTATGCACAGCTTGAAGGCTCATGGGCGAGGGCTTTGAGCCTTGAGAGTGTTCTAAAAGTCAAAATTCCCCTTCCTACGCTACAGGCTTTAGCTCGTAGATGACGCAACCAAAGCCGTTCATGCTACGGACTTCAGTCCGTAGTTGATGACGAAAAAACTGAGCGCCGACTTCAGTCGGCGGAAAATTGAGAGGGTAAGGCTTTGCTGAACCCTAAACGACAAATGAATTATGCGCTCAGGAAAATTCGTCATCAACCACTGGCTTAAGCCAGTGGCATGGGTAATTTTAGAACACTCTCTTGAGCCTTTGACACAGCTGTTTGAATGGTGCAAAATATGGATGGCACGGTAAACAAATTGCTCCTAAGGGGGCGATAGCGAGAATGGCTGAAGCGCCTGAGAAGGCTTTGAAGTTACAATGCACGCTCGCCAAAGAGAAGGTGCTCTCAACTCAAAGCACACAGCTAAGCTATCTTTTGGTTGAGGTCATCCCAGTTGGTGCAGGCGAGGCTGAGCGTATGCCATTGAACCTCGCGTTCGTGCTTGATAGGAGTGGCTCAATGGCTGGTGAGAAGGTGGCGAACTTAAGGGAGGCTGTCAAGCTCGTCATTGACCAGCTTGAGCCAGATGACATCATCTCCATAGTCATCTTTGACGACAAGGCTGATGTGCTCGTGCCGAGCCAACCCGCAAGTGATAGGGATGGGCTTAAGCGCCTCGTTGATAGGATCACCGATAGGGGCGGGACGGAAATGTCAAAAGGTATGAGGCTCGGCTTAAACGAACTGCGCAAAAACATGGGGCATGATAGGGTTAGCAGGATGGTTCTTCTCACCGATGGTCAGACTTATGGCGATGAAGATGAATGCATCAGGTTGGCAAAGGAGTGTCAGGAACTCGGCTTGCCGATTGTTGCATTCGGGCTCGGTGAGGATTGGAACGAGGAGTTGCTTGACGAGATTGCGGGCGCTACCGCTGGTAGCGGTGGTTTCTCGGAGTTCATTCAAGAGCCATCGCAGATACTCACGCACTTCCAAGATGTGCTTAGGAGCATGAAGGGCACCGTCGCAAAGAACGCCTACTTGACATTAAGGCTCGTTCAAGGTGTCTCGCCAAGACAGGTTTGGCGTGTGCTCCCGCTCATCTCAAACTTGGGCTATCAACCGCTTTCAGATAGAGATGTCCAAGTGCCACTTGGCGATATTGAAAGGGATGTTGGGCAGGCTATACTCGTTGAGCTCCTCATACCACCAAGACCTGTGGGACGATACAGGCTCGCACAGGCTGAGGTGAGTTACGATATACCGAGCAGGAACATATTCGGGGAGAAAGTCCGCACCGATGTGATCGTTGAATACACCGCCGATGAAGCGTTAGCGAAGCAAGTCAACGCTAAGGTTATGAACTTCGTTGAGAAGGCAACGGCGTTCAAGTTGCAAACACAGGCACTTGCAGCTGCTAAGTCTGGCGATTACGAGCGTGCTACACGCTTGCTTCGTCAGTCGGCAACGCGTTTGCTGAGCATTGGTGAGAAGGAGCTCGCAACGGTTGCCCTTGAGGAGGCTAAGCGCCTCGAGCAGGGTGAAGGCATGTCATCGGTAGGGACGAAACGCCTGCGCTACGAAACGCAAAGGCTCACTCGACGCCTCTCAGAACAGCAAGGACAAGGGTGAGAAGGGTTCAAGGTTGTCATTTGGAGGTGAGTCATGATGGGTATAAAGTGTCCACAGTGTGGGACGGAGAATTTGGAAGGAGCATTGTTCTGTGATGAATGTGGTGCAAGCCTGAGCGATGTCGGAGTGGAGGCTGAGAAGGCGGAAGCTACTCCTGTTGAAGTTGAACAGCCTCAGGAGCTACCTCAAGTGGCTGTTGGGAAAGCGTGCCCCTCGTGTGGACATATAAATCCTGAGGATGCACGCTTCTGCGAGAATTGTGGTTCTGCTTTGGAAGAGGAAATCAAAGTGACTCCACCACCTCCAACCGTTGTTACGGCTAAGCTGGTCACAGCAGATGGCGTTGAGATTGAGCTTGACTTTGGTAGCAAGTCGGAGTTGCTCATCGGGCGCGCAGACCCAGTTAGCAGAGTGTTCCCAGATGTTGACTTAACACCGCATGGAGGGTATGAGGCGGGCGTCTCGCGTAGGCATTGCATAATACGCTACTCAGGAGGCAAGTTCACAGTTGAGGATTTGGAGAGCACGAATGGCACGAAGCTCAACGGCAAATTCATCCCTCCGAAAGTCCCACAGCCTCTGAACGATGGCGATGAGCTTGTCTTGGGAGCGCTTGTCCTGAAGTTCCATTGCAAGTGAGCGGTCAAGAGAAGTTGGAACATGGCTTCTTCAAATCAAGTTGGCGAAAGGTGCTTTGATGCTTCCATTTTGCGAATCCTCCTCACATCGCTCCTTGCCGTCTTGCTCTCGCAAGGGGATGGATACTCACCACATAGCGCTGTAGAACTTCCGAAGGTTAGGAACATTGTTGTCATCCTCGTTGATTGCCTAAGCCTTGACGAAGTGCTCTCGCATTCGATGCCCTTCTTAAGTCAAGCGGTGCGACGGTGCCCGATCGGGCTGATGAGCCGTGACTGCAGGCTCAGAGGGAATGTCGCCAGTGTCTATGTGACGATCTCACTCGGGCAGCGCTGTGCAGGTGATGAGGAGGCAGGTTTGGCGTTCGGAGTCAACGAGGAGGTGGACGGGTTAAAAGCTTCGGAGGTCTACCAACGCATCTACGGCGTGAAACCGAAGGGCAGTATAGTGCACCTCGGATGGAAACATGTAGCTCAGTTGAACGGTTGCAAAGAGCTCTTCGGGCTTGGGTGGGCACTATCAATGAACGGTGTTTCAGGGGCTATCTTCGGAAACGAAGATCGCATCGGTGAACGATCTCGCTACTCCGCATGCTTGCTCGCTGACGAGCTTGGGTGCATTCAAGAGGGGGTAGTTGATGGACGACTGTTGAAGCGCTTCGGACGCTTCATTCTGACGGATGAAGAGAAGTTGTTGCGCATGCTTATGCATGCGCTCAATCTGCATCGTTTCATCGTCGTTGATCTGGGTGATGCGAGGCGGGTTGCCAACTTGCCTCAAGAAGCCCGAAGGCTCCCATTGATGCATGTTGACAGGCTCATACGCATGATCTACGAAGTATGCGCTCATCGTAAGGCGTTCGTGTGGCTCGTCATTCCATCACCACCGCCAAAAAGACAAGAGATGACATTGGTGGCTCTCTTGAGCGTTCATGGTGAGGCGTTGCTTACTTCCAAAACAACGCGCACCTACGGGATCATCTCAGCCACCGACCTTGCGGTTACTTGGCTCCACCAACTCCGTGTAGAGCCACCACCACAGATGACAGGGCATGCTATCACGATCACTCAAGCTGATGGCGCAGTTTTGAAGCTTCAGAGGTTGCACTCCTGCACAAAACAACATTTCAAGAACTATCGCGGGGCTGTCGTCGGCGCCGTTGCAGTTTGCTTGCTCACTTTGTTGTTTGCGATGGCATCGGCTGTAAGCAATGCATTGTGTGAGCACCACCTCAAGTTGCTTGAGTTCTTTGCGCTCTCGAGTTTCTCACTGCCGTTGGTTTTGTTATCAGCTGGTGCTTTCGTTTTCCCTTCGCCATTACCTGCCTTTGTGTATGTTGTCGCTTGCAGTTTCATTCTGGGAGCTGTGATGCACCGTTTCTTTGGTGCAATCCTTGGTGCGAATGTTCTTTCGCTCGCACTTTTACTTGCCAGTGCCATTGACTGCTTTTTCTCAAACTGCCTTTTGCGCAACTCCTTCATCGGCTACACGCCGATCAACGGTTGGCGCTTCTACGGTATCGGTAACGAACTTGCTGGCGCACTCGCACCTTGTTGTGTGCTCTCGTTATCGTGGTTGCTCTCAATGCCTTTCCGCAGAGTGTTGAAGCTCTTGGTCGCCACCTCATTTTGTCTTTGTGTGGCAATGTTGGTTGGGATGCCGAACTTGGGTTCAAACTTCGGGAGCGCACTCGCAATCGGTGTTTGTGTGAGCGGGTTTACAGTGGCTTTCTTCCTCAGAGGTCACCGCAGTAAACTCATCTTTGTCCCAAGTGCTATGGGCGCTTCGCTCGTGATCATATCGTTGGCTATAGCAATGTGTGAATCGCTTCTTGGCGAGATGCGCTCACATGTTGGTGAGTTGATTGAGCGTATATCAAGCTTCGGTGTTGGTGCTTTATTTGATACCCTCGTGCGCAAAGCCTCGTTGCACTTTGAGATAATTTCGCATCAGCGGTTGTATTTGATCGGCATCGCCTTCTTAATCGTTTTCACGCTCTCGCTACCGAAGTTACAGCGTGTGTTAGCTGATGCCGACCTTGGCGATGTGGGCTTGGCGATAACTTTTTCTTGTGTTGTGCTTTGGTTGATGTTTCTACTCAACGACACAGGGGCACTCTCGCTCGTCACTGGGCTGATAGTGAGCATCAGCTATGTGTTTATTGCTCTTTCAACCGCCTCAAAGTTGGTAGCCAGCAGGCGGGGAGTCCCGAAGCGATCAGGTTTAGCTCACGGGGGCGGAGTTTGAGCTCCCAAACTAAACATGTCTCCCTTCCAAAAGTGGTGACCACACCTACTTCAAGTTGAGTGGTGGTTGCAAGTTTCGCAAGCCGCTCTTTTGCTCATATGCGTATGACACCCGCAGTATCGTTGGCTCATCCAACAGTTTGCCTATGATCTGCATCCCTATCGGTAATCCATCTTGGAAGCCACATGGGATTGATATTGCTGGGAGACCAGCCATGTTGACTGGTATTGTGCAGATGTCCGAGAGCTTCATCTGGAGTGGGTCATCAATCTTCTCGCCGAGTTTGAATGCGACTGACGGTGCTGTCGGCGTGATGAGGACATCGCATTTTTCAAACGCCCTTTCAAAGTCACGCCTTATGAGGGTGCGCACCTTTTGAGCCCTCAGGTAGAACGCTTCATAGTAGCCAGCGCTCAAAGCGTAAGTGCCGAGCATTATACGGTGTTTCACTTCTCTCCCGAAGCCCTCTTTTCGTGTGCGTGAATACATTGCCACTATATCGTTTGGCGTCGGCTTGCACCTGTAGCCATATTGGACACCATCGTAGCGTGCGAGGTTTGAGCTTGCCTCGGCTGGCGCGATGATGTAATAAGCTGCGAGGGCGTAATCTGTTGTCGGTGTCGAAACTTCAATTGCTTCAGCACCCATCTCCACAAGCTCTTCGACAGCCTTCAAGACGGCGTTTGAAACTGCTTGCTCGACACCTTGTGCATAAAATTCCCTCGGGATGCCTATCCGCAAGCCCTTCACATCTGGCACAAGCGCTTCTGTGTAGTTTGGTGGTTGCATTTTGATTGATGTTGAATCCCTCGGGTCATGCCCAGCTATGAACTGCAGTAGCAGTGCGCAATCTCTCACATCTTTCGTTATCGGACCGATCTGATCAAGTGATGATGCGAAGGCTATCAACCCATACCGTGAGACAACCCCATAAGTTGGCTTCAACCCGACAACGCCACAGAACGCTGCAGGTTGCCTTATCGAGCCACCGGTGTCGCTCCCGAGTGCGCCGAGACATTCACCCGCTGAGACGGCAGCAGCGGAGCCTCCGCTTGAGCCGCCCGGGACTCTGCTCAAGTCCCAAGGGTTGCGCGTTGGGAAGAAGCCGCTGTTCTCTGTTGATGAGCCCATCGCAAACTCATCAAGGTTCGTCTTACCGATTATGACCGCACCAGCCTTCTTGAGTTTCTCAACAACTGTAGCGTCGTATGGGGGCTTGAAGTTATACAGGATGCGAGAACCTGCGGTTGTGAGTATCCCCTTAGTGCATATGTTGTCTTTGATCGCTATCGGTATGCCAGTCAACGGCGTCACATCTTCCATGTGCTTCAATCTTCTGTCAGCCTCTTCCGCTTGCTCAATCGCCAACTCATCGGTCACGGTTATGAACGCCTTGATAAGCTCTTCAACTTGCGATATGCGTTCAAGGACAGCCTTCGTTAGTTCAACGGAAGATACCTCGCGCTTGACCAACAGCTGATGTGCTTCATGGATCGTCAACTGCCATAGCTCCATCATCAATCATCTCCAAGGGTGTTGAGCTTTAGCGTTTTAAGATTCCTCAACTATCCTTGGGACTCTGAATGCTTCCTCGGTTGCGTCTGGGGCGTTTGCGATAACCTCATCCCTCGGCAGTGGTTCATTAACGACATCGGGACGAAAAACATTCGTCATCGGTATCACATGCGATGTCGGTTCGACATCCGTCACATCGAGCTCTTTAAGCTTCTCCATGTGCTCAAGTATCTGGTTGAGTTCCCAAGTGAAGCGTTCCACCTCTTCCTCATCCAGCTCAAGGCGTGCGAGCCACGCCACATGCAACACATCCTCACGGCTTAGGCGCATACTGCCACCCCCATGAGGTTGCTTTCCGAAGCGACAAATCAGCGTAGCATCAAGTGAAGAAGCCCCCGCCGGGAATTGAACCCGGGAACCTCCTTCTTACCAGGAAGGCGCTCTACCTCTGAGCTACGGGGGCGAAACCAAGATGTGTGGTGCAGGGGGGAGGATTCGAACCTCCGAAGGGCGGCGCCCACGAGATTTACAGTCTCGCCCCTTTGGCCAGCTCGGGCACCCCTGCACACTTAGCCACAAATTATGATAGCGCGCTCCAACATGACATTCCCAAAGCCATATTCAATGCTTCCTATGTGCAGTGGCGCTCAACCGCCACCACTTCCAAAGACATGTCGAGCGCTCGCGCAGAATGCGTTATCTCTCCGACCGAGATCATATGAACACCACACGAAGCCACCTGTTGAACATTCTCAAGCGTGATATTCCCTGACACCTCAATCAAGGCTTTGTCGCCGATCAGCTTAACCGCTTTGCGTATCATCTCGATGTTCATGTTGTCAAGCATGATGATGTCGGCACCAGCCTGCAAAGCTTCAAGAACATCATCAATGCTGTGCGCCTCAACCTCTACCATCTCATTTGGGAACATCTTCTTGGCTCGCTTTATTGCCTCTGCCACACTTCCAACGGAGCGTATATGGTTGTCCTTTATCAAGATGCTGTCGTAAAGCCCGAAGCGATGGTTTGAACCACCACCAACCCTTACCGCATACTTCTCAAGCAAACGGATGCATGGTGTTGTCTTGCGGGTGTCTTTTATGGTAACCCCGTATGGTGATGCGAGTTCAACGAACTTCGCTGTGAGCGTTGCTATGCCTGAAAGGTGCTGAAGGAAGTTGAGAGCGACTCTCTCACCCATCAATATTGTTCGCAGTTTACCATGTATGCGTGCTACTTGCGTGTTTGCATCGACTTTGTCCCCGTCCGTCACCAGCATCTCAAAGACGATGTTTTTGTCGAGCGTCTCAAAAACCCATTTAGCCACTGGCAAGCCAGCGATGATGCCAGCCTCTTTCGTGAGGATAACAGCAGTGCCAATTAGGCATTCGTCAACCACCGCGCTCGTTGTTATGTCGCCATCACCTATGTCCTCATGAAGCGCTGATTCAATTATGCTTTGCACCTTATCCCTTTCAAGCTCCAATTGCGCCCTCATCTCCATCGCCCATCCGCCAAGGTTTCCAATCGTGCCATCGGACACCGATTAAGGGCATCACGACACTTTGGAACCAAAGCCTGTATAGTGTAGTATGGCACACAAAAGTGCGTTGTTAGGGGTGAGCTCCTATGAGCCATTCCGAGGAACGAGTTTGCAAAGTTTGCGGTGCCGTTGTTGCGGACGGCGCTCGCTTCTGCCATGTGTGTGGAGCGAGTATAGCGGAATCTGAGGAAGAGAACCCAGCCATCTTAGAGATGGTTGAGCAGTTTAAAAATCGTTTGAGGGAACACCCAGAAGACGCAACAGCTCATTACAACCTCGCTCTCGCCCTCATAATGCTTGGCAGGTTTGGTGCTGCGGTGCAGGCGCTTGAAAAGGTCATCCAGCTTGAGCCGTCATTCTTGGATGCGCATTTCCAACTCGTCAGGGCGTATGTTGCTTTGGGCAACTTTGAGGAGGCGAGGAATGCCCTCTCAAACATGGAACGGATAGCACCAAACAATTCAAAGACGAAACATGCATCACGCCTCCTGCGGAGGGAGATGGCAAAGAGGGGCGAGAAATCTAAGGGCGCTTAGCATGCACTATGGCTTCGCCTACGAAAGGTAGCTTCCTCTTAACAACTTCACTCAACGAAGCTCGTTCAACGATGAGTTGCTGTAGCTCTTTCCAACCATCGATGGCGTGCATGCCGAGCTTGAAATAAATCGCTCTCCCAGTGGAGTCCTTAACCCAGCGCATCGTCATCTCGCAAACATCTTCCCACTTCAAGTTCACTTTCACATACCTATCTCGGTATGTGATGCCGTTTCTGTCGAGCAGGATGACGGCTGTCATGTTGACTATAACGAGATAAGAGCAGTAGATACCAAATCCGAAAGAAGCAAACAGCAGAGCGAACATGCCCTTCACTGTCATCGGGTTCTCAAATGGAAACCACATCACCGCCACATGCGTCACAACGCCAAACACCCAAGCGATGAATAGCAAAACAATCCAACCACTCGCATACCTTCGGTATTTGAATGTGCGTAACTCCATCCCTTCAGTTTGCATTTCAAGCCCACCTTTTGAAGCGAGGCTGAACGGAAATCGTGGTGAGGCGTTTTAGCCCCCTTGAATTATGAGCGATAGCAAAGCCTTCTGTGTATGTAGCCTGTTTTCGGCTTGCTCGAAAGCCACGCACCTTTGCGAGTCCAAAACTTCATCTGTTATCTCCTCACCTCTATGAGCTGGAAGACAATGCATCACAACGGCATGAGATGGAGCTGACTCAAGCATCCTCTCATTGACTTGATATGGCGCAAAGTCAACCCTCCTTTTTTCCGCCTCCTCTTCCTGTCCCATGCTCACCCATACATCCGTATAGATTGCATCAGCGCTTTTCACAGCTTCATACGGATCGTTTCCGACGGTCACCTTTGAACCAGTCGTTTTAGCTATGCTGATTGCGCGTTGAACGATCCCCTCTTTCGGTTCGTATCCTTTTGGTGTTATGACCGATATGTTAACCCCGAGCATTGCCGAGAGCAAAAGGAGCGAGTGAGCAACATTGAAGCCATCGCCGATGAAGACCAAATGCTTCCCCTTCACATCACCGAAGCGTTCTTTGAGCGTGAAGAGGTCCGCTAAAGCTTGGCATGGGTGCTCAATGTCCGAGAGGGCATTTATGACGGGCACATCTGCCCACTCCGCCATCTCCTCAAGCGTTTTGTGCTTATGGACACGAGCCACGATGATATCCACCCACCTTGCGAGGTTCCTCGCTATGTCCTTCGCTGCTTCCCTTGTTCCGAGTCCAACTTCGGCTTGCGTCAACACCACCGGATGCCCGCCAAGTTGTTTTACAGCAAGCTCAAATGTTACCCTCGTCCTGAGCGAGGGTTTCTCGAACAACAATGCAACTGAGCTATATAGCAGTGTTTCCCGTAGCCTCTTTCTAACGGCGCCCGATTTGTATTCCCCTGCCCACTCGAAGAGCATCTCAACTTCGCTCGGCTTCAAATCCGTCACCGAAAGGAAATCCCTATGTTCCCTCACACCATATCCCTCCTCTTTCAAAGCCTCCCAGTTCGGCGTTGCTTCAGGAAGCTAAGGAGCTTCTTCAGCGGGAGAGTGTTTATGACATCCTTTGGTTCGAGCCACCCACGCCTTGCTGTCCCCACGCCATAGCGCATAAACTCAAGGTGGACTATGGCGTGTGCATCCGTTCCTATCATCACTGGAGCACCATACTCCTTGCACATGCGTGCATGCTCATCTTTCAAGTCCAACCTTTCTGGGCTTGCATTTATCTCGAGTGCGATCCCTTCTTGCGCAGCTCTCTTGATGATGAGCTCAATGTCAACCTCGTATGGCTCCCGCTGCCCGATCAACCTGCCAGTTGGGTGGGCTATTATGTGCACAAGCCTGTTTTCCATAGCACGCAGTATGCGCTCCGTCATCTTCTCTTTCGGCATCCTCATTTGCGAGTGCACAGATGCTATCACCACATCAAATTCCTTGAGCAATCCATCTTCCAAAGCGAGCGAACCGTCTGGCAGTATGTCAACCTCGACACCGGTCAATATAGCTATTTCATCGATGCGCTCATTCAGCTTCCTTATGTAGTCTATCTGGCGCTTGAAGTCATCTGGTTTTACACCCCAGCCCATCGGTGGCGAATGATCCGTTATAGCGATGTATTCGTAGCCGAGCTGTGATGCTGCCTCAGCGAGCGCTTCGATCGTCTCCGAGCCATCGCTCCAGTTTGAATGGATATGCAGGTCACCCCTTATGTCGGATAGCTCAACAAGCGTTGGTATCTCATTCCTTTCCGCTGCTTCTATCTCGCCTCTATTCTCACGCAACTCTGGTGGTATCCACACGAGACCGAGAGCCTGATACACTCCCTCTTCCGTCTCCCCAGCTATTTTCTCATCTGCGGGCTCCCTGAAGACGCCATACTCGTTTATCTTCAAGCCAAGCTTTATCCCACGCTCACGAAGCGAGATGTTATGGTCTTTTGAGCCAGTGAAGTATTGAGCAGCTGCTCCAAACGACTCGGGTGGCACTGCTCTAACATCAACCTGAAGACCATGCTCAAACAGCACGCTTGATTTCGTTGTTCCCTTGGCAAGCACATCCCTTATGCCGTCCAAGCTGACGAACTTGTCCATAACAGGCTCTGGGTTCGTTGTTGCAACGAGTATGTCCACATCGCCGATCGTTTCCTTCATCCTGCGCAAGCTCCCAGCGGGTAGTATCAACTTGGCTTCAGGCAGTTGCTTCAGTTCACTCGTGATGTAATCGGCAGTCTTCCACGCCACATCCAAGCGGAACCTTTGGGCAGTTGTTCTGAGCAGTTGTATCCCACGAAGTATGTTCTCCTCCTTCTTCGGACCCATCCCAGGTAGGTGGCGCAACTTGCCCTCCCTCGCTGCCTTCTCAAGCTCTTCAATTGTGGTTATCCCGAGGCGTTCATAAACAAGCCACGCAGTCCTTGGTCCCATGTCGGGTATCTCCAAAAACGCCCTCAGCGATGGAGGGACTTTGGAGCGCAGCTCTTCGAGTTCCTTCACCTTTCCAGTTTTAACGAACTCGGTTATTTTCGCAGCCAAGCTTGCACCGATACCTTCTATCTCGCTAAGCTTCCCTTCCCTCACTATCTCCTCTATCGGGGTGTTTAAGCGCCTTATAGCCTCTGCTGCCCTCCTATACGCTCGCACCTTGAAAGGGTTCTCCCCGATTATCTCCTTCAGGTCACCGAGCTCTTCAAGCATCTCAGCAACCTTCTCATTCTGCATCGCCTTTTCAACTCCTTGAGCTTTTAAGTTTGAAGTGCCTTACGCCAATTATCAGTTTGACATCATCCAACTTCATCGTGCTCAACCATCTTGTGATCCCTTACATCAGCCGAGCCATGTGCTCGTTCAAAGCGCTTGAGCGTTGTTGGCTTCGCTTTACAATTCGGTGCGAACGCAACATTATAATTAAAGTGGCTGTCACACTCATCACAATCCTCCACTCAGTGGTGTTTGATTCCTTTTCGAGCTCAGCAAAAGTTAAAGTATGCCGAAGCAACTCGCCGACGCAGTTAAACCGTTCGGAGGAGGTGAGCTGTGATGAAGATAAAGCCATTGCGTGATAAGGTGCTCATCAAGATTGAGGAAGAGGAGGAGAAGACAGCGGGTGGGATTTACTTGCCCGACACAGCAAAGGAGAAACCACAGCGCGGTGTTGTCGTGGCTGTCGGTGATGGCAAGCTGACCGACGAGGGGAAGGTCATCCCGATCAGCGTGAAAGTTGGTGACAGGGTTATCTTCTCAAAGTATGCTGGCACTGAGATAAAGCTGAACGGCGAAAAGCATGTCATCTTGAGCGCTGACGACATCTATGCCGTCATTGAAGAGTGACACCGATTGCCCGCATATGAATTGCGCTCAAGTCCCCTTCAGCTTCCCTTCCCGATGTTTGCTTCAATCCATGACCATAGCAATGACACTGCAATGGAGGTGATTTGGTGATGGCAGCAAAGCAGGTTATCTTCAGCGATCATGCAAGGCAAGCGCTCTTTCGTGGTGCGAAAGCTGTTGCAGAGGCAGTAGCAGTGACGCTCGGACCAAGGGGACGCAATGTTGTGCTCGACAAGAAATGGGGCTCACCAACTGTGAGTAAGGATGGGGTGACGGTCGCTAAGGAGATAGAGCTTGAAGACAAGTTTGAGAACATGGGAGCACAGCTGATGCGTGAGGTGGCTTCAAAGACGAACGATGTCGCAGGCGACGGGACAACTACAGCCACAGTGTTAGCATACGCGATGCTCAAGGAAGGGATGAAGGCAGTTGCTGCGGGTGTGAACCCGATGTTCCTGAAGAAAGGGATGGAGAGGGCTTTGAAAGATGTTGTTGAGCACCTTAAGAGCATGGCGATCGATGTTGAGACGAAAGAGGAGATAAGGCATGTCGCAACGATAGCCGGGAATGACCCAGAGATAGGGAACATCATAGCGGACGCGATGGACAAGGTTGGAAAGGACGGAGTCATAACGGTTGAGGAAGCCAAAGGAACGCAAACTACAGTTGAGGTTGTTGAAGGTATGCAGTTTGACAAAGGCTACATCTCTCCCTACTTTGTGACGGATGCCGAGAACATGCAATGTGTGCTTGAGGAGCCTCTCATACTCGTGCACGAGAAGAAGATAACATCGGCGCTTGACTTAGTTCCATTGCTTGAGAAGGTTGCCCGTGCTGGGCGTCCGTTGCTAATCATCGCTGAGAATGTCGAAGGTGATGCGCTTGCCACCCTCGTCGTGAACAAGCTTAGAGGCGTGCTCCAGTGCTGTGCTGTTAAAGCACCGGCGTTCGGAGAGCGTCGTAAGGCTATAATGGAAGACATAGCGATCCTGACTGGTGGGCGCTTCTTCAGTGAGGATTTGGGGATAAAGCTTGAGAACATAGACCTACGAGAGCTTGGGACAGCAAAGCGTGTTGTGGTTGAGCGTGAGAAGACAACGATAATTGAAGGGGGCGGTTCAAAGGAGGCTATAGCTGGGCGGATTGAGCAGATAAGGAAGTTGATCCAAGAGACGGAGTCAGACTACGACCGTGAGAAGCTCGAGGAAAGGTTGGCGAAGCTCGCTGGCGGTGTTGCGGTTATAAAGGTTGGAGCACCAACCGAGACGGAGTTGAAGGAGAAGAAGCATCGCTTTGAGGATGCGCTCAATGCTTCAAGGGCAGCTGTTGAAGAGGGCATATTGCCAGGTGGCGGTGTTGCTCTGGTGAGGGCTCAAGCCAAATTGAGGGAGATGAAGTTTGAGGCACCTGAGGATGAAAAGACAGGCTATCGCATCGTTATCAACTCGCTTGATGTGCCTCTCCGTCAGATAGCTGAGAACGCTGGGTATGATGGGACTGTCATAGTTGAGGAAGTGCGCAACCGAGATGGCAATGTAGGCTTTGATGCGCAAAGGGGAGAGTTCGTCGACATGGTTAAAGCTGGCATAATTGACCCTCTGAAGGTTGTGCGCACTGCCCTTGAAAACGCTGTCAGTATAGCGACGCTCATACTCAACACAGAGGCGCTCATCGCTGAGAAGCCAGAGGAAGAAGAGAAGTGATAGCTTTGCAAAGTTTACGGCGTTGGAGATAACTCAGGAGGGTTGATTGCGCATGGCGCTTGATGATGTTTTCAGGGCTACCTCTCTTGGCATACGCAACAAGTATCTTTGCACGCTCGCGGTTGCAAAGAGAGCCCGCGAGATATTGGAGCAAGCTGCCTTCTCAAACCAGCCGCTTGAAGAAAACCCAGTCATAACCGCTTTAAGGGAGTTGCACAGTCGCAAGCTCTATATCGAAGTTTTGGACGAAGACATCAAGAAGGAGCTTGAGGGCTACACGAAGAAGATGCTACCATAGGCAAGCTACTCACACTCGATGACCCTCATGAACGGGAGGCGTTGCAGTGTCCTTACAACCTCAAGGGTGGTTATCTCGTGAGGTAGCGTTACGATGATACTTGTCGTGCGCGTTGAGCCATCAGAAGAACTTGCGAACTCAATCCTCGTTATGTGAGCCCTCAGGTTTGTCAGCGCCTGCAGTATCTCATCAATCGCAAACTGCTGTGGCTCATATGTGCAGCGGATGGTAGCGGAATATCTGTCACCCTTGCCGAACCATTTCCTCTCGACCTTCCTCAGGGCTGTGAGGGAGGTGAATGCGAGGGCGGTTGCCACTACTGAGGGAACATACCAACCCATACCGACACAGAGCCCTATCGCTGCGGTAACCCATATGCTTGCTGCAGTTGTCAAACCCCTTATCATATCACCTCTGAGCCATATCGTGCCAGCGCCCAAGAAACCTATGCCTGTAACGACATTGGCTGCGATGCGCGCCGGGTCAGCGTTTTTGTTACCCGATTGAACAGCGACTGCTATAGAGACCATCATGAAAAGGCATGAGCCAAGTCCGACGAGAACATGTGTTCTAAGCCCAGCTGGTCTCTCCCTCGCTTCCCTCTCTACCCCGATCAGGGCGCACAAAATCATCGTCAAGATGAGCCTTAGAAACACTTCACCACCGGATGGGAACATGGCTTGCAACTTCCCTCCGCACCTTATTTGAAAAGCTGTCTACTCCTTTGGTGTTAGCTCCTCATAAAGTGATTTGCGCAAGCGGGTGATGAAGTCAACCGCTTCATCTTCGTGCACAAGCGATGGCTTCCTATCCCTTCGCAACCTTACCTCCACTTCTTTGGAGCTCTTGTAGCTCTTCCCGATGACAACCTGAATTGGAATGCCTATCAAATCGGCATCCTTGAACTTCACGCCAGCCCTCTCATCCCTGTCGTCAATCACAACTTCAATTCCCGCGCTGGTTAACCTTGTGTAAATGTTCTCTGCAGCGTCCCTTATCTCGCTATCACTCATGTCCACGGGTATGAGCCACACTTCATATGGCGCAACGGTTATCGGGAAGATGATGCCGTCATCATCGTGGCTTACCTCAACCACAGCAGCAAGTATCCTACTGACACCTATGCCGTAACAGCCCATCACAAAAGGTTTCTCACATCCATCCTCATCAACGAATGTTGCTCTCATCGCATCGCTATACTTCGTTCCGAGCTTGAACACATGTCCAACCTCAATACAGTTTTTGAGTTTCAGGACGCCATCTGCACATCTTGGGCATGGATCGCCTTCCTTTGCGAAACGGATATCAGCAAATTGGCTGACAATGAAGTCCCTCCCCCAGTTGACATTGATGAGGTGGTAGTTATCCTCGTTTGCCCCTGTGACGAAATTATGCATTTGCGCTATGTCATAGTCAGCCACTATCTCAACGCCACTCAGCCCAACTGGTCCTGCATATCCGACATCGGCTTTCGTCAGGCTCATCACCTCGTCAGGCTCTGCCATCCGCAGTTTTGAAGCGCCGATGTGTTTCCTCAGCTTGGCTTCGTTCAATTCGGCATCGCCACGCACGAGGACAGCTATCGGCTTTCCATCCGCAATGTATATGAGTGTCTTGACGAGTTTTTCTGGTGGGACACGAAGGTAGCTTGTGACTTGTGCAACGGTCTTTTGGTTCGGTGTAAACACCTTGTTCATCGGGAGCATCTCGCCACATGAGGGTGATGGATACTGCCCTTTGAACGGCTTTCTTCTCTCGGCTCTCTCCCTGTTAGCTGCGTAACCGCACTCATCGCATATCAAGACCCGATCCTCACCGCTTTCTGCGAGCACCATGAACTCGAGGTTTTCAGTTCCGCCGATGACACCAGCTTCAGCTTCGACAGGGATGGCATTTAAACCGCACCTGTAGAAGATGCGTGTGTATGCCTTTATCATCGCCCTATAGCTTCGCTCAAGCCCTTCCTCGTCCCTGTCAAACGAATAAGCATCCTTCATTGTGAACTCCCTTGCCCGCATCAATCCACCTCTCGGGCGGGGCTCATCCCTGAACTTGACCTGTATTTGGTAAAGGATGATCGGGAGCTGTCTGTAGGAATGCACATCCCTCCTGACCAAGTCAGTTACGACTTCCTCATGTGTCGGACCGAGGCAAAGCAGTCGTTGTTGCCTGTCGCGCAGTTTGAAGAGTATCTCACCGCACTCTTCGAGCCTGCCAGTCTCTTCCCACAACTCCGCTGGATGAAGCGAGGGCAAGAGCGTCTCTTGTGCACCGATAGCGTTCATCTCCTCTCGCACAATGTTGGTGATCTTGTGAAGCGAACGGTAACCTAAGGGAAGATATGCATAAACGCCAGTAGCAACCCTCCTTATGAACCCAGCCCTCGTCAAGAGCTTATGGCTCACAAGCTCTGCCTCAGCTGGAGGCTCACGCAATGTTGTGAAGAACAGCTGAGAGGCTCTCATGTCCATCTCCCCTTTTGCTTTTACCAGTTGCCTATGGCGCGTTTGAGTATGTAGCCGATATCCCTTGCGCTTATAAGCACAACCAATGTGAGTAGCAGGATGATCCCAAACAGTGTCAGCTTTAATTCCAACTTTCGGTTTATGCGATGCCTGAAGAGCGCCTCGGCTATGATCAGGGTTATCCTCCCGCCATCAAGTGGCGGTATTGGTAGGATGAGGTTGAACAAGCCCACAACATAGCTGAGTGCGCCCATCATGCGCAATTGCAAGAAAAAGCTTAACCAAGCATGCTCTTTCAACTCCCAAAAGACGCGTATGGGACCCCCAACCGCTTCGTGCAGTTCCGAAAGCCTCATGAAGAGCATCACTATTCCATATGTGATGTGGGCGCACTCACCCAAAGCTATCTCCACAGCCGTGATGAAGCGTTCATGAATCGCGATTCGTTCTTTCGAAGGCGCTTGGGCGAGCTCGATGCCGATGATCCCTCTCTCCTTTCTCACGACCATCGCTTTCGTCATCCTCTTTAACCCTCTCCCCTCTGCCTCTCTCAACTCAATCCCTTCCTGCGCTATAGGCGTGACCTTCAAAGGTAGAATGCTCCCGTTACGCCTCACCTTCACCGTGATCGTTTTCCTTGGGCTACTTGATATGGCTGATACGATTACATCGGCATCAAACCTCCCGATGTTCGAGATGGTGATAAGGAGGTCGCCTTGTCGGACTTTATCAACACCACATTCAATCACTTTTCCACCTCGGAGCACTTTGAGCTTCAGCTTCCTTTTGGTTTTGCTCGGTGAGCTTCTGAGTTGTTCAAGCCAATCTTTATCCAGCCTTATTTGCAGTCCATCAATGGCGATGACTTCATCGCCCGGCTTAATGCCAGCCCTTGAAGCTGGCATGCCCATTGCCACCCTCGCAATCGTGTTAGTGCTCCTCATGTTTGTGATCGCCAAACCATAAATGAACAGCAGTAGGAAAGCCAAGAGCAGGTTGGCAAAAGAGCCGGAGGCGAGCACGATGAGCCTGTGGATCGGTGGGCGGTTGTGGAAAGCTTCTGGTGATGCAAGCTCGCTTGGGTCGTCAAGTTCCATCCCGTAGATGCGCACATACCCACCAAACGGTATCAAACGGAGCGAATACTTTATTCCACCGATGACCTTCGTCCAGATCGCTGGACCGATGAAGACGGAGAACTCAATAACCTTCATGCCCACCCTCAACGCTGTTAAGAAGTGAGCGAGTTCGTGGATGAGCACTACAAGCCCAAGGACGAGAAATGGTATCACGATGGATTTAGCAGAGCCGATGACCGTTTCCAACAGGGGCATCACCTCAATTCAACCTCGGCGGAGAGAATCTCAGCTAAGCGCTATAGCATATTCTATCAAGGACGCTAACAGGATGCACACGCCCAAGGGAAGGAAATGGGCTGTGTAAAAGCCTATCCAGCCGACCATTAGCTTTGGGGCTTCTTTTGGTATCGGGACAGATGCGCTTGCAATGACGGAAGACAAATATCGTTGTGTCACAGCACCAATGATGACAAGTGCAAACGCCTCAATCATGCCTCTAACATTCATGGATAGAACCCACATCGCAACCGCTGATAACACAGCGCCAACCAGTATTTGCGCTACATGTGCTGTTACCTTCATCCTCCGTTCCTTGTCTTCCTCGTCCATCAAGCTACTGTAGCTCGTTATCCCAAGCCCCAAGATGATGGAAAGCAACAACACGGGTTTCCCGTAGGGTGCGCTGAGCGAGTTCATAAACCCAAAAGCCACTCCTACGAATGCGCCAATCAATGCGCTTGAAGCTGTTCCAAACAGCAGTGGCTGTAGCTTCCTGTTATGCCACACATCAACTGCATATGAGACGACGATTGCTGCTATAACGAGTATGCCCATCATGATGCCGATGCTCAAAGCGATCAGTGTGAGGTCGTTCAATATCCACGGTGCTGAGCGATAGGCTGCGTTTTGCCCCTTCATCTGTATGAGCGCAGCAACAGCCTTATCTGTCCGTCCGAGGTAAAAGAAAGCACCTACAATTGCCATTGAGACGCTCGTGGCGAACGCCTCTGAGGAGAATGCCTTCAACTTCACTTTGAACAGGTGTGCCACTTCCCAAGAGATCACATATGCCAGAAACAAACTCAACGCTACGGTAGGTATACCGAACATCGCAAACTTAACATCGACAGCAACGAGCAGGAACGAGAGCACGAAAAGCAACCTAATTAGCAGAGCCCTTTGTTTCAACTGGGACCACACCTCCAAAGCGCCTCACACGCCTTTGGTAATCAATGATAGCGATGTAAAGGTGCTTCTTGGTGAAGTCAGGCCAGTAGATTGGGAGGATGAAGATCTCCGTGTATGCGAGTTGCCATAGGAGGAAATTGCTCAAGCGCTGTTCTCCAGCAGTCCTTATGAGCAGGTCTGGATCTGGCAAACCATCGGTGAAGAGGTAGCCCTTGAATGTTTCCTCATCAACCGTTTCCAGTTCAACGCTACCTTTGCGTATATCGCTTAACAAGCGGTTCACCGCATTCAGTATCTCCTGCCTGCCACCGTAGTTTATGGCGAGGTTTAAAATCATCCTGCTGTTGTGCTGGGTGAGCTTGACTGCATCATCAATTTCATCAAGGAGCGACTTTGGCAGTCCTTCTCTCAGTCCTATGTGGCGTATCTTTATCCCGTTGCGGTGCAACTCCATTTTCTCCCTGCGCAGTGTCACCTCAATCAGATGCATTAACCCTTTCACTTCTGGTGCAGGTCGTTGCCAGTTCTCGGTTGAGAATGCATATAGTGTTAAGACCTCAATACCCAACTCCGCACACGCTTCAACAGCTTGCCTTGTCGCCCTTGCGCCAGCCCTGTGACCGTTAAGTATCGCAACCCCTTTTTCCTTAGCCCATCGTCTATTGCCGTCCATCACAATCGCTATATGCCTTGGGAGTCTGCTTCGGTCTATCAGCCTTAGGCATTCCTCTTCGGACATGCGTTCGCATGCTATCAAGAGCTCTTCTGTGCGTGTAAGTGGCTTCCTGTTTTGCTCCGTCAATGCTTTTGCCCCCCATAACGCCTGTATGGTTGGACATAGGCTTCCGATGATGTTACCAACACTAACTTGCCCTCGCGCTTCCTTTGAGCCACAACTCGTATCACATCGCTCTGCGGAGTTCTATTTGGAGGCTTCGTGCAAACTACTTCGACATCCCTAACGCCCGCCTTCTTTATCTCCTCAAGCGCTTCCTCAAGTGTAAGCCCGATGAGATCCAACTCAACGGTGTCCTTCTGCCCCTCGCATTTAGCGTGAGCCACCGTTACCCCTCCAAAATCTCTTTCTCCTTCGCCTTCCTAAGCGCTTCAATTTCCTCAACATACTTTGATGCGAGTTTATCGAGCTCTCCTCTCGCCCTCTTGATGTCATCCTCTGAGAAATGTTTTTCCCTCTCGAGCTTCCTGAGTTCATCAAGCGCATCCCTTCTCACATTCCTGACGGCTATCTTCCCTTCTTCAGCCCTCTTACTTGCGAGCTTAACCAGCTCATGCCTTCTCTCCTCAGTTAGAGGCGGTATTGGAACTCTTATCACATTCCCATCCGTAGACGGAGTCAAGCCCAAGTCCGAGCTCATTATAGCCTTTTGTATAGCGTCGATGATGTTTTTGTCCCACGGGTCAACTACGATCAACCTCGGTTCTGGCGCCGTGATTGAAGCAAGCTGTTTCAAAGGGTATACAGTGCCGTAGTATTCAACCTTGATATGGTCAAGCAGTGCTGGTGAAGCCCTTCCAGTGCGTAGCATTGATAGGTCATTCGCTGTTGCCTCAACAGCCTTCTTCATCCTGTGTTCCGCATCGTTGAGCAGTTGTTTTATCTCCTCGTGCATCACATATCACTCCCTACAACCAACCTTCCCAAGGGTTATGAATGCACGAGTGTCCCGATCGGTTCGCCCAGCACAACCCGTTTCAAATTCCCAGGTATGCATATGTTGAAGACGACTATCGGTATGTTGCTTTCGTGGCAAAGCGATATTGCGGTTGCATCCAGAACCTTGAGCCCGAGCTTGAGCGCATCAATATGCGTTATCGTTTCAAACTTCACAGCGGTTGGATCCTCGTGTGGATCTTTATCGAACACGCCATCAACATCAGTCCCCTTCAAAACAACTTCTGCGCCTATCTGTAAAGCCCTCAACGATGCTGCGGTGTCTGTGGTGAAGAATGGGTTGCCAGTGCCAGCTGCGAATATGATAATCCGTCCTTGCTCGAGGTGTCTCAGCGCCCTGCGTTGGATGTATGGTTCAGCGACATCCCTCATTTCAATGGCTGTCATCACTCTTGTTTCTGCACCGAGGTTTTCGATTGCGTCCTGAAGCGCCAGTGCGTTTATAACGGTTGCGAGCATGCCTATGTAATCGCCAGTCACCCTCTTGATGGCGTAGAGAGCTGCATCCCTTAAGCCCCTGAAGATGTTTCCACCACCGACAACGATGCCCATCTCAACCCCCATCTCATGTATCTCCATAATTTCGCTCGCGATGCGTTTAAGTGTTTCTGGATCGATGCCGAAGCCCCTTTCACCAGCGAGCACCTCACCGCTCAGCTTGAGCAAGATGCGCTTATACTTTGGCTTTCCTATCTCTTCACCCATCACTTCATCACCTGCTTTTAACTTCACTGCCCGACGACGAACCTCGCAAACCTCCTTACGGTTATGTTCTCGCCAAGGCGTGCTATCATCTCCTTTATCAACTCACCAACCGTGCGTGTTTCATCCTTTATGTATGGCTGTTCGAGGAGGCAAACCTCTTGGATGAACTCCTCAAGGCGCTGTTCCACAACTTTTTCAACCATGTCTTGCGGTATGCCACTGGTCATAGCATGCAATTCATAAGCTTTCCTTTGGCTCTCAAGGACCTCTTGAGGTATTTCATCGCGAGAGACATATTTCGGATCCATAGCTGCAACTTGCATGGCAAGCTCATATGCTAAGCGTTTGAACTCATCGGTGCGCGCTACAAAATCGGACTCGCAGTTCAGCTCAACCATAGCACCTATCCTGCCACCAGTGTGTATGTAGCTTGCTATGACGCCTTCAGTCGTTGCTCTTCCTGCGCGTTTCTCCGCTTTCGCCAAGCCCTCCACTCTCAGTATCTCTATCGCCTTCTCAAAGTCGCCGTTTGCCTTCTCAAGCGCACGCTTGCAATCCATCACCCCAGCACCCGTGATCTCGCGTAACCTCTTCACTTCTTCAACGCTTACCTTCATGCCTACCTTCCTCCTTCCACTTGGTTTGTCCTTGTTCCCATCGTGATGCGATGCTTATGCTTCCTCTTCCGTTGTTTCCAACTCCTCTGTGGGCAATTCAACGGTGATGTTTTCAACACCGCTTTCGGCTTTCATCGAGGCTTCCTCAGCGGTTTGTTCCTCAGCCTGTGCTATCTCAACAGTTGGCACGCTCTCAGCTTCGGGAGTCTCGGGCATCTGCACGCCCAATGCCTCCGCCAGCATCGCTTCTCTCAACTTCTTCCCTTCGTTAACGGCTTCGGCTATCTTCATCGTGATGAGCCGAAGTGAGCGTATAGCATCATCGTTCCCCGGTATCGGATAGGTGACCAACTCAGGATCGCAATTTGTATCCACGATCGCAACTATCGGTATGCCGAGTTTGTTTGCCTCTCTCACCGCTATGTTTTCGTGTCTTATGTCCACGATGTAAAGCAAGTCTGGGAGGCGCTCCATATCCTCTATCCCGCCCAGAAGCTTCTCAAGCTTTGCCCTCTCCTCACGCATCTGTGTGCTCTCCTTCTTCGGGAGGAGGTCAAGTATGCCATCCTCTTCCATCTTGCGCAGTTGTTTCAGGTGTTCAACCCTTTGCCTTATCGTCTTGAAGTTCGTCAGCATACCACCAAGCCACTTCTGGTTGACATAGAACATGCCACAGCTCTTTGCTGCTTCTTCGATTATCTCCTGTGCCTGTCTCTTTGTCCCGACGAAGAGCACAATGGCGCCCTCGGCTACCTTCTCCTTCACGAAGTTGTAAGCTGTCTCTAAGCATTGGAGCGTTTTCCTCAAGTCGACGATGTGTATGCCGTTCCTCTCCTCAAAGATGTATTGGCGCATCTTCGGATTCCATCGCCTCGTCAGATGACCGAAATGAACGCCTGCTTCGAGCAGTTCACGCATCGTCACTATAGCCACCTTTAAACCCTCCCTTTCTTTTGCTTAGCTCATGCTCATCGTCCTTTGAGACGATTTAAAACCGCCAATGCCTTCTTGCAGAGTTACCGTTTGCGCTTTGTCTTCACCACAGGGTAATCTTTCAACGCATTAGTCTAACGCGCTCACTTGCGCTCATTGTCTCATGAGCTTTTGAGATGCTTTTTGCGTTGTCTTCAAATTACCTCTCTGTGGGTTCGCTTTGAGTTTCAACTGCCTCTTCAACTTCGGGCTCCTGTCTCCCTGTGCGAATCACATACTCAATATCTCGTATCGGTGTGACCCTGCCAGAGATGAGGCAATGGAAAAGGTATTGCCCAGATTCGTTCCAAGGTGTGTGTGGCAGTATTATCCTTGTCAGCCTTTTCTTACAGCAGTTGCACATTGGGCGTAGCTTCATTATTTCCTCATCAGGCAGAGAGGGCATTTCAAAATCACCTCTTTGTTTGTGACGCATGAATAAGCCCAGCCACGCACCCACCTTCGACAGTTGCCTACGAGCGTAGCTACATGTGTTAGCTCCAGCCAGGCTTCCCTGCGGCGCTCGGCATTGGGTGCTTACCCTTGCTTCCTTTCGGACCTGGGGGGTTCACACCTTACCGCCGCGCAGGACCCAGCCTTCAATGCTAACTCCATGTAGCCCGTCTTCACAGGCAACAGCCTCAGGTTGGGAATTAAGCCCCGCTATAGCCGATTGCGGGTTCAGGGCACGGCTAGCTCCCCGCCTAGCGTGGCTGGGCTATCGCTATCCAGTTGCGAAACCTCAACCACCTGCATTCTTTATTTTACCTGCAATCGGCATGTGTTGTCAAACTGCCCTCAGGTAGCCCTCACCATTTGGCTTGTGACAGAATTTGCAAGTAGGAAGGAACCCCATGCAAAATAACGGTGAAGCTGACATGCCAAAAGGACGCTCAAGGTTTGTTTGCCAACAGTGTGGCTTCCAAAGCGAGCAGTGGCTTGGCAGATGCCCCGAATGTTCCGCTTTCAATTCTTTCGTCGAAGAGATCGTAGGCGAGGTGAAAGCGAAACCAGAGGGGAGAAGGAAAACCATCTCCACTGCAGAGCCTTTGGGAGAAATCGCTTTGAGGAAGTTGAACCGCATCCCGATCGGTATCGATGAGGTTGATAGGGTTCTTGGTGGAGGTGTTGTCCCAGGGAGTGCCATCTTGGTTGGTGGCGAGCCTGGTATCGGGAAATCTACGCTCATGTTGCAGGTGCTCGATTCTGCCACCAGTGACGGTAAGCACAAGGCTGTCTATGTAGCTGCTGAGGAATCGATGGAGCAGATAGCGTTGCGGGCGGAGAGGCTGGGGATATCTTCTTCAACCATCTTCGTGCTTTCGGATGTGGATGTCACGCTTGTATGCGAAGAAATAGAGCGCTTGAAACCGTTAGTAGTTGCTGTTGACTCAATACAGGCTATGCTTCATCCAGACTTAGCATCAGCACCTGGTAGCGTGAGCCAAGTAAGGGAATGCACTTCCTTGCTTGTGCGCACTGCAAAGGATGTTGGAACATCAATCTTCCTCGTTGGGCATGTCACGAAGGAGGGACTGATCGCAGGTCCGAAAGTCCTTGAGCACATCGTTGACACTGTCCTCTATCTTGAGGGTGACCAGAACTACGCTTTGAGGGTGCTTAGAGCTGTGAAGAACAGGTTTGGACCCGTTGGTGAGATCGGCGTTTTCAAGATGTCAGAGGGTGGTTTAGAGCCAGTCCCAAACCCATCGGAGCACTTGCTCTCTCGCACATCTGTGGATGTCTCTGGGAGTGTTGTCGGTGCTGTCATTGAAGGGAGGCGTCCACTGCTCCTTGAAATTCAAGCGCTTGTTGCTCCTACATATTTCGGTGCCCCAAGGCGTCTTGTGACTGGGATGGATTACAACAGAGCTTGTATGCTCATAGCTGTCCTTGAAAGGAGGACGCGCATCCGTCTCAGCGATCAAGATGTCTATGTCAATGTCGCTGGCGGTATAAGGGTGAGCGAGCCGGCGATTGATTTGCCTACGGCGATCGCCATCGCTTCAAGCAGGTATGACGCAATCATACCAAAGGATGTAGCTGCTTTCGGTGAAGTTGGGTTAGGTGGCGAGGTTCGCCCGGTGCCGTTGCCAGAAAGAAGACTGAGGGAGCTTTCAAAGCTCGGTTTCAGAAAATGCTTTGGTCCAGTTTACGCCGAGGGCTTGCGCGTTGATGGTGAGATGGAGTATGTTCCAGTGAGGCATGTAACAGATGTCATCTCAATGCTAATCAAACTCAATTCGAAACCGCACCACAGCGATTTGGAACCATAATAGTGAAGGGAAGCCTTTGAAGGAGGCTTCAGTTTAGGTGAAGGGGAGTGAGTAAGTTGAATCACCGCTTCCAAAACTTCGTATGGTTTATCACGGTGGTCTGCGTTGTCATCTTTTTCGCGTTGGCTGGCGCTCGTTTAAGCAGTCTTTATGCGATGTGGCTCTCGTCATACCTCAAAACAAGCGGGGGGCATCTGGAGCTACTTAGCCGCGTTGGCATAGTCATCGTGATGGTTTTGCTTGGCTATCTTGTAGGTAGCCCTCTCGGTTGGAAGGCTGCCGATGTTCTGTTTCGCCTCGACAAAATACCGCTCGCAGACAAGCTCGCAGCGTTGTTTGGGGTGTTGCTCGGGTTGATACTTTCCTACCTTATCCTCCTACCACCGTTGAGCGTTTTTAGAGCACAGCTCCAATCTTGGGAGGTGGCGCTCGTCATCATAATCCCAGTTACAGCCTTTTCCCTTTACATCTGCCTTCGCATAATGGTCGGAGTGAAGGAGGAGCTGAAGAGGTTCTTTCCGAGGTTTTTGCGCGCCCGCATCAGCGAGTTGCAACCGAGTTCGGCGGAGAGCGAGAAGGACGCTTATCAATTCGCACGGCTGAAACTGCTTGACACGAGCGTCATCATAGATGGAAGGCTCAATGGAGTTGTGGCATCTGGGTTCATAGAGGGAAGGATCTGCATACCTGATTTCGTCCTCCAAGAACTACAGCGCATACGCGATTCTGAAGACCCGATCAAGAGAGCGAGGGGGAGAAGGGGATTGCAGATGCTTACGGAGTTGAGGCAAGCATACCCACAGAGGATTGAGGTCATAGATAGCTACAGCAGTAATGTTGAGCGGGCACCGACGGTGGACATGAAGCTTATAAGGCTCGCTGAGGAGTTGGACGCAGCGATAATCACAAACGATGAAGGGCTCCAGCGCATAGCGCACCTACATCATGTGCCAGTGCTGAATCTGAATGCGCTTGCAAACGCATTGAAGATAGTGGTCATACCCGGCGAAGAGCTTGATGTCTACATCGTGCGAGAGGGAACTCACCCAGGACAAGGAGTTGGCTACTTGGATGATGGCACGATGGTCGTTGTTGAAGGTGGTAGGAGATACATCGGTAGGAAGGTGCGCACAACAGTGCGCAATGTGAGCCAGACGGCTTCTGGCAAAATGATATTCGCTGAGTTCGTTCGTGAGTTGAGTGAAGAGGATGAGGAAGGATCGTTGTTTGGAGACGGTAACAGCCATAGTTCCCGCGGCTGGTAAGGCTGTCAGGATGGGCGTTGGACAAAACAAAGTCTTGATCAATGTTGCGGGTGAACCAATACTATCGTGGGTTTTGAAGGCTCTGTGTGCCACAGGGTTCATCAAAAGGTTGATCATCTGCGTAAGAGAAGATGAGCAAGAGGATGTGTTGCGCATAGCTGAGCGTCATCGTGGCAGTATGGAAATAGAGCTTGTCATGGGTGGTTCGGAGAGGCAGGAGAGCGTCTACAATGCGCTCAAAGTGATCGGCAGTGAAGATGGTTATGTTGTTGTGCACGATGCTGCACGCCCTCTCGTAACACCACAACTTGTGAGCAAGGTGGTGGAAGCAGCCTTTGAATATGGCGCAGCTACCGCAGGCATACCTTGCACTGACACTGTTAAGGAAGCTGATGCGAGTGGGTTCGTTCTTAGGACTCTTTCGAGGCAGAGCCTTTACCTCGTTCAAACGCCTCAAGCCTTCTCCTGCAGGTTGTTGATTCGTGCACATGAGAGGGCAAGGGAGTTGGGTCTGCTTTGCACAGACGACGCTGGATTAGTTGAAGCCATCGGTGCGAAGGTGAAGCTCGTTGTGGGAGATCCTTGCAACATCAAGGTGACGGAAAGGAAAGACCTTCTCATTGTTGAAGCCTTCCTCAACGAGAGAATAGCCTCAGGGAAAGTGATAAGGTGTGGGTGTGAGCTTAAGAGCACTCAAAACCATACTCAGTGCCAGTCAAACGGTGAGCGCCGATGAGCGAGGTCACAAGGGTTGGTTTCGGCTACGATGCACATCCATTCGCCGAGGGGAGGGAGCTCTTCCTTTGCGGTGTGCTCATCCCGCATGAGAAGGGGCTTGCAGGGCATTCCGATGGAGATGTTGCACTCCACGCTGTTTGCGATGCCATCCTTGGCGCTGCTTGCTTGGGGGACATAGGTGAGCTTTTCCCAAGTGACGACCCAAGATATGAGGGCATATCAAGTGCGGTTCTGCTTGAGCATGTTGTGAACCTCGCCCGCAAGGCGGGCTATGAGATCCTGCAGGTTGATGTGGTCATAGTTGCAAACGCACCAAGGCTCAGCCCACATAGGGAGGCGATGCGCCAGAGGTTGTCTTCGATTGCTGGCTTGCCAATGGATTCCGTAAGCGTGAAAGCTAAGACAACAAATGGGCTTGGGTTTGTGGGGAGGGAAGAAGGGATTGAAGCATTCGCTGTTGTGTTATTGCGAAGGCAGATGTAGAAAGTGGCATGCCGAAGCTCGCTTTTACATTAGGTGCTTCTCTTGGGCGAGGTGATGCAGTTGACATTGCAGGAGCTTAAAGAAAGAGCAATAGCGGAGTTTGGTGAGGAGCTTGAGCGTGCCACTCCCGAGAGCGTCCAAAGGTTTGTCGCACTCGTTCATGCCGAGTTGTCGTCACAGATGAAGCGCGGTCAGTTTGTCGTCGTTGATGAGACATCCGACTCATACCTTGATGTCATGCGCCGTTTCTTTAGGAAGGCTTTGGACATGCCAGCCGAGGAAGCCGCGATATTGCTATGGCTAACTGCAATCGAGTGGCTCTTCAGTAGCATCGAAGAGTAGAGGCGAAGCAAGATTTCAAAGTGTCCTTGAAAGTCGCATACACCTGAGCCTCCCGCAAGGTGGATATGGTGATGAGCGGATTCGTGGTTATACCTGCTGTTGATATACGAGGTGGCAAATGTGTTCGGTTGGTTCGGGGCGATTTCAGTTTGCAAACCGTTTACGACGAAGACCCAGTTAGGACTGCATCTCACTGGGCAAGCTTAGGTGCTGAGTGGCTACACATCGTTGACCTTGACGGTGCTCTTGAAGGGAAGCCGAAGAACTTGCATGTGCTCTCACGAATACGGCGGGCAGTGAGATGCAAGTTGCAATTCGGCGGTGGCGTTAGAGAGTTGGGCGACATTGAGGCTGTCTTGTCCATCGGTGTTGAGAGGGTTATCTTGGGGACAACCGCTGTTGAGAACAAAGCTCTGCTCGCCGAAGCTGTGAGAGAGTATGGCAATAGGATAGCTGTTGCGGTTGATGTGAGGGATGGAGCAGTCGTGGTGCGTGGCTGGAGGGAGGAGACACAGTTAACGCCTGTGGAGCTTGTGAAGGAGCTTGAGGGGATCGGTGTTGAGACCATCATCTACACCGATGTGAAGCGTGATGGAACTATGCTTGGACCGAACATAGAAGGCGTAGTTGAGCTTGTAGCATCCTCTTCGTCTTTAAAGGTGATCGCATCGGGTGGCATAACAACTTCACAGCACATAAGGGAGCTTGCGAAGCTTTATCCGAAGGTCATCGGGTGCATCGTTGGCAAGGCTCTCTATGAGGGTAAGCTGAGTTACAACGAAGCTGTAGCAACCGCGAAGATGATCACAGGTGGTGAGGATGATGCGAAGTAGGTTATCTTGCGCCCATAGCGCTGTTATGAGTGTGTGCGTTTCCATCATCGTTGCAGGGGTTGGGGTTTGTGGCGAGCCCGACTTTTTGAAGCGGTATTACGATATCCCAGAAGTTGTCGCTACTGTTGATGGCGAGCCGATAAGGCGTGAGGATTTCATAGCGAGGCTTTTGTGCGATCATGGTGCTGATGTTTTGCGGAGTATGATCACGCTCATGCTGGTTGAGAGCGAGGCGAAGAAGCGTGGCGTAAGTGCCACCGATAAAGAAGTGCTTGAGCGTTTCAATCCACTGTTTGAAGCCCTTGAGAAGAAAGAGACTGAGAAGCTCGCCAGGGCAGGTCTACCGCCGAACATAAGCCCGATGATGCTATGGGCTGAAGCCAAGAAATATGTGCTCCTTGAGAAGATGCTACGAAACGAGATACGAATCGATGAGGTTGAGATACGCCGATACTATTATCGCCCGCAAGTATACAAGCGCTTCAACCCAGATCCGCTTTATGATGTGCGTGAGATAGGTGTTCTAACGCCTGAGGAGGCAAACGCCCTTTGGGGTGAGTTGCTTCGTGCTCAGAGGGAACGCAAGGACATAGCGAAAGTTTTCTCAACGCTTGCCTTGAAACACTCGAAGATGCCGACGGCGAGGCTTTCAGGTTCAAGGGGTTACCTTAGCTTGGATGAACTGCCACATGAGTATAGGCTCATATTGCGTGCTGCAAAGCCGGGTGAGATATTCCCACCAACGCAGGTTCAAATCGACGGCGTTAACTATTGGGTGATACTTTGGGTGCGTGATATAAAAGTGCCACCGAAAGTCCCGTTTGAGGAGGCGAGGGCTGAAATTGAGAAGGAGCTTTTCAGCGAGCAACTCGCGTTGAGGGCGAGAGCTTTCATAAGCGAGCTCTGGGACAAGGCGCTCAAGGAAGGAAAAATCAAAGTCATGGTGACTGCGTTGAAGGATTTGGTTGAGAGGGGTGTGCAAACGGAGAAGCAGGGCGAAGTCACAAGGAAGCGCTAAGGCACCATCGTGGCATGGTGGCTCGCTTTCCATCACTGTGGATAAGCGTTAAAATTGTAAGCGCCAGCGTAAAACAATGTGTGAGGAGGTGTTGAACTATGGCACAGCAGGTGAGGGAGATTGGAGTAGGTCTTGTAGGGTATGCGTTCATGGGGAAGGCTCACAGTCAGGCATGGCGTAATGTGAAGCACTTCTTTTCACCGCCCCTGATACCTCGCATGGTTGCAATATGCGGACGCTCCAAAGAAGCAGTTGAGAAGGCAGCGAAGCAATATGGGTGGGAAGGCTACGAGACGGATTGGCGTCAACTGGTTAAGCGTAACGACATTGAGCTGGTTGATATCGTCACACCAAACGACTCACATCATCCGATAGCTGTTGAGGCAGCGTCTGCAGGCAAGCATGTTTTTTGTGAGAAGCCACTTGCACGCAACCTTGAGGAAGCTGAGGAGATGTTGAAGGCAGTCGAGAGAGCCAAAGTGAAGCACGCCATCTGCTTCAACTACAGGCGTGCGCCCGCTGTCCAGCTGGCGAAGAAACTCATAAGCGAAGGAAGGCTCGGACAGATATACCACTTCAGGGGAACATACCTTCAGGATTGGATTGTTGATCCTAACTTCCCACTCGTTTGGCGCTTGCAAAAGAGCATAGCCGGCTCTGGGGCGCTCGGCGATTTGGCTGCGCATGTTATTGATTTGGCTCGCTTCCTCGTCGGCGAGATAGTTGAAGTATGCGGTTTGCTTGAGACATTCATCAAGGAGCGCCCGCTTCTTGCAGCGCGTGCCGAAGGGCTTGCAGCGGAGGCAGTAGCTGAGCAGAAGGGTGTTGTCGATGTCGATGACTGTTCCCTTTCGCTCGTTCGGTTTGAGAACGGCGCTGTCGGATACATTGAGGCAACACGCTTCGCTCCGGGACGCAAAAACTACAACAGGTTTGAGATAAACGGGAGCAACGGTTCCCTTGTCTTCAACCTTGAAAGGATGAACGAACTCGAGCTTTACCTCAGGGATGACCCGCCTGAGATACATGGCTTCAGAACGATCATGGTTACAGAGCCAGATCACCATGCGTATATCAAAGCGTGGTGGCCACCGGGGCACATAATCGGGTATGAGCACACATTCACGCACACCGTTTATGATTTGCTCTGCGCCATCGCTGAGGATAGGTTGCCAGAGCCGAACTTCTACGATGGCGTTCAGTGCCAGCGTGTCCTCGATGCGATTGAGCGTTCCGCAAGTGAGAAGGCGTGGGTGAAAGTTGAGATACTCCCAGAGTTTAGGAAGTAACGATAACGAGGACAATGCTTCACCAATGATGGGGAGGGCGAAATAGTCATGGATGATTCAAGGGAGGGGGAGCTGTTTGTTTACATCAACGGTGAGTTCGCTCCAAAGAGCCAAGCGAAGATATCGGTTTTTGATCACGGGTTGCTCTATGGCGATGGGGTCTTTGAGGGCATAAGAGCATACGGAGGGAAGGTCTTCAAGCTCGATGAGCATTTGGACAGGCTATATGAGTCAGCCCACTGCATATGGCTCAACATACCCATCTCAAAAGACGAAATGCGCCAAGCCATATTGGAAACCCTGAGGAAGAACAACCTCAAAGACGCATACATAAGGGTTGTCGTCACAAGGGGTGTTGGAGACCTCGGGCTTGAACCTTGGAAATGTTCGAACCCAACGGTGATCATCATCACCGACCGTATTGAGCTTTTCCCTCAGGAGATGTATGAGAAAGGGATTACAGCTATAACGGTTTCAACGAGGCGCAACTCGCATCAAGTGCTCAACCCAGCGATAAAATCTCTCAACTACCTGAACAACATCTTGGCAAAGATGGAAGCGAAGTTAGCTGGCAAGCAGGAAGCTATAATGCTTACGATCGATGGCTATGTAGCTGAAGGCTCTGGTGAGAACATCTTCATTGTGAAGAAGCAATGTCTATACACGCCACCAGTTCACATGGGCATATTGCGTGGCATAACGAGGGGCGTTATTCTGGAGCTGGCGAAGAGGCTTGGCATACAAGCTTACGAGGCAGTCCTAACATCAATTGACCTCTATGTTGCCGATGAGTGCTTCATGACGGGAACCGGCGTTGAGATTGTCCCCGTGGTTGAAATAGACGGGCATAAGATAGGCGACGGCAAGCCCGGACCTATAACGAAGATGCTCATGGAGGAGTTTCGGAAACTGACAGCACAAGATGGGACTCCAATTTATTGAGAGGGTTTTCTCAATGTGAGGTGTGTGGAACGAAGTGAGGTTTACGAAACGCCCTACAAGTGGCAAACTCGTTTGATGGGGGTGGTTAGAGGGGGATGGAAATTCGATGCCAGTCAAATGCAAGCGCAATACTTCGCTGGTTTGATGGAGGAGATCGGCAATGGTTGATAGATATACAGAGAGGGCAAAGCGAGTATTGCTTGAAGCCCAAGATTTAGCCATCAGGATGCGTTCACCACATGTTCAGCCTGAACATATCTTGCTTGCCCTCCTGAAGCAATCCGATGCGATGGCTGTTGAAATACTTGAGAGGCTTGGCGTCGACATTGAGCAACTCAGGATGGAAGTCGAGAATGAGTTGAGCATTACCGCCGGCAGGCTTACGACGGCTGAGCCAACGCTAACTCCAGCATCAAAAAGGGTGCTTCTGTTTGCAGCTGATGAGGCGAAAGCACTCGGTGATAAGCACATAGGAACTGAGCATCTCCTCCTCGGGTTGCTACGGGATAAGCACGGCACTCCAGCGAGGCTCCTTATGCGCTATGGTGTGCGGTTTGAAGATGTGAGACGAAAGGTTTACGATAGCCGTTATGCTCAAAGGGGTGATGCTACAAACGATGTAAGGAGGCAGTTCAGGAAGCGCACTAACACGCCCGCTCTTGATGCCTTCAGCAGGGATCTGACTCAGCTAAGCGCCGAGGGACAACTTGATCCAGTCATTGGTAGGGAGAGCGAGATAGAGCGCGTCATTCAGATATTGAGCAGGCGCACAAAGAACAACCCAGTTCTCGTTGGCGATGCAGGTGTGGGGAAGACTGCGATAGTTGAGGGGTTGGCTCAAAGGATTGTTCAAAGGGAAGTCCCAGAGCCGTTGCTTGGTAAGAGGATTGTGGCGCTCGATTTGGCTGCAATCGTCGCTGGGACAAAGTATAGAGGGGAATTTGAGGAGCGCATGAAGCGCATCATGAACGAGATAAAGCAAGCGCAGGGTGAGATCATCCTCTTCATCGATGAGTTGCACACCATCGTTGGTGCGGGTGCTGCCGAGGGAGCTATTGATGCATCGAACATTTTGAAGCCAGCGTTAGCTCGTGGTGAACTGCGTTGCATTGGCGCTACAACGCTTGAGGATTACCGACGCTATATTGAGAAGCACCCAGCCCTTGAAAGGCGTTTCCAACCTGTCTTCGTTTCCGAGCCAACCGTTGAGCAAACAGTTGAGATACTTAAGGGGCTGCGCCCAACTTACGAAAACTTTCACGGTGTCAAAATCACCGATGAAGCGATCTTGGCAGCTGTGCGCCTGTCACACCGCTACATCACGGACAGGAGGCTACCAGATAAGGCGATCGATGTGATCGATGAGGCAGCTTCAAGGGTGAAGCTGAGAGGTTGCATGCCACCACCTCACATAAGAGAACTTCAAAGGGAGATTGAGAGGTTGAACGCGGAGAAGGAGAGGGCAATTAATGAGCACGATTATGAGAAGGCAGCGAGGCTAAGAGACGAAGTTGCAGGGCTCTGTGAGAAGCTAACGCAACTTGAGGAAGAATGGCAGGCAAGCGTTTGTGAGCAGGAGGCGGTTGTCACTGAGGAAGATGTCGCTCATGTTGTCTCTGAGTGGACTGGCATACCGATTAAACGCCTAACAGAAGATGAGACACAGCGTCTATTGCGCTTGGAAGAGTATCTCAAGGAGAGGGTGGTCGGGCAAGACCATGCGATTGAGCTTGTGGCAAGGGCGATAAGGAGGGCAAGGGCTGGTCTTAAAGACCCGCGTCGCCCGACTGGATGCTTCGTCTTCCTCGGTCCAACTGGTGTTGGTAAAACATTGCTTGCAAGGGTGCTGGCTGAATTCCTCTTCGGAACCGAGGACGCTTTGATACGCATAGACATGTCCGAATACACGGAGAAGCATACTGTCTCAAGGCTTGTTGGTGCGCCCCCTGGATATGTTGGGTATGAAGAAGGCGGACAGCTCACAGAGAGGGTGAGGAGAAGACCATTCTGCGTTGTCCTGTTCGATGAATTCGATAGGGCGCATCCAGAGGTCACAAACATACTCCTTCAGATCATGGATGAGGGAAGGCTGACTGATGCACAAGGCAGGACAGTCGATTTCAGAAACGCAATCATCATCATGACTTCAAACATCGGCTACAGGGGCTTCGGGAGAGAGATCCAAGAGTCTGGGATCGGGTTCAGACGAGGTGAGGATGAAGAGGAGAGGGTCAAGTCAGTCTTTAAAGAGATGGAGAGGAGGATGTTACAGCTCTACGAGGAGCGCTTCACTCCAGAGTTCAGGAACAGGGTTGACGAGGTTATCGTGTTCAGACCGTTGCAAAGGGAGCATGTCCTCAAGATTGTAGATATAGAGTTGCGCCCATTCGTGAACGAGCTTCGCAACCGAAACATCACACTTGAACTGACGCAGGCAGCAAAGGAAAGACTTGTGGATTTAGGTTTTGATAAGTATCACGGTGCAAGACCGCTCAGGAGAGCACTTCAAACGCATGTCATTGACTTGTTATCAGATGAGTTGTTGATGGGGCGCATCCAAGATGGTGACCATGTAGTTGTGGATTATGTTGAAGGGAAGTTTGTGGTGAGGGTGGAAGAGCTTGCGCCATCATTGAGCGAGTGTGAGTAGCAGGTTTCAAGCTTGTGCGAGGTGTTGACGGCGAGGCAGGATAACGACGAACCTGCTTCCGTGTCCGACTTTGCTTTCAACGGTGATTTTCCCACCGTGAGCCTCTGTTAACCTTTTAGCGATGGCTAATCCGAGCCCCACTCCTTTCTTCTCCGCCTCCCCCTCTGGATGCTTCAGCCGAGAGAACGGTGTGAAGATTTTCGGCAGATCCTCAGGAGGTATCCCTATGCCTGTATCAACTACCTCAATCGTTGCAAACTCGCTTGTTTGACTAACGCTCACAGTCACTTTGCCACCGCTTGGCGTATACTTGATTGCATTGTCCACGAGGTTAGAAACGACCCGCAAGATCGCTTCTCTATCTACGATGACTGTGACTGGCTCGTCAGATAGATTGGCTTTGAGTTCTATCCCGCTCTCGATCGCCATCCCAAGGTAGCTTGTGACGCATTCATTTACAAGCTCGTTAAGGTCAACGGCTTCGGTGTGCAATAGGAATGTCTCTGGCATTGCTTTCATGGCTTCCGTAAGCTTCTCAACCATGCTCTCTATCTTATCGCTTTGGCTCAGTATGAGCTCTACGACTTTCGATTGCTTCCGCAGGAGTTTCCCAAACACGCCACGCAGGAGTGAGAGCGCAAACCCTTTGATCGCTGTCAATGGCGAGCGTATGTCATGCGAGAGCGAGAGAACGAAGTCCATTTTGAGTTGATCAAGGCGTTTCAATTCCGTCACATCCCTCAATATCGCTACAGCACCAAGTTGGATACCCTCGTCACCGTAGACTGGAGTAACGATGACATTGATAAAGCAACCACTCGGTATTTCGAGCTCACGGGATATGACGAGTTTGCCCTCTTTCAAGACACGCTCAATCGCATCAAGTATCGGCGTAAGGCTCTCATGTGAGAATGCTTTCGTTATGTGCATGTCGCTTTCTTGCATGCTCAACAGGAACGCAGCTGAGGAGTTGTAAAGGACTATCTCGCCACTCATATCCACTACGATGACACCTATGGGCATGCTCTGGATGATGGACTTGAGCTTGCTCTTCTCTAATTTCACTTCTTTAAGGCTCGCCCTCTGTATCTCCTCAATCGTTGACTGAAGTTCGGTGAGGTAGTCGGAGAGCAAGCTCCTTGCGGAGACATAAGAGGCAACGAACTTCTCAACGATTGGTGCGAGCTCCGGTGGAGGTGCATATTGGTAAACTGCGTCTTCCCCTTCGCCTATGCGTCGGAGCAGACCTGCGTTTGCAAGCTCCTCAGCTGCCTCCCGCACATCTGCTTCCCTTCTGTTCATCCAACTGGCGAGACCGCGATATGTGTCCATTATTCTGTTTTCGTGCAGGAGCCATATCAGTTCCTTCTTCAGTGGCGTGTTTGCGATGGAGCTTATAAACAGCTCCACATCATTAGTGGCTGACACTACCTCTCACCTTCCAAGAGCGTAACCTGCTTTACCTCAGTTTAAGCTTTCCCTCTTTCGACAGCTTTCAATTGCTCTTATCGCTCTGCTCCGTCTCCGTTGTAGCCTTCGTTGGCTTCCTCCTTATGATTTCGTCGTAGTTTATTCCAGCAGCTTCAACAGCTTTCCTCCAACTCCCAAAGTGTGATTTTGATTGAGCACTTGCAAGCAGTGCAGGGGCTTCCCTCTGAACTGCGCTAATCCTCAGGTCCTTACCCTCTGCATATAGCTTCCTTATCGCTTCGATGATATCTTCCTTCGTCCACTTACGCCTCTTAACTATCTCGGTGTAGTTAAGCCCCGCAGCCTCAACAGCCTTCTGCCAGCTCCCGAAGCGATGTCTTGCCTTCCTAAAAAGCTTGGGATGATTCTTCCATGCGCTCTTTATCTCCTCGGGTCCTTTCTCCTCATACAACTGGCGTATCTCCTTGAGGATGCTTTCCTTTATCTGCTCCACTTCGCGCTCGCGCATTTGCTTCGCAACTTCATCATAGTTTATCCCAGCAGCTTCGACGGCAGCCCTCCAACTCCCGAAGTAGCGAGGATCTCTTGCAGCGCTGAGCAAGGCTGCGTTCTCTTTATCTTTGCTGAGAGCCTTGGGGCGTAGATCTTCGCCCTTTGAATACAAGCTCTTTATCCTCTCAATGATTTCCTCCTTCGTCCACTTGTGCGCCTTGATAACATCGTTGTAATTTATCCCAGCAGCTTCAACGGCAGCCCTCCAACTCCCGAAGTATTTCTTTGAGCACGCGATTGAAACGAGCGAAGAGAACTCTTTCCTGACCTTGGATATGTTGAGCGGATGACCTTCCTCGGCGAGCCTCCGTATCTCTTCGATTATCTTCTCCCTTGACCACTTCCTTCTCGGCATCCTGCGACACCTCCACTCCAGAGAAGTTAGTTTTGCATCTGCATAACCTATGCTTTCGCTCCCAAACTCAGAGCATGGTGCTGGTTGATACCGTTAATCAAATTATGTCTCGTTAACTCAATTATGACAGTCCGAGGATTGCCACCTCGCATAAACGGATCTGCCTTGACTTTTGGTGTTACGATTAAACTAAAGAGTAACACGAAATGATGCCCCATCGATTTTGTTCACGATTGCTCTTTACACTTTGAGCGTTGCGCGCTAAAATATGAGATTGCCTGTGAGGATGAACCTTCACTCAAAGATAAGCAGATGCGATGTGGTGGGCGTTTTACAGAAGGTGGATAGCGCGCTATAATAAGTGAGCGGCATCGAGGTGGTATTGAAGAAGCGATCTTAGGTTTACAACGGTAGGTGAGTGTGGCATAATAAGAGAGTGGCACTGAGCGAACGAACCTTTGAAAATCAAACAGTGGAGATGGAGGCGAGGGGAGAGCGTAAGGTAGCGTAGTTCGCCTTGCGAGCCAGATTTGCTGACCTCATCTTTTGAGGTCAGCATCCCCGTTGGAGAGTTTGATGGTGGCTCAGGGCGAACGCTTGCGGTGTGGATAAGGCATGCAAGTCGAGCGGAGGGAAGTAGGTCAAGCCGAAAGGTTTGACCGACGCCCTCAGCGGCGAACGGGTGAGTAACGCGTGCCTAACCTGCCCCGCAGAGTGGAATAACCCCGGGAAACTGGGGCTAATTCCACATACGCTCCACATGGCGCATGCCATGTGGAGGAAAGGGTTGGACGAGGAGTCCTTCCGCTGCGGGAGGGGGGCGCGTCCCATCAGCTAGTTGGTGGGGTAACGGCCCACCAAGGCTACGACGGGTAGCGGGCCTGAGAGGGTGGCCCGCCACACCGGGACTGAGACACGGCCCGGACCCCTACGGGGGGCAGCAGTCGAGGATCTTGGGCAATGCCCGAAAGGGTGACCCAGTGACACCGCGTGGGGGAAGAAGCCCTGCGGGGTGTAAACCCCTGTGGCAGGGGAAGAAAGCCCAAGTTTACCTTGGGTCTGACGGTACCCTGCTAGAAAGCCCCGGCTAACTGCGTGCCAGCAGCCGCGGTAATACGCAGGGGGCGAGCGTTGCCCGGATTTACTGGGCTTAAAGGGTCCGTAGGCGGTTGCCTAAGTCCCATGTGAAAGCCTCAGGCTCAACCTGAGGAGGTCATGGGATACTGGGCAACTTGAGGGCGGAAGAGGCCGGCGGAACGGCGGGTGTAGCGGTGAAATGCGTAGATATCCGCCGGAACACCAATGGCGAAGGCAGCCGGCTGGGACGCCCCTGACGCTGAGGGACGAAACCCTGGGGAGCGAACCGGATTAGATACCCGGGTAGTCCAGGGTGTAAACGTTGTGCGCTAGGTGTGGGGAGTTTTAATCTCCCTGTGCCGTAGGGCAACCATTAAGCGCACCGCCTGGGGAGTACGGCCGCAAGGCTGAAACCCAAACCAATTGACGGGGGCCCGCACAAGCGGTGGAGCATGCGGCTTAATTCGATGCCACCCGAAGAACCTTACCAGGGCTTGACATGCTGGCTTAAGCCCGCCCGAAAGGGTAGGGTGGGACGGTTTACCCCGTCCAGCCAGCACAGGTGGTGCATGGCTGTCGTCAGCTCGTGCCGTGAGGTGTCCGGTTAAGTCCGGTAACGAGCGCAACCCCCGCCGCCAGTTGCCAGCGGGTAATGCCGGGCACTCTGGCGGGACTGCCCGCGTAAGCGGGAGGAAGGTGGGGATGACGTCAAGTCCTCATGCCCCTGAAGCCCTGGGCTGCACGCATGCTACAATGCCCGCTACAAAGGGTTGCGAACCCGCGAGGGGGAGCTAATCCCAAAAAAGCGGGCTAAGTTCGGATCGCAGGCTGCAACTCGCCTGCGTGAAGCCGGAATCGCTAGTAACCGCCGGTCAGCTATACGGCGGTGAATACGTTCCCGGGCCTTGTACACACCGCCCGTCACGCCATGGAAGTCGGTTGCACCCGAAGCCGGTGGGCTAACCCCTCTTACGAGGGGAGGCAGCCGTCGAAGGTGTGACCGGCGACTGGGGCGAAGTCGTAACAAGGTAGCCGTAGCGGAAGCTGCGGCTGGATCACCTCCTTTCTAAGGAGCTAAAGGCAATGGTGCGTGAGCACCTTGCCGAAATTAGCTCCATTTGCTTTCCCCTGTCGCCTCCTCTCCACAATACTTTTGGGGGGCGTTTTGCATCTGGGCCTGTAGCTCAGGTGGTTAGAGCGCGCCCCTGATAAGGGCGAGGTCCGTGGTTCGAGTCCACGCAGGCCCACATGGTAGGTAGCTGTGAAAACTTTTGGGGTGAGCCAAGTCGAAGCAAACGGTGGGAAACATTTGGACTCCACCAAATGTAGCAGAAGTTGCACCAACAAACGAAGCAGAGGCTCACCCCATCTTGAAAGAAGTGATGGGCCTGTAGCTCAGTTGGGAGAGCGCCTGCTTTGCACGCAGGAGGGCAGCGGTTCAAGTCCGCTCAGGTCCACCAACTATAATGTCACTCAAAATCAAATAGAACTCTGGCATCGGTAGCCGAGGAGGCTGCTGATGCGCAGAAGTAGAGCGGTGGGAGGAAATAACTGCGATAATTTAGGTGTGCAGTCAAGCTACTAAGGGCACGCGGTGGATGCCTTGGCACCAGGGGCCGAAGAAGGGCGTGGCAAGCTGCGATAAGCCCCGGGGAGCCGCACGCAGGCTGTGATCCGGGGATGCCCGAATCGGGAAACCGGGCACGGGCACAACCCGTGTCATCGTAGGGTGAATACATAGCCCTACGAGGGGAAGCCCGCGAACTGAAACATCTTAGTAGCGGGACGAAAAGAAAGCAACACCTAACCCTTAAAGGGTTAGGCACACCTCCCCTAACAAGGGAGGTGTGGCGATGCCCCGAGTAGTGGCGAGCGAAAGGGGCACAGCCCAAACCATGTGGGTGCAAAAGCTGGCAGGCGTTGCCCACATGGGGTAGTGGGACTGACTCGGGCGAGGCTGCCAACTCGCCAGGGAGTTACAAAACCCACGCTTAGCCGAACACACCTGGAAAGGTGGGCCATAGAGGGTGATAGCCCCGTAGGCGAAAAGCGATGGGTCTCCCGGGAGTCAGATCCCAAGTAGCTCGGGCCTCGTGGAAGCCTGAGCGAATCTGGGGGGACCACCCCCTAAGGCTAAATACCCCTGGTGACCGATAGCGCATAGTACCGTGAGGGAAAGGTGAAAAGAACGGTGGGAAGCCGAGTGAAATAGAACCTGAAACCGCGTGCCTACAAGCAGTCGGAGGGCTATGCCCCAATCCCCGCAATATTGTGGGGTATTGGGGAATGCCTGACGGCGTGCCTCTTGAAGAATGAGCCGGGGAGTTACTCTCGGTGGCGAGGCTAAGCGCCATAAGGCGCGGAGCCGTAGGGAAACCGAGTCCGAATAGGGCGTTTAGTCGCCGGGAGTAGACCCGAAACCGAGCGAGCTACCCATGCCCAGGGTGAAGTCCCGGTAATACGGGATGGAGGCCCGAACGGGTCGGTGCTTCAAAACCGTCCGATGAGGTGTGGGTAGCGGTGAAACGCCAATCGAGCTCGGAGATAGCTGGTTCTCCCCGAAATATGTTGAGGCATAGCGCCGGGCGTTAAGTCACGGAGGTAGAGCACTGGTTGGATGCGGGGGTTTACAGCCTGCCAATTCCAATCAAACTCCGAATGCCGTGACTGGTCCCATTTTTGGGGCTAAAGCCCGGCAGTCGGACTTCGGGGGATAAGCTCCGAAGTCGAGAGGGAAACAGCCCAGACCACCAGCTAAGGCCCCAAAATCCGGGCTAAGTGGGGAACGCAGTGGAGCCGCTAAGACAGCCAGGAGGTTGGCTTAGAAGCAGCCACCCTTTAAATAGTGCGTAATAGCTAACTGGCCGAGCGGCTCTGCGCGGAAGATTCAACGGGGCTAAGCCCGGTGCCGAAGCTGTGGGTTGGCACACTGCTTGGCGAATATGCCCAGTGTGCCAGCGGTAGGGGAGCGTTCTGTGCGGGTTGAAGCCCGACCGTAAGGACGGGTGGACTGCACAGAAGTGAGAATCCCGGCACGAGTAGCGACAAAGGAAGTGAGAATCTTCCTCGCCGTAAGCCCAAGGTTTCCGACGGAAGGTTCGTCCGCGTCGGGTTAGCCGGTCCTAAGCCGAGGCCGAAAGGCGTAGGCGATGGACAGCCGGTTGATATTCCGGCGCCACTGGCCTGTGGAAATGCCTCGGGTGCGACACCAAGGGAGCCCGCGTGCAGATGGTGCCGCGTGGACCTTGGAGGTGGGCTTCTTTCAAACGAGGCTCACCTTGGAGGGACCGACCCGAACCCGATGAGGGTGTAGGGACAGGGGTGCCCCAAGGTGTCCGAGAAAAGCCTGAGGCTAATCCTACCACACCTGTGGTAGGTGCACAGGTTAGTGACCGTACCGCAAACCGACACAGGTGGGCGAGGAGAGTATCCAAAGGCGCGCGGGATAACCCCCGCCAAGGAACTCGGCAAATTGGCCCCGTAACCTCGGGAGAAGGGGTGCCTCGAGTAGGGTGAAAGGGACTTGCTCCCGATTAGCCCGAGGAGGCCGCAGAGAAACGGCCCAGGCGACTGTTTAACAAAAACACAGGTTCCTGCGAACCCGTAAGGGGACGTATAGGGGCTGACGCCTGGCCAGTGCCCGAAGGTTAAGGGGACGGGTTAGCCAGCTTAAAGCTGGCGAGGCTCGGAACCTAAGCCCGGGTAAACGCCGGCCGTAACTCTAACGGTCCTAAGGTAGCCGATGCTGCCCATCCTTCCGGTAACGGAAGGAGCGTCGTCGGCTGTATGCGGGAAAGTCCTAAAGCCCCGCCTACGAGGTGCTCTAAAGCACCCGTAAAAATGGCTGGGGATTGGACAACCCGCAGGAAACCCACCTTTGGTGGGGATCCTCAGAGACTATACGCCGACCTCCTACCCGAGGGGGCGAAAAATAATGGATCTTTCGCCCGATTGGGTCGTCGGATTCACCGACGGAGAAGGTCGCTTCTTCGTCGGTATTAATCCCGACCCAAAAACAGCAACTGGCTATCAGGTCCTTCCAGAGTTCACAATTGTCCAGCATAAGCGCGATATCCAAGTCCTCTATGCCCTAAAGCGCTTCTTCCGCTGTGGTGTGGTTCGCCCCGATAACGAAGGTCGCTATGCCTATCGTGTCCGTAATTTGAAAGGGTTGCGACAGGTCTGCGACTTCTTCCTTCATCACCCGCTGAAGACTAAGAAGCGGATAGATTTCCTGCGCTTCCACCGAGTTATCACGATGATGGAACGGGGCGACCACTTAAGGCTGGAAGGGCTGTTTGAGATTGTTCAGATAGCGATGAAGATGAACACCCAAGAGCGCCCTCAACTAAAACAGGTGGCTCTGGAGATTAGCAATCGCCTTCGGGTAGGATGAAGAGATAGTCCACCCCCAACCGAAAGGTTGGGATAAGGTGAGCGAAATTCCTTGTCGGGTAAGTGAGGAACTTGCCCCTTCGTCCCGCAAGGGACGATGAAAAGCCGGCTCATATCGGGGAAGCCCTCCTGCCACTGTGCGGGTGGCGTGGGGTAACCCCGAGGGAAGTCGGCTCAACCCCTATGAGGTTGGGCTTGACCCCGTAACGACTGACCCGAAAGGGGAGGCGCAGTTCCCCACCCTGCGCAAGACGCCGGCCCTTACCCCTCGCTCGTTAGAGCGAGAAGGGAGCGCCTACGGAGCCTCTTTCCGAAGAGGTGGGGGTCAGATGCCTGAGCTTGACCCATGGTATGTGACAGGTTTGGTGGATGGCGAAGGGTGTTTCATAGTCAGTTTCAATTTGCGCCCTTCGCTATCTACTGGCATAGAAGTCCGCCCTGCCTTCGCTGTTGCCCTTAACAAAAGGTCACTTAGTATCCTCAAGGCGCTACAACGATTTTTCGGTTGTGGTGCCATTCGCTACTCACGCAGTGACCGAACTTACAAGTGGGAAGTGCGTTCTATCTCGGATATTGTCAAGCGAGTGCTTCCTCACTTTGAACGCTATCCGCTACAGACAGCGAAGCGGGCGAATTTTGAAAAGTTCGCCCAAATTTGCCGCTGGGTTCACACTAACCATCACCGAAATCGCGAATACCTAAGGCTCATAATCGAGTTAGCGTATGAGATGAACCCCAGCGGCAAAAGGCGCTATCGGAAAGAGGAACTCCTAAGGGTGCTCGGGTAAGGTGAAGGGATAGTCTGCCACCAACCGAAAGGTTGGTAGAAGGCGAAGTTCCGACCCGCACGAAAGGCGTAACGACCTGGGCACTGTCTCGGCGGGGGGCCCGGCGAAACTGTGGTGTCCGTGAAGACGCGGACTACCCGCGGCTGGACGGAAAGACCCCGTGGAGCTTTACTGCAGCCTGGTCTTGGGCTTTAGGCTGTCATGTAGAGCATAGGTGGGAGCCTGAGAAGCCCCGGCGCCAGCTGGGGTGGAGGCACCAGTGGAATACCACCCTTGACAGCCTCAGGTCCTAACCCGGGTCGTCATCCGGCTCGGGGACAGGGTCAGGTGGGCAGTTTGACTGGGGCGGTCGCCTCCTAAACGGTAACGGAGGCGTCCAAAGGTCCCCTCAGGCGGGATGGAAATCCGCCGTGGAGTGCAAAGGCATAAGGGGGCCTGACTGTGAGGCTCACAAGCCGAGCAGCCGCGAAAGCGGGGCTTAGTGACCCGGCCGTGGCGAGTGGAAGTGCGGCCGACCAACGGATAAAAGCTACCCCGGGGATAACAGGCTAATGGCGCCCAAGAGTCCACATCGACGGCGCCGTTTGGCACCTCGATGTCGGCTCATCCCATCCTGGGGCTGAAGCAGGTCCCAAGGGTTGGGCTGTCCGCCCATTAAAGGGGTACGTGAGCTGGGTTCAGAACGTCGTGAGACAGTTCGGTCCCTATCCGCCGCGGGCGCAGGAGGCTTGAGGGGTGCTCTCCCTAGTACGAGAGGACCGGGAGGGACCGGCCTACGGTGTGCCAGTTGTGCCGCCAGGCGCAGGAGCTGGGTAGCCGAGCCGGGACGGGATAACCGCTGAAAGCATCTAAGCGGGAAGCCCACCCCAAGATAAGGCCTCCCATCATGCGAGGCTTTGCCTCGCATGAGTAAGGGCTCCGGGAGACTACCGGGTTGATAGGCCGGAGGTGGAAGCACGGCAACGTGTGGAGCTTACCGGTCCTAATAGCCCGAGGGCTTGACTGCGCACCCTTTCCCCGTAATCATCCTTCCCTCCCACCGTTCTACTCTGCGTGCATCTTTCGGACAACGGAAGAGCCCCAAGTTTAGATGTTTATATCTCCCCCTGTGAAATCGGCAAGTCTGCCTCCCGAGGTAGAGAGCCTCTATCCCAACCCTGAATGTTCAAGGAAATATCTTAGGGAGCGATAGGTGTTTTTCTTCGAGAGGTTGAAGGTAGGGCTTCAGCAGTTGCTGGTAGGATGCAGGAAGTTCAGGAGGAGAGCCCCCACAAGTAAGGCGGTCGTAATGGAATGTTCCTTCTTAACCAATCCCCGTGCCCCTTCAAAGTTTCCCCTTCTTTCCCCTTGTGTAACAAGCTGTTGCTTGCCTGTTTGAGCCTTTACATTTCACCTGTGCTGTGCTATAGTTTACATGTGGAGGCAGATGTTTGCGATGTGGAGGGGTGGTTGGTATGGGCAATTTCTTTGGCGAAAGGGCACGGGGTTTGTTCGCAACAAAGGCAAAAGGAACACTGATAATGTTGTTTAGCTTCTTGTGCTTCCTCATGGCTTCCGCTCCGCTCCCTGCTGGCGATTATTACCGTTTCCCACTTATACCTCAGCCTCCAAAGATAGACGGTTATGTCAGTGATAGTGAGTGGCTTTTCTCGGTGAAATTTGATGGATTTTCATTCAACGGTGTCCTTGAACCGAGAAGGACGATAGGCTATGTAGGGGCGACCGAGGACAAAATCTATTGTGCCGTTGTTTCTGAACTACCCAAAGAGGGGAAAATCCTCTCACAAGTGAAGGGGAACATAGAGAAAATAGTCTTTGATGACGCTGTCGAAGTTTGGGTTGACCCCGACCCGCAAGATGAAAACGGTATCGTTTATCAAATGCTTTGCAATTCCCTCGGATATGCCTACTATCTCGCTCATCCGAGAGGTGAAGTCCCTACCCAGGCTTACTATGGGTGGAAGGGAAATTTCAAAATCGCCAATGGATTTCATAACGGCTTTTGGCACTGTGAGATTGAGATCCCCATCGAAAGCATCGCCAAGAATAGAAAAGCAAGCGAAGGGATGTGGGCAATCAACCTCTGCCGAGATTTCAAGCAACCTTGGGCATGGGCTTGCTTAGGGAACAATGGCTATAACCCTCAAAAAGACATCATCTTCATGTTTGGCAAGGATGATTGCCTTGTCACGAAATTTACTCACAAAACAGACCCGGTGTTTGGTGAAATCAATTGCTCGTTGGATGTGCTAAATCCTACACAAAAAGCTTTGGATATAAGGGTCAAACTCTCCATAAGAAGGGACTCCCAAGAGGAGGTTAGAGATGAAAAGGCAATCTTAGCCCCGAGTATGAGCAAAAGCTTCGAAATCGTCCTCAAGGATACGGTGTCGGAAAAGTTCCAGCTAAGCGTGCGTGTTTCTTCACCCGATGAGAAGGTGGTTTACTACTCAAGGAGCTACTCTTGGAAAAGGGCGAGAAGTGAAGCGAAGTGGGCAATTTCTCCAGAGAAAGCCAAACCTCCTGTAGACTTCCTCTTTTCCTACTACCCCTATTTGAACAAAATGCGCATTCTTGCCGACATAACTGCCTTACCCGAGGGAGCCAAATTGAAGGCTTTGCGCTTCCAAATAAGAGAGGATAAACAAGGTGGGAAAGTCGTCAAGGAGGTGAGGATGAACAGCGAAGAGTTTAGAGGCGGAAAATGTGAAAAAGTTTTCAATCTCCCGCCTCTTTCTGGCAAATACATAATATCCGCTAAAGCTGAGGGAGAAAACATTCCATCGGGTGAAATCACCAAAAGATTTGAAAGGAAAGTTTTCCCCGAATGGGAGCACAAAAATTTGGGAAAAAGTAGGAAAGTTTATCCACCTTTCATCCCGATAAAGGTTCAGGGCAGGAAGCTTTTCACCATAATGAAGGAGTATGAGGTGAATGACTGGGGACTTCTTTCTTCGGTAAAAACGGAAGATCAGGAACTGAGGGTGAGGAAGGAACTCCTTGCATCCCCTATGGTCTACAGAGCAGTGATTGAAGGAAAGGAATTTCTCACCACAAAGGGGAAGCTTTCGTTCAAAGAAAAAGCGGATGACAGGGTGATAATGCAGTCAAGTTTTTCCCTTGGTAATTTGAGAGCCGAATCCAAATCCACCCTTGATTACGATGGCACTTTGAGGGTTGATTTGACGCTTTTTCCAACCACTAAAAGGGTAGATTCATTCATCTTGGAAATGCCTCTGAAGGATGAAGTGGCAAAAATGATGCATGCGATGGCGGACGGGATAAGGGATGTCATTTTGAGCGATTATGTTCCCGAAGGGCAAGGGATTGTTTGGGATGCAAGTAAGCTCATGACTTCAAGCTTCCCTCCCAATTTCTGCACCTACATTTTCCTCGGCAATCCGACAAGGGGAATCTGTTGGTTTGCTGAGAACGACAAAGGTTGGAGTTGGGATCCGCAAAAGCCCAATCTTCAACTCCTGAGAGAGAGGAATACTTTGAAATTGCAAGTCAACTTGATAAACAAGCCAATCGTGATAGACAAGCCCAGAACAATCACATTCGGCATATTGGCAGCACCTGTCAAGCCGAGGCTTGCTGGATGGCGCTATAGATGGTTTAAGGAGAATTTCTCACTTTTGGGCACCGATATTAACTGATTTGCCCTTGGCGATTGTGGTTCGGTTTACCCAGCTGGGAAAGACTTGTATCTTTGGAAGATGCTTGCCGAAGGAAACAAAAGAAAACTTTCCGACCAAGAGATTGAGGAAGTGATCCAAAGAGGGAAGAAATACTTTGAGCCTTACGGGAGGGTTGATAGTTTTATCGCTCATGTCCGCTACAATCTCCGTGCAAGATACAAAACAACCATGGTTTTTTACTACAACCGTTCCTCCTACGCAGCTTGCGAAGAATTCCAAACTTTTATGGATGAATGGTGCCTCAACGACTACAACCCTCATCGTGGTCAAGATGGAATTTACGAGATTCCAATCGTTCCCTCAGAGTCGTATATTGACTATGCCCTATATTGGTTTGGCAAATCTTTCGAAATCGCCAACAATAAGGGAGTTTACCACGACAATTACTTCTTCATCCCCAGCTTTAACACAATGATGACGAACGCCTACGAGAAGGAAGATGGCACGATTATGCCCTCAACAGGCGTTTGGCAGTTGAGAGAGTTTCAAAAGCGGATATTTACCTTCATGAACGAAAGAGGAATGGAACCAATCGTTATGGTCCACAACACAAGCACGCAAATTCTTCCCCTTTATTCCTTTGCTACCGTTCAATATGACTGGGAGTGGCGTTATTCACAAGGGGATGTGCAAAATAGATTCCCACGGAAATACATCCTTCTCGTTTCCACGGGAGAATTAGCTGGCACTTGGCCAGTGCTTCTAAGTGACCACGGTCCACAGGCTAACGACCCTTGGATCCAGAAGACCTACATTGCTGTCACCCTTGTCCATGACCTGTTAGGTCCTGTGGCAACATGGGTGCCAGAGCTTGGCAAGCTCTGGCAAAAATACAGGGAGCCATTCCTAAAACTTGCAGAAGAAAAAGGGATGATAGCTTACAGATATTGGGACGAAAGAGAGCAACCAATACGCGCAGAGAATCCCGATTTGCCAGGCATAGTTTATTCCCTCCCTGGCAAAGAGGCGCTCTATGCAATAACTTCCTACTCGTCCAAGGATGAAGAAGCAATTGTCCATATAAAGCCTGATGTGCTCGGATTTAGGAGCTACAAGGTTATCGATGTTGATACTGGCGAGGAGTTGAAGGTGGAGAACAACACTGTGAGATTCATCTTGAAAAAACACGATTTAAAGGTCTTTCGCCTCGTTCCAGCCGAGTAATAGCAGGTGGTGAGAATGGGGAGGATTTTGGTTTTTGGTTTCCTTTTCGCCCCCATGTTTTTCTTCGGTATTTTCCCAGAAGGGTGGGAAAATGCGGTCATTTATTACAACGACTTCGAAAGCGCAGATGGAAAAGCGAAGACAAACCCTTTAGGAATGGAGGAGTTTCTTCCTCCTCTATCGTCGGGCTTCATAGGGAAAGGGTGCATTTCTCAAAGCAGGAAGGGTTTTGTTTTGCGTTCCTCTTTCCTTTCTCCTCACAAACTATTGACGATTTCGATTTGGTGGGCACTAAAAGAAGAGCATAAGTCAGGTCACATTTTCGTCATCTTTTCGCTCAATGGTAGGGGTTTTATCTCTTGCTTTGTTAGAGGGGAGGCGGCGATACTTGGTGCGCGCTCACAAAGCCAGCTGCAGTCTTCCAAGTTTACTACTTTCCGGGCGTTCAAAACATCAACGGAATTTACGATTTTGATGTGATGAAGACGATGGATTTGAAGGGAGGAGTTTGGCACAACACGGTTGTTTCCTTCTCCTGTGGCAGGGAGATAACTCTTTATCAGGACGGGAAAAAGGTGGAAAAGTGGATTTTAACTCGCAGTTTACGGGAAGAAGACCGCATAAACTCCCTCTCCCTCGCACCCTATGGAGAGGAGATGTATTTTGACGAGATTTTGATCTTACGAGGAGTGTTGGATGAAGAAGAGGCTGAGAGGTATTATCGGATGATGAGAGGTCTTAAGGACTTTTTTAGCAATTGTGGGCAAAATTTCTCAAATTTATGGAAAAGTTAAAGGGGAGTTTGAGATGCCCACGGTCGCTTTTCCAGCCACGATAGCTTTCCTATGATGGTTGGATTTTACGAAGGGGGTGTGTAAGGCGATGAGGAGAAAGGCATTCAGCAAAGCAGTGAGCGAAAATTCAAGGAAAATGGTAGAAGTGTGCTTCATTACATCGCTTTTCCTCTTCGCTACTTCCACTCCGCTTCTTTCCGATTCCGAGCTTAAGCTGTTCATATGCGAACCGAGAAAGGCATTTTGGCAAAACGAGGAGGTTTACTTTGGGCTTTTTCCTCCAAAGGATGTTTCTGGAGAGCTGTGTATCTACGCCCAACCAGAAAAAATCCCATCCGCTCCATATCAGCTCTTGAAAGAAAAGATAAGCTTGAAGGGAGGGGAAACCGTTGTTTGGCAACTGCCAGCTTATTTCCTAAAGCCGGGGAACTATAACCTGATTGCCCGAATAAACGGTGAAGTAGTGGGGAGAGAAGAACTTCATATTTCCTCGACTTTGCCACCCACTCATTTCCTAATCGGTTCAACTGCTTCCCTTGAAGAAAACTTGAAGATCGGCGCAACTTGGGTCCCCCTTGACCTTTACAACTACGCTAAATTAGACGGAGAAGGGAACTTCGTCCCCGATCCTTTAACCCCTTCCATCTTCGAGAGAGGGGTGGAGAGGCTGATCTCCAATGGACTGAAGGGCTTTGTTTGGCAAGGGCTGTGGAGCGGATATGTTCTCCATCAACCCTTTGAGGCTATGGCTTCGTTCCTTGATCCCGAGATAAAGAGGGCAGCGATGCAAAGGGCTGAGTTAGGAGCTCAACAGGCGAGGAGGTTTATAGGCACCATCGCTTCGCTTGGCGGGATGGACGAACCGGGCTTGAATTACGGCATCGTGAAGGAAGGTCGCTTTTCTGGAGAGGCTTTTTCCTTGTTCCCCGATTTCTTTACTCGTTTAGCTTCCGAAAAGCTCTTAAAACGCCCATTGCCCTCCGACCCTCGTGAGCTTCCTCAGGACGAATGGCTTTCATGGATGCGTTGGCGGGCTAACATTATGGGCGAGTTTTTCGAAGAAGCGAAACAACATATCAAGAAGGTCAGCCCAAAGCTTCCTTGGGGACAGGATATCTATGCCTCATTTGCGATAAACGATGGGACAAATCCATTCCTTCAAAGGTTAAACGATGTTCCCACGACCCATTCCTTTATGTTTTGGCGAGGAGTGGCTGAGCAATCTTGGCACTTCGCGCTTGAGAAAGTGGGAAGAAGGGATAAGCGTTTTCATTTCGCCTCCAATACGACTTATTTCACCCCAAACAGCCCGGATGAGGTTTCGCTTGCCGAGATGGTCACAAATTATGCCGTTATGGATGGCGTGGGAATGCTTTGGCACCTCAATTTCCAGAGCGCCGAGAACCTTAAACCATCTTTCGAAAGGATTAGGAAATTCGGAGATTTTATCCTCTCTACTTTGCCTGCCCGCCATCCGATCGGGGTCCTATATTCGTTCACCGAGGCTGCTATGCGTCTTAAGGAAGCTGGGGAAGTCTCGAATAGCGAGATCTACCGCATCCCGAGGGATTATGCTTATGAGTGTTTTGCCCTCTATCACGCCATCCGTCGTGCTGGATACACCGTTGATTTGATCCACGAATGGGAGTTAAAGGAGGACGGATTAAAGGGGAGAAAAGCGCTTTTCCTTGTGGGGATTAGGCACCCTCTTCCTAAAGAAATTGTGGATAAGCTCAGGGATTTTCAGAAGAGCGGTGGAAAGTTGTTTGCCGATGCAACCACGAGCTGGTCTC
>JBGOEK010000014.1:0-56880 GCA_041537945.1 Candidatus Thermosaccharophagus yellowstonensis
ATTCGTCATCAACCACTGGCTTAAGCCAGTGGCATGAGTAATTTTAGAACACTCTCAGCATGCCACTCAACTTGAGTTGAGTCATGATTAAGGCTTTTGTTTTTGGGCTTGCACATCAGCAACTGCCATAGCACAATCTTTAGAGTGGGTGATGAGCGATGGAGAAGTGGCGTTGCACAGTCTGTGGTTATGTCTATGACCCTGAGGTTGGTGACCTTGAAAACGGCATCCTCCCTGGAACACCGTTTGAAGAATTGCCCGATGATTGGGTTTGCCCAGTTTGCGGTGCGGAGAAAGAGCAGTTTGAAAAGCTCGTTGAATGAGCTAACGAATTCAAAATGAGCGTGTGCACTCCATCGTCATCGTCTGCGTAACAGTGATCCATTGTGGTTGGTTGGTGACTCCGGGCAACCAAAGGACTTTGAACGGGATGCGCACAGTCACTGATATCGGTTGACCCGCAACCCTTTGCCCAGCTGGTGAGACGATTATTTGAGCTTGGTCTGAGCCCGGTATGCGCGCAAGCCTTTCCTTGACTGTTGCGATCACTTCCTCATCGCTCTTACACACCGCACCAACCCTTGCGCCTTCCCTGGCAGCGTTGCTCACAATTTGAATGAAGGCAAACAGCCTTCCAAAGACGATGATGCCCATGATGAGAAGGAAGAGCAAAGAGATCACGATGGCAAACTCAAGCATCGCTTGAGAACGCCTCAACTTGAGATCGAGAACGCTAAGGGAGCACCAAAATTTGCTCAATGTAGTCTCACCTGCCATGCTCTCTTTGCGCCATGCTCACTCTACCAAGCTTATTTGACCACGAGTTGCTATAGGGCACGGCTGTGGGCGTATGAAAATCAAGTCGTTTCCATCAACCATTATACCTTTCGCTGCAACAACCGTTACATAGGATGTGCTGTTTGAGCCAGTCCAGCGCATACCACCGTTTGAAATATAAATTAGCCCGTTGAATGAATTGGAGGTGCCATCTATCTCCACACTGTCTGTTGCATACATGAGCGTGACGCCGTCGCTCGCCTTCAGGTTCCATGAGTTCCCTGTTATCTTTATGTTGCCCCCTCTCCCGCCCGCCTTCACTGCTATCAGAGTCACATTTGCGCTAACGCCATCACCACTCCCGATTATGTCGCCACCTTCAACATAAACGACGCCTGATGGTGGATTGTCTCTGTCAATTCTGTAGTCCCGTCCAATGATCAACTGCCCTTGACTTTGAGCTGTCTTGCGATACTCATCAAGTGACATTGGGAACTCAGGGCAAGGTTGCACAGGAACTTTGACGGTGTTGAAGTAGTGTCCACTGCCCGTTATGACAACCTCACCGACATATGTCACAGGACCTGAGCACCTGTGCCTGTGACCGTGGACGATTAAGTTTTGGTTTGTGTGGATGCTTCCGTCAATGCTTATATCATGACCGACATTTGAGCCAGTGATTGTGATTGGCTGAGTTGGGTCACAATTGAAGAAGACGAAACATCGTCCCGCTCCACTATTGACAGCTGTTGCGCATGCGCTTGCCCTCATGCTCAAAATGCCGAGCAGTTGCCCAAAGTAAAGCCCGATATCACGCTCACTGCAAACCTTTATGGCATACTCAGGCGATATACCGAGCGAGCGAGTTGTATCGTCCTCGTAGGGCGTTGTTATGTGCACTGTGTCTGTCCCGATTTGATATGTGCTTGTGTTTCCGCTTTCGCTGATGAGCTTGTAATCGTTTTCGTTCAAACCCAAGTTGCGTGCGTAATAGCTTGCAGCGACATTTTTTGCGGCGCTTGCGTTCGGCAGGTCTGCAGCGCCAGCGAGCGCAGATGCATCACACCACTGTTGCATCTCAGTTCTTGCCCTCGTCAACCTCCCCCACTCCATCGCGAGGGCGAGCATCAGCATCAACACAATGAACGAAGCCACCAGCACAATGAGCGTTTGCCCTGCTCTGCTTCTGCGATGCATCTTCTCAACACCTCGCTTGAGCTTTCTCACACACCTTGTAGCCGATTAACTTTTACCACAAGTAGCCAACGCTACCAAAATCCGCTTGGCAGATCAGAGCAACTCAAGTTTCATGTCGCTTATGCGATGAGCGCAAAAGGATGCGTATCGGAGTTGAGTCAAGCGAGAAGCGCTCCCTTATGCAGTTCTCCAAGTAGCGCAAATATGAGAAATGCATCAGCTCAGGGTCGTTAACGAAGAGCACAAAAGTTGGTGGCTTCGTCTCAGGTTGGGTTGCGTAGTAAACCTTTAGCCTCTTCCCCTTCACCATCGGAGGTTGGTGCTTTGCTATGAACTCCTGTATTGCCCTGTTCAAGACTCCGGTCGTCACCCGCATCGTTGTCTTCTCATAACACAGCAATGCCTTCTCAAGTGTTTCGTTCACCCCGTCGCCCTTGATAGCCGATGTGAACTCAATCGGGGCATAGTCAAGGAACTTGAGTTGATGTCGTATGAGGCGTTCATAGTCCTGCCTCAGCAACTTCTCTTGGCGTCTCAGCTTGCTTCCCTCAAGCCCATCAGCACAAACTCGCTCAAGTATCATGTCCCATTTGTTCACAACGATAACGAGTGGCTTACCGCCCTCGTGTGCATAGCCTGCTATCCTTGCATCCTGATGGGTTGCTCCCTCGTTGGCGTCAAGCACGAGTAGCCCGACATCGCATCTGTCTATGGCGCTGAGTGCCCTCACAACACAGTAGTATTCAAGCTTTTGCTTTATCCTCGCCTTCCTCCTTAGCCCGGCGGTGTCTATGAGCAAAAGCTTCCTACCGCGCCACTCAAACGGGGTGTCTATCGCATCTCTCGTTGTTCCGGGTATGGGGCTGACTATAACTCTCTCCTCACCGAGTATAGCGTTCAGGAGGGCAGACTTGCCGACATTTGGGCGTCCAACTATGGCGATGCGTATCCTCTCTTCATCCTCTTCCGCTTCCTCCTCAGAAGGAGGTGGCAGGTGGGACGCTATTGAGGCGAGTAGCTCGTTTATGTTCTTGCCATGTATTGCCGATATGCCGAGCGGTTCACCCATGCGCAATTCGTAGAACTGCGTTATGTCAGCCTTTGAGGCGTCTATCTTGTTGGCTACGAATATGACTGGCTTGCCCTGCTTGCGTAGCAGTTCGGCTATCTCGTGGTCGGTGGCAGTCGGTCCTTCAACTGCGTCAACGACGAAGACGATAACATCGGCTTGCTCAATGGCGAACTCAACCTGCTCAATCACCTTCCCACCTATCGGGTCTTCCCTAAGGGTTATGTCAAACCCGCCCGTGTCTATCAAGATGCATTTCCTTCCGAGGATGGAGACATCGGCAGCGAGCCTGTCCCTTGTGACGCCGGGCATTTCATCAACTACCGCTATGCGCCTCCCAACGATTCTGTTGAAGAGCGACGACTTGCCCACATTCGGTCTGCCAACGATGGCAATGACTGGTTTTGACATGTCACTATTCACCCGCAAGTTTATTTTGCCAGCCATCGCCCAACGCTTAAATAACCGCTGGCTTGCATTGGCACTGTTTTTAAGTGCATCACCCATGTGTCAAAATATTGTGAGGTTATGCCTGCTAAGTTGCTTGTGGAACTTGAGCTTGGAGGTGCTGATTCATGCATCGTCTATGGCGCATGCTACAAAGCATGGTTTTGCTTGTGCTACCGTTCGTGCTTTGTTTCATCTTGGGCATCCAGAAGGGAAGCCCACAGCAGGAGAGAGCTATAAGGAGCTATGTGGAGAAGTTGACTGGCACACTCGTCAAATTCGAGATGATCTACATTCCAGGTGGCACCTACGAGATGATAGACCCGCTTAACACGGGGCGAAAGATCAAGGTTGAAATAAAACCGTTCTGGCTCGGTAAGACCGAGGTGACTTGGGACGAGTATGATGTTTACGCATACAAGCTTGACCAACAAGGAGATCCGAAGGCTAAGGAAGCTGATGCTGTGGCGCGCCCAAGCAGACCTTATGGGGCACCTGATAGAGGCTTTGGGCATTTTGGCTACCCCGTAATGAGCGTTACGAGCTACGCTGCCGAGAACTACTGTAAATGGCTCTCAGTCAAGACTGGTAAGAAGTATCGCTTGCCAACGGAGGCTGAATGGGAATATGCGTGCAGGGCAAACACGCTCCCAGCTGGTGAGATCGAAAGGGAACTGCTTGACCGCATTGCATGGCACAGGGAGAACTCGGATGAACAAACACACCCGGTTGCAAGTAAAGAGCCAAACCAATGGGGCTTGTATGACATGCTCGGTAATGTAGCTGAATGGTGCATCGGCATTGATGGGAAGTATGTTGTGAGAGGTGGTTCTTACATTGATCCACCAGCGAAGGTGAATCCGCTCGCAAGGGAATACTACAAGCCAGAGTGGCAACTCACAGACCCTCAAGAGCCAAAGAGCAAATGGTGGCTAACTGATGCGCCATTCGTCGGCTTCAGGGTGGCATGCGATATCTCTCCAGACAACGCCGCTTGCAGGAAATGGCAAATTCTGGCGAAGTGGTGGTAGCTCGCCTTGAGTGCGCTGATGTTGCATAATGCCTATTGGCAGTTAAGCTCGTCAAAGGTTCGGTGATGAGAAATGAAGCTCGACCTTAGAAGGATACTTCGTCATCCCGGCGCATCGGTGACGGCGGTATATCACGAGACGATTCATTTTGAAGGTGAAGATGTGGAAGTGAGCGGAGATGTGAGTGCGCGTAACGATGGCAGGCTGATAATCGTTCACGGGACTGTGAGCGGTGTCATCACATTGCCATGCAGTAGATGTCTTAAGCCAGTTGAGTGTGAGGTGTCAAACGAGTTTGAAGCGGAGTGCGAGGTTAGGGCGTTCTTTGCTATGGCAGAGGGGAACTATGAGGGGCTCGATGATGAGGTGACATCAATCTTTGATGCATCAACAGCCGATATAACTGAGCTTGCAAGGCAAGCATTCATTTTGGCGCTCCCGATGCGTCCGCTATGCAAGGAAGATTGTAAAGGCATATGCCCAACATGCGGAGCTGACTTGAACGAAGGTCCATGTAGCTGTAGCGCACCAAAAGACCCAAGATGGCGTCCGCTCGAGGAGTTGCTCGCACGGATGAAAGGTGAAGCGAAAGCTTAAAAGCTTGAGCGATCCACTCAACGCCAATCTCTCTTAGCGGGAGGGAAATGGTATGGCAGTCCCAAAACGGAAAGTGTCAAAGACGAGGCGTGATAAGCGACGAACACATTGGAAGCTGAAAGCACCAACATTTTCACTTTGCCCGCAGTGCAAAAAGCCAGTCCGCTCGCACCATGCGTGCACATTCTGCGGTTACTACCAAGGCATGATAGTGCTCCCTCAGGCTAAAAGGCATGAGGCATCTTGATACATCAACTCAACAAGTGTGAGGTGACGGTTTTGGGTGCTTTGAAGCTGACCGCAGAGCAGGTGAGAGCGAAATGCGATCCAAACATATTTGACTTTGAGACGACAGCTGATTTGCCACCGCTGAAGGAGGTCATCGGACAGCCGAGGGCTGAAGAAGCGCTCAGGTTCGGAATTGACATTGAGAGCCACGGATACAACATATTCGCCCTCGGGCATCCCGGGACTGGCAAGATGAGCTTCATAAAGAGCCTGCTTGAGGAAGTCGCCAAGACGAAGCCCACGCCAGATGATTGGTGTTATGTTTACAACTTCGCTGAACCGCATCGCCCAAAAGCGTTGAGGCTTCCAGCGGGTATGGGAAATGAACTCAAGCGTGACATGGAAAAACTTGTTGACCACCTCAAGCGAGAGATATCACGCGCATTTGAGAGCGAGGAATATCAACGCCAAAGGCAAGAGGTGATAAAGGCGTTTCAGAAGGAAAGGGATGAAGTGCTTGCGACGCTTGAGCGAAGGGCAAGGGAAATGGGCATGGCAATAATTGGCACTCCAAACGGTCCGATGCCAGCGCCCCTGATGGGAAACGCGATAATGACGCCAGAACAGTTCATGCAACTTCCAGAGCCAATTAGGGAGCAGATTGAACAAACGAGGCGCAAGTTGATGGACGAGATACAAGCGGTGATGCGTGACCTTGGGAAGCGTGAGAGGGAAGTCAGACAGCAACTTGAGGAGCTTGATAAAAAGGCTGCAGTGCTCGCTGTCGGGCATGTGATTAGCGACCTCCTTGAGAAGTATGAGAGCTATCCGCAAATCGTTGAATACCTGAAACAGGTGCAAGAGGATGTTGTGAACAATGTTGACGCCTTCAGGGTGGTGGCACAACAGGAGAGCCAAACAGCACAGCTTATGGCGTCGGCGCTATTTGATCGCTACAAGGTGAATGTTCTCGTTGACAACAGCAACACGAACGGAGCGCCAGTCATTATCGAGACAAACCCAACCTTCCAAAACCTTGTTGGAAGGATTGAGCACAGGATGGAGATGGGTGCGCTCGTGACGCACTTCACGATGATAAAGCCCGGGGCACTGCACAAGGCGAACGGTGGTTACCTTGTCTTGGATGCCAAGTCGCTCCTTCTAAATCCGTTCTCTTGGGATGCGCTAAAGAGGGCGCTGAACAATCGCCAGATAAGAATTGAGGAGCCGGGCGAGGCTTACAGGTTGATAAGCGTTAGCAGTTTAGACCCAGAACCGATACCACTCAATGTCAAGGTCGTCCTCGTCGGAAGCCCTTTCATTTACTATCTACTGCAAACCTTTGATGAAGACTTTCGTGGTCTTTTCAAGGTCAAGGCGCACTTCGATTTGGTCATGGACAAAACGCCAGAGAACATGAAGAAGTATGCTTCCTTCATTTCGGCGAGGTGCGCCGAGGAAAACCTAAGACCGTTCGATAGAACCGCCGTTGCTAAGGTGATTGAGTATAGCTCAAGGCTTGTTGAAGACCAGCAAAAGCTCTCAACTCATTTCGCAAGCATATGCGATATCCTGCGGGAGGCAAATTATTGGGCGTCAAAGAATGGGCACGATGTTGTAACTGCTGAAGATGTCAAGATGGCGATTGAGAAGCGCACCTACAGGGTCAACCTTATCGAGGAGAAATTGCTCGAGTTGTTCAGGGACAATGTTTTGCTCATTGATGTGGATGGTGAGAAGGTGGGGACTGTAAACGGGCTTGCTGTCATTGACCTTGGAGACCATATATTCGGTAAACCGACCCGCATAACAGCCCGCTCGTTCCTCGGTAGAAGTGGCATCATCAACATTGAGAGAGAGGTGGCAATGAGCGGGCGAATACATTCAAAGGCTGTGATGATACTCTCGGGATACCTCAGGGGGAAGTATGCTCAGGATAAACCTCTGAGCGTGAGCGCACAGCTGACATTTGAGCAGTTATACGATGAGATAGAGGGCGATAGCGCAAGCGCTGCCGAGCTCTATGCGCTTCTGTCAAGCATCTCTGGAATACCTGTGAAGCAAGGTATAGCAGTGACAGGCTCTGTGAACCAGCTTGGAGAAATACAGCCAGTTGGTGGCGTAACATACAAAGTTGAGGGCTTCTTCGATGTCTGCCGATTGAAAGGCTTGAATGGACAGCAAGGGGTCATCATACCCGCTCAAAACATACGCAACTTGATGCTGAGAGAAGATGTAGTTGAGGCGATTGAAAAGGGGCTGTTCCACATCTGGGCTATAGAGAACATCGATGACGGGGTCAAGATACTCATGGGCATTGAGGCTGGAGAAAGACAGCCAGATGGAACCTACCCAGAGGGAACTCTCCACCACATTGTTGAGGAGCGATTGAAGGAGATGACCGAGCTGATGCAGAAAATCGAGCAGAGGGAAGGGAAGGAAGGGGGAGATAGGAAAGAGTGAGTTTGAGGAGCTCAAAGCTAAGTCAAAATGGTGAGCTCCCTTTACGGCGTCCTTTGATTCTACAGCTCAGGCTCACGCCTCATGGGTGGCATGTGGTTAAATCTCACCTCAAGCCAGCGTGTGTTGGGTATGAGGTTGGTAAGTGAGGAGCTAACTTTTTAAGTTTGCGAGGGGCGTTGACGATGGCGGGCAAGATACTCATATGCCAAGGGACAAGCGGGATATCCGCAGGGGCACACCTTGTGGCTGAGGCTTTCGAAAGAGAGTTGCAGGAAAGAGGATTGAAGGACGAGTATAAGGTTGTGAGAGTTGGTGATAGGGGCTTGTTCAGGGATGTGCTCGTTGACATCGTCACAGACGATGGCAAGAGATGGACTTACGAGAGGGTGAGCGTTAACGATGTCAACGAGATCGTTGAAACGCACATTGTCAAAGGCGTGCCAGTCAAAAGGCTTTTAGCTGGCGATGACTACCGTCGTTTCTTTGATGGGCAAATGCGTTGGGTGCTCAAAAACTGCGGTGAGATTGATCCAGAGAACATTGACGATTACATCTCAGTTGGGGGCTATGAAGCGCTCAAGAAAGCGCTCTTTCAAATGACACCTGAGGAGGTCATAGAAGAGGTAACTCGCTCTGGTCTTCGTGGCAGGGGTGGCGCTGGTTTTCCGACAGGATTGAAATGGAGGCTCTGCAGGAATGTAGATGCGCCGATACGCTACATCATCTGCAACGCTGATGAAGGTGACCCGGGCGCTTTCATGGACAGGAGTGTCCTTGAGGGGGATCCTCACTCGGTCATCGAAGGGATGCTCATAGCTGGGTATGCGGTGGGCGCAAGGAAGGGCTTCATCTACTGTCGTGCCGAATATCCGCTTGCGATCAAGCGCCTCAATGTAGCTCTCAAGCAGGCTACAGAGAAAGGGTTCATCGGAGAAAACATTCTCGACAGTGGCTTCTCATTTGATGTGAGCCTGAAGGAAGGTGCTGGGGCTTTCGTCTGTGGTGAGGAGACAGCGCTCATAGCTTCGATTGAAGGGAAGAGAGGCATGCCGAGACCAAGACCACCGTTCCCAGTTGAGAAGGGTTTGTGGGGCATGCCCACAGTCATAAACAATGTTGAGACACTCGCAAACATACCACGCATCATCCTGAACGGCGCTGAATGGTTTGCTTCAGTTGGGACTGAAAGGAGTAAAGGGACGAAAGTTTTCGCGCTTGCTGGGAAGGTGAAGAACACAGGCTTGGTAGAGGTGCCGATGGGAGTTACTTTGCGCCAACTCATATTCGGTCCCGGTGGGGGGATGGCGAGGGAAGGCTACTCATTCAAGGCTGTCCAAATAGGCGGTCCTTCTGGAGGTTGTCTGCCAGAGGAGTTGCTCGATACCCCGATCGATTACGAATCACTGACGCAGGCTGGCGCGATTATGGGTTCTGGCGGATTGATCGTTCTTGATGAAGGGACATGCATGGTTGACATAGCCAAATTCTTCCTCAGCTTCACTGTGGCTGAATCGTGTGGCAAATGCATACCGTGCAGGGTTGGCTTGGTCAGGCTATATGAAGTGCTTGAGAGGATAACGAAGGGTGAAGGGAAAGAAAGCGACATTGACTTCCTTGAGCGCATGGGAAACACGATCAAGGAAACCTCCCTCTGCGGTTTGGGGAAGACTGCGCCAAACCCAGTTCTAACGACATTGCGCTACTTCAGAAGCGAATACGAAACGCACATAAGGGAAAAGAGATGCCCAGCAGGTGTATGCGTGCGACTGATTCGCCTCGAAGTTGACGAGAGCAGATGCGTCAAATGTGGCAGGTGCGCTAAGGTTTGCCCCGTTGGAGCAATCACATGGAAGAGGGGAAGCTTCCCGAAGATCAACAAGGATGCGTGCATAAGGTGTCGCGCATGCATCATTGAGTGCCCAGAACATGCCATAACTTGATTCCGCAAAGCATGTGTTGAACTCAAGCATCGGTGAGGTTAAGGAGTGGATGGAGATGAGGCAGTTGCGTAGGTGGGTGATCACATTGGCGCTTGTCATTTTTGGATCTACAGCTATGTGCTGTAACCGTAGCGATTATCACATCGTCAAAGAGGGCGAATGCCTTTGGAAGATAGCGCAGATGCATGGTGTCAGCGTTGAATCACTTTGCGCCCTCAACAATTTGAGCGAAAGCAGTATCATCCATCCGGGAGACAAACTGCTCCTTAGAAAGCTGTCAGAGCAGTCGGCAAAGCCACAAGTGAGCCGAAAGCCAAATCAAAGCACACATAGAGCAACCGCAAGTAGCAGACAGACGAAGTTGGCTATGGAAGCCAAACGCTACATCGGCATACGCTATCGGTATGCATCAAGCCTTCCATCAAGGGGCTTTGATTGTTCTGGCTTCGTCTATTACCTGCTTCAAAGGCAAGGTGTAACCGTGCCGAGGACGGCGAGCGCTATGTTCAATGTCGGTAAGCCAGTTAAGCGTTCTGAGTTGCGCCCGGGCGATCTGGTCTTCTTCAAAACAACCTCAAGGGAACGCATAACTCATGTCGGCGTCTACATTGGTGATGGTAAGTTCGTGCACGCGTCGAGCGCAAGGGGGCGTGTGATAGTGAGTTCGCTCACAACTGGTTACTACGCACACAGGTATGTGGGTGCCAGACGCATGTTTGAGTAATCAGCATCGGGAGGTGAAAGGGATGCTTGCCCTAAAGTGCAAACAGGTTATCAACATCTTGTGCGCTGTGGTTCTCGTCATGCAAGCTTGTGCGCATGCACAGCAACAGCGAATCACAATCAAGGGCTCGGACACGATGGTGATACTCAACCAACGATGGGCTGAAGAGTTCATGAAGAGGCATCCGAACATATTGGTTCAAGTCACAGGAGGCGGTTCTGGCATCGGCATAGCAGCTTTAATCAGTGGGACGACAAACATATGCGCCTCATCACGCTCGCTGAAACAAAAGGAAGTTGAAGACCTAAAAAAGCGCTACGGGCGTGAGCCAGTTAAGTATGAGGTGGCTTACGATGGCATTTGCATTTATGTCCATCCAACAAACAAAGTGAACGCTTTGACCATTGAGCAGTTGCGCTTGATCTACACTGGCAAGATAAGGGACTGGAAAGAAGTTGGCGGGACACCGGGCAGGATAGTTCTTTATGGGCGTGAGAATGTGAGCGGGACATATGAGTTCTTCAAGGAGCATGTTTTGAAGGGAGCGGATTTCGCAAGCGATTATCAAGCGCTCCCTGGCACCGCTGCAGTTGTGAACGCTGTATCAAGGGACAGGTTCGGCATAGGCTATGGTGGTGTTGGATACGCAAAGGGCGTCAAAGTGTTGGCTCTTCGAAAGGACATCAAGTCACCAGCGTTCAAGCCAACGCTTGAGAATGTGCACAAAGGGCTTTATCCGCTATCTCGCCCACTCTTCTTCTTCACTGCAAAGCCACCATCTGGAGCTGTAAAGCAGTTCATCGATTTTGTTCTCTCCCCAGATGGTCAGAAGGTGGTCAAGGAAGTGGGCTACTACCCGATACGCAAAACGAAATAAAAGCAACTTGCCCTGCAACCTATTTCAGCATGCCTCGCATCAATTGCAGTTGGGGGTGCCACGATGTCCCACAAGCGTTTCATTTTGCCATTGCATGTCCTCTCCCATCGCAACTATCGCCTCTTTTTCTTTGGGCAGTCAATATCGCTCATAGGGACTTGGATGCAAACTGTCGCACAGCAATGGCTTGTGTATAGGCTCACTCACTCAACGATTCACCTTGGCGTTGTCGGCTTCCTCGGGCAAGTGCCGATACTTTTGCTCGCGCCGTTTGGGGGCGCATTGGCTGACCGTTTCCAGAAGCGGAACCTGTTGCTCATCACGCAGTCGCTTTTCTTACTGCACGCTCTCATCATAGCTTCCTTGACATTTACCTCACTCATACGCTTTTGGCACATCGCTGTGCTCGCCTTCTTCTTCGGTCTTGTCAACGCCTTGGATGTGCCTACAAGGCAAGCGTTTGTCTCAGAGCTTGTCCCAACGGAGTTGCTTGCGAACGCAATCGCTCTAAACTCGGCTGTCTTCAACGCAGCTCGCGTTATCGGACCTGCAATCGGTGGTGCTATAGTGGCGGTTGCTGGCGAAGAATGGTGTTTCCTCATGAACGCGGTGAGCTACCTCACCGTCATCTTCGGTTTACTCCTCATCAAAGTTCACAGCACCTTGATCAAGTCAGATGCTCCTTTGCTCAAGTATCTCACCGACGGGATCGCATATATTATGAGCGCAAGCCCGATTAGAGATGCGTTGATGTTGCTTTGCTTGGTCAGTTTAACTGGCATGTCATATGTTGTGCTCATGCCAGTGTTTGCCGACAGGATACTACGCGCAGGACCGAAAGGCATGGGCATGCTCATGGCATCTGCTGGCTTTGGTGCGTTCTTTGGGGCTGTGTTGTTGGCTATGCTGAGAAGCAATAAAGCCATCTTGAGCAAACGCATAGTAGTTGGTTCGGTTGGCTTTGGCACAAGCCTTTGCCTCTTCTCACAATCGCGCCAGTTCCTGCTTTCCGCGTTCATGTTAGCTGTGGCTGGCTTTTTCATGGTCATGCAGATGACATCCTCAAATGCGTTTGTTCAGACCACTTCACCGAGCAACATGCGTGGGCGCGTCATGGCTGTATATGCGATGATGTTCATGGGTATGGCGCCATTCGGCTCTTTGCTCGCTGGAACTCTCGCGCATATTTTAAGCGCTCAAATGGCAGTAGCTTTTGGTGGGCTATCATGCCTCATAGGTGGCTTGCTATTTGCACATCATATGCCAAAATCAAAAATGGCTCAGTGAAGATGGCTTTTAAGCATGCACAAGCGATTTCGCAAAATCGGGGTGAGTGAAGATGGCGAAGCGTGCGATGCTAAAAGTGCCAAAAGGGAAACTCGCAATCGATGGTGGTCCGAAAGCGGTGACTGTGCCGATACCGAGGAGTTACTTTGGGCTATCTGAGATAGGCGAAGAGGAAAAACGCAATGTGCTTGATGTGCTTGAAAGGCAAACGCTCTTTCGTTGGCAGGACGCAAAGCGCTCCTATGTGGCTCGCTTCGAGCGTGAGTTCGCAAAGTTGCTCGGTGTTAAGTATGCTGTAGCTGTTAGCAGTGGCACTGCTGCACTCGTGACTGCATTAAGGGCTTTGGGCATAGGTCCAGGGGATGAGGTCATCGTTCCAGCATACACATTCATTGCAAGCGCTTCTGCGGTCATACTCGTTGGCGCAGTCCCAGTCATAGCCGAGATTGACGACACCCTCACGATTGACCCGAAAGATGTTGAGCGCAAGATAACGAAACACACGAAGGCGATAATGCCCGTCCACATGCGAGGAATACCGTGCCAGATGGATGAGATAATGCACATAGCGAAGAAGCACAACCTGTTTGTCATCGAGGATTGCGCACAGTGCAACGGTGGCTTTTACAAGGGCAGGCGTGTCGGTAGCATAGGCGATGTCGGGTGCTTCAGTTTCCAAGTATCGAAGACGATAACGACTGGTGAAGGCGGTATGGTCGTTACAAACGATGCCAAGATTTACATCCGTGCAGCGCTCGCACATGACTCTGGCGTCACATTCTGGTGGAAGCTCTCACAGGAAGTGCCGAAGGAGTTGGAGGGCATAACTCCTTTTGCTGGCGACGGCTACAGGATGAGCGAGCTTGCGGGCGCGGTTGGGTTGGCACAGCTAAGGAAGCTTGATAGGATTGTCTCGACGCTCAGAAGAAGGAAGCGAGAAATACTTGAGGACATATCTGGCGCACCCGGCGTAAAGCCGATGAGGGTGCCAGATGAGGAAGGTGAATGCGCATACTCGGTCAACTTCCTCTTCGACAGCGTTGAGGAAGCTCAAAAGTTTGCGCAAGCCCTCTCAGCAGAGGGTGTGCCAGTGCACACGATATACACCGAAGGAATACCCGACAGGCATATCTATCGTCACTGGGACTATGTGCTGAACAAAGTTCCAGTGGCTGGCAAATTCAGCCCTTGGGAAGACCCCCGCTACACTGGTGATGTCCAATACTCACCCGACATGTGCCCACAGACAATGAGCATCCTAAGGCGCACTGTGGCAATACCATTGAGCCAAAAGATGAAACGCATACATACGCGCCAAATCTCGGGGGCAATCCTCAAGGTCGCATACGCTTTGTTTGGTTCGTAGGGTAGGAGCTTGAAGCGCTATTGTAGAGGATGTGGGCGTTAACTCACTCTGTGTATTCAGCCCACTTGTCAATCCCTTCCCATACTCGGACGGTGAGACGATACTGTGGCATCTCATCGCTCAATTTTTTGTGAAGTGCTTTAGCTAAGTTCTCGGTCGTCGGCGTGCAACCCATAACATCGTTCAGAACCTTGTGGTCATAGTTAGCTATCGCCCTCCTCAGCCTCTCTTTGAGCTCACCAAAATCAACCACCATGTCAACATCGGCATCCGTCTCAATCGTCAGCTCAACCGTGTATGTGTGACCATGCATGTGGCTACACTTCGGATGCCCTTCAATGTAATGGGCAGCCTCAAAGTTTTCCCTCACACACAGCCTGAGCATCCTCAAAGCACTCCTTCCCACTCCGCAAAGCAGTCATAAGGGTGAATGGATTCAAATGAAACGCAACGAACTTTAGCCCTCAACCCGCTAAACCGTTTCCTCAACATGGAGACGCAATCCCTAACCGCATCCTCAACAAACTTCGCCCTTGCATGCATCGTCTCCACGACCCTTTTTTCATCGGGGCGCTTAAGTAGCAACCTGACTGGGGCGGAGAATGACTTCTCAGCTATGGAGGCGAGTTCCTCATGCGAGATGTTAAGGCTGTCAGCTTCGACCTCTATTGAGAGAAGACAGCGCTGATTATGGCTCATGCCTCCAGTTAGAGCTATTGAGCAAGGGCATGCGAGTGCACCTGCAACCTCAACTCCTATCGAGCACTTTGAAGTAGCTGTGCTGTAGCTCACGAAGACGGTGTAGATGTGGTTATCGATGTGCGAGTTTGTTTTGAGCGTTACAGTGCAGTGGCGTGCATAATCGTGCGCCCTGAGAAGCTGAGTTGCAAGTTCCTCAACAAGCTCTGTTAGCGATGTGATTTCCTTCGGTATTCGGAAAAGCCTTGCTATCTCCTCAGCGAAACGGCTCATGTGCACTCCCCTTTGGTTATGTGGTAGGTCAACAGACGCCGTTATGCTGATGAGAGATTCCACGAGCTTGTCACCGTGACGGAACATCACTGGGTAGCAGAAGTTGATGATCCCAACCCTTGTCAAAGCAAGTTGTGTTTTCGGTTGCTCCCTTTGAACATCGGGAAGCGCCTCTATCTTCTTTGTCGCCCTCGATTGCATGTTGAGGTCGCCTCCAAGAGAGTAGTTTGAATGGATGCTTTCAAAGTGCTCTACAGCACAAGCCAAACCAAATTATGTCATGTCGTGCTAATCCAAAAAGTGGCGTTTTGCGTTATGAGGGTATGTTCCACCAAGTGCTCCGAAGCGCTCAGCCAACCTCAAGTAGCGTCTATGCGAGTGTGAGAAGAAGCGCTTGTATGCTTCGCAGAAGTAGTTTTTACTTTGCACGCCACCGCATATCAACCTGTATTTTGGGCAACCGCCGTTGCATATGTGTAGCCACCTGCAGTTGAGGCACTCGCTCGAAAGCTCCCTCTTGCGCCTTCGGAAGCGGTTCAGCAAATCGCTTTTAATGAGTTCGCCCAAAGGCTTTTCAAGTATGTTCCCAACCTTCCAATTCGGCTCGACAAAGAAGTCACAAGCATACACATCACCGTTGTGTTCAACGACCACATAATCGCCACAGTAGCGTTTCATCACGCAGGTTGGCATCTCGTATCCAGCATAAACAGCAAGCACATCGTTAAAGAAGCGTTCGTAGAACTGCGGACGCCCATCGTTATACCAGATGTCAAAAGCCACGCAAAGAAACTCACCGTAGGCTTCTGGCGTGACGGAGAACGATGCCACCTTCCCCTCAGATTCGTCCCACTCAACACACGGTATGAACTGGATGAAGCGCAAATCATGTGAGAGGAAAAAGCTTATGAGCCTTTCAGGATGGCGCACAGTTATGTCATTCAGCACACACAATATGTTGAAGTCAACCCCATGTTCACGGAGAAGTTCGATAGAGCGCATGACGCGCTCAAAAGTCCCTCTGTTGGCTTTATCCACGCGGTAGGCGTTATGAAGTTCCCTTGGTCCGTCCAAGCTTACTCCAACGAGGAAATTGTTCCTGCGCCAAAAGCGAGCCCAATCAGCGTCAACGAGCAAGCCGTTTGTCTGTATTGTGTTGCTAACTGCTTTGCCCGTGTGCGCATGGCTTCTTTGCAACCTTATCGCTCGCTCAAAGAAGTCAAGCCCCATGAGCGTCGGTTCGCCACCCTGCCAGCAAAATGAAGCCACATCGCAATCGAGGCTCATGTATTGTGCAACCAATTCCTTCAACACATGCTCACTCATGCGGTGCAATTTTGATTCTGGGTAGAGTGACGATTTATCCAAGTAGAAGCAATAGGCGCACTTCATGTTACAATCTGGACCTGCTGGCTTTATTAGCAATGAACTGAGCATCTTAACGCCTCCTCAATCTCGTTGTGAGTTTTGGCATGTGCAACGGTTTGCCGATAGCCATTTTTGCGCTCTCAGGGAGGGCTTCCGAGAGTGTCGGGTGTGGATGTATCAGCTTGACGAACTCATCAAGCTTCAAGCCGAGTTGGATAGCTAAAGTCGCCTCGCTTATGATCTCACCCGCTTGTGCCGAGAAGATATGCACGCCAACGAGTTTCCCTGTTCTACCATCACCGACGACTTTGACGAACCCCTCAGCTTCGTTGCATGCGAGGGCACGCCCGTTCGCCCTCATCTGGAACTCCCCGACAAGGACTGAATCAGTTTGTTGCCTCAATTCTTCTTCGGTTAAGCCAACTGATGCAACTTCTGGGTGAATGAACACGCACGCTGGTATGAGCAAGCTCCCAATATCAATGCTCCTACCCAAGATGGCTTCAACTACCAATTCACCCTCAGCCATAGCTTGATGCGCAAACCCACCTCCTCTTATCACATCACCGATAGCGTAGATGTGCGAAGCTGTAGTGCGCAAGCCGTTATCAACGATTACCCTCCCATCGCCTCCAAGCTCAACGCCTACAGCCTCTGCATTAATGGTGGCAGTGTCGGGGATGCGCCCTATGGCTACAACCACAGCTTCAAACACGCCCGTTGAAGCTTCATGACCTCGTTGGAAATGCAATTTGAAGGAGCCTTCCTCCGTCGGTTCACCGAAAGTCACATTAGTCCCAGTTAGCACATCGATGCCGAACTTGCGCAAGTGAGCTTCAACGCCCCTCGATATTGAGCCATCCATTGTCGGGAGCACCCTCGGCATCAATTCCGTAAGCGTTACATCGCTACCGAGCGACTTGAAAAGCCAAGCCATCTCAACACCAATAGCGCCAGCACCGACGATGGCGATCCGCTTCGGTATCCGTTTCATGAAAAGGGCTTGCTCAGCGAGAAGGCACATGTCATGTTCTGGCAAGCACGGCAATGGGCGTGGCTTCGAGCCAGTCGCTATGATTGCCCTATCAAACCTCAGCCTGCTTTCCTCGCTTTCGCTTATGACCTTTAACTCGTTGGCGCCCACGAAGCTCGCCTCACCGCAAACGACTTCAACACCGTTTGAGCGCATCAAATGCATCAAGCCACGCCTCAGGTTCTCAACAACCCTGTCACGCCACCTGAGCATCTGCTCATAGTCAAGTGCGAAGCCGTCAACCTTCACACCAATTTCGCTAAGGGAGCGCATACTCACAAGCGATTTAGCCACATGCAACATAGCCTTCGTCGGTATGCAACCCCTGTTGAGGCATGTGCCACCGAGCTCGGAGCGCTCAATCAACACTGTATGCATGCCCGCTTGCGCAGCCCTTATCGCGGCAACATAGCCAGCAGGTCCACCACCCATGACAGCAACATCAAATGTCTTCACCTCGCCCATGCTTATCACCTCGCAAACACAAACTCATGAGCGCCCTGAAAGCCACTTAGAACCATCCCACCAATTTAGCGTCATCATTAATGGTGGCTTGCAAGAATTCAGTATGGCGAAGACAGCATCCAAACTGCACAACAATCAAGGTGCGTCCTCATCCACAGGGGGGTGTTTTTGAATGTCGCGTGCAAGGTATGCGATTTGCTTTCACATCATCCTGCCCCTTCTGTTGGTAGCCGATGGCTTTTGTGGCGAAGTTAGGGGGACTGTTTTTGACACCGATGGGCAGACACCGAAGGGTGGCGTTACGGTGATGCTCTCGTCACCAGAAGATGCGTTGCGTGCTCGCCATAACCTGCCTCGTGTTGTGACAACGAACGCGAATGGACAGTTCTCCTTCGATGGTTTGAGCGTGGGGAACTACACTGTGCGAGCCATATTGGAAGCACAGCAAGTGCTCATAGCCACATCTCAAACTCGCCTTCTGGCTGATGACGCTCGTGTTGGTGTCTGGGTGACGCTTCGCCCAATAGCGTCTCAAGGAGAGGCTGTGGTGTGGGGATTTGTGAAGACGGATGACGGCGTCGTCTTACCCGATGCGCAAGTGGTCTACCGAAAAGTTGGCAGTGAAGATTGGCAGCAAGCCCCTGTCGATGAGTTTGGGATGTATCTTGTGCGTGTTCCCGAGGAAGGCGAATACGAAGTGGCAGCGGTAGGCGGTGTGTTTGCGAAGGCTCCGCAGATAATTCGCCGTTTGCTTAGCACATCAATCAAATCACAGACGGTGAAGCTCACCAACGGCTCAGTGATCAAGGTTGACCTTGTTGCGCTTCAACTGCCGAGGATGCTCACCGAGAGGCGTGAGGGAAACAGGCTTCCAGACCTTCGCGTTGAAGGGCAGTTGGTTGATGAAGACGGTAACGCCATCGCCAAAAGACCTTTCAGAGTCACATCGCTAAGGATAAGTGGCGCTACAAGGCTTGGGGGACAGTTCACATTCGCTGACTATTTTGACCTGCGTGCTGAGACGGATGAAAACGGTCGCTTCAGCGTCCTCATCGGCGAGAAAGCATTACGCCAAAGAATACCGATGCTTGTTGCAAGGGGAATTGAGTTCACTGTCATGCTAACAATCCAAGTTGAAGGGTTTGCCCCCACAATTGTTTCGTTGCCAAAAGAAGCGGTTGAGCAACTGCTCAAACCTGAGGTGAAAGAGTTTGTGAGGGCAGAAGTTGGCAAGGTGGTAGTAACGAAGGGCATAAGCCTCCTCGTGAGTGTGATTGACGCAGAGACAAGGGCGCCGATTGAAAGTGCTGTAGTGGTTGTAGCGCAAAGCAGGGTCAACCCGATAGTGGTTGAGGCGCTCGCAAGATGGTTTAAGCAACATGACGCACATCACGGGAAGTTGAGGAAGGCGACGGATACGCTGTTCTATTCCAAGTCGGATGCGAATGGGCACGCCAATTTTGAAGGTCTCCCAACATCCCCTCTGCATATCTATGCTGTAATGGACGGTTACGAAGTAGCCTACAAAGAGGTTACACCACATGGTGGGAAAGTTGAAGTCACAATCGAACTGAGAAGAAGCACCGAAGGGAGCAAGCGCAAACCAGCGAGAGAAGTTTGACCCAGCGCCTACAGCGTCTGGAGCGATGGCAAGTGAAATACGCACTGCTCGTTGTAATCGGTTTCTTCTGTGGCATGTATGGATGCATTATCGGCGCTGGTGGCGGTTTCATTCTTATGCCGCTTTTGCTCCTCATGCACCCAAGCGAAGAACCTGAAACCCTTGTTCTCACATCGCTTTTGTCGGTTTTCATAAACGCTGTTTTCGGGTCAATGGCATACGCCCGTCTGCGCCGCATAAATTACAGTTACGCTGTAGCTCTTTCCATCAGCTTAGTTCCAGGTAGCATACTTGGCGCTTTCTTAACGGGCTTCGTTGAGAGGAAGGCTTTCAACATCATCTTCGGCGCACTGCTGTTGCTCATTTCACTTCGGTTATCTGTGCAACCGATCAAAGGGCACGAGACTGTAAAAGCACTGCAACACACTGATCGTTCGCATATTGAGATGAGGGGAAACAGCTTGATGGCATATCTCCTTGGTAGCCTTATCGGGTGTATCGGGAGCTTTGCTGGTGTAGGCGGTGGGATAATGTTTGTGCCACTGCTCATATGGCTTTTCAAGATGCCGCCTCACATCGCCACAGCCACATCAATGCCTGTTGTGTGTGTCAACGCACTCGTCGGTGCTATGACACATGTGCTTAACGGTGTCTCAGTTGATGCTTACAAGGTGGTCGCTTTGGGCGTTGGTATGGCTTTTGGAGCTCAAATCGGCGCAGCGCTCTCTGAGCACATTTCTTCATCTTGGCTTTTGCGTCTGTTAGCCATCGCGTTGTGTCTCGCTGGCATCAGAGTGATCGCTCAAGCTTTTTGAAGTTGTGAACTTTATCTCTGGTAGCTCAACTGATTCGCCATCTTCGAATTTCACCATGACGCTCAAGCGATGTGTGTCAGAACTGCCCAAAGGATTGATGCGAGCGTAGTATGGGCTTTTGTTCGTTATTGCTATGACACGACCGTTTAGCTTGTATGCGACCATTTTCACCCTCACATTTTTTGGCACATATAGCCAGATGAGCCTTGAGCCATCTATCCGTTCGTCCCTCCTGAGCCCGACAACCGTTATCCCGTAAGCGCCGATTGAGCGCTCAGGTGGCTTGACTTTAGTCGGTTCAAGAGCGCATATCTTTGGCATAAGGGTCATTTGCCTTGGGATGTCAAGCGCTTGCGATATGCTCATTAGGCGCACTGGCTTGCGTGGCAAAAGCCTTGTCGGCACAAACCAGTCGCCAAAGTATGGTTCGCTGAGGAAGTGCTGTGATGAGATGAGGGCTCTATAGGCGGAGAGCAAATAACTGTTGGTCGTCAAGCAGTAGTTGTTTGCGCGGTTAACCTTTGCCGTGTCCATGCTAAGCCAGTTTATCATCTTCACCCTGTGGAGTTCGCTCGCTATAGCGTTATACAGCCGAAGCATCTTCGCTAACGCAAACTCGGTTGTGTCGCGCTTTGTCCCATAGCAATAGTGGGTTGCTCCATACTCGGCTATCGCTATCGGTTTCCTTGGTCCATAAGTCTCATAGACATGGCGCAACAACTCAACGGGGTCTTCAAAGTAGGCTTTCCTTCTCGGGTCACCATCGTGACAATAGACGCTGTAGATGTTGACCCCAACCCAATCAACGAACTCATCTCCCGGGTAGTAATCGTCAATGTTCTCCCTCGGCATGCAAAATGGCGCCCACAACATGACCACATTTGGTGCTTCGCTTCTCATAACCGTCGCAACGAGGCGCCACTTGGCGATGTATTTCTTCGGGTCGCCGAAGTAAGCGGTCCATGCGCCGTTCATCTCTGACGCGAAGCGAAGGAAGATGGGGAATTCAACATCGCCAGCCATGCGCGCAAAGCTACGAAGATACTCATCATCTTTAACCATATCTAAGCCATCGTTTGGCTCCCAAGCAATGTGCGGTATTGCGTTCGCTTCAATAACTTTGCGCACCCACTCCGTCGGGAAGGGCGAGCCATAGCCAACATAGGTGAAGTAGGTGGCGTGCTTCTTCCCAGTCAGGCGTTCAAAAAGCTTTATGTCACCACGAACGATATCATCGTGCTCAATGAAAGCCCCAATGTAACAGCCACTTGGTGGCTCGAGCTTCTCAAGGGCTGTCGAATTGTGGCACACGATGCATTGAATGGAAATTGCAAAGAGCCACAGCCACTGCCTCTTCACTTCAACTCCGCAACCCAAGGTGATAGCATCCCCTCCAACTCAACGCGACTTAAGTGAGCAATTGGATGCTCATAGCCTGCGCCATTAACTTAAGGTTTATGCTCGCTCAACGAGCGTGGTTGCTCAACTTCCAACCCTCTAAGGAACTCAAAGAGCCTCTTGGCGACTTTGACTGTCATCCCTGGCACAGATGCCAGCTCCTCAACGCTTGCCTTCTTAAGCGCTTCCAAACTGCCAAAGCGCATAAGCAGTCTCTGCTTCCTCTTCTCACCGATCCCTGGGACGCCGTCAAGTATTGACCTGAACGCCAACTTCCCCCTCCTCATCCTGTGATGCCTTATCGCAAATGAGTGTGCCTCGTCCCTAATGCGCTGAAGCAGGAGGAGGGCTGGGTCATTATATGGCAAAGCTATTGGGACAGCCTGAGAAGGGACATAGATTAGCTCATGCTCCTTCGCCAACGCAGCAACGCTTATGTTGCTTATACCAAGTTCGTCGAGCACCTGCAATGCGCAGTTCAGTTGCCCTCTACCGCCATCAACGAGTAGCAAATCAGGTGGCTGTGCGAATTTCTCGTCCCCGTTTATCAACCTCAAGAAGCGTCTCCTCAGCACCTCTTTCATCATCGCGTAGTCGTTTGGTATCCCTTCGAGCGTCTTGATTGTGAAGCGCCTGTATGATTTTTTCTCTGGGCGTCCGTCTTGAAAGACAACCATCGAGGCGACCGCCACTTGCCCATGTATGTTTGAGATGTCGAAGCATTCAATTCGCCTCGGCAAGCGTTCCATACCGAGGTAGTGCATCAGCGATTTAAGCGCTTGGTTGATTATCTGCTCTTCCCTTTCGCTCCTTTCAATTTCCGCATTTAGTGACTGTTGGGCATTCTGTTGTGCTATCTCGAGCAGTTCCTTTAGCTTCCCTTTAACTGGGAAGACGATGGTGACCTTCCCACAGCGCTTGTCGGAGAGCCACTCTGCTATAACCTCTTGGTCTTCGATGCGCATCGGTAGGACGATTGTTTGTGGGATCGTTATAGGCGACGAGTAATGCTGTTTCAGGAAAACCGATATTAGGTCTGCTGGTGACCTTGCATCCTGCGAGCAAACTATGAACGATTGACTCCCTATCAACCTGCCCGAACGGACCATCAACATCTGTATACAAGCGAGCCCTCCCTTCTCAGCATAGCCGTAGGCATCTACATCCTCACTGACGCCTATGACGACGCTTTGGCGCTCAATTATGCTCTCGACCGCAAATATCTGATCTCTCAACCTCGCTGCCTTCTCAAATTCAAGCCTCTCTGCAGCCTCCATCATCTGCTTACGCAGTTCTTCAATCACCTGAGTGTGTCTTCCGTCAAGGAACGAACAAACATCTTTCACGAGCTTTCGATATTCATCCTCGCTTATCGCCCCGATGCACGGACCGCTACAACGCATTATGTGATACTCTATGCAAGCCCTTGGCATCTTCTTGGATGTATCCCTCCAAGGGCAACCGCTTACCCTCCTGTCGCCGATGAGCGTCATGGTGCGCACACCAAACACTTTCTTGATTAGCTCAATCGTTTCCTTAAGCGCCTTCCCCGATGTGAACGGACCGAAGTAAAGGGCGCCATCGTCCTTTGGAGTCCGAACGACGATGAGCGGCGGGAAGGGCTCCTCTATTGGCACCTTCAAAAATGGATAGCGCTTGTCATCTTTAAATCTGATGTTGAATCGTGGTCGGTAGAATTTGATCAAGTTGCCCTCAAGTATTAGCGCCTCTTTCTCCGAGCATGTCGTCAGGTATTCAAGGTCAAAGATATGCCCTATAAGCCTCGAATGCCAGTAGCTTCGTGAGCTACTCGGCGTGAAATACGATCTCACACGGTTCCGTAGCGAAGAAGCTTTGCCTACATAAATCACTTTGCCCTCACTGTCTTTGAACATGTAGACACCCGGGCAATCTGGGAGGGTGGCAAGTTTCTCTTTGAGATGCTCAGGCAGATTCACCTCTCCCTTTCCCATCTTGTGCTCACCACGCTTAAGGGCAAACCAGCAACACAATGTTAGGCAAATCCATAATCAAAGCGTGACGCGTTTGGGGGTTCATGCACCTTTGTGCCATAGCGTTTGTTTACAAAACCATTCACAAGCGTTAAACTGTTGCATGACTTTACTCAACAGAGGCTTTGAGTGCGTAGTTTTCATGCGGGAGGTGTTGGAGATGAGTAAGGGAAAGAGGTCAGGCGAGAAAGCCATACTGCTACTCCTGCTATGCCTCGTTATATCCTATGGAGTAGCGTTGGCACAGCAGGATGCCACTCAAGGCAATCCTCGCGTCCAAATCATATCGCCACAAGACGGTGCCACATTCGTCAAAGAGAACATCATACCGATCACATATCAAGCGTGGAGCCCCGATGGAACACCATTGGTGAGAGCCGAAGCTTATGTTGACGGAATAAGAGGCGACGACGGTCTGGCTTACAATCCACCAGCAACATCCGTCCAAGAAACGCTTGAGTGGGATGCCACATTCTTCAAAGATGGACCGCACACGATCGTGATAAGAGTCTTTGATGCACGCAACAGAGTTGGGGAGGCAAGCGTGACAATCTACAAAGGTCCAGATGTAACGAAGCCGAAGGCTGAGATACTCTCACCGAAGAGTGGCTCTGTCATTAAAGGCAAGGTCGCCATCATAGCAAGGTTTGAAGATGACAGGAAACTTGCGCAAGTTGGCATAAAGGCAACAGCTCAGGATGAGAGAAGGAAAGTGAGCATCTTGTATGCGAAGGGTGGTGGGTTGAAGGAGCGCGTCTATGAGGTAACTGTGATATGGGATACGACGGCAATGGTGAAAGAGACACCGAACTCGCCTAACCTATCGCCCGCCTTCCCAGATGGTCTTTACATACTTCAAGCATGGGCTGTTGATGGGCAAGGGCAGGAAGCGTTCTCGCCCGAAGTGCTTGTGACTGTTAGAAACCAAGTAGCTGAGCCCGTTATACAGCGTCCCGAAGTCACCCCAAGAACAGGACAGCGCCCAATAACCACACCAACTTATGGAGGCGTTGTGATCGCACGCTCACCAACACCCAGAACTACAGAGCCACAAACACCACAATTGCCCTCGTCATCTGTGACAATCATACCTGCACCAGTCCCAAGCACACCACGCCAAACACCAAGCGTTGAGCTCGCAACAAGAATTGCGCTCAGCGAAGGTTTGAAAGAGATGATCTCAAGCGTGGTCGAGCGCGCAAGGGTAAGCTTTGGCGTTTCTCCGAGGCAGATTGAGCCAGCTGTTGCGTTGCTTGCACCACGCATGAGAGGAGAACCTGAAGTTGGCGTCTTCGTTTCAAGGTGGGAGGTAGCGCCAAGCGGAGTTATGAGGGGAAGGGTTAGCGTTTCTCCGAGGCAGATTGAGTCAGCTGTTGCATTGCTTGCACCACGCACGAGAGGAGAACCTAAAGTTGAAACACCAGTCTTAGAGCGTGAGGTTAAGTTAGCGGCATTGCTTGCACCACGCACGAGAGGAGAACCTAAAGTTGAAACACCAGTTTTAGAGCGTGAGGTTAAGTTAGCGATGGTGCGTGCTGAGTTGGTAAAGCATCTGCGCTTATCAACGCCTCTTGGAGCTCAAACTCACATAGCCTTACCGAAAGCCGTTGAGCGTGAATTGGCAACCGTTTCGAAGGCTCAAGTGAGGAGCATGCCAGTGAAGGCAGAAGTTGGTAGAGGTGGAGAGACCGGGAGAGCTATTGTTGGTGCACAACCAAGCTTGGTTACACCAGCACAAGTTCAGCGTCCGATTATCTCCCAAAGGAGAGTTGTGGACATAGAAGCCTCAGCCAACGAGCGTGGTAGCATCCCATTGAAGGCGGTTGTGGAGATAACACCAATAGTTGTTCAACTTACTCCAACGGAGCTACCAATTGGTGCTCGCACTGTTAGGTGGCAGGAGGTGACACGATCCGAAGTTAAGCGTGCCTTAGTTGCCACTGTTTCTTTGCCAGCGCTATTGAAACCCGAAGTTGTCTTGCCACATCCGTCCACTGAACCGAGACCTACATCGCCAAGAGTTGAAGAGTTAGCGTATGTAAGAAAGCTTGAAGCCATCTCCGTTCAGCCTGCCGTGCAAAGCAGGATGGCGAAGATAAGCCCACAGAAGCGCTCATGTGAAGCACCGAAAGTGGCTATGCCAACTGTGAGTGCTATGGCATCGGTGAGCAAGAGCAGTGTTTCCGTGATCACAGCAAGCGTAGTTCCCAAAGCAGTTAGGGTTGGTGAAAGGTTCGTTGAGCAAAAGCCATCGATCGTTTTACCAGCTGGCATGTGGGGACAAGTTGGACGAGTTAGCACTGCATCCCTCACTTCAGCATCAACGAAGCGCTTAAGGTCTGTCAGCGTTCCTGCGCCATCGCAGTTCACCTCGTCAGTTGTGCTTCCAAGCATTCCAAGGCACATTGTGGGGCGCCGTCCTGCAGTCGTGATCGTCAGGAGGAGAACGAGTTTCACATACACCGTCCAACGGGGAGACACACTCTGTGGGTTGGCACGAAAGTTTGGTTTGTCACTTCAAGAGCTAATGAGGGCGAACAAGCTCGGCAAGCCGATAAAGCTGCGTGTGGGTCAAACGCTTGTGATACCGAGACTGCCGATATCCGTCAGGTATAGCGGGAGAGCCGTCAACACCGATGTTCAACCGTTCCTTTTGTTTGACAGGGCTGTAACACCGTTCCGTTCGATAATGGAGTTTGCGGGGGGTTTTGTCGACTGGCTTAGCAGTGAAAAGAGAGTTATTGCAAGTTGGAATGACAAACGGGTGCGCCTGACAATCGATAACCCATTTGCTGTTGTGAACGAAGAGCCTGTGGAAATGAAGCCAGCTCCGTTCCTGTTGCTAAATCGCACGATGGTTCCCGTGCGTCTGTTTGAGCATATTTTTGAGCTCCCCGTCACATGGAATCCACAGGATGGAACAGTTGAGATAGGGACTGCAGTTGACTCAGCGCAGGGAAAGTAACGAGCGCCATTCAAGCCCGCAAAGCCACATTTAACAGCGCTAAAATTCAAATTGTGGGGCTGGAGTAGCTCAGCGGCAGAGCGGGGCATTCGTAATGCTCAGGTCCGGGGTTCGAATCCCCGCTCCAGCTCCACGCGCAACTTCAATGTTCCCTCCTCACCTCTAACTTTAACGAAGCTTTGCAAGGTCAGTGGTTGCTTGAGGATGGCTAACCAACATCATCGGTTAGGAGGGTGTGGAGCAGATGAGGCGTCCGTTGGCTATGTTGGTTGGGGGCACTTTCATCCTGTTACATGTGTTGTGCTTTGGTGTGTTGTTCATTTTGCAATCGCAATCGAAGACAGGTGAGAGCGCGCCGCAGAATATGGTTCTTGTGCCAGCTGGCGAGTTCATAATGGGCGTAAACTACATTGGTGGTCAGGCAGGTCCGTATGCCGATGAATACCCAGCTCACACGGTTTATGTGCCAGCCTTCTACATTGACATCTACGAGGTCACGAACGAGGAGTATAAGCGTTTTTGTGATGCCACTGGTCATCCGACGCCTCCTCATTGGCAGAATGGACGGTATCCAGAAGGGCAGGATAAATTCCCAGTCAACAATGTGAGCTGGTATGATGCTGTCGCATACTGCAAGTGGGCAGGGAAAAGGTTGCCAACCGAGGCTGAGTGGGAGAAGGCAGCAAGGGGAACCGATGGCAGGATGTATCCTTGGGGGAACGAATTCACCGATGACAAAAACAACCCATACAAATTCTGCAACGGTGGTCATAGGGGATTGAAGCCAGTTGGGAGCTACCCTCAAGGTGTCAGCCCTTATGGGTGCTATGACATGGTTGGGAATGTGGCTGAGTGGACTTCAGACTGGTATAAGCCATACCCGGGCGCTAAAACTGGGACAGTCTATGATGCCTTCTATGGTGAGAAGTTGAAAGTGCACAGGGGTGGCTCTTGGGCTAACTTCCCATCTTCATTGCGTTGCACATTTAGGGGCACTCACTACCCATGGGGACGCTCACCGTTGATCGGATTTAGGTGCGTTAAATCTGCACCTGAGGCAACTGCCTTGCATTATCGCCATTGGAGCATACTCGCAAGACCGCTCCTATCAATCTGCGATGTGCTTTCACTACATTGAAGTTCACTCCAACCTCTATCAGCGTGGTCCGAGGATGAAGTCAATGATAGGACCGATTATCGGGATGCGCTTTTGTTCTTGTGTCACCTGCGTCAGCTCACCAAGCGGTCTTTCCTTGCCCATTATCGTGTAGGCAAGTTGGATTATTGAGCGCGATATCTCAGTTTGAGGATGACTCAGCACGAACGGGATTCCGTTGTTAACCGAGCTTACAACAGTTCGCCCATCGCTTGGTATCCGCGCAAGCAATGAGCACCCCAAAACCTCTTCAACCCTCTCTGGAGTTATTTGCATGCTACTGTTTGAGCGGTTCAGGATGACTTTTATGCGCTCTGGTGAGTAGAGCTGGCGCAGTATCTCAAGAGCCACTTTCGTGTTATGTATCGCAAGCACATCAGGCTCTGTGATGAGGAGGATGTATTCAGCGCTGTCAAGCGCTACCATTGAATAGTCTTCAAGGACGGTCGGCAAATCAACGATTATGTAATCGAAGCCCTTGCGCAAAAGCGATAGAGCTTGCTCGACAAGGTAAACAGTGACTGTCTCAGCATACTGCGGTGTGGAAGGCGCAACGAGAACTTTCAAGCCAGATTCCTCGTGAGGTGTTAAATGCCTCTCGAGCACCTCAAGTTCAAGCTCGCTTTGCCTTTGCGCGAGGCTCGCGATAGTGTATTGTGGCGTCAGGTTCAAAACCATATCAGCATTGCCATACTGCAAGTTTAAGTCCACAAGGCAAACTGGACCGATGTGATACTTTGCGAGTGCGACTGCCAAGTTGCATGCTATGACGGTCTTACCGCACCCACCCTTCGGGCTGTAGACGGCAACGATTTGACCAAGGTGTGTTTCACCACCTGATATTGCGGTTCTGTAGCGCTGGACACGCAACGCAGCTGCTCTCACTGAATCAAGCAACTCATCCCTTGAAACAGGCTTGAGCAAGAAGTCGCTCGCACCAGAGCGCATCAGTTGCCTCATGAGTAGCTTGTCATCATGGAGCGATATAACGATGATGCCGATGCTCGGTGAAAGCCTTTCAGTGAGCTCAATCACATCTATGCCAGTTATGTTTGCATCAACGATCAGCACATCCGGTGAAAGCGCTCGTGCAAGTTGTATTGCTTCCTCACCGTCTCTTGCTTCGCCAACGATTTCAATCGTCGGATCCGTCCTTAGAAGGGCTTTTATGTTCTCACGCGATTCGGTGACGCTGTCGGCAACGATGACAGATGGCATGCTTCAATCACCCTCCTGCTCTTACGGCTCCTTGTGGCTCAACCCACTATGAATTATTGAGCGAGGTTTCATTCATCTGCCAGCACCGAATATGCCGCCAGCACCAATCCCACCTATTCCGAATGTCGGCATAGCGGGGGTAGGGAGCGGTGGTAGCTTCAAAACCTCTTCATACATTTGCAATGCCTCTTCGCTAACAAGTTCGTCAAACAAACGCACGGTCATCGTAATGACCAACTCCGATTGAGAGCGCTGGAACTCACGGCTCTTAAACAACTCGCCTATAACTGGTATTGATGAGAGGAGCGGGAAGCGTCTCCATAGTTGCCTGTCTTCCTCCTGTATGAGACCAGATATGACGAGCGTGTCGCCATCCCTCATTAGGACTCTATCTTCGTGGCGTCTCACCCTGAAGCCGGGCACCCTCGCACCGTAAACCGTCGTGGCTAATGAGTAATCTGGTGCGGATGATTCAACGCGGTAGTGCACGAATATCTCGCCTGCGTCTGTCGCCTTCGGGTGCAATGTGAGAGTTATTCCAAACGGTGCGAATTGAACACCACCAAGTGCGCCTGCTGCAGCGCCTGTAACAAGCGCTGCTATAGGTATCGGAACCATACCGCCAACAAGGAATGTGGCGTCAGTCCCTTCAAGGACGAACTGTTGAGGGCGTGCAAGCAATCTTGCAAGACCTTTCTCGATGAGCATGTTCAAGCGTATGGCGATCGGTGATAACCTTGTGAATGGACCTGGGACTGCAACACCAGCTGCGCCAGCAACTGTTTTAGGCACCTCGCCAAATGTTATCTGACCAGCCTCAAATTGAATCCCACCTATTCCAACAGTCCCGCCCACAATGCCCGCCGTTATTTGCTCGCCAGTTTGCACTCCGAGTTTATCAAGCGCTGTCTTCGACACCTCAAGAACCTTCACCTCAACAAATATTTGCTGAACCGTCTTCGGCTTCTCAACCTCAATCTGGTTGACGACTGTCCCGAAAAGCTTTGCGACCTCTTCAGCCTTCTCTTTTTCCTCCTTGTGCTTGACCTTCCCAGTGAGCACTATCTTGTCGTCAACGATTCTCACTTCAACATTCGGCAGACCTATCATGCCCTGAATTCGCTTCGCCTTCTCAACCTCTGGCGGGATTACTTCTGGAACTCGCTTCACTTTGATGTGCTTTATCACTTTTGTCGCCCATAGCGATGCCACTTGCTCAGCGAAGGTTGCCTCAGCTTCGGTGTCAACCTCGCCACGCAAAACGGCTATGAAACCATCATCATGCGGATACACGGAGACGACGATAGTCGGTATGCTGATAGCGTCTTCAATCCTTCGCTTTATCTCTTCGACTGTCGGTTTTGGCTTAACTACTTCTGGAGGCTTCCTCTCTGGCGGTGCAACAACACGCAACCAAAAGTTCGTCCAAAGCGTCCTCTCCTTCTCGTCCACTTTGACCTTCTCCCAAACGATGATGTTTGTTTGCCCTTCCTTCTTGCCGACAACGAGTAGCTCAAGCTTTGACGGTGCCATAACCCCAACCAACTCTGGATTCCCAAGAGCAACTTGTTCTATCGTCCCCTTTGACGCCTCGATGACCATGCTCATGCCAACTGGCAACTCAACCTCAATCTTTTTCCCTTCCCCGGGTGCTGTCATCACTATCGGGTTTGTGAGCGCACTAACGCTGATGTATTCTTGCAGTGGCGGTGTTTCCTTTGCAGTTGTGACAACCAAGTTGTTTACCACGCCCTTCGGCGAGAACTGAAGCGCTATTCTTTCGGCGCGCTCCTTTTCAAATTCGCTTGAGACTGTCCCTTCAAGTATGAGCCTGCCAGCCTCCACACGCACTTGCACTGTGGGCAACCCTATCGCCTTCTGGACATGCTCGGCGATCGGCGCAATGGCTGTGACGATCGGTTTCTCTTCGCCCTCTGTGGCTCTCTCCTCAGCCTTCGCTGATACTGTTGTAGTGAAGCAATAGCGTTTCCCTTTCGTCTCAGCAAAAACCCTCGTTTGACCGGGGCGCTTTGCCTCAATCAAAATTGAGCTTTCAACCTTCCTCACAAGCACAACGGATGGGTCGGTGACGGAGAAGTCAAAATCGCCACCAAGCGATAGCTTGATGAGTTCGCCAACGCTCATTTGTAGTGGTATTTCAACGACAGCATCATCGCAGTAGGCTCTGCACATGAGAACGACCAGCAGAACAGACAGAAGCCAATAACCCTTACCACCGCAACTAAGCTTGTGCATGTTTACCTACCTCCACACACCAATTCACCCACTCAGTCTATGGGCGCTTTTGATGCACCTCAGCTGGTTGCCCAACTGGTATTTGCATCATTTGGTCGCCGAGGAAGAAAGTAACGCTCTCCGTCACAGCCTGTTGCTGTGTTGGCTGTGGTTGTTGTGTGCTCTTCACCTCTTCAATGCGTTTCTCCAGCTCCTTCAATTGCCCGCTGATCTCGCTTATCATTTGTTTGAGGTGTGCATCTGCTGTTGACTTTGAGAGCGCTTTGCGTATCAACTGCATCTCCCGTCGCAACCTTTCTTGCTCTTCCCTTGTGCTCTGGACTTGCGGAGCGAGTTCGGCAAGCAATTTGCTATGCACCGTCGCTGCAACTTGTGTAGGGTCAACCGGTGGCAGTTGTGGAGGTGGTAGCTGTGCTGTAGGTGGTCTTATTCCGAGCACCTTGTCAATGTCCTCAAGTGGTATGCCAGCGCCCTTTGCAGCTAACCTTTCAACTGCAGGGTGTATCTCCCTTGCCATTGTTGGGCGCTTGGGTGGCTGTTGCGGTTTTGGAGTTGGTATGGGTTGGCGAGCTGGTAGGAGTGAGAACTCAATGTTCACGCCAGTTTGCCCGCTGACAAGCGCTACCCTCTCAGCCTCCTCAGGGGTGACGAGAAGGATGAGCGTTTTGACAGGGGTTGATTGTGCTCCTTGCTGTCCAGCCTGTCCCCCGCCAGCTTGCTGTCCTTGTTGTGCTTGTTGACCACGCACTGCAAGCTCAACATTTGCCACCTGCGTGTCAACACCTAAAACAACAGCATCTTCAACTATCGTCTGCGACAGCAAACCACCAAAGGAAGCGATTATCTTGACATGGTCACCAGTCCTGAGCATCCTGTAAAGCGCTTCGTTGTCTATCGGGAGAGCGATCGCCACATAGCCTTCGGGTATCAGAGCGCCTAAGCCCTCTTGCGAGATAGGTTGCGTAACATCCGTCCTGAGCACGGGTGTGCCAGCGAATATGTCCACCTTCGCCACACGGTTGATAACATCATCAATCCTGCTGAAGGCGCCAGACGGGACATCGCTTGGAGGTCTCCTCTCCTCCTGAAGCATTGCGCCAGTTACAACCGTGTGTGCAGGTATGTCGGTTGAGGCTATGACAACTTTTGCGAGCTCAACCTGCGGTTTTGGAGGTGGTGTCCTGCGCTTAGTCAAAACGAAGCGCCCAACGAGGAAGACCAAAAACACAATCCCAAGCAGAATTGAAATCCGCAACATCCTCGGCATGCAAAATCACTCCCTGCTCAAAGCAAAGGGTTGGGAGACCCGAAATAGAACTCAAAGATTAAAGCAAGGACGCAACCCATTGTTAAGTTTACCACATACGGAAAGCGCGTTTCGCTTTCGGGTTCATATTCAACCTGTGCGCCCATGATGTAGCGCAAATGCAAGTATATCAGTAAACGCTTGAAAGGCTTCAGACCAAGCCTCCGCCAGATCAAAGCCACTACCGCCACGACACCACCGATCACAGCTCCATACAGGAAAGCCCAAAACGGATATGACTCCCAAAACATCGCACTGCTACCTTTGATCGCTCCAACCGCCATGCAAAACTTCACATCACCGCCTTTGAACCACCCGATGGCAAACGGCACAAAGAAGATACCAAACCCAACAGCAAGCCCAATGAGGGAGTTCGTCAAGCCCTTAGCGCCTTCAAGGGCTGAGTTTACAAGGATGCCTATGAGCATGGAGGGGAATGTAAGCCAGTTTGGCACCTTGCTGTATCGGCAATCTGTGTAGCATGCGATGGCGATGAAGAGAAGCAAGATGAAATTGCGCACATACAACTCAACCCACTCATTCATTGTGTGCCACCCTGTGATTTGTTAACGAGGATTGTGCATTATGTCATGCTTCGCTTGCTCTGCTAAGAGCGTTACGCGCCACCTTGCGACTTGCTAACTGAGACACGCTCAAGACGCCTCAACTGCATGACCGCCTTCTCTTGCACATCCTTCTCACCGATGCTTTTCATTGCTTCCTTCAGCAACTCCGCATCCGAGTATGAGCGCCCATCAATTGTAGCTATAGCCTCCGAGCACACAGCTTTGAGCGATGCATCGTCTGTGATAACGAATGTTTTCAACAAGGTTTTTCTCGCTGGCTTGTAACGCAGTTTCGAGAGAGCTATCACAGCCTCACGCCTTACATCAATGCTTTTATCCACCTCAAGGCATTTAAGCAAGGCGTCAGCAACCGCTTGTGTTCCCATCTCACCGATTGCCCACACAGTGGCTTTGCGCACACTTTCCGAACTGTCTTTAAGGTATGGCAACAGCTTTTCAACAGCCCACTTAGCTTTCCAAGCCCCGATAAGCCTTATGAGATATTCCTTTGCGGTCGGCGTTTTGGTGCGAGCCAACGCCTCTACAGCCACATGCGAGGCGCTCTCGCCAAACATTTGCAGTGCGTTGAAGGCGTGCCACCTAACCCTCTCCGACTTATCATCAAGTGCTTCTATGAGCGTTTGGATTGCCCTTTCGTCACCAATCCTGCCGAGCGAGACAACAGAAGCTATGCGCACATCTTCGTTCTCATCTTTCGTCGCCTTAGCCAGTGCAGGTATAGCTTCCTTGCAACCTATTTCGCCGAGAGCCTTCGCAGCTCCCCACCTCTTTTGTGCCTCCTTTGACTTGAGTGCCTCAAGGAGCAAATCAACAGCTGGCTTCCCAACTTCCGATAGAGCGCTTGCAGCTCTAACCCTAACAACTTCGTCTTGATCGGTTAGCATGTTGATGAGGAACTCAATCGCTTTTTTGTTCCCCATCTTACCGAGTGCCACAGCAGCGCTGACCCTCACTTTGCTTTCCTCTGCGTTATCGTTCATTCGGTTCTCCAAAGCCTGTATCGCCGCCTTAGCACCTATCTTCCCGAGCGCCTCAGCAGCTGCTGCTCTAACTTCTGGGTCTGTATCCGAGAGCCGATCAATCAAGTCTACCGTTGCTGGCTTATACCTGAGCTGTCCCAAGTAGCGACACATATCTCTCCTGACAAGCCTATCCTTCCCTTCAGCGCTTTGTGGGTCTAACGCTGCTCTGAAGCGCTCGCAGATGAGTTTCAGGGCACGCTCCGCTTCATCCTTAGCTATACCTTCGCCTCGTTCAGCCACCTCAAGGACTGCCCTCAGCGCCTTTGCACCAAGCCCTTTTAATGCTTCAACCGCACTATCCCTTACCTCTTTCCTCTTGTCCCCGAGGAACTCAATCAACACTGGCACTGCGTCCTCGTCGTCCAAGCCACCCATTGCCTTTATGGCTGCAATCTGCACATCTGTGTTTTCGTCCTTCGCCATCTCAATGAGTGTTCTTGTTGCCTCACCACCCTTTATCTTCCCCAAAGCCTCAGCCACAGCCACCCTCACTTTCGGGTCTTCATCCCTCCTCGCATCGCGCAGGTAAACGATGCCCCCAGACTTGGCGAAGTTTCCGAGCATAACAGCAGCTGCATACCTCACCCTTACATCTTTGTCCTTGAGAAGCTTTCCCACAGGCTCAACTGCAACATCAGCATAGTCCTTCAGCTTTGTCTCGTAGATCTGGTTGAAGTTATCAGGGTTCGCCTTCAACTCCTCAATTGCCAAAGCCACCTTCCGCCTTTTCTCTTCAAGGCTTTCACCACACCCTGTAAGCTGGATTGCCATCCCTACGAAACTGATGAGCGATAAAAACAAAGCCACACGCTCATTGCGTCCCACAAGTTATCACCTCTCTTTGTTTTTGAACAACTCAGCGTCAACTAAAAGTGTAGCGTCAATGCCATCTTCGTGTGGCATGGCGTGCTTCACCTTTGATCACCAGTTCATCGGATAGACACGCATGTTTGGCACGAAGCAACCGACGAGTGTCCATAGACCGCCATGAGCAAAATCACCGAGTATCAAGCCCAAGAAGAAGGGCATCAGTTGCCTGTAAACGCCAGCTCCCACATACCTTAAGACCAACCCCTTGAACGCCCACGCTATCATGAACGGCAACCACACCTTATGCATTGTTGCGGTGTTGGCAACAGCATACCCGAACGGGTGCAGTGGTAGGGCTATCATATGTGCTCTGAGGAAGGTCAAAAGGCATGTCACGACGAAGCCTATGGCTACAGCTATTGTTTCCCTTAAGTCTGGCAGGACTGGCTGTCTCAAGAAGCTCTCAAGCATGATGAAAGGCTCTCGTCCCATGTAAACTCGCCACACATCAGCCTTTGAGGCAGCGCCAAGCTTATACCAAAGTGAGAGCGCACCATAGAAAGCTATCGGGACACACAAAACAGTGCCTATGATTATGCTCTTAAGTAGCTTTTGCGGTCGCAGTCCAATCATGTCCGCCATCTTCAATGCGTCCATCTGGTGTGGCATCGGCAGACAGCGTAGGTCAAAGCTTGCTATGTTGCGGAAGTATGCCATGACCGTGAGCTCACGCGGTGTCAGGACAGCGCTTCCGAGTGTCGTCGTCACAAGCGTATACGGGTCTGCGTAGGGACCAAAAAGCCATGCGTTGCCAGCCTCAGCCCTAAGGCGAGTTGCTGAAAGCATGTATGTGAACGAAAGGGCGAAGAGGAGAACTGCGAACGGAATCCTCATCCCAGCCACGCTCGCGAAGGCGATGAGGAAGGTGAAGGAACACAAAAGCATGATTAAAGCGATGATGTAGCCTTTGCGCTCTGCCAACTCATCACCTTTCACATCGCCTTTAAGCACCCTCATGATGTGCATGAGATGAGCCCTACCAACCCAGAAGTTAAGGAAGGCTATCGCCAAGAATGCGCCTGCGCCTTGGTGAGCTATGTATGGGTATCGGCTTATACCACCACGCCCAAGCTGTGATATGCCAATGGCTTCGCAGAAGACTTGCTCAAGCTTCGTAACGAAGTAGAAGAAGAAACAGCTGAATGTCACTTCCAAGCTGAGCAGGTAGCCAACGCCGATGATGAACGGGTAGAAAGTCATAGGCATTGAACCGATTGCGTTCCAAGGTCTGTCGGTTAGATACTTGCCTATATCAAGTGTTGTGCCCCTAACATCGATCATCGGCAGTGATGGGAAGTTCATGCTGAGTGTGTTCCATGTGCCGAGCGAGAAGGCGATGATGAAGCCAAGCCAAAGAAGGCGATTGCGAAAAAGCTCAAAGCCTCTCTTCGTCATCTCAACGGGCAAGATAACAGTTGGGAATGTTAGCCTCTCCCGCTCCACCCACTGCTTCTTAAGGAGCATGCAAAGCGAGAGCGTGAAAAACATTATCGCGATTGTGAAGGCGCTCCATAGGAGCATCGGCAACAACCATTGCCCAATTGGCACAGGTGCGTTGCCAACATAAAAGAGCCTTACGACCTCCTTATCTTGAGGCGCAAACCACTTGGGTATGAAACTGAAGAAGAGCTCCTCCCAATTGTTCATCGGCGACGCATAGTAAATTGGTGCTGTTAAGGCTGGAACAAGGAAATGCATCCCACCCGAAGAAGCTATGACTGTGGTTGATGTTAGCGTTGCGTAAATGAGTATGAGCTCGCCTTGCCTCAAGCGGAGTTGCTTGATGCGCCCAAAGATTAAGTTAATCGCTATCAGGAGGCACAGCGCAAAGAAAGGACCGACTGGCAAAGCTGTGTTTGCAAGTGCTGTGTGTCCTCTAAGCCCACCAAGCCTTATCTCGGCATGGTGTATCCACATCACTATCGGCGGTATGAGAAGCCATGAAAGGAGCATCGAAAACTTCCTCACATCAGTTTCCTCATCGACACGCTCTTCCAACCTTATGCCGAAGGCGCTCATGGCTTGTTTTTCACCCGCCTATGTTGGCTTCGTTTGTGAAGGATGTGGAAGCCAAATTCACATTTTACATCCGCACGCTTAATTGCTACATTTGACCTGAAGGGTGAGGTAGCAAGGCATGATAGAGGTGATTGAGAAATGGGTAGGCGTATCAGACGGATAGCATGGATTGAGCCAGCTCGTTTCCCTTATGGCTACGATGACCAACATGTGTTCAAGGGTTGGGTCATACCGCGAGCTGGACCTCAGATGGCTGGACTGCTTGATTCCCTTGGCTATGATACGGTCGTTTACTGTGGCGAGGGAGTGCCAATTGATGTCCAAGAGATAGCGAACAACTTTGACCTCGCTTGCATATCGGTGTTGAGTTGCACTGCCACTCATGGCTTGATACTCGGTAAACAGCTTTCAGACTTGGGCATGCCAGTTGTCGCAGGTGGTTTCCATTTTGCGCATGCCCTCATGACAGAAGAGACGCTTGCACCGACAACTGAAGCGCTTGATTATGTCCCGTATGTTGTGCGTGGCGAGGGTTACAAAAGCCTCGTTGAGTTGCTTGAAGTGTTTGAAGGGAAGAGGAGTCCCGAGGGAGTCCTTGGGCTCTCATATCGCTTTGGTGACGAGAAAATCCACAACCCACCGCAAAGGCTGATGACGAAGGAAGAGCTGAACAACCTGCCCTTGCCGAAGTGGGAGAAGGTCTTAGGTGTTAGGAAGGGGCATGTGATATCGATTCACGGGATGTATGGTTGCCCGAGGAAATGCACATGGTGCGCTGTTTGGCCAAGGGATGGGCGCGGCAACAGATACATCGAGCCAAACAAGGTCGTTGATGCAATTGAGCACGCTTTGAAGGTTCAAGGCAGAGGCGATGGGCGAATAACTTGGATATTCTTCTCAGCCGATAACTTCCCTGCTGTGAGGGCATGGGCAGAGGGCGTATGCGAGGAGATAAAGAGGCGCAAGCTACCGATAAAATGGACATGCCAAGCTGAGGTTGCTGGTGCAAAGAGGCTTCAGTTGGTCAAGCTGATGAAGGAGTCTGGCTGTGAATGGTGGTGTATAGGGTTTGAAAGCATAAGCGAGGAATCGCTTAAGGCATCCGAAAAAGCTCAGTCGCTCAAAGATATGGAAGAAGCCATAAGGATACTGCATGCTCACGGGATAAAGATTCACGGCATGTTCATTTGTGGTTTGCCGGGGGACTCAAGGGAGAGCATCATGAGGACAGTTGATTGGGCTAAGCGGATGGGCATTGAAACCATACAGATCACATGCCTCGTTGAACTTCCAGGCTCTCAGGACTACGAGACGAAGAGGCAGTGGGAAAACGCCTTCAGACCGTTCAAGCCACCGTATGAACTGCTTAACTGGCTGTTCACAAACGGGCATTACGCTCGCATCGCCACAGACAAGATGAGCCTATACGAGGTGCAAAGATGCGCTATAGAAGGGATGAAGCGCTTCTACTCGATCGGGCACATAGTGCGCTCGGTCCTGCCGAATTGGAACACGCTCATATACGAGTTGAGGCGAGGTAGCGGTGTGCTGAAAAGCATAAAAGCTGCTTGCTTGGATAGCATCTACACATTGGCTCTGAGGGCTCGTGGCTTCAAGTTGCTGAGGCGCTGGGAAAATTCAAGGTTGAACCAGATATACCAAGCGATGCTTCAGTTCCCAGAACGCATACCGCAACTCATCCAAGAGGTTTTAGAACTCATACCGAAAGATTGGGTTGAGGTCATGGAGAAGGTGGCGAGAGAAAGACGACCGTGTAAAGTCATCATAAGGCGGGGTGAGTTGCCTCAACACCTCAAACCGTTCATCGAGAGGTGGCAGAAGTTAGCAGAAGGCTATACGCCATCGTAAGACAAAACTTGAAGCTGAAGGGGGTAAAGAGGATGCGCTCAGAGAAGGTGCGCGTTGGTGTGGTCGGACTGGGTATGGGAAGGGTTCACCTGAAAAACTTGAAGGACATGGAAGAGGTTGAGGTTGTAGCCATATGCGACATAAACGAGGAACTGCTAAAGAGGGCTGGCGAGGAGTTTCAGGTGAGGAAGCTCTTCACAGACTTTGAGAAGTTCGTCACCGAGGACATGGACGCTGTCTTCATCTGCACACCGCATTTCTTACATCACCAGCAAGTGATAACTGCATTGCGTTCCAACAAACATGTCTTCTGCGAGAAGCCACTCGCCATCACCGTGAGGGAAGCCGAGGAGATGGTCTCGGTCGCAAATGAAGTCGGGAAGGAGATAGCAGTTGGCTTCCAGAGGCGGACAAATCCAAAGGACAGGCTTGTCAAGGAGCTCATCTCCGAGTTGGGTGAAATATCTCGCGCCCTTTATGAGACATGCGGTCTGCGCACGCAAGCCTATTACGATTCTGGTGCATGGAGGGGGACTTGGTGGGGTGAAGGTGGAGGGGTGTTGATAAATCAGGCAGTGCATGACCTTGATGTTTGTCAGTGGTGGATGGGCATGCCGAAGTATGTTTTGGGGTGGGCTGAAACATTCGCTCACAAGATAGAAACGGAAGACCTTGTGAGCGCCATCTTCGTCTATGAGAATGGCGCACAAATGCTTTTCCAAGCCTCGCTCGTTGATCACCCGAGCCTCACAAGGTTTGAAGTCAGCGGCGAGATGGGTTGCCTCATCTACGATGGCAACATAAGGTTAGCAAAAGCCGAAGCCTCTATACTTGATTTCATAAGCACTTGCAAGGAGGCTTGGGGCAGACCGCCCGAGGTTAAATGGCAGGAAGTTCAACCAGCACAGGAAAGCTGGGGACATGCGGAGTTGGTCAAAGACTTCATAAGCTCAATAGTTGAAGGAAGGAAACCACTCGTGAGCGGTGAGGAGGGGATAAAGTCGGTTGAGCTTGTCAACGCAATCATAATGTCAACATTGCTTCGTCAGCCAGTTGAGTTGCCAATCGATAGGGAAGGATACGATGCTCTCATTGAGGAGTTGAGGAGTGGGAAGCGCTCCATACCTCGTCGACCAGTAGTTTGAATCGCCTGCAAGTAAAGCAGATGCTCAAAAGTGGCTTCGCCTCGCAATCGGCTTAACAGCTTGTGGGCGATAATCTCTCGCCACATTGGGTTGCATCGAAGGTGAGCCGGTTTGAACTTGGGCGAGTTGCTCTACGAGCGTCTTCCGAGTTGGCTTGTTGAGCGCATCATAACGATAGGCGATGCGGTTGAGGACAAAGGGTGGAGGGTCTTCGTTGTTGGTGGGTTTGTGCGAGACCTGTTGCTTGGCAGGCGCAACTTTGAGCTTGATGTGATGGTTGAGGGCGAAGGGATTTATTTGGCGAAGGTTCTATCGAGGCTCTTCGGGGCGAAGATGATTTCGCACGAGCAATTTATGACTGCAGTGCTTTACATGCCCGATGGGACTCGCATCGACATAGCGACATGCCGAAAAGAACGATATAAGCATCCCGCAGCGCTACCAGAAGTTGAACCAGCAACGGCTGAGGAAGACCTTTACAGGCGTGACTTCTCAATCAACGCTATGGCGATTGACATCTCAAAGGAACGCTTCGGCGAACTGCTCGATGTATGTGGGGGCTTGCCTGACCTTGAAAGCGGGTTGATACGCGTTTTGCATGAACGCAGTTTCATAGATGACCCAACGAGGGTGTTCAGGGCAGTGAGGTTTGAAAAGCGCTTCTCGTTCTCGATCGAGAGCAACACGATGCGCCTGCTGAAGGAGGCAATCGAATGTGGCATGCTCTCGCTGTTGACGCCAGACAGGATAAAGCATGAGTGGATAAGAATTTGCTCCGAGGAGAACCCTCAACCTCACATACTGAGGATGGAAGAGTTGGACATGTTGCGGTGGATTGATAGTTCGCTGAGCCTCCGCTCACAAGAACAGCGTTTGGCACTCAGCTCAATCGTGTCTGTCGAAGAGCGCTTGGCGGGATCAAATGTGAGTTATGAGCGCTGGTTGCTCTACCTCATGCCCTTGCTTGACGGCGCAACGAACGAGGATATCGAAAGGCTGTGCAGACGGTATTCCATTAGCTCAAGGCATCTTCAAGCTTTCCTTCAGCTCTCTTCGCTTGATGATGTTTTGGAGAGGACGAGGGCTAAACTTTCTCCGAGCTCCCTGAAGAGGCTCTTGGATCGCTTTAACACCGAGGCTCTCATTTATGCGCTCGCTAAAGCCATCTCGTTTGGTGAGTCTCATGAGATGGCGAAGGAGCAGTTGCTTGCCTACCTTGAAAAGTATAGGCATGAGCGCCCAGATATATCTGGGAGCGACATAATCGGTGCTGGTATACCTGCAGGACCTTGGATCGGCACAGCTTTAGATGAGGCTTTGAAGGTTAAACTTGATGAAGGTGCGGATAGACAGAGACAGCTTGAGGTTGCCCTCAAGACCGCAAGGAAAGCTTTGGCGATGATGGAACATGGCTCGCAAAGGCGTGATACTTGCAGCTGGGAAGGGTAAAAGGCTTTTGCCAATAACTGAGGAAGTGCCCAAGGTGCTCATAGAAGTTGGTGGCTTGCCTTGGCTATCAAGGTTGCTCTTGAGGTTCAGTGAATGTGGGTGTCGCCAACTCCTGATTGTCGTCGGTCACCTTGGCGAGATGATCATCAAGCGCTACGGTGAGGAAGCGTTTGGTATGCGCATATCCTATGTGTTTCAGGAGCGCCCCGAAGGGACTGCGAAGGCTCTTCAACTCGCCGAGGAGTTCGTCGGTGATGAGCCGTTCATGCTCTCTTGGGGCGATGTGCTTACAGCCCCTGAGAATTACAAAGCTCTGTGGGAGAGGTTTGAAGTAGGCGATTGTCATATGTGCATGCTTGTGAACTGGCTCAACGATGTCTCCTCTGGCGCAGATGTGACGATTGACGGTGATAGGGTGATCGGGATAGTTGAAAAGCCGCCCGTGAAGAAGGCTGGATGGAATCAGTCTGGCTTGTTTGTGATTGGTAGCAGTATCTTCAAATACCTGAAGGAGGTTAAGCCATCAGCGCGCGGTGAGTATGAGTTCACCGATGCCGTGAAAATGATGATTGAAGCTGGTGAAATAGTTGTTGCGCTCCCAGCGAAAGGTTATGTGTGTGAGCTTGGAACGCATGAGCAACTGCGGTTGATACAAAGCATGATACACGAGATTTAAATGCAAGCTTAATGACAACCGCTTCAAGCTTTTGATTACCCGAAGCGCCCTCGTATGAACGAGTCTGTCCTTTCGTCCTTCGGGTTTTCGAACACTTGACTTGTTGGACCAACCTCAATCAGCTCGCCATCAAGTATGAAGCCCGTCAAGTCTGCCACCCTCGAAGCTTGAAACATGTTGTGTGTCACGAGGACGATCGTCAGCTTTTTCTTTAACTCAAGCATCAACTCCTCAATGCGAAGGGTTGAGGCTGGATCGAGCGCCGAGCAAGGCTCGTCAAGGAGCAACACTTCTGGCTCAACTGCCAATGCCCTCGCAATGCACAAGCGTTGTTGTTGTCCACCAGAAAGCGTAAATGCTGATTGGTGCAACATGTCCTTAACTTCTTCCCAGAGGGCTGCTTCCTTGAGCGCCCTCTCAACTATCTCCGTTAGCCTTCTTTTTTCCTTCGTGCCGTGTATCCTCGGACCGTAAGCCACATTTTCAAAGATGGACATGGGGAAAGGGTTTGGCTTCTGGAAAACCATCCCGACCCTCCTTCTCAACTCAACCACATCCACAGCCTTGTCGTAGATGTTAACATCGTCAAGGAACACCTCGCCCCTCACGACAGCGTTCGGGATGAAATCGTTCATCCTGTTAAGGCAGCGCAGAAACGAACTCTTACCGCATCCAGAGGGTCCTATGAGGGCGAAGATGCATCTTTCTGGTATGTCAAGGTTGATGTTCTTTAAAACTGGGCGCTCACCGTAGTAGAGCCATAAATTCCTTATCCTGAATTTCGCCTTCGCCTCTTTGCTTAACTGGCTCAACAACTCCACGACGCGTGCCTCAATCAAGTCCCTCGTCCTTCTGTAAACCTCGATCGACGAGCCAGTTGGGTCTGGTATGTCCCACTCAACCCTGTATGGGATGTTGGGGAGCGAGTCAGTGTCCATATCAAGCCCAACCGTTACGACTATGTCGCTTCCCGTTATGTTCACATCACTTAACCCTTTGGGGCGCTGTTTGCTTATGTCGATCCCTATCTCCTTCATGACTTGGACGGCGTTTTGGTCAAGCTGACTTGAAGGGCTTAGCCCAGCGCTCGCCACATCGAACATGTCACCACATTTCTCCCTGAAGAAAGCCTCCGCCATTTGACTCCTACACGAATTCCTCTCGCATATGAAGACGACGCGCCTTTTCATCCCGTCGCTTCACCCCACTAAACCAAAATCTATCAGGCAACCCTCGGTCCGCTAATCTTGAGCCTCACCCTTATCAAGATGGCAAGCAAGTTCAGAACGAATGTTAAGAAGAGCAGGACGAGCGCTGTTGCATATTGCATTGGGAGCGTTGCTTCCACATCGGGCGATTGCGTTGCCATGACATAGATGTGATAGCCAAGGTGCATGAACTGGCTTGAAGGCGAGATAGACAGGCGAGGCAGGTAGTATGCCACACCAGTGAAAAGTAAAGGTGCAACCTCACCAGCTCCCCTGCTCACAGCCAAGATTGCTCCAGTCAGTATCCCACCCATAGCCTTCGGGACAACGACGCGCCAGACAGTTTGCCACCTCGTTGCACCGAGCGCATAACTTGCAAGACGCACCTCCTCAGGTATTGAAGACAAAGCTTCCTCTGTAACTGTGATAACAACTGGCAATGTCAAGATGGAGAGAGTGGCAGCAGCCCAAAGCAAACAAGGTTGACCAAAGAGAAGCTCGGCACCGATGAGCGCATCTATCTTCTTGCCGACAAACAGCACAAAGAACGCAAGCCCGAACATGCCGTAAATGATCGACGGTATGCCAGCGAGATTTGAAATTGAAGCTCTTATCAGCTTTGTGAGCATCGCATCCCGTGGCGCATATTCGTGGAGGTAGATGGCAGTCAAAACACCAGTGGGCATAACCATGAGCGTCATAAGGATGACCAGAACGAGAGTCCCAAATATAGCTGGGAAGACCCCGCCACCCATCACACCAAGACTTGGTGGCTTCGTCAGAAACTCCCATGTGATCTTCTTATATCCACCGATGAAAAGGTCGGCGAGGATCACAAACAACATCATGAGGATGATCAAAGTCGAAACGAAGCTCAGACATGTAAGCATCAAGTCGCATATCTCAAACTGCTTTAACCTGCCACCTCTTCTGGATAGCTTCATCTCACCCACCAACGAACTTCCTTTGCAAGCTTGAGATAGCCAGCTGTGAAAGGCAATTAACAACGAAGCTGACGATTAGCAGTATGAAGCCTATGAAGAAGAGCACATGGTAGTGGGAGCTTCCGACAACCGCCTCTGGCATCTCAGCGGCGACAGTCGCTGAGAGCGTTCTCACCGAGTGAAAGATGTTCCAATCGAGGATGGGCGCATTGCCCGTTGCCATCAAAGCTATCATCGTTTCACCCCACGCCCTCCCGAAGCTCAAAAGTGAAGCTGCAAGCAATCCCGGAGCTGCGGTTGGAATAACTATGCGCAGAGCTGTTTGCCACCTTGTAGCTCCGAGCGCCATGCTCGCTACGCGATAGCTCTCTGGAACATTGTGTATAGCTTCCTCGCAGAGGGTGAATGTTATTGGCATCACAGCTATTGATATGCCGATGCCACCAACTAAAGCGTTTAGTCTTGTTGGAGTGAACATCTCTTGAAGCCATGTATAGTGGTAGACATGCGCCAACCACGAAGCCACTTTGGTGAGGCAAAAGAAGCCTATCACAACCGACGGTATGCCAGCGAGCAGTTCTATGGTTGGCTTGATGAACTCGCGAAGCTTATCCGATGCCTTCTCGGAAACGAAGAGCGCGCTGAGCATGCCAAGTGGCAACGCTATGAGCAGGCTCACAAAGTTTATCTTTAGTGTCCCGACGATGAGCGGTAGTAGTGAGTATTTTGGAGGCTCCGATATCGGTTGCCAAACTGTTTTGAGGAAAAGCTCCCTCAAACTCGCCTCAGACCTAACAGACGGTTTGAAAAACACTGCAAGAGCTTCCTTCAAAATGAACACCATTATGAGCACTATGAACAGGATGCTCACGAGCGATATGACAGCAATAAGCACTTCCCCTAAGCGTTCCCAAAGGCGTGAGTATCTTCTCACCATGACCACCCTGTCGAAAGCGCGCTATCAAACGCCAACCTATGCCACGAGTTTGTGATGCAACAGCGTTGCTTAAACTCTTGTCGGACAGCCCATGCAGAGGCACGATGGATTTGCAAAGACAGCGATTGAGGTGGAAGGGCGCAACACCGTTTTAAGCTCTTACACTGCATGGTCTGCAGTTCACTTTGATACAGGGCATGAACTGCATGCGCTTGATGCCATTGTGCAGGATGAGCATGCGCTTGAGCCACCTTTGCGTGGTATGAAGGCGTTGAATATGCGCTTCAAGTTCTTGCCGCCACAGGAAACACACACCAATGTCTTCTCATGCTTGTCTCTCTCCGAAACGCTACATTCAATTTCCGTCACAGCACCACAGTCGATGCACTGGTATTCATAAACCATGCTTCTGACACCCCCCGATCACAGCGCCTGCTCAGCCAAAGTGTATGTTAGCGCAAGTGAGGCGCTTTAGAAAAACTTTCACCCGTGAGCTACAGCTCACCTCGCGAACGCGATGACGAAGGCATTCAGGAGGACATTCATTATGGCATGGATCACGAACACAGGTATGAACGAGTTGCATTGCCACGCTATGACGCCAGCCACCACGCCACCTGGCAACGCCGATATGAATTCAACTTGTGGTTTGCCGACATGAGCTAACCAAAAAGGGATCGCTTGGATCAGTATCGCCCAAGCACCGAGCCTGCGCCTCACAACGAAAAGCATGAAGCCACGAAATAAGAACTCCCAGCCGAAGAGGTAAATCGTCATGCCGAGTGCAAACTCGATGAAAGCCGAAAAGCTCTCCTTAGCAGGGGTGTAGAACGGGTAGTATGCCTGGAACTGTTCCATGCGGGCACATGCGATGAGCGGTGGAAACATGAAGATTGTTGCAATAGCTATCCATGCAAGGGCACATCTTCCATTTCCCATTTGGAATCCGACATCACTCCAACTCCACCCGCATGCCTTAGCCAACGCCAACGGTAGCACCAAACATAGAAGCACATTGAAAGCCACATAAACACCAAACTGCGAATCCCTATCGATGGGCGATGTGACTGAAGCGGTTACGAGAATTAAGGCGCAAACAAACATCAAACCTACCTGCCAACCCTCTCCGAGCCATGGGGTATCTTTGTGCGTCGTTTTCATAGTGGAGGCTTACACCCTTGGGCGTTCAATCTCCATCACTATCTTCCCGTTCTTGAATATTCGCACCGTCCCAGTTGATGCGGAGACCGTTATCGCTGTAGCTTTAGTTACAGCTGTTATGCTCGCTGCTGCCACATGCCTTGCTCCCAACCCCATCGGGACTTCAACCTTTAGCCCACCCGGCTGGATATAAGAATGGATATAAGAACCTGCCGATTCAATCACGCCATCGCCTCTCACGATGAATGCACCGTCAATTGAACTGAACTCCTTTATCGTCTCTGTGAGCTGTGGGTTGAGCACATTCCTGATGCTCTCGTCATAACCAGCGAACGGGTTAAGCACAAGCTGTGTCACATACCCTTTCACATTCTCGTAATCACCGATGACGAACATAGTTCCAACAGGTCTCCCTTCGCGCCCTTCAACTGCAAGCTGTATCGCTACTTCAACGAGTTGCTCAAACACTTCAGGTTTGATATCCTCGCCAAGAAGCTCTACCCCCGGTGTGAACAGCTCAAACTCGTCTTTGACCGAGATGAGCATGAGCGTGTCTAACTGCGAAGATTTCGGTTGCCCAGTCAGGCAGATGAGCGTATCGTCAGCATCGATCAAGCCCTTAGCTAAAGCGAGTAGAACCGCAACTTTGATCTGTCCAAGCCTCGTCAGGTTGATGCTTGGGAGGTCTACAAATTTTGCGAACTTGCTTTTTATGTCATCGGTGAGCAAATCCTCATCCGCTGCAAGTATGCAATTGCTCACGTCCAAAGCCCCCTCAACGGTTGATATGAGCTGGGGTGAGCCAGCACACACAAGCATAAGCGATATGTTCGCATCCTTAGCTGCAGTTTTCGCAGCCTTGAGCAGTGAATGAGTTATTGACGGAACGACTTCTTCCCTCTCAACAACCCTCAAAGCCTCCTGCTTCTTAGGCTTCGCATCAGGGCGCTGTGCCTTCGCCGTCATCGCTAACACCTCGCATCGGTAGCTTCTTCAAAGCCTCCTTTCATTATGCATTCAACCCCGCACCCAAATCTAATTTCCAAAGCAATGCTGTTAGCCTTTGAGAATGACATGAAAAACTTGAGATGCTACATGCGAGTCATCAGCCACTGGTTGAAGCCACCAGTATGAAAAGTTTTTTAGCTCGCTCTTGTGCTTGACAGTGTAGCATAATGTTAGCAATGAGCCATTGAAGATGCCGCGCCCTGAACTTCGTCTGCAGAGGCGCTATGGAGGTGTAGCCTTCAACGATGCCGAAGGTAGTTTTACCAAAGGCATACAACCCAAAGTGGGTTGAAGAGAAGTGGTATAGGTATTGGGAGAGCCGAGGATACTTTTACGCTGACGCAAACGATGTGCGCCCCTCATACTGCATCACAATACCACCACCGAATGTCACTGGCTCATTGCACATGGGGCATGCCCTCAACCACACAATCCATGACATCGTAGTCAGGTGGCAACGGATGCTCGGCAAGAATGTCCTTTGCCTTCCGGGGACAGACCATGCGGGGATAGCTACTCAGGTTGTGGTTGAGAAAGAGCTTGCGAAGGAAGGGAAGACGAGGCATGAGCTTGGGCGTGAGAAGTTCCTTGAGCGAGTTTGGAAGTGGAAGGAGCAGTATGGTGGTTTGATATTGCGCCAGTTGAGGATGCTCGGTTGCTCGTATGATTGGCGTAGAGAGCGCTTCACCATGGACGAAGGCTATGCGAGGGCGGTCTTGGTGACATTTGTTCGGTTGGCGGAGGAAGGGCTGATCTATCGTGGGCACAGGGTGATCAACTGGTGTCCAAGGTGCCTAACAGCGTTGAGCGACCTTGAGGTTGAACATCAAAACAGGCTCTCAAAGCTCTGGTTCATACGCTACCCAGCTGTTGACGGTGGCTACGGTGTCGTTGTGGCGACAACCCGCCCCGAAACAATGCTCGGTGATACTGCGGTTGCCGTTCATCCGAGCGATGAACGCTACAAGAAACTTGTCGGCACAAAGGTTATCCTGCCGTTGATGAACCGCATAATCCCAGTGATAGCCGATGAAGCTGTCGACCCAGCATTCGGGACTGGCGCTGTAAAGGTGACACCTGCCCACGACATGACCGACTTCGAGATAGGCGAGAGACACAGGCTGGATAAAGTCGTCGTCATCGATGAGTATGGGAAGATGACGCAGGATGCTGGCAAGTTCGCTTCGATGGAAAGGTATGAATGCAGAGATGCTGTTGTAAGCGAGCTTGAGAAGCTCGGCTTGCTCATCAAAACAGAAGAATACGAAGTGCCACTCGCTTTATGCTACCGTTGTGGGACTGCCATAGAGCCATTGCTTTCGGTGCAATGGTTCGTGCACATGAAACCGCTCGCCGAACTCGCTATAGAGGCTATACGAAGCGGTAGGATAAAGTATGTGCCAGAGCGTTTCGCAAAGATGAGCATCGAATGGCTTGAAGGGATTAAGGATTGGTGCATCTCAAGGCAGATATGGTGGGGGCACCGCATACCTGCTTGGTATTGCCTCAACTGCAACGGTCAGAAGGTGCGAGAGGTGCGCTTGCCAACTGGCGAAACGCGCGTCAAAGCGGACGCGGATGCCGTTTGGTTTGCATCGGTTGAACCACCTGAAGCATGCCCAAGGTGCGGTAGCAAGGACATCATTCAGGAGACTGATGTGCTTGATACATGGTTCAGTTCAGCTATATGGCCTCACGCCACACTTGGCTGGCCTGAGAGGACAAAAGAGCTTGAAGTGTTCTATCCGACGGATTTGATGATAACGGCAAGGGACATCCTTTACCTCTGGGTTGCAAGGATGATAATGACAGGGCTGAAGTTCGCTGGCGACATCCCCTTCAAGACAGTCTATGTTCACCCGACAATACTCACGAGTGAAGGCAAGCGCATGAGCAAGTCACTCGGCACTGGGATAGATCCGATTGATTTGATTGAGCGCTACGGCGCAGATGCTTTGCGCTTCGGGCTGATAATACAGTGTGAGCTCGGTCAAGACATAAGGTTCGGTGAGGAGCGCTTGGACATGGCTAAAGATTTCACAAACAAGATTTGGAACGCTGCTCGCTTCGTATTGATGAACATTGATGAGGATGAATTCCGCAAGCTTCCAACTCGCTTTGAGTTCAACGATGTCCGTCACCTTCTAAGCCTGCCAGACAGGTGGATAATCAGCAGGCTCCAGCGCACAATAAGTGCCGTTAGCGATTCGCTTGAGCAGTGTGAATTTGATAAATCTGCCAAAGCGCTTTACGACTTCTTCTGGGACGACTTCTGCGATTGGTATGTTGAAGTGAGCAAGTGCTCGCTCTCCTCCGATGGTGAGCGCAGGAGGATAACGCAAATCGTGCTGTGCCATGTGCTTGAATCATCGCTCAGGTTGCTTCACCCGTTCATGCCATTCATCACTGAAGAGCTATGGCAACATTTGCCACACGATGGCGAAAGCATAATGGTGGCTTCTTTCCCGAAGCCGAATTTGGAAGCGATTGATGAGGAAGCCGAGAGCCTCATGGGCGAACTGATGTGGCTCGTCTCCGCCACAAGGAGTGTTAAATCCGAGATGGGCTTTACGAATGTGCTTTGTGACGCGTTCATCTTCGTCTCCGACGAAAGAGTGCGCCAAACCATAGAGCAGAACATGTGGTGGATAAGCTCGCTTGCGAGGCTTAAGGAAAGCAAGCTTTGCAGTTTTTCAGAGGAGCGCCCAAGGCTCGCCGCTTCGGTTAGCAAGGAGGGTGTTGAAGTATGCATACCGCTGAGTGGGCTTGTAGATGCCGAAAGAGAGCTTGAGAGGTTGAACAAGGAACTCGAAAGAGCTGAGGCAGAGCTTGAGAGGGTGAGGAAGCGCCTTTTGAACGAACAGTTCATCAAGAACGCCCCGCGTGATTTAGTCGAATCGGAGAGGGAGCGAAGGAACAGGCTTGAGGAGCAAATCAAGAAGTTGCATGAGCGTATCAACATACTCATGGAGTTGCGCTCAAGCATGAAGCGATGAAGGAGCCGTTTTCTTTCGGCGCTGGACGGGCACGATCAATGATAGGCAAGGGTGGTTCGCTGTGAGGCACAACATCGTCAAGGAAAAGCTTAAGCGTGGCGAAGTGACGATAGGCTCGTGGCTTTCGCTCGGCTCGCCAACTGCTTCGCTCACGATGGCTCGTTGTGGTTTTGAATGGTTGGTCATAGACACAGAGCACGGACAGATAGGATATGAAGCCATGCTCAACTGCATTCAGGCTATATGCTTAACAGACTGCATACCTTTCGTGCGGGTGGCGTGGAACGATGGGGCATTGATAAAGAGGGCTCTGGATGCGGGTGCGCTCGGGATAATAGTGCCAATGGTATGTAGTGCCGATGAGGCAGCCTTTGCAGTTAGATCCACTTACTTCCCACCGAAAGGGATGAGGTCTGCAGGTGGTGCACTCGCACAATCCCTTCATGGTCATGACTACTTCAAGAGAGCAAACGAGGAGATATGCCTCATAGTCCAGATTGAGCATTTCATCGCTGTTGAGAGGGCAAGGGAGATATTGAGCGTCGATGGCGTTGATGGCTGTTTCATCGGTCCAAACGACTTGGCTTCATCGCTTGGTCTGCTACACACTAACTTCCGTCAGGAGAGCCGTTGGATCGAAGCTGTTGAGCATGTTTTGCAAACAGCAAATGCCCTCGGCAAACCAGCTGGCATACATTGCGTTGATGCGAGTGAGGCGGTAGAGCGGATCTCTCAAGGGTTTAAGTTCGTTGCTATCAGCTCCGAATTGCGCCTCATGAACGCCGCTGCCACTGAAGCGCTCAAGCTCGTGAGGGAAAAGATAAGCTAACGAACACACTCACATTCGCCGTTGCAAACCCCGATGCTAACCCCTCTTCCCCTCCTCACCGAACCGTTTTATGAATTCGTTCATGAACGGGTTCAATGTTTGCTCATCGATTATGGTTATGCGGATTGTTTGAGGGTCGCCATTTGGATGTTCAGAGCAAAAGTCGAGAATCGTTTGGAGCATGATCATAGCGCACCTGTCCTTCGGGAAACCGAATATGCCAGCGCTTATCGCTGGGATGGCAATGCTACAGAAGCCTTTCTCATTGGCGAGCTTCAAACTGTTGTAAACAGCCCTCCTAAGTTTTTCATCCTCGTCCCCTTCGCCCCACTGAGGACCTACGGCGTGTATGACGGCTTTTGCGTTGAGAGCGCCAGCAGTTGTCATCGCTACCTCTCCAACAGGCACATAGCCTATCTTGTCGCTCTCCTCTTGGATCACCTTCCCACCCTTCCTAACGATTGCAGCAGCGACACCTCCGCCGTGCTTCAAATAGCAGTTGGCAGCGTTCACTATGGCATCCACATGTTCTTCCGTTATGTCGCCGTGCACGAGTTGCAATAGATGCCCCGATGGGAGAGCATGCTCATACACGACTTTGTTCCCCATCGCCTTCACCTCTGAATCGTTGTTAGCTTTAGCGTGCATGACGAGGCAAGAGCTTCAGCTCTACTTAAATTTTAATGAGCGCTCCTCACTTTGCTTTCACATTAGGGCATAGCTGTTAAAATTGCCAATTGGAATCGCTTCACAAAAGCTTAACGCCATTTAACCAGAATGCACAGCGAGGGTTGCTCAACATGAGTGAGAAGGTGGCTACTGGGATACCGGGCTTGGACGAGATATTTCAAGGTGGTGTGTTGAGAGGCAGTTCGGTGCTCGTTGAAGGACCGCCAGGAAGCGGTAAAACGACGCTCGGGCTACAGTTCGTTGTCCATGGCATCCTGCAGTTTGGCGAAGGAGGCATAGTCATAACATTTGAGCAATTCCCAGATCAGCTATACCGCGATGCGCTCTCGTTCGGGTGGGATTTGAAGCGACTCGAAGAGGATGGGAAGTTGCGCGTCGTTTGCACATCGCCACCAGTCCTTGAGCGAATGCTCCGTTCAACCGATGGGATGCTCGAGAAGATGCGCGACGAAATCGGCGCAAGGAGAATCGTCGTCGACAGCATAACGCATTTGCACCGCATCACAGATAACCCGATCTTGTTGCGTGAGCTTGTGCACACGCTCGTTAACGGGCTTAAGCTACTCGGCTTCACAGCGCTCTTAACGAAGGAAGTCACAACGCATGAGCCAACGGCGATTGACTTTGAGGAGTATGTGGTTGATACGGTTATCAGGTTGAACTATGTGTCACTGCCGGGCACAGCCGGCGCCAGAAGATGGCTTGAAGTGAGGAAGGCGAGGGGGCAGAGCTACATTGATGGTCGCCATCCATACAGGATAACCGAATCTGGCTTACATGTCTTCCCATGCCCTCGCCCGAAGCGAAGGGAACTCACAACCAGAAGGCTGAAGAAGGCAATTGAGCGTGTTTCAAGTGGCGTTGCAGGGTTGGATGAGATCTTGATGGGCGGATATGTAAGGAACACTACGACGCTTATAGCTGGACCATCAGGCGCTGGGAAGACCATGCTCTCTTTGCACTTTTTGCTCAGCGGTGCTCAAATGAGAGAAAGGGGCTTTTTGCTCACCTTCCAAGAGAGCCCTTGGAGAGTAATCCAGACAATGAGCGCTATTGACCACAACGCTCACAAATACATCAGGCAGGGGCTCTTGAGGATTGAACACTTGCTCCCAACGAGCCTCAGCCCAGAGGAAGTCATCTTCAACTTAGTCAAGTGGTGTGAGGAACTTCGCATAAAGAGGCTCGTCATAGATAGCATCTCCGACTTATTAAGCCTCGCTGAAAACGAGGATGTAGCTCACGACCTCGCATATTCACTCGTAAAGCTGATGGAAGAAAGGGCTGTAACTACACTCATGACTTACGAGCTGAAGCAAGTCACAGGGATAACAAGCATTTCGGAGATAGGCTTTTCGTTCATCGCCGACACTGTCATTTACATCGGGTTCACGGAAGTCGAAAGCGAGGTGGCAAAAGTTATAAGCGTGTTGAAGCTCCGTGGTGGCATCCATCAAACTGATTTGCGCCGTCTCATCGTCACCGAGAAGGGGCTCAAAGTTGGAACGAAGTTTACAGGCTTGACTGGAGTCCTGATGGGCGCACCAATGGGACATTACAGGGAAACAGTCGATGAGCTCCTCCAACCACTCACATTCGTGAGCGACTTCATCGATATGCTCGCTGAAGGTAAGTTTGATGAGGATGCAAGGAGAGAGTTGCTCTCAAACATGAAGGAGCAGGTTTTGAAGGTGATGAGGGCGTTGTGCGAGAAGTATGAAGTGGATTACGAAGAGTTGTTGGAAGGCGCTTAGGCGTGCGCTCATTGTTTCGGGCAGGTGAATCTACATGGACGAGCTTGACCTCACTCAATTGCTCGGCGATTACATTGATGAGGCTGAAGAGCTTTTGGTGAGGATGGAACAGTTGATCATGGAAGTTGAGAGGGGGAGGGCTTCTGGCGCTGTAGAAATGGATGCCCTAAATGAGCTCTTCAGGTGCGCCCATACCCTTAAGGGTTCCTCTGGGCTTGTTGGCTTGAGCCCGATTGAAGAGCTGGCACACGAGATGGAGTCCATCTTCGATGCGTTGCGCAGCGGCAAAGCGATGTTATCGCAAGAAACGCTCGATCCCTTGCTTCAATGCATCGATACTGTTGAGCTTTTGCTTCTTCAGGTCAAGAACGGCGAAGAGTTAGACGAAGCGCTCGCAAGGGAGATGGCGGAGAGGTTGCGTGGCATCTTTCGTCATCAGTTTGGAGAGGCAGAAGCCCAACCTCGCATTGAACTACCAGAGCGTATAAAGGCTGTCCTGACGGAAGGCGAGGAAGCTACATTGGCAAGGTGCGTTAGAGAGGGGATTGGAATTTATGAAGTGAGCGTTCCTGCAACGATTCAGAATGTTGAATCACTTGTTGAGGCATGCAAGCAGGCGCTGACGAAAGTCGGAAGCATCGTCTCTGTCATCCACACAGCACCAGTTGGCGAAGGGTATGACATAACATGCTCGTTCTTGATTGCGAGCTCGCTTGGCGAGGATGAAATCGCTAAAACAGCGGAGGAGATAAACGCTGAAGTGAAATGTCTTTTCAAGCCTTCAGTTACGCAACTGAAGCCTGTGGAAGAAAGCGTAGCGCTCATTGCCGACCAAACTAAAGCTGGTGAGCTGGCGGTGATATCACAGCTCCGTTTGAGAAGAGATGCGATGATGAGCGCAATGCGAGTTGATGTGCGCAAGCTTGATAAGTTGCTCGGCTTGGTTGGTGAATTGATTGTTATACGCTCGCGCTACAGCACCATTGAGAAGTTGCTGAAGGAAGCCTTGAAGGGTGAAAAGGTAGTCGAAGAACTTGAGAGGACGAATCGCTTCCTTCATCATCGTCTTGATGAATTGCGTGAGAGCGTATTTGAGGCTCGCATGGTGCCACTTGGGTTTGTTTTCATGAGGGCGCCGAGGTTGGTGAGGGACTTAGCCAAAGAAACGGGGAAGCTCGTGAAGCTAACGATTGACGGTAGTGATATCGAGGCTGACAGAAGTGTCGTTGAGGCTATAGCCGAGCCTTTGATGCACCTGCTAAGGAACGCCATAGATCATGGCATTGAGTTGCCTGACGAGAGGGAGAAGCTCGGGAAGGAGAGGGTTGGCAATGTCTGGCTGAGGGCATGGCGTGAAGGAGGAAGGATAGTCGTTGAGGTTGGAGATGACGGTAGAGGGATTGACCTTGCAAAGGTGGCTAAGAGGGCTATGGAGCTTGGGTTGGTTTCCGACATAGAAGGGCTATCGCATGCCGAGCTACTTGAGCTCATCTGCCAGCCCGGTTTTTCAACTTCAGCTCATGTGACGCGTGTCTCTGGAAGAGGAGTTGGATTAGATGTTGTCAAAAGCTTGATCGAGAGGATGGGTGGCACGCTCGAAATGGAAACTGAAGAAGGTTTTGGAACTGTATTCAGAATGCGCCTGCCAGTCACCGTCTCAATCCTCAATGTGCTCCTTGCAAAGGTTGGGAAGGCTGTTTGCGCAATCCCGATGGAGATGGTTAGGATGGTTATGAAGTTGCGTGAAGAGCACATCAGGCAAGTTAGCGGTGTTGAAGCTTATCAACTTGATGATGGAAGGTTAGTTCCGATGATACGCTTGGGCGATCTGTTTGTCGGTGCGAACGACGAGCATGAGCAGAAGGAGTTTTTAATGCTTGTTGAAGCACACGGCATAAGCGCTTGCCTTGTCACAAACGAGCCCTTGGGTTTTCAAGATGTGGTCATAAAGCCATTGCCCGAACCACTAAACAGGATTGAAGTGCTAATGGGAGTGGCTGAGCTTGGTGACGGTAGCTTGGCGACTGTCATTGATGTGCAAAAGCTATTGGCAACATCTTTCAAACATGTGCCATCGAGCATGCGGAGGGAATTTGGCATTAAGCGTTACGAACCAACAAAAGAGGCGCTCATGCACTTGCTCGTTTTTGAGCTTGCTGGGAAACTCTTCGCAGCGCCTGTTGAGCAGGTGGCTGAGGTTGTATCAGGATGTGAGCTTCTGAGACTGCCATGCATGCCACATCCAATTGAAGGCGTGATTGAGTGGCATGGCATAAGAGTGCCAGTAGTTAAGTTGCGTGTGGTTCTCGGGCTTGAGCAAAAACCGTTTGATCCCAAAGAGAAGCTCATTGTGGCTAATGTAGAAGGGAAGCAATTCGCATTTGCTGTTGATAGACTTGTTGATGTGGTTACAGTTGAGCTTGGGCATGTCCACCAGCTACTTAACATTGAAGGCGTTAGAGGCATTGCAAGGTGTGGCATAAGAGGGAGAGAGTTCGATTGCATCCTCATCGATTTGAGCTACCTGGCAAGCTCCATCAACATCACACCCGACACCAAGAGCAACCCCTGAAGGCTTGAAGCTACATCTCACTTTGCCCATGTAAAGTGACATCGCCTCACCCAACATGCATGCGCATTTTCACATGTGCATCTCAACTCCACGCCCCCCTCATTCCAAAACACCTCACATGCCATTTACACTCAAGAGCCAGTGTTGATACAATGCATAGTGAAGGCATCGCAGATTGGTGGCAGGATAAGTATGGTGATTATGCCAAAGGAGCCGACAAAGACAGCGACGATGCCCCAATAGGCGATACCACGCTTGGCGATGGTTTATCGGCATACGAGGAGTATCGTGGAATGATTGTTCGTGGCACTTGGCAAGATTTCAATCCCAAGGTCAAAGACATGTTCGTCATGAACTTCGGGGCGGTGCCAAGAGACCCAGAGAACGGGGATTGGAATTTTGTCATCCCCAATGATGCCATAGAGTCTCAGGACGGCTTCCCAGGACAAGGGATGCCCCTTCTTTGGCTCTTGAACGCAAATGAAGGGTCAGGTTATCCTCTTAGGGTCGTGAACTTCCTTTGTGGATATGCCCATAGAAGGGATGTCTATGCTGC
>JBGOEK010000015.1:0-50755 GCA_041537945.1 Candidatus Thermosaccharophagus yellowstonensis
AGGATTCAAATCGCAAATTGCCACCCTGCTGACATCGGGGTGGTCGCGAAAAAGTTGAACGAAATGCTGTCCAAACTGCCCTACCCCTACAATCCCGACACTTATGCCCATCGCTTTTCACCACCTTTTCAAATTTTGCCTCATTTTTGTCATTTCAGGTGGCGCTTTAGGATTGGTAGCAGGTAATCGGCGAATGCAGCAATGTGCCTTGTTTGAAGCCACAGGCGTGCAGGACCATGAATTTCGGCAACAATTCCCTCACCACCAAAAAGGAAGGATTTTAGTCCGCCAAATTTGCGTATTTCGTAGCTGACGCCCTCCTCCATCGCGATGAAGTGAAAGTTGTCCACAATAGCTTTCTCACCAGCTGATATTTCGACTTGCTCAATACCGCCAAAAACGGTAACCCAAATACCGCCAGTGCCCCTTGCACGCAACCAAACCAGCTCCCTATTTGTCAGCCAACCACGAAAACCACGCCATGCAACATCCAAGGTAACATCACCATGGTGTGCAAGGTAGGCAGTATCTTGCAAAATATACCCGTTATTACTTAATGGCAAGTAGCAAATATCGCCTGGCACTTTGGGGGCTATCCATATTTCTGCGCTTTCTTTGGCAATAAATGTGTTGAGGAAGAATGACTCACCACCAAATGCTGACCGAAGGAGTGCCGAAAGAAAACCACTTTTAGCTCCTGTGTCAATTGAGATGTTGCCCCGCATCAGCATCATTGCACCAGGTTCTGCCGTTATTTCTTCACCTGCGTCTAACTTAACTTTGAGCAGTGCATAGGATGGGCGGTCGCTCACTTCCCAGTGCATGCTAATTCACCCCGCTTGCTGAGGTGTTTGAAGCTCCAAAGCCTGAACCAACACAGGTTGATACGCAAACAATGCTGGTGTGCCACCAGTGTGAATGAATATGACAGTATGCTCGCTTGTCAAATGTCCGTTTTTTGCCATCGCGATGATTGCAGCGAATGCTTTTGCGGTGTAGACAGGATCGAGAACAATTCCTTCCATTCTTGCCATCAACTTCATTGCCTCAATACACTCAGGTGTTGGTATGCCATAGCCTTCGCCTGCAAACTCAGTTGTGTAGTCAACTTCATTTGGCGTTATTCTCACATTTAATCCAAGTTTTTCTGCAACTAAATTGCTTACATATGCGATGCGTTCCTTAACCCAGTTCGCATCCAAAGCGGACGGTGAAATCCCAATAATGCGCCAATTTAATCCAAGTGCTTTTGTCCCGACAATGAACCCCGGTTGCGTTGGCGTTGACGAGCTGTGGATAATGTGCGTGGGTTCAATTCCCATTTCTCTGCATTGTTCCAAAAGTTCCAGAAGGCAAGCAATGTAAGCGAAACCGCCCGACAAATCTGGGTGGCGAATAATGAAAGGTTTATGCCCTTTTTCTCTGTATTCGTTGGCAAGGTTTTCCTTTGCAGCGTCCAAGTCGCTATCAGGACCGATGAAACGGACATCGGCACCAAAAAGGTAGTCAAGGAGCAAGTTTCCCTGTGGTTCAATCTTCATCTGTTCAATTTGTGGATTTTTTCGCAATACGAGTGCACATTTTAAGCCTAATTTCGCACAGGCAGCAGCGGTTTGACGGCAGTAATTCGACTGGACAGCTGCCCCATTTATCACGACATCGCATCCTTCATGCAGTGCTTGCCCCAAACTGAATTCAAGATGCCGTGTTTTATTACCGCCAAAAGCCAATCCTGTCAAGTCATCTCGCTTGATAAAGATTCGGATGTTCAACATTTTGGAGATATTTGGAAGCATTTCCAGAGGTGTTGGCAAGTTTGCGAGCCTAACTCTTGGCAATTTTTGCAATCTTTCTCGGAGTTCCGCCTCTGTTACAGTGTTGCCGACCATCATAGCTCCCTCCGTTAGCATTGCGTCATGTTGAAGTTGTCATTGTGATATTTTGCAAATTTACATCCCGATGATATATTTTGTAGCGCCTGCAATCGTCCGAAACCAGACCAAATCACCTTCTTTTTTAAGCTCAATTTTACTGACGATTTTGTTTTCCTTATCAAGTGCGATGAGCTGGTTCATTTTTGCCAGTTGTCTCTTTTGAATGTTAAAGTGTTTGGCTATTTCAGCCAGTCTCAAGCCGATTTCAAAGCTTTCCCATCTCGGGTGAGTTATTATGCAAATTTCGTTGTTTTCTGGCATTATGATTGCCATTCCGGATGTGACCACATCTCCGAAATCAATCGGGATGCGTTTGGAATTGAAGCGCCTCTCAAGAGATTTGGCTAATTCTTCGGCTTTTATTGGCTCAAAGAAGCATTTTTCACCTTTAACGATGATCGTCCCGACGCGGTAGCGAAGTCCACCGTCATCGATGCCAGAAAGTCTCACACGCCCTAAAGCATCATAAAGTCCGAGGCGGATTTCGTATTTTCCATCAGGTATGCCTTCAGGTATGGCGACCTCATAAGGTCCGTCAACGATCACGCTGTTTTTAATCCAATTTTTTGTGCTTTCTTTCGGCTTATGGTCATGCTGGAACACGATTCCATCGGTTCTTCCTGAGACATCAAAGTTGACAAAATGCACGAATACTGTTAGGTCACGCTCATTCACTTCAGCTATATTGTTGCCAGTTTTGAAGAAATAGGTTATATTGAACCTTCGTTTGCCCGTTTCTTCAACTTTCACTGATGGCTCGATTTCGCAGACCCTTGTTGGTGGGAAGCCCCTGCCGTTTACGAATATGAATTTTTTCGTTTTTTCGGTCAAATCTATGCAATAATCGACAATCAATCCCGTCTTCTCATCAACCGCAGTGTATGCCTTCAATCCGTTCGAAATAGCAACGAAACCGAATTTTGGGATTGTTTTGGATGAGCCACCGACATCGGCTTTCCAATCAGCTTCACCACAATTTACCCAAATTTTTAACCCATTTTCGTATTCGATGAAGATGTGCTCAAGTGGTGCTTTCAGCGCTATCGCGATGGATGACGGCACAAGTTTTCCATCACCGATTTCGTAAAGTATTTGCCTAACTTTGCTTGGGCAATACTTGGCTTGAATTGGGCGAACAAGGTAGTATTCTTTCAACACCCATTCGGGGACATCCCAAAGATGAGTTGGGACAAAGCCAGCGTGCCCAAACGCCAACTCCATTGCACGGTATTTGTCCATTTTCTCAAGCGACGGTAAGCCTCGCCAGTAGCCTTCAGGGTCATCTTGCCACCTTTCCCAGTAGCCCATCCCGTGATTGACCTGCTGAACATGAATTTTTAGCAGGTCAAAATCGAGCAACCATGGCGCCCACTCTTTGCCTTCAACTTGCGCCTCAACTCCGTCCACCAAACCTGCCCACCAAAAATGCTGATGACCTTCGCCAAAGAGCGGACCTTTGTGCGCCTCTCTACCAACCTTGAAAAGTTCTATGTTTCCCTTTATTCTCCCAGCAAACATTGCTGCGTCTGGCTCATTGGCATCGCAGTCAAGGTGCAACCATGGCGGTGCAGCGGAATTGACATCGTAAAATCCAGCAGTTGTCCCATAGCGGTTGTGAATTTCGTATGAATATTTCCGAGCATATTTTGCCATCGCCCAATTCTTGTAGGCATAGCTTTGCTCCCCAGTGCTTGCGTTAAACCACGCTTTCCGCAGTGTCCTGTCAGGGTTGAGCGCAACCTCTTTCTCATTCCATTCGTGTGATTTTGGGTAAAAATCGATGTAATTTTCGTGGAGTGCAAAGAGCCATCCCGCCTCTCGACAAGCTTTTGAAAGCTCTTTTGCACCCTCATCACCGCCAAGTGCCTCGTTAGCTGGCACAGTCGTTGGCAAATGGCTATCGTAGCCGTAGCGTTGCCAGACATGCTTTAACATGATTGCGCGAGCAACGCCGTATGTAGCGAGCTCACGGACACGCTCAGCATCTTTTATCAAGTGTCCACCCCATATGTCAAATACGATCCTGTCGGCGATCTCGTTTATGTATGGTGATGGTTTCCACGGAATATTTGGCAAAACTTCTTGAAACTCATATGATACCGTGAAAAGGCAAACCTCATGGACTTGGTTACGAGTTTCATCAGTTTTTCGCTCATATCTTGCCAAACTCCCGTCAAGATATGAGCCGTTTGATTGTGTAAAGTCAATGAATGCTGATGCAAATGCACCTTGAGCGGGCAAGTAATAGACATGTGTTGCGAAAAGGTATGGGACAAATATATCTCGGCGCAATTCAGCCAATGTTGTGCCAAAATAGACATTGCTCACCCATGAACCTGTCGTGAATTCACAAAACAAAGTTTTGCCGTTGATCCAGAACCTACTTTCGCCTTTCAGTTCACGGTTTTCATACCTAAAGTCATATGCAATTGTCAACTTACCATCTGTGAGGGATTTTATGGTGGCGTTTAAGACCTCAGCGTAGCCTTTTTCGCCCTCAATTCTCCCACTTGCGTATATGGTAAACTTTTTGGCATTGTTGAGCAAAACTTCAACAGATGCTGGGAAGACGCCCTTTTGTGGGCGGATGACATACCTTAGTTCGCAGTCCTCGCCTTTGTATCCAAATATTGCCGTTTCACCAAGTTTTTCTGAATAATTCTTGTGCCGATACCTTGCGGTTGGCTTGACCCCGAGGCTGTGGTCATTTGATAGCCCTTCGAGGGTATAACGCTTGATTTTTGGCAAAGGATGCCTCTCTGTAACGCCTTCAATGACTATCTTCGGGTCGCCCCAAAGTGAGTAATCCCAGCTGGCGTTGTTCTTTGGACCGGCGTTGACTTCAAGGGTTAAAATGAGGCTCTTGCCAGAGAAAGCGCTCAAGTCAATCTCGTGCCATTCCCATTGGTCAGATTGGATATGTTTCTTAAACTTTTCGGCACCGTTTACGAAAACAGCAAATGTAACTCCGTCGCTTCCCTTTCGGACATTTTCGTTGCGGAGCATCGCACAGCCAAAGACGAATTTTGCTTTTGCACCCTTCGGTAGCACGATGTTGTAATCGGCGAATGTCGAGCCACCCCCTTTGCGCCATGGGCAGTGTATGAGCAAGGTTGCAACACCATCTTGTTTTTGCCACTGCGTGTAGGAAACGCCAGCGACTGGCTCAAAATGACCTCGCCACCCAACACCCAAGTTAACAGGGCTCTCCCCCGCAATCTGGTAACGGACGATGTAGTAGCCAATCTCGAGCAAGCTCGTCGTGGATGTTATGCGCACTGGCGGTGGTGCTTCCTGCGCCAACACCGCTGAGAAACAGAGGGCGAAAACAAGGGTTGCTATGCTTCTCAACCACATCGCCTTCTCACCTCGCATTCGTCAAGCTAAATCAGCATCCAAGTATAGCACAGCAATTCAATGCCGTTTACCATTGTGTAAATTTCGAGGTCGCCAACGATGCTCTGAAGCTACAGCAAAGTGTGGCGCAACTCTTTTGCATCTTCGTTAACGCAGTGAAACTGTGTAGGAGCTGGGTTAGCGCGTTGTGTCTATTTGCGTTAATTTAATGTCCGTGATGTTGAGGCTGAATGAATGCGCTTGGTGTGAGGTGACTCAAGATGCGTGTTACGCGTTCTTGCATACCGTTCAGGCGCATATTTGCGATGCCACTCTCTTTCGACCCAAATGAAGGTGTAACAGTCATTGAGCCATTGGGTGAAGGGCTTGGTTGGTGGGCTGGTGCATGTAGCGCAATTTACGACGAGACAGCGAAACAGTTTTTCCTTTACTATCGTCTGCGCAAGCCAAGGGAACTTGGAAGGGGCGCTATTTGCAGAGTTGCTGTAAGCGACGACGGTGTTAAGTTCACGACGGTATGGGAAGCCACGAAAGAGCAGTTCAACTCTCAATCTGTTGAGAAGGCTTCCATCGTTAAGACGGTGGATGGTAAGTGGAGGTTATACATAAGCTTCGTTGGCGAGGATGGCAGATGGAGGATTGAAATGATGGAGGCAAGCTCTCCAGAGTTGTTTGATCCGGCAAAGCGTGTTAAAGTGCTTGCTCCAGATGATGTTGGTGTTGAGGGCGTGAAAGACCCGTATGTGTTCTTCATTGGCGGATGCACATTCATGCTTTTAAGCTGTGCACCGCGCCCTGAGGGGCTAACGCTTGAAACGCAGAGGAAGATGCATGAGACCGGCGATGTCTATGCGACTGGTTTGACGAGATCGACGACGGCACTCGCCACAAGTTACGACGGCGTCAGATTTGGATGGCATGGCATAGTGCTTGAGCCAAGCCCTGGTAAGTGGGACGGTTATGCAGCGAGGATAAGTAGCATAGTTTACGAACCGCCAGCTTTCATTGCATTCTACGACGGCAGTTCAACTGTTGAAGAAAACTATGAGGAGAAGACTGGCATGGCGATCTCGTTTGACTTGCGCAGTTGGGTGAAAGTGAGCGTTGATGCGCCTGCTTTCAAATCACCTCACTCAACTGGCTCTCTACGCTATCTGGATGCTGTTGATATGGGCGACGAAATCTTCCTCTATTACGAGTATGCTCGTCCTGACGGTTCGCATGAATTGAGGATGAGCAAAATCAAGCGCTCGTTACAACTTTAGCATCAAGCTTTAGCGCTTGGTGGTTGAAGTGGCTACCATCGCATTTCGTGTCATCCATGAAGACAGCGAGACGAAAGCACGCATAGGTAAGCTCTATCTACCTCATGGTGAAGTCACCACACCAGTTTTCATGCCGGTGGCTACTCAGGCTTCTGTGAAGACGATGAGCAACGAGGAACTTGAAGAATTAGGTGTGGGCATCGTCCTCGCAAACACTTATCACCTCTACCTACGCCCGGGCGTTGAGGTGATCGAAAGTTTTGGAGGTCTGCACAACTTCATGAGCTGGCATCGCCCAATACTAACCGACAGTGGTGGATATCAGGTTTTCAGTCTGACTCAGCTTTGCAGGGTTGATGATGAGGGCGTTACTTTTAGATCGCATGTTGATGGTAGCGAACGCAGGCTCACACCAGAACTCGTCATAAGTATCCAAGAGGCTCTTGGTGCTGACATAATCACTTGCTTCGATGATGTAGTTCCATACCCTTGCACATATGAGCGTGCGAAGGAGGCGACGCTTCGTTCCATCAGTTGGGCGAGGATATGCAAGCTCTCGCACAAGCGCTTTGATCAATGTTTGTTTGGCATCTTGCACGGCTCAACATTTCCTGACCTGAGGCGCTTATCAATTGAGGCGATGCTCAACATCGGTTTTGATGGTTACGCCATAGGCGGGTTGAGCCTCGGGGAGCCGAAGGAACTCATGTTTGAGTTAGTCAACATGAGCACCGATTTGCTCCCGAAGGAGAAGCCTCGATATCTCATGGGAGTTGGGACACCAACTGACATAGCTATTTCTGTTAGCCTCGGCATCGATATGTTTGATTGCGTCCTACCGACTCGTTACGGAAGGACAGGGGTCGCATTCACAAGGCATGGAAAGATCAACCTCAGACACGCACGCTATATCAAAGACGATTCACCTATCGACCAAGAGTGTGATTGCAAAGTGTGCCAACGCTACTCAAGAGCTTACATAAAGCACTTGATACGCTCAGGAGAAGTGCTCGGTGCGAGGCTCCTGACATACCACAACCTTCACTTCTATCTTTCTCTAATGCGGAAACTTCACGAAGCCATAATCCACGGCACTTTAAAGCAACTAATAAAACAGCTGTGTATGGAGTTGGTAGATCAAGAAGCCTAAACCTCGAGAGTTTTGAAGCGCTTGTTGAGGTAGCGTTAAGTATAGCTGTGTGCTATAATCGTATTATGGAAGCACACACTGTGTGGTTGCGCAAACCATCAACATAGGAGGTGAGGGACAATGCTGAAAACGGAAGACGGGCGTGTCTGGATCAGCCTGAAGGAAGCGCAAAATGAGTTTGGTGTCACATATGCAACGCTTCATCGCTTGTGCAGGAGTGGCTCAATTGATAGCATGCGAGTCCATGAGAGAGCTCTCTTGATCGACTATAACCAGTTGAAGTTTTGGCATGAGCGCTTCTATAGGAAGAGCGCTGCCGAGAGGATGAGACAAATCTGGCGAGAACGAAGGGATGAACTGATAGCGAAAGTGAGAGCTGGTAGAGGAAAGAAGAAAAGGGCGAAGCATTCGTAAAGCATTATCACAGATGCACTCTATAGCGATGGTTGCAAAGGGCTTGAGTTGGGCAACTTAAGGCGAGTGAGGTGCGTCTAATTCAAACGAAGCTGTGAATTATGGCTTAAGGTGCTTTCCATGGAGTGATGCAAAGTGCCCATAGTTAGAGTGGATGGTCCAAGAATTGACATCGAGAAGAAAAGGGAGCTGGCTAAAAGGCTGACCGAAGCTGTAGCCGAAGTGTATGGAATGGATAAAAGGCACATCATCGTTTTGATAAACGAAAACGAGCCAGAGAATGTGAGCGTTGGCGGCGAGCTGATTGCTGACAGGCTCAAGGGAAGTCGATAAGCTCATTTCACGGCGGTGAAGATAACTGGAGGTGAACTCGCTGTGAGGAAACAGGTGGTAGCGATACTTTTATTCGTCAGCGTCGTAGCCACAATCACTTATGCACAGTTGGGCAAGATACTAAAAGGTGGAGCCATCGTAATAGTGGTCAAAACATTCGGTAAGCAGATTAACGAAGGGATAAATGCTGCGTTGTTGAATAGGAAGTGGGAACACAGAAAAGCGACGAAGGTTGTCCCGATCTTCAGCATCGGGAGCGGGGCATATGTAGGTGCAGCTCAGGTCATCGGTGATGAGGATGCTGTCAAGGAGGTAGAGGCAGTTGCCCAAGTTGAACTTGACCTACCTGGGAAGGCGAGGGCGAAGGTTTTGATACCAGTCGATAGGGTTGGGGTGGATGTGACGAAGATGCGACGAGTTTACGATGTCGGCGTGTCAGCAGTCATTGATATCAAACTGTAAGAGGGAAAGCCATGCGGGGGCGTGTAGCGGTTGCAATTGCGTTAGTGGCATTGGGGCTTGCTTATCCAGAGCCGATTGAAGATGCTATTTTAGCGACCATACGCATCATCGCTGGTGGTCGCTCATCGACTGCTTTCATCGTTTCAGCCGAAGAGAATGCCGAAAGTGGTAAATATCTCCTCGTTACTGCCTCCCACGCATTTCAAAAAGACGAAAAGATTTGTAAGCTTGTTTTGCGCATCCCCGATGAGAAGGGCGAAGTCACACGCAAAGAGGTTGAGGTGAACCTCCAAACCGAAGACGGTAAGTCAATCATTCAAAGGCATCCCAAAGTGGACATAGCAATTCTTCCAGTAGAATTGCCTAAAAATGCTATATTCAAGGCATTCTCCCAGAGCCAAATAGCTGGGAAAGAGTTCGTTGAACAGAAAAAGGTTTACAGAGGGCAAGATGTGTATATTCCTTGCTTTCCAGTGGGCATTGAATCAAACAGGCTTGGATGGTGCATCCTGCGCAAGGGTGTGGTAGCTTCATTCCCACTGTCACCCATCGAAAAATTCAGCATCTTTTCATAGATTACTCAACTTTTGGCGGGGATAGCGGTGCACCAGTCGTGATCATAGATGACGGCAAACCAGTGGTCATTGGTGTCGTTATCGGTATGATGCGTCAAACTGATGTCGTCAAAATACCGTTTGAGGAGAGGGTCGTTCACACACCAATAGGTCTTGCGATGGCAGTGCATTCTGCTTTCGTCAAGGAAATGCTAAGGGAGAGGTGAGCTGTGATGACATTCCAAAAGAAAGTGGTCGTAGCATCAACTTTTATCGGTGTTATCGCCTTATGCATGGTAAGCCTCAAGCTTCAAAACAGGGTTACCGCACAGGTGAAACCCACCCCTCAGCTTTTGCCAATGTATCTTGGGACTGTTGGCTTGTTAATGACTTTCGGAGTGAGCGACAAAGAGCCAACAGTTTGGAGTGGTCGAATCTCGCTAAGCGAAGGGAAAATTGTGAGCATAACTGGGGTCAATATCAGACCGAAGGACTGGATTGAGGGCGATCAGTTCTCAATAGGTTCAAGGTTCGCTGGTCCACAGAAAAAGCAAATCATTTCTCCAAAATTATTCGTGATATTGCGGGCGCCAGAGGATGCAGTGGTGCAAGTCAGCACAAAACATGGAGATTTCTCAATAAAATTGGGTGAATTGCCCCTCGGAAAACCTAACGAACTCCTCGATGGTAGAGTAAGAGTTGAGAAAGTGCCAGCAAGCTTCCAGTTGACAAAAGCAACAACAGAAGACGATTTTCCAAGCGCTGTTGCAGACTTAGACGGAAATTTATGGCTTTCATATGTCGCATACACTCAAAGCGAAAAACCAGACCTTAGTGCACCACTAACCGAAGAACCGAAGGATTTTTCATTTCTCACCCCAAAAGGGATTGGCGACCAAATTTGGTTGGCTAAATTTGATGGCGAGAAATGGTCAGAACCGATGCCAGTTACCGAGGAAGGCTTGGATGTCTGGAAACCTACGACAGCAATTGATGGGAAAGGCAATGTTTGGGTTATTTGGTCACAAAACATTGGTGGAAATTGGGAAATATTCGCAAGATGCTTCCACAAAAGTTCGGGCGAGTGGAGTAAAGTAGAGCAGTTGACGAAAAATTATGGAGCTGATATAAATGTGGTTGCCACAACTGATGCCAAGGGGAACATTTGGATTGCATGGCAAGGGTGGAACAACGATAACTTTGACATTTTCCTAATGCAACTCAGCGAAAGGAAGCCAATTCGTGTTTCGCAAAGTGGTGGTAACGATTGGTCGCCAGTGATTGCTGGCGCAAAAGACGGGGCAATTTATGTAGCTTGGGATACTTACGATAAGGGCAACTACGATGTCTGGGTTGCCGAATTCAGCGCTGGCAAAATTAAGCGCTATCCGGTTGCAATTACACCGCGTTTTGAAGCCAGACCACATATTGCCATTGATGACCAAAATCGGCTGTGGATTGCCTATGAGGAGGACGAGGTAAGCTGGGGTAAGGATTTTGCAGGTCAGGGTGGTATTCATGACATAACTGTGGCAAAATTTAACAAAGGTGTTCCATTATACTACAAGAGAACTGTTCGTGTCAGGTGCTTAGCCAACGGGAAGTTATTGGCACCAATTGGGCAGTTGAGGGAGAATTTCCCAAAGGATGTCCAGAGGAGTTTGAGCCACCCTCGTATTGGAGTGGATAAAACAGGGAAGATTTGGCTTCTTTTCCGCCATGCAACAAATCCGGACGGGAGTCAAGAAAACTGGTCAAGTTATGCTGTTTGGTATGATGGTGAGAAATGGGGTGTCCCGCTACTTTTGTCCGATTCGACCAACATTATGGATGTTCGCCCATCTTTGGTCAATTTTGGTGGCAATTTAATCGCCATTTACGCCAGCGACAAGCGGGCTGGTGGCACGGGTTCAAGGTCAGATTGCGACATTTTCGCCTCAATTTTGCCAACATCTGACGATGTTAAGCCAATGAAGCTAACGGAAGTGTCGCCGGATGTGGAAGAGGAGTTGCAATCAGTCCCGGCGGTGGCTCGCCAGAAAATGAGGAAAAAGCTAATAGAATCAGCCATTTCATTGGGGCAATATGTGCCTCAGGAAATTGTCCACAAGAACGAAGCCAAGGACATAGAGAGGATTAGGAAATTCAGGCTAAAAATTGGGAATAAGGTCTACATTTTGCTCCGTGGCGAGTTCCATCGCCATACGGAACTCACATCTCACCGTGACCAAGACGGGACAATTGAGGATGCATGGCGCTATGCTCTTGATGCAGCAAACATGGATTGGATGGGTTTGGGAGATCATGACAATGGCTATCACCAAGAGTATTTATGGTGGCTCTCACAAAAAACCACCGATATTTTCAATCATCCACCAAGATTTGTTACAGTTTTCACATACGAGAGGAGTGTCCCATATCCAAGTGGACACCGAAATGTCATGTTCGCCAAAAGAGGCATAAGACCACTGCCACGCCTTGGGGGTGCAAAACAAACGGAATTGCTCATGGGAACACCAGAGACTGGCTCGCCTGATGTCAAAATGCTTTACCGATATTTGCAGGAATTTAACGGGATTTGTGCCTCCCATACTTCGGCAACGGGGATGGGGACAGATTGGCGTGATAACGATCCGAAAGCCGAGCCTGTTGTTGAAATTTATCAGGGACATAGGCAAAATTATGAGTATCTTGGCGCACCGAGAAGTGCAACTGACCAGAAGGAGTCAATCGGTGGGTGGCAACCCGCGGGATTCGTCTGGAATGCATTCAAAAAGGGATACAAACTTGGCTTCCAATGCAGTAGTGACCACATTAGCACACACATGAGCTATGCTGTCGTTTTTGTAGAGCGTCCAACACGGGAAGAAATCATTGAGGCTTTCAAGAAACGCCACAGTTATGGCGCAACTGACAATATTTTGCTAATTGTGACCTGTGGCGAGCACATTATGGGCGATGCTTTCATCACGAAAACACCACCAACATTTGACATAACTGTGGTTGGAACTGCACCGGTAGCTAAGTTGCACATAATCAAGGATTTCCAGCATGTTTTTACCATGGAACCGAAACGGAACGAGGTAAAGCTAAAATGGCAAGACAAAGCGGCAGAAAAGGGTAAGACGAGTTGGTATTACATACGAGTTGAGCAGGAAGATGGGCAGTTGGCTTGGTCAAGCCCGATGTGGATTCGCTATGAGCCATGAGGTGGTAATGAAAAATGCCAAATGAAAAATTGAATAGGCGCACTTTCTTGTCAAGCACTGTAGGGGGCTTTTTGGCTTGGGAATTGGCGATGAAGAAGGCAATAAGTGCCGAGGAAAAACCGAACATTATCGTCATCATCGTTGACGATATGGGATATGCAGATGTGGGTTTCAATGGCTGTCAAGGCATACCAACGCCTAACATTGATTCCATCGCACAAAACGGTGTTCGGTTCACCAACGCCTATGTGTCCCATCCATTTTGTGCGCCAACGAGGGCAGGGATTTTGACGGGGCGCTATCAACAGCGATTTGGCTTTGAATACAATCCACGGTTTGACTTCAAAGACGAAATTTCGGGACTGCCAGAAGGTGAAATCACTTTAGCGCAGATTTTGAGGGGTGCAGGCTATTATTGTGGCTTGATTGGGAAGTGGCATTTGGGCGCCCATGAGAAATTTCACCCGTTAAAGAAGGGCTTTGATGAGTTTTTTGGTTTTAGGGGAGGAGGGCACGATTACTTCAAATCACATGAAAAACTTGATGCACCAATGTATCAACTGCCCTTGGAGGATGGTTATGGCAAGTGGCTCCCTTTGAAAGGCTACTTGACATTTTTGCTCGCAGAAGAGGCAGTTCAGTTCATTAAACGCAACTGCAATAGGCGTTTTTTCCTTTATCTCGCCTTCAATGCACCACATACCCCGCTTCAAGCCCCAGAGGAGTATGTTCAAAAATTTTCCCACATTGATGACAAAAGAAGGAAAATGTATGCAGCGATGGTAAACGCTTTGGATGACGCTATCGGTGAAGTGCTAAAGACATTGAGAGAGGAAAATTTGGAGGAAAAAACCCTCATTTTCTTCATCAGCGACAATGGTGGACCAGTCGGCGCTGCAAGTAATGGTTCTTCCAACGGACCATTGAGAGACGGCAAAGGTAGCCTGTATGAGGGTGGCATTCGTGTGCCTTTCGCTATTCAATGGAAGGGGAAGTTGCCATCTGGGAAAGTTTACACAAAAACAGTCATTTCTTTGGACATTTTTTCGACCGCAATCGCGGCAGCGGGAATCGTTCCGCCTAAAGACCGCAAAATTGACGGTGTAAACTTGCTACCTTACCTAACTGCTGACCAAGAGAAGCAACCTCATGAGTATCTTTTCTGGCGCGTCGGTGGCGGTAAATGGCTTGCAATCAGGGATGAACGCTTCAAACTCCATAAGAAGGGCGATTCCGTTGAACTTTACGACTTGCAGGATGATGTTGGCGAACAAAACAATTTGGCAAGCAAATTGCCAAAAATAGTTCAACGGCTTAGCGAGGTTTTAGACGGATGGAACAGCGAGCTCAAATCACCCGTTTTCCCACCGCCTCAAAAAGGAGAAGCCACTTAAGAATTTTTGTTGGAAAATCAGCTTGTTGTGGGGGGTTAACGATGCGAAGGCGTGAGATGTTAGGGATGGCACTTTGTGTTCTTGGGCTATCTGTTGCAAAGAAGGCTATAACTCAGGAGAAAAAAGCATCACGGGAGCGTGAGAGGCTTCTTGAGCCATTGCTACAACAGTTGGAGAAGATGCGTGGCAAGTATTCAAATGTTCCAAGAAGCGATGGACAATTGCTCAATATGCTGGTAAAAATCTCGCGTGCAAGAAATGTCCTTGAAGTTGGCACATCTAATGGCTACTCTGCCATCTGGCTTTGCTTAGCGTTGGAGGAAACTGACGGTCATTTGACAACAATCGAGATTAACCCAGAGAGGGTGAAATTAGCCGAGGAAAATCTAAAGCAAGCCAACTTAATACACAGGGCTACCATCCTTGAGGGCGATGCACACAAGATTGTTCCAACGCTTGAAGGGCCTTTTGATTTCGTGTTTTTGGATGCGGATAAGGGGCGAGAACACGACTACTTTTCCTATCTTTACCCGAAGAAACTCAAACGAGGCGCTATAATCGCTGTCCACAACGCTATACGGATGAGACAAGCGATGCGTCAATACCTTGAAATGATCACCTCACACGACGAATTTGATACAGTTATGGTAAGCACGACTTTGGATGACGGATTTGCCATAAGCTACTGGCGTTTAGTTTAGATTTGCATGCTAACGGAAGGATGCTTCGTTTCTGGCATTTGCAAATTCACCTTCACTTGTCCCTATGTCACTTTCCTCTCGCAGTTTTTGAGTGTGAGTGATTGGGAGCGCCTGAGTGTGAAAGAATTTGGAGTCAACAGAGTTGGGGAGCAAAATATTGAGGAGCGGAAATGGTCGGTGGCTTTATGCAGTTGGAGAGCGAATGGAGGTGAAGCATGATGAAAGTGGCGGTCATAGGCTTAGGTCATGGGCGCAACCACATCGCTTCATACAAAAAGTTGCCAGATGTTGAAGTGGCTATAGTTTGCGATATCTCTTCCGAACGCCTCAAAGATGTGATGCAAGAGTTTGGCATACCAGAGGGGACGACGGAGATCGGTGACATTGTGCGGCGTGAGGATATCTCGCTCGTTTCCGTTTGCACACCAGATCACCTGCACTATGAGCATGCAAAGCCTCTCCTGCAAGCTGGGAAGCACCTGCTCATCGAAAAGCCGATGACGACAAGCCTTGAGCACGCACTTGAGCTTGTCGAGATAGCCGAACGAAACGGGTGCATCGTCATGGTTGGCAATGTTATGCGCTTCGTCCCATCATTTAACGCTGCTAAGCAATTCGTTTCGGAAGGCAGGCTTGGCACTTTGCATTATGCTGATGGGACTTACCTGCACGATGTTTCAAGTATGCGTCATGTGCTCAAAGCAACACCTTGGAGGGTTGGCAAACTCGACGGTGTGGCTCAGGAGATTTTCTTTGGAGGCGGTGTTCATCCAGTTGATTTGCTTCGTTGGATTGCTGGCGAGGTTGACGAAGTTTTCGCCTACGCAAATAGAACTGGCAACTTGCCTGAGTTCCCGTTGCCTGACCAAGTCGTTGCATTGATGAAGTTTCGGAGTGGTGCTATCGGGAAGGTGTGGGTCAATGTGGGAATCCAAGGTGGTTGGGGCATCACATTGACGCTATGCGGTTCACGCGGGACGATAAAGGTTGAGAGCGACTTTTGGGACATCTACATTGATGAGGGTTTGCCCGGTCGACCGATTGGCAAGGCTGGCTATGTCAGAATGCCATTCCAAGCCACAGGAAAACCAATTGATGAGGAGATAGCGCATTTCGTTGATTGCGTGAGAAGCGGGGAGAGACCACTGATTGATGCAATCGATGGAGCAAAGACAGTCGCTGTCTTGGAAGCGGTCGTTAAGTCATACCAATCAGGGTCGCCACATCGTGTCAGCAGTTGCTAACCACATAGCTATGCCATCCTCACGCTACACAATGCGCTTATTGCAAGCGTTGGTTGCGTTGCTCAACCTCCACTTTCATGTTCTATCGTGCTATGGCACAATTTGTGCTATGTATGGCGATGCCATGATGTAGCATATGCGACACAGTATGGATTGTTGGTGGAGGCACGGACATAAATGCAGCGGTATGATGCAAACAGGGTTGTCATACTTTATGGCACGCTCCTACAAGCGATCTCGCTCCTTGTGTTGCCCTCATTTATATCGCAAGTCCTTCAGACTACAGCGTGGATTGGCGAGATGTTCTTCGTTAGGAGGATCGGAGATACAGCCATAGCAGCTATTGGTGCCGTTGATGAAGCGACATGGCTTCCATTCACACTCGTTGCATCCATGCTCACGGCTGCGACAACGCTCATAGCGCAAAGCTGGGGCGCTGGTGATGAAGAGGCAACTCAGGTCTATGTGGAAACTGCCATACAGCAAGGGCTAATCTTGGGAGCGCTCATCATGACCCTTTGGTTCTGCAGGGAGTTTGTTTGGCGCATCTTCAACTTGAGCGAGACTGTCGAAGAGTTGGCTACAAGGTATCTCCTCATCTTCGTCCTCTTTACGATACCAATTGTTTCTGGCTTCCCTTTCGTTGCACTCTATCAGGGCATCGGTGATATGGTCACACCACTCATCGCAACGGGTGTCGGTGTGCTCTTGCAACTCACATTGAATGCGCTTCTCATAACCAAGTTGGGCATAAGCGGTGTAGCATGCGCTGCAGTCTCGTCATACTGTGTGCGGTTGCTTTTGCTTGTAGCGCTACTTAGGCACTTGCCGATCAAACTAAGCCTCAGGAAGCTGATCAATTGGAACAAGGAGGCACACTGCAAGCTCTTGAAGCTGGCTTTGCCTGTGTGGCTTCAAACAGTTCAGTGGTCACTATGCTCATTCGTCCTCTTCAGCATCGTTGGAAGAACGGCAAACAGCACTGAGGCACTTGCTGCACTCACACTCGGATGGAGGATTGAATCGCTATTGCTCATACCCGCATTTTCTTTCGCGACTGCTGCGCAGACGATCGTGGGGCAGAATGTCGGTGCTGGTCAGATTGAGAGGGCAAGATCACACAGCTATCTCGTAGCTTTGATCGGGGCAGTTATATTGGCAGTTGTCGGTTTCTTCTTCATCGTCACCGCAGACTTATGGGCACGCACATTCTCGCAAAATGAGCTTACGGTTAGATACACAGCGAGCTACCTGCGCATGAACGCGCTCGCAGAGCCACTTGTAGCAGTTGGCATGATCATCGGGAGTTCGCTCAGGGGAGCTGGGGATACGCTCTCACCTGCACTGATCACCGTATTCTCAATTTGGTTTGTGCGCATACCGACAGCTTACTACCTTTGCATGATTAAAGGCTACGATGCAACGGCTGCTTGGCTGAGCATGGCTATCTCAAATGTTGTCGGTGGTTTGCTCACCATCCCAGCCATGGAGCGCTTCTGGAAGTTGAAGAGGTCGCAACAGGGTGGCAACAAGAGCTGAGCAACTTCGGCATACCATCAAAGCACTTGCACATCCATGCTCCAAATTGTTATCCCCGGCTTGAGGATGTATTGCGATTGCATCTCCCTCACAGCTTTGACTATCCTGTGGGCGTTACTCTCGTTTGTCTGTATGATGAGGATGTTGTTCAAGCCCGGGAAGATTGGGTCGCCCTGCTTCATCCCTCTCCCACCGAGCCCGTGAGCACCGAAAAGCTTTGTGTAGCCTGTAACATTAAGGCTTTGAATCGTTCTCATCATGTCCTCTTCAATCGCCCTATCATAGACGATGATGAGGAGCTTTTGTTTTTCCTCACTGCTTTGTGACACTGCTGAGTGCCCCCTTATGTTTCATCTTGCTGTAAACAGACTGCGCCACGCAGATGAGATAGCTTTGGCTACTTCTTCAAACACTGTGTAGGCAACTGGCACAACGAAGAGTGTTAGAAGCCAAGATAGCGTTAAACCACCGATGACGGCTATAGCCATCGGTGAACGCAACTCGCCAGCTTTACCGAACTCAAGCGCAACTGGTATTAGTGCGAGGATGATTGTGAGCGTCGTCATAACAATCGGTCTAAGCCTTGTCTTACCAGCACGCACTATCGCTTCATTAACACTCAAGCCACGAGCCCTAAGCGTGTTTGTGAAGTCAACGAGCAAGATGGCGTTCTTCTCCGTGAGACCAAGTAGCATTATCATCCCTATCATTGCCACCATGCTCATTCCCTTGCCACTCAACATCAAAGCAATCAAAGCGCCAACAAGAGCTTGCGGGAGTGCAAGGATGATTGATAAAGGCAAAAGCGGTGAGTTGAAAAGTGCAGCCTGAAGCATGTATACGAGTATGGCTGCGAGGGCGAGCGCTGAGAGCAAGTAGCCATAGTTCTCACGCATCAACTCTATGTCGCCACCGAAGTTGATCAAGTTGCCACCACTGTCAAGCCCAGCTATAGCCCTCGCTATAGCCTGCTGTGCGTTACCAAGTTGAGCACCCGGAGCAAGGTTTGCCGTTATGGCAATCAAGTTCTTCCTGTCCTTGCGCTCAAGCAAAGAAGGTCCAGTAGAGAGGATCGGATAAGCGACTTCCTTCACCTTCACAGGCTGGTTCTGGAGACCGACACCAACAACAAGGTCAAGCAGACTCCTGTAATCGTCGAGCGATTCCCTTGAAAGGCGTATGCGGATATCGTATTCGTCCTCGTCCTCCTTGTATTTCAAATCCGTGTTCCCCTCAACGGCTGTCCTTAGAACCCACGCCACATCGGAAGCCGTAAATCCCAAGTCAGCAGCCCTGTGCCTGTCTATGTGGAAGTGATACTCCGGTCTTCCGGGACGCCAGCTTATCTTCACATCACGCAGTAAAGGTATGCGTTCGATGCGCTCTTTTATATCGTTTGCAATGGCTATGAGCTCTCTTCTATCGCTCCCGATCAGTTCGATTTGAATTGGCGCGCCCCTCCTTGCCATGCCAGTCTGTTCCTCAACTGAGACTTGAGCTGATGGTATCTGTTCCCTGAGCCATCCAGAGAGCCATTGTGCTATCTCTTCCTGTGAGCGTTTCCTCTTTGTCTTATCAACGAGCACGATGTATAGCGCAGCGTATTCATGCCCATAGCCACCTGCGCCCCTTATGGCAACGCCAGTTGTCCCTATGTTGCTTACAATAAACTCAACCTCTGGCATCCCAAGTAGCTTCTTCTCAACCCTTTCGATTGCTGTCTCAGTTTCACGCATGCTCGTCCCCGGCGGCATCTCAATCACAGCATAGATGCGCCCCATGTCCATCTTTGGTATGAAACCGAATTTGAACGGCAGATGAATGAAAAGGATTGAAGCGGAAAGCAAGCCCGCAGAGAGGATCAACCCACGCCTTTGCCCCCTCGCAAAGAGCGAGAGGATAAAACCGGTGGCGAAAACGATGAACGCAAACACGCCTCTAACTTTCATCTCCATAGGCGCTAAGAAAGCGATCACAGTCAGAAGTGATGCGTTACCGATGAACAATGTGAGTGACCTGTTACGGAGTGCCCAGTCAAGCGCAACCCCATAAATTTCCTCGACGCCCTTCCATGCCTTCTCAAACGCCACCGACAGGCGCTCAATCGCATTTTTAGGCTGGCGCTCCATCTCCTCTTTCGTAAGCCTCTTGAACCATCGTGATGCGAGCATCGGTGTGAATGTGAATGATACGAGCAGTGAGAACAAGACCGAGGCGACATGGGCAACCGCGAAAGGTTTAAAGAAGCGCCCAACAATACCGCCCATGTAAATCATGGGTGTGAACACTGCCACATCAACAAGCGTTATCGCTATCGCAGCAAAGCCTATCTCAGTTCGCCCGTTGAATGCAGCCTCTGTGGGCAACTCACCCATCTCCAAGTGCCTGTAAATGTTTTCAAGCACAACGATTGAGTCATCAACGAGTGCGCCGACCGCGTGTGCAAAGCCGAGCATGACCATGAAGTTGAGCGTGTATCCGAGGAAGTTGATCGGTATGAAAGCAGCGATGAGGGATGTTGGTATGGCGAGCCCGATGATGAATGTCCCACGAATATCCCTGAGGAAGATGAGAACGACAAGCATCGCGAGCAGAGCGCCAAGGATGAGGCTGACAGTTAAGTCGTGGAGCGCATCGCGCACGAACTCCGATTGGTCATCAACGATTGTGATGTTTATGTCCTTTGGAAGCGTCCTCTTCAAGTGCTCAATCTCCTTTTTGACTTCATCAGCAACCTCAACTGTGTTCGCCTCTGAGTGGCGAAAGACATAGATGCCAACTGCTTCTTTGCCGTTCAACCTGAGCACCGTTTCCTTGTCGGCAACTGTGTCTACAACATCGGCGATGTCGGAGATTCGTATGACATTGCCAGCATAACCCATAGCCCTGCTTCCAAACCTTATCGGGACATCCCTTATCTCCTGCACACTTCTGAACTTACCGGAAAGCCTGACACCGATATCTCTCAACTCGCCCCTCAATGTTCCAGCCGGGACATCCAAGTGAGCCCCAGAGAGCGCTCGCACAACATCAATGAGCGAAAGCCTGTATGCGGAAAGCTTGTCAGCATGAACATTAACTTGAATCTCCCTCACATCGCCACCGAACACCTGTGCCATTGAGACGCCCCTCAAACGCTCTAACCGCTCAGCTATCTCATCCTCAGCGAACTTGCGCAAATCCTTTAACGGGCGTTCACCGCTGACTGCGAGCGTGACCACCGGGAAGGCAAGCACATCGATCTTGCTTACAACTGGCTCTTTAACACCTTCTGGCAACTGCGCTCTTATGGCGCTGAGCTTATCCCTCACTTCAGCTGCAGCATCACTACTGTCTATCCCGAGCTCAAACTGGATTGCGACGACTGAGATGCCCTCCTGCGAATAAGACATCACATGGCGCACCCCTGATATGGTCGCAACCGCTGATTCAATCTTTTCGGTTACCGCCGATTCAACCTCCTCAGGGTCTGCTCCAGGGTAAAGCGTCATGACAGTGACGAATGGGAAATCCACCCTCGGCATAAGTTCAAGCGGTAACCTCGACATCGCCCAGAAGCCGAGAACAACGAAGGCAAGCACCGCCATCGCAACCATAACTGGACGCCGAATGGAAAGCTCCGTTAGCCACATGCGCAAACACCTCAGCCGTGCTTAAACTCAATTTCCGCTTGGTGTCCGCTCACCTTTCGCATCAACTCAGAGCTTGCGCTTCCTCGTTATGCGCACCGGCGCACCATCGTATAACCTCTCCTGCCCAGATACGACGACCATCTCTCCAGCACTCAACCCGCTTACGACCTGCACCTTCTCGCCAACCTCAATGCCAACTTTCACATCCCTTCTCCTCGCCCTCCCTCCATCAACAACAAACACATATGCCCTTTCCCTATCACGGACAACGCATGTTGTTGGTATCATGATGGCTCCCTTCACTTCGCCAACCACCATCCGTCCTCTGGCGAACGAACCTGGCATGATGAACTCATGTAGCCCGATCAACTTTATCCGAGCGAGGAACTTCCTTGTCGCCTCACGGGCAACTGGGATAACCCTTTCAACGCGCCCCTCAATCTCCTTCCCTTGAAGGCTATCAACGCTCACAACAGCTTTACAACCATCGGAGACGAACCTGTATTCTGTCTCTGGTAGCTCGCCTTCAAAATAGAGTCGTTCGATCGACACGAGCCTCATGAGTGGCATCCCGGGAGAGACCGTTTCTCCGACATCGACCTTCCTCTCAGCCACATAGGCGCTCACTGGCGCTCTTATCTCCGTTTTTGAGAGCTGTGTCTGTATGTTTTGGATTTGTGCTCTTGCTTGCTCAATGGCAGCTTTAGCAGCTTCGACTTGTTGCTTTGAGACGCCGATGCGCAACTCGCCAGCCCTCGCAAGCTCAACGAGTGCTTCCGCTTGCTTTTCTGCAGCTATCGCAGCTTCAAGTTGCTCACGCAACATTTGCCTTCGCCTTTCGTTCTCCTTAGCCAGCTGTAGCATCAGCTCGGCGTTCTTCACTTGTATGCGTGCAGCTTCAACTTGCAACGCATTGATTTGCTTGCGCGCCAAGCTTACCTTCGCAAGCTCATATAAAGCCTCAGCTTCAGCGAGTTGAGCCTTCGCTATTTCAAGCTCCCTCCTAACGGTTGACTTCTTCGTTCTCGCTGCCTCAGCTGCCCTGACACCAGCCTCAGCTTGCTTAACAGCTTCTTCTGCTGCCCTTATGTCCTCTGGACGAGTTCCCTCCTCAATCAGCGATAGCGCTTGCTTCGCCGATTCATAATTCGCCTTCGCGACTTCGTAGAGTTGTTTTGCTTGGTCGAACTGCGACCTTGAGATAGCGCCCTTGCTGTAAAGGAATTTCGCACGCTCAAACTCAGCTTGAGCCAGATCAAGGTTTGACTTAGCTTGGTTGACAGATTGCCTCACTTGCTCTCTTTCCTGAGCCCTCGCTCCGCTCCTTGCCTTGTCAAGCATAGCCTTTGCGGATGCAAGTTGTGCCCTTGCTTGCTCTACTTGTGCTTCAACAACTTCATCCGTTGTTCCAACACTTTCTTCAGCCATGCTAAGCCTTTGGCGTGCCGATTTGAGCGCAGCCTCAGCACGCTTCAACTCCGTCTCAGCTTGCTCATCCGCTATCTTGGCTTGCTCCTCCGCTTGCCTTAAAGCCGTCTTCGCCGTCTCCAAATTAGCCTGTGCTTGCTCAACGCTTATCTCCGTCTCCTTTGTCGTCAAGTCAAGCGCTGTCTTAAGCTCACGCACACGCGCCTTGGCAACCTCAAGTTGAGCCTCCGCGCTCTTCAAGTCCGTCCCCACCTTCTTCCCCTCAAGCTCTTTGGCTATGCTCAATTGCCTGTATTGAGCTTCAGCAGCTGCGAGCGCTGCCTTCGCTTGTCTCAACTGAGCTTGCAAAGTTGAAGTGTCAAGCTGAATGAGCAGGTCGCCAGCATGAACGAAGTCGCCCTCGTCAGCGCCGACAAATGTGACCTTCCCCACCACCTCACTGCCCACATTCACATCGTCTTGTGACTTTATGCTCCCTGTAACTTCAATCTCCCTCTGGATGTTCATCTTGACGGCTTCCACAACTTCAACTGGGACGGCTTCAACCGCTTCTTTCTCGAGCTTTACAGCCTCACTGCTTGATGAGTGGCGAAGCATCCTGAGGAGACCAAGACCAAACAAAGCTATGATGATGACAGCGATAGCGATTTGATGAGCTTTTATCGCGCCGCTTAACTTCCTTCGTGGCAAATGGGCGATTGCGAGCATCTCATTCGCCTCCTTTAGCGTTTCGAGCTCGGTTTATTTTTGTCCCCTCAAGTCAGCCAGAATCAACTCAACTGGCTTTCCAATAGCGAATTCAAAGTCAGCGACAGCCCTATGAAGGTCATAGAGAGCCTTGACATGGTTTGTGCGAGCCCTCGTTAGCGCCACTTGTGCATCAAGCACTTCAAGTTGCGTTCCAGCACCAGCCTCATAGCGTAGCATCGCTATGCGATAAGCCTCCTCAGCCTGTTCAAGCGCCGCAATGGCAGCCTTGTAACGCTCTTGGGCTGAGCGCCAATTCAATATCGCTTGCTTCACCTCAAGCTCAACTTGCTTCTCAACACCCGATAGGAGTTCCTTAGCGCTTTTCAATTCAGCCTCGGCTTTCTCAACCTGTGCCCTAACCCTACCAGAATCAAAAACTGGAACTTGAACGGTTAGCATGCCAGCTTTGGCTTCGGCTGCAGCGAAGCCCGTCTTCGTTTGCCTCCTAAATGTAGTTGCAAGCGATACCACAGGCAATCCATCCGCCCTCGCCAACCTTACCTGCTCTTCTGCGAGCTCAACAGCGCGCATCGCTGCCCTTAGGTCGGCGCGTTGTGACTTCGCAAGTTCAATAGATGCCTTCTCGGCATCCTCCCGAGTGAGTATCTCTGGCGGTTGAGGTGGCTCAGATACACCCACAAGCTGGACTGGCTCTGATATGTCCCTTGCAAGGAGCGTGTTGAATGCGGAGCGCGCGACCTCAAGCGCATTTTGCGCTCTTATGAGTTCGTCCCTCACCTGTGCCAGCTCAGCCTCAACACGCAACACCTCAAATTTAGCCACCCTGCCAGCCTCAAACATCAATCCAACCACCCTTCTCAACTCTTCAACTCGCTTTAATGCAGCGTTTGCAACTTCAACCAAAGCCTCGGCTTCAAGCACGCTGAAGTATGAATGCCTAACATTTCTCACCAGTTGGAGTTGGCTACCAACATGTTGCAACTCTGCCATGCTGGCTGTTTTCTTTGCAACGCCGTAGGCAGCTTCGAGCCTGCCACCAGTGTAAAGTGGTTGTAGTAGTTGAAGGTTGAGCTCGCGATACGAATGTGGGATAACGGTTATCTCGCTTAGACCTACGCCCATGCCAATTGCTGGCACTCTGAAGCTAACTTCGGGTGCTTGTTCCCTGTAACTGGCGGAGAGGTCGAGTTTCGGATAAAATTGCGAGCGCGCATATTCGACGCCCTTCTTGGCTGCCACAACCTTTGCAGCGATCGCCCTCACTTGTGGGTTGTTGCGCAACGCCGATTCCAGAGCTTCATAAAGCGTCATTTGAGCGATGGAGACGCTTAGATGAGAAAACGAAAGCGCTAACACCACACCCAAAAGGCACTTCCCACCGCCGTTGAAATACATGCTCATCACCACATCCTCCCGTTAATGGCTTGCTTGTGTTTCTTCGGTGCGGTATCACCTGCGTTTTGAGCCCTCTACGCTTTGCAAGAAAGCTCTAAACTCAGTCCATGCTTCCTCGAGTTTCTTTGCGGGCATGATGAAAACGCCGAGCCCGGCAGGATGCGCGAAGATGAGCATCTTGTCACCCGGGCTAATCCCCTCCTCACGCCTCACATCTGCTGGCAATATGATTTGCCCTCGCTTCCCAACTGTCGCTATCCCTCGGAACAGGCGTGAGAAGGTTCCCTCACTGCTTGTGCGCTTCGCACTCTTTTGCATCTGACACACCATCCTGTCGGTTTGGTTTTTGCGTCAATTGCATCATAGCGCGCACATTGCATCTTTTGCATCCATTGCATTCATTGCATCTTTTGCATCAGTATCATGCGATGCCAGCCATCGCATCAATTATGAGCCTGCACACCGCATGCGCTATAGTATTTGGTTGAGCTTGTGGCATGAGGTGTTGAGAGGGGATGCGTTTTCACTACTTGAAAGACCCGTTATACAGCTTCACATATGCGCTTGCGCAACTAATCTTGCGGTTGCTTTTTCGCTTCAGAGTGGAAGGGCGAGAGAATGTGCCTTGTAATGGAAGCTTGCTCATCGCTCCAACTCATAGGAGTTATGTTGACCCGATATTCGTTGGTGCTGCCATACCGAGGCGTGCGTTCTACATGGCTAAGGCTGAAGCGTTTGAAGTTCCGTTGCTTGGGGTTCTCATGCGAGCTTATCATGCCTTCCCAGTCCACAGGGAGGTTTTTGACAAGCGTGCCCTCAAGATTGCACTTCGGTTGCTTGAGCGTGGTGAGGCGCTCGTCATCTTCCCCGAAGGGAAACGCAACCCAAACCACGAGCTACTCAAGCCGAAGCTTGGCATAGCCTATCTGGCATTGCGCACTGGTGCTCCAGTGCTCCCTGTAGCCATTTCAGGGACTGAAAAGGTCATGCCGATCGGGGAAGCGAAATTAAGGTTCGCGGATGTCAAGGTGCGCATCGGCAAGCCGATCGTCTTCGGAAAGCTCACTGATGAGAAGCCCGAAAAGAGGCTTGTCATTGAGGCAGCAAACAAAATCATGTTTGAGTTGAGCTCCCTATCGGGACGCCCATACAATCCGATAACAGTGTGAGTGTGACAGGTCATGGGGGTGCTCATGAAAACGAGGGTTTGCAAGGGCGTCGTTTACAAGCTACTTGGCATGCTCGTTTTCGCTCTACTTGCACTTCTTCAGCAAAGTCTTGAGGGCGCTTCCATCGTCATTGATGATTTCGAAAGTGAAGTGACCGATTGGGAATGCAGGGATTCAACACAGCTTGGTAGAGCGAACCTGTGCGCTATTTGGCTTGTCTCACCCGGCTGTCCACAGTCAAAAGGTAAGAGGGCTGCGCTCATAACATTTTTCTCGGCGAAGGATTCGTGGGCTTCCGTAAGCAAAAGCGTAGACGGCAGGAAACTCGTGGGCGCTGAGGGAATCTCGTTTTGGTTTCGTGGTGACGGTAGCAACACAAGTGTCACTCTCTCCTTAACTGTTAAAAGGAGCTTTGGTGAAACCACAAGGTTTGATTTCAAGCTCCCGCTCGCCTTCTCGAGGTGGCAATGGATAGCGATACCGTTCAACGAGTTCCAAAGCCCATCGGGCAACCTCACGCTGGCGGGTGTCGAAAACATAACAGCGATCGAGTTTAGAATGGATGGCACTTGGGATAGCGCATTCGTGCTCGTGGATGACTTGCAGGCGTATGGCAGGCAGGAGTTGAAACCTACGGCGGTGGAACAGAGAAAAGGGGTTGAGCCGTCACCTACGGGTGCGAAGTCTGTCAGCGTCTTTGTTGAACCTGAAGTAGTGGTTGGAAAGGTTAGAGCAAGAGTTGGGACTAACTTGGACAGGGTGGCGTTGAAGTTGATCGGGAACATACAGGCGGTTGAGCGCGTGAGACAGCTACAACTTGGTATGAGCAGGATAAAGACCACCGATGTAGCGATATGGAGCGAGGAGGGAGAGGGGAAGGGGTTGAACCATGAGCTAATGACCCAGTTGATAAACCTTGCGAGGGAATTGCGCACTCAGCCGATGATTGCAGCAGTCCCAATGACACAACAGCATTTTGAGAGCACCGACTTTGCGTTGCAGGTTGCTGACCTCGTTAAACGCTACAGCTCCGAGGTTGCCACCATCGAGATTAACTACTGCCATGCGTATACCTTGAGCGCTTCAACACAACGAGTGGTTGACCTCATATCTCGGGTCTCGGAGATGGCTGTGAAAGTTCGTCCCAAGTGTGCTATTGGTGGGGTGGGTTTGCTTGCGCCATGGCATGAACTCGTCATGGGTTTTCTGCGTCTCCCGCGCCCGTTTGACTTCTTCTCGGTTCATTTCTATGGGACACACAATGCCAGCACCACTACAGAGGCGCTCATGGATGCAGCGCTCAAAGGTGTCGCTGTCGACTTACCGAATCAAATCTCGATAAACCTGTTGAGCGCTTTGGTGAGACAGCGTTGGGGCAACACAACTGGCTTATACATCACCGAGGCGAACTTGAACTCGATTCGGACTGATGGCGGGCGTGCAAGGGATGAACGGATATCTCTACCTGAGGGGATGGCGTGGTGGATGGCGTTTCTACACACCCTTTCGACGAGTGTTGATGAGGTGCTCCAGTTCAAGCTGTGTGGCGATGGTTGGGGACTGATAGATGATGACCTGCTACCGACACCCGCATATTGGGCAGTGTGGATGTTCAACACATTCAGCCCAAAGGGCGCAAGCGTGTGCAAGCTAACAGTTGAAGGCTCTGGCATAAGCTGTATTGCGGTGCGCACCGCAACATCGCTCAATGTGCTCTTAGCTAACTTGGATAGCACATTGAAGCAAGTCGAAGTTAAGGTGAGCAACAGATTCGCACCTCAAATAACGATGGTGAGACTGCGCCGTATCATGCCGACGGGCAAGTCCGTTAGCCAGCCGACTTATGAGTTGTTCTCGCCAGAACCACGCATAGCGACATTGCTTCCCGGCTACGGCATCGGTGTGCTTCAATTTGTTACAGCGGGGCGCTAAACCTCATTCAAACGACGCTGTAGCAGTCTGTTCGAGCACTCCTCTTAGGGCTTCTTCGATGCTTTCCTCGTCTTCACCAATCCATACATCTTTGAACAGGAACCAATGTTCTATGTGTTTGACGCATTCACCGTGTTCGATGCGTGTTAGCGGGCTCAGCGTTTCAAGTTCGAGCATACGATCGTTAGTGAACACTTCAGCGGAGCAACCGAAATCTGGATAGTGCGCTCCTTCAACATGCCTATGGCGTTTGACGAAGATATGCCCGTGGCGAGAGTAAGCGAGCCAACCCTCATGGTTAGCTATGCCGATTTTTAACGGTGACGGTGTGCTTGGGTCTTGTCTAAGCAAAATGAACTTCTTGCCCCAACGCCATCTTCGGTCGCTCATATCGGTGTAGTGCCAGACTGTCATTGAGCGTGCTGGCAGTAGCTTCTCTTCATGCGGTATGAATGGTGGTTGTGGCAATATTGCCACCCCGCCTTGTGCCATCACAGATAGAGCCCATGCAGATAGCTCAACAGCCCAAAGGTTGTGGTTTATCAACCTATGAACAATCGTCACATGTGTCCCAGACGGCGAGAGGAAGATGTCCATCTCCTTCTGTATCCCTGTGAGTTTCTCCGTTGGTTGCACTACATGCAATGAGTTTTCACCGACCTTGACTTCCACTGGTTCGTTGTCAGGTGCATATGTTCTTGGGTGCGCTTCTGGTGCGTGCCAAAGCCTGTGCCCACCGTAGATGCGCCACTCATCACCGCCAATAAGACCGAGCTGTTCTTCGAACTCGGCGAATTCGTTCTCGTCACCGATGAAGCCAAACCTTATCACCCTCGGACCGACATCACCTGTGACTATTAACTCAACGGCGTCGTTGAAGAGCCTGTAGCAGTTCGCCCAACCACCATACTTCACTTTCTCCACAGGCATGCTTAAGCTCACCCCTTTCATGAGGCATCTTCAAACCTTCAAAATCTCCTCCTTCAATCCGCTTGCCACCAAACCCAAATATATCAGCCCGCCCGGCAGTGCAGCCAACCAAGTTATGAGGCGCCACAGCAAAGACCAAAGTATTGCGCTCTCGGTGCCTACACCAGTGAGAGCCCAAAGGTGAGCAGCTGTTATTTCCCTGACGCCCAAGCCATGAATGGCAATCGGTATTGAGCTTATAGCTGTCAGGCTTGAGACCATCGCCACATAGAGCGGATAACTTCCTTTCATCCCGACTGATGAGCCGAGCCAATAGAGCATTGCGTCAAGGCAGAGGTGATACATGATGGCGATGACGAAAACAGCAATTGCATACCAGGGCTGAGCCAAGAACAAGACAGCACCTTCACTGAACCTTGCGAGGCGTTGCTTCCACCTGCTCTTTGAATTGCGCCAGATGAGCAAGACAGCTATGAATGACGAAGCTACAACAAGTAGCATGAAGAAGACGAGGAGCGTTTTTATAACGAACTCCTTCACAGCCTTCCCGAGCCAAACAGCTGCGACGCACCCTAATGCCACCAGCGCGACAAAACCGGTTGAACGCTGTGCATAGACTGTCCCGATGACGCTTGAGAGGGGCAAGTTACAAGAGCGCTTGCTCGCTATGTATGCACGGATTATGTCGCCACCAACGACGCCCGGGAGGAAGAGGTTGAAGAACATGCCGACGAAGAAAGCAATGAGCGCATCAATGAAGCGGATTCGCACGCCTGTAGCTAACGCTATAACCCACCAGTTGAAAGCCGATAGCGCCTGCAGGAAGCAGTAGATGACAACGCACATTAAAATCACCGTTACATGTGAGCTGTGCAGTTTGCTGAACATGCCTTCCTTGTATCCGAGGATGAGCACCCACACGAAAAGGGAGAGCGAGAAGGCTGTGCGCAAATAAAGAAGCCACTTCCCCCTCCTGCCCACACGGGAGAACTCAAATGCGCTTCCACTGTGCTCAGAGTTGGTTTTCCCTTCAACCTCCCCATCCATTTCCCTGTCCATCTGGCTTACCTCCTTGGGATGGCTACACTCGGTTGGTAATTATGGCTTAGTCAGTCAACCTGTCCAGGCGCTCAAACAATTTTGACCTTTGTAGCAACTGCTTGATTCACCTCATGAGCTTGTATAAGCCATTTGGCTAAATGCGCTACATTTGCTGGAGCGGGGAATGCAAGACTGGCTTACGAACGGCAAACAAGAGGTGGGGCAGAATGCCTGTTGACATCCGTCAAGGGAGCGCTAAAGGGAGTTCAGATGCTGGCAGTGCTCGCAAGGTGCGAGTTGGGCTTATCGGTTGCGGGCACATGGCTAATTTGGTTCACTATCCATCGCTCGCTGAGTTTGACGATGTTGAATTTGCCGGCATATGCGACATCGTCCCGCAGAAGCTCCACTCGACCGCTGATCGCTTCAACATTGAGGCTCGCTTCACCGACTACAAAGAGATGATTGAGCGCACAGCGCCAGAGGCAGTTTACATACTGATGCCACCACACCAACTTTTTGACATTGTCGTCCACTGTCTCAGGCAGGGGCTACATGTGTTCATTGAGAAGCCACCCGGGGTTTATTCGGAGCAAACACGCAACATGGCTAAGCTCGCCGAGTGCAACGGGTGTTTGACGATGGTAGGCTTCAACAGGCGCTTCATACCGCTACTCAGGCTTTTGAAAGACATGGTCAAGGAGAGGGGTCAAATACAACAGTGCGTCGCCACATTCTACAAGCACTGGGTTGGAGGTGAACCATACTACGGTGGCGCTGTCGATATTCTCACATGCGATGCCATCCACGCTGTCGATGCGTTGAGGTGGATGTCCGAGAGCGAGCCGAAGAAAGTCGTTAGCAGTGTGAGAGCTGTCTCGAGCTACTTCAAAAACAGCTTCAACGCTTTGATAGAGTTTGAGAACGGATGCGTCGGCATACTGCTCACGAACTGGGCTGCGGGGAGAAGAGTCCACACATTCGAGATGCATGGCGTGGGCATATCAGCATTCGCAAACCCAGACGCCGATGGCGAGGGAATTGTGTATGCGGACGATGGGAAACTGGTCAAACGAATAACGCCTCAGGAGGCAGCAGGCAGTGAGCAATGGCACAAGCTCTATGGTTTCTACGATGAGAACAGACACTTCATCGACTGCATCAAAGCTGGTGAACTGCCACAAACTCATTTTGGTGATGCTGTCAAAACGATGGAACTAATTGATGCCATCTACAGGAACAGCATTTAGCGTTGGGGGTTAAGCGTATGAGAGGCATCGCTTTATGCCTGTTGGTGCTCCTTATGTCGTTTGCCTCGTTTGCGCTTGACGAGGTGAAGCTGTGTGAGGAAGTCTTGATAGACCCCGGAAGGGCGCACACATGGTCAATCTACGCGTTTAAGGTGAACGGGAGGAAGGCGACGGAGGAAGAGAGCATGAATGCCTTGATCATACCGAGCGGTAAAAGCGTATTGCTTGAAATGAATGCGAGGTTGCACTATGGGCGTTTGGCTGGCTCGACGACGGCTATGGTGATACGCATAAACGGGATGACGATGGACGCACATCAACTCGTTAACAAACACATCTCCTTCCAAACTCGCGGCGGTGCTGTGCTGACTTGGTATGGCAATGGTTCTTGGCGTGTTCTATATAGCCCCGATTTCAAGGTAGCCTCAGATGATGTGGCTAACCCATACAGCGTGATCGATGCCGACCCTTACAAGTTCACCTTCGACATAACGGACATGCTCTTGGACGGCAAGAACACGATAACGATACAACACACAGTGGCGAGCATATCAAGCAGGCTTGTCATAAGGGACGCACGCATAAGGATCGCAGATGAGAGGATATCAAAGCCAGCTGGCGTGGAAGCGCTACCTAAGTATGTGCCGACCACACCAAAGCCATATCAGTATTCGGTGCAGTGGCTCGAAGGTGGTGGGATGCGCATAACGGTCTCCGATGAGAACTTCATCTTGGGCACTGAGCTGTCTGTGCCGGGTGGTGGATGGCATGAGCTTAAAGAACAGATGACGCCATCACCTTGTGGCTTGCGCATAAGCATTGATAGGAAGACGAAACGACATTTGCTTCTCAAGGCGAGTTGTTCGCACTACTCCTTCGAGAGGGAAGCTGAATGCCATGATGAATGGATTGATGTGAACGACACTGTGGTGAACCTGACGCAAGAGGATTTGGGCGTGTGCGTTCGTCATATTGTCAGACGAGAGGAAGGTAAGCCTACACATGTTTATCTTTGCGGCTTAGAAATGAAAGCGCCGCGCTGTAAGAACCGATCGAACGGCAACATGACGACGCTACTCGTTGGCTCTAAAGCGATGATCGGGTTACTGCCGCTTGATGATGTTTTCCGTGTCCATTGCATCAACTTCAGAGAGGGAGATCATGCAGGCATATGCGATAGCGAGCTTGTGCTCCCATCGAATGGGAGGATAAGCATGCGTTGGCGCATTCATCCGCTAATGCGCCCAGAGCAGTTTGAGGATGACTCAGACTATTGGGCTTTCATAAACTCAGTTCGCAGGGGGTTGGATGTCAATTTCAAGCTCGAAGGACCTTTCGCCTTCCTCTCACCGAGCATGCTGAGTTGGAGCGACGATATGCTTATGCGCTGGCTTGAGTTGCGGAATGTCAAATTCGTTTCGGGCACGATAGGCAGGTTGCCAGATGGGCGATATGCGCATGGCACAGCTTACCTTACGGCAAAAGAAGATCACATGCTCTGGCGCGAGCTGTTCAGGCGCATACGGAGTTTGCGCCCGGATGTAAAGTGCCTGATGTATTTCCACTCATTCATCAGCACCGAAGAGGACGCAGAGAAGAAATACGCCGATGCGAGGTTAACAAGCGCCACTGGGAAGCAACTTGCTTATCCGCATTCAACATACCTGCCCCTTTTTTATCCAACCCTCACAAACAGCTACGGGAAAGCGCTCATGCGCTACTTTGATGTTGTGTTCAACGAGATAGGTGCAGATGGCATATACTGGGACGAAATCGAATTCAGCGCATCGCTTTGGACATACGATTGCTGGGATGGATACAGCGCTGACCTGCACCCAGATACATTTTCGGTGCTCCGAAAGAAAGCAGCAATACCGCTTTTGACACAGCCTTGGAAAATAGCGCAGATAGAGAGGTTGCTCAAGGCAGGGAAGGTCATCATCGGGAATGGGATGCCGATGACGGAGAGCATGGCAAAACTGCGCGTGATAAGGTTTCGTGAGACTGGCTCTTTGTTCAACTTGCTTGATAGCCACACATACACCCCGATCGGCTTGGGAGACCATTTCACTCAACGCACCGAGCAAGATGTCGTTGACCAGATAAGGCGCAACTTAAGCTATGGCGCCCTCTACTTCTACTATCCAGCTGCAATACAGCAAACGCATACGAACCTGACTGAGCACATGTTCCCATTCACCCCGATTGAACTCCACAGCGGTGTGCTCATCGGTGAAGAGCGAATACTAACAAACCGCTCTGGCATATTCGGGTGGGGCGATAAAGCGCGCGTGAAAGTTTATGCCTATGACGAGAGTGGGAAGGCAGTTCAGCTTGAGCCAGACATCGTGAGTGACGACAAGCAAACGCTTGTGAAACTGCGATTGCCACCTCGCTATGTCGCAGCCATAGTTAGGGAATGAGGATTCGCTATGATTCCCAAAAGCGATACTGCTTTAGTGATGTTGGAGCACGATGTCTGTGTTCGCCGAACTAAGCAACTTGGTTAGGTGGAAGATGTGGTATCCACTGCATGGCAAATCCAGCGCGTGGCTCTCCAAACGGTAGAAACTCACTGATGGCTTTAACTGCGGAGCTATCAGCGGTTGTGGTGGTGATGCACAACATGCGAAGTTCGGTGGGACATGAATTTGACGGAGGTGCTGAGAGGCTACCGTCGTGGGCTATAGTTGGTGCGGGTGGCATAGGGCTCACTTTCGCAACGATGCTTTGTGAGAGTGGGCATAAGGTGTATCTCGTTTGCCGACCTTGGCAAAGGGATGCGCTTGAAAGCGAAGGGGCTTTCGTGACAGGGCTGTTTGGTGAACACCATAGCAATCCGATCGTGGTTGACGATGTTGGGGAGTTGAAGGAAGAGGTTGAAATATATGGTGTGGCGACGAAAGCATACGATACAGCAACTGTTGGATTAGCGCTTGCGAATGTTATTCGCCATAGCGCCATCGTTGTGTCATTGCAGAACGGATTGGGCAATGTTGAGACGCTTATGGAGTTGCTACCTCACTGCCGTGTTCTTGGGGCGCGGATCATATTCGGCGCCGAGCGCATAGGCGCAAACAGGGCTAAGGTGACCGTCTGTGCCGACGATGTTGTCATTGCTCCATTGGGCAAAAGGGAATGGGTTGATGATGCGGAGTTTGTGACGGCATCTTGTGTTAGCGCTGGGATACCTTGCAGGAGCGATTCAGACATAGCGCCTTGGTTGTGGGACAAGGTGCTATATAACGCAGCGCTAAATCCGCTCGGTGCGCTCCTCAACATGACATACGGTGAGTTGGCTGACGATGAGCTTACGCGCTCGGTCATGAATGCGATTATTGATGAAGCGTTTGCAGTCGCAAACTCCTGTGGAGCGCCACTGCGGTGGCGTGATGCTGATGAATACAAGAGGCATTTCTACGAGAAGCTTGTGCCACCAACTAAAGCTCATAGGGCGTCAATGCTTCAAGACTTGCAGGCTGGCAAGCGCACAGAAATAGATGCGCTCAATGGAGCCATAGCGAGGCTTGGGAAACAGTGCGGGATAAGAACCCCTTTGAACGACGCCGTCACGAGTTTGATTAGGAGGCGCGAGAGGGGTGAGATGTTGGATGCACAGCGAGTTCGCTCGGAGCTCGAAAGCATCCTCGGTGAGCTCGGCTTGTTTAGAAGGAAGTGAGCGGAGTAAGTTTCGTTTAAGTGGGTGGGGAGCGTTTTCGTGGTGTTTTGTCTTTGCGGTTGCTCTGCTCGCCAGCTCAAGCTGTAGAAGGGGCGATATCGTTGCGAAGGTCAACGGCAATGTCATCTTTGAAAGTGAGTTCATATCGGAGTTGTTGAGAAGGGCAGGTAAGGATGTTTTGAAGGAGATGATAACCGAAAAGCTCATAAGGAAGGAAGCGAGTGCGAAAGGGATAACTATCACGCCTTCGGAAGTGGATGCAGAGTTGAAACGCAGGTATGGTGAGTTGCATGCAAGCGCTGATGAAATTGAGAGGTTGAGGCGAAGCATTGAGACGAACCTGCTTTTGAAGAAGCTGTGCATGAGTGATGAACAAGCCATGCCAACTACAAGCGAGATCATCGCTTACTACGAACAGCATAAGGAGGAATTCGCCGCGCCAGAGACGGTGAGACTGCGATGCATCGTTGTTGGCGATGAAGCGAGCGCTGTAAGCGCTTATAGAGCCCTGGTTAACCACAAAGGTGATTTCGCAAGGCTCGCATCACAAATCTCAATTGATGAATCGACGAGGGGCAATGGTGGCGACATGGGCAAGCTACCTTTGAAAAACCTCCACCCAAAACTGCGGAAGGTAGTCGAAGGGATGGATGTCGGTGGTATAAGCAAACCTTTCGAGCTCGATGGCAGGTGGTGGATAATCAAAGTTGAAGAGCGCACAGAAAAGCGATATCGCTCCCTCGATGATGTGAGGCAGATGATCACGCAAATACTTCGTGAGCAGAAAGCCCTTGCGTTGCAACCAGTATACATAAGGAAGCTTTGGGAGAAGGCGGATGTAAAGATTTACCATCGTGAGCTTCGCGGGATAGAACTGAAGTGAGAGATACAGTTACTTGGCATCTATTGGTGATGCGACATGGATGAGCGTCCCATTGAGGAACTCTCGCCAGAGGAGCTAAAAGCAAAGATTGACGAGCTGATTGAATATGTCCTTGAGGGGGAGCCGAGGGCGGAGCAATGGCGTGAGTGGCGCCTCGCACTTGAGGAGCGCCTGAGGCACATTCTGGATATGCGCTCAAGAGGCATAGTCGAATTCGAAAACTTGGACGAGCTCATTAAAGACCTTGAAGAGAAGATCAAGGTGCTGAGAGAGCAGGAGATCATAACAGAGTTTGTTGAACAGCAAGTGCACGCTATCATCGGCAAGGTGATGCTACAAAAAGCCCTTGAAGAGGAGCTTGAAACTTCCTAACAAGAGCGTTTGAGCTTATGATGAAGGGTTATCTTTCTCCCGTCTCCGATGCCTCTTCTGGTTGAGCTTCGTAAGAGAAGCTTTTCGCTTCGCCTTTTATATCTTCACGGCATATGCGTGTAGCCTCTATCAATTTCTCCAGGACGCTTTCCAACTTATCCAGTATGCGCAACGCGCTTTCAGTCGCATCGCTTAATATCCTTCTGCTCTCCTCTACAGCTCTGCTCAGCGTTTCGTCAGCTCTCTGCTCAGCTCGTCTAAGTAGCTCTTCTGCTTTCTGTTCTGCGAGCCTTGTTATCTCGCTTTGGTTTGTTCTCCTCTCCACTTCCTGTTGAGCCTGCTCAAGCATGCGTTCTCTTTCCTTTTCAGCCTCACGCAATATTCGTTCAGCTTCCTCATGTGCTGCCCGCAAGCATTTTTCGCGCTCCCTGACTATCTCCTCAGCCATGCGCAGTTCATTTGGGAGGGCGCTCTCAATCCGCCTGAGTATCACTGACACATTCTGCTCATTGACGAAGCGCCAGTGAAGGAAACCCCTGCTCCTCTCGATCGTCTCTTCCAATTCCTTAATCAAGTTTCTGATTCGCATTTCGTGCTCCAGAATGGCTGATGCACCCCCTTTCAATCATCTTTGCTTCCAACCTCCGCAACACAGGCGGTGGAACTAACTCACGAACGCATCCACCGAGCATTGCCACTTCCTTCACGATGCTTGAGCTGAGATAGGCGTATTCAAGGCTCGTCATGATAAACACTGTCTCAATCTCTGGTGCGAGCTTCCTGTTCATTGAAGCCATTTGAAACTCATAATCGAAGTCGGATATAGCCCTCAACCCTTTGATGATAACTCTAACCCCTTTCCTTCTGGCGAACTCAACGAGCAAGCCATCAAACTGTTCAACGGTCACATTTTTAATATGCGCGCATGCTTCCCTTACCATCTCAGTTCTCTCCTCAAGTGTAAACAAGGGGCGCTTTGAAGGGTTCGTGGCGACAGCCACTATCAAGTGCTCAAAGATTTTAGCTGCCCTTTCTATCACATCCAAGTGCCCGTTAGTGATGGGGTCAAATGTGCCCGGGTAAATCGCCTTCACAACTCCTTCACCACCTTGTTCATCAACGGATTGAACGCTTGCGAGCGTAAAAGCTAAAAACGGTTTCGCCGATTGAGTGCGACCTAAGTAATTCTAAAGAGCTACAAGCACAAGAAAGCGAATCCCTACGAGAATGTTGGACGATGAAAAGACCATCCTCATCAAGCAACCCTGAATTCTCATCAAGCCACTTCAGCAACCTGCTAGCCAAGTCGGTGCCGTAAGGCGGATCAGCAAATATGATATCAAACTTCTCTCCCGTTTTCAAGAGCCTTCGCATCGCTGCTATGGCATCGGAGCATATTACCTTAACCTGCTTCTGGCAACCAAACATTGATATGTTCCTCTGCAATGCGGCGACGCAAATCGGGTTGCGCTCAATGAATGTGACTTTAGCAGCACCCCTGCTGAGCGCTTCCAAGCCGACGCTACCAGAGCCTGCGCACACATCCAGAAATGAAGCATCAACGACTTTGTCTCTAAGGATGTTGAAGAGCGCTTCCCTTGCCACTTCCGATGTCGGGCGAAACTGAGGCGAACGGATCACCTTTAGCTTCCTGCCACGAAACTTCCCTGCTATGATGCGCATCGTTAAGCCACCCTCTCAAACTGCACCATAAATGGGTATGGGCAACCTGAGCCCAAAAATGATGCAGAGACGAACCACCCACAGAAGAAGCATGAGGGCAAGGAAGAGAATAAGCAATATCCTCACCACTCGCCCATCGTAAGTGAGGAGCTTTCTGTTCATAACTGCTTCAAGCGCAAAGACGAGCGAGAGCGCTATGCCAGACACAAAGAGAAGCAAGCCAAGCGGATGAAAGGCGAACGCTTCCTTGAACCTACCATTAGCTGCTGCAAAAAGAGCCCTCGTCATGCCACATGACGGACATGGTAAGCCAGTGATCTCGTGGAAACCGCAACGCCACAACATCGGTGGATGATCAAAAAGCGACATCACAAAAACAGCCACCCATATGCTTAGCGAAACCAACAGCCTTTGAACCCTGAATGAAAAAACACGCTGTGCCATCTCAATTACACCGATGCCTCACCAACCGCCTTTACCTTCCATCGGTTCAGTTTAGCTTTACGCAGGTTAACTTGCAAAGAGCCGTTCGCCATATTTTATTTGGGTGGCTTGCTTAGCTTCCATGCCCGGTGAGAAACCTAAATTGCGGGTGGATGCACCACATGTTGTGCTGGAGAAGATCAACATGTGATGCGTGGGATGATTTTGCGAAGAGTGTTTTGGAGATGAAGGACGAGATAAGGAGTTTGGATGCGCTTTGCAGGGACTTCTACAATGAAGATGCTCGTCCTGTGGCTGTGAAACTGCTTGGCAAGCTACTTCTACGGGATCTTGAAGGGCGTTTATGTGGTGGGATAATCGTTGAGACGGAGGCTTACCTTTCAACCTGCGATCCAGCAAATCATTCCTATCGTGGCTTGAACAGGCGCAACCGCTCGATGTTCGGACCTCCGGGGCATGCGTATGTCTATCGCATCCACCAACAGCATTGCCTTAATGTTGTGACAGAACCCAAGGGTGTGCCGAGCGCTGTGCTCATCAGGGCAATACAACCGATATGGGGAGTTGAGCTTATGCTCGCTAACAGAGGGAAAGGTGATGTTGCGGGGTTAACCGACGGACCTGGTAAAGTTTGTCAGGCATTGGCTATCGACTTAAGGCATGATGGCTTGGACTTGACATGTAAAACGGAGCTTTGGATTGCTGAGCTCCCAAGCAACATAGTGCTTCCAAGTTTTTATGTTGGCATCTCGGAGCGCGTTGGCGTGACCGCAGCGAAAGATTTGCTCCTCCGCTATTTCATCTTCGGGAACGCTTTCGTCAGCCAACCAAGGAAACCGCGATTGCTCATGAGTCAAGGCGAGGCGCTCTCATGGGTTCGCAACAAACTTCGCTGTTGATTGTGAGGCAACCTAAAATATCGGCAGGCAAACATGAGGTGGCTCACATTCAAATCGTGAGTCGGCATTGAAAGGATGGTGATAACCTTGTCTCCACATGATACAACACAAGCCATAGTGCCGATGCTCGTCTACATGCTCGCGCTGTTTGTCATCTTCTACATCTTCCTCATCCATCCGCATCGCAAACAGCAGAAGGAGAGAAAACGCTTCCTTGAGTCACTCAAGAAGGGAGATAAAGTTGCAACGATAGGTGGCATATGCGGGCAGATAACAAACCTTGATGATGACATCGTCACTTTGCAAGTTGCTGACGGGCTTGAACTGCAGGTGCTCCGCTCGGGCATACACCGCTACTTGGAACAGGAAGAGGCTGCGAAGATGAAGGAACTTTGGAACAAGCGCAAAAGGCGATGAAGGAAATCGCTCATGATGGGCTTGAGAAGGTGCAAGGACAATATGAGCTGTCGGAAAGAGAAGATGCTCCGAAGTGAGGGCAGAATCAATCTACTCTCTTTGAGGTGGTTGGTGGCATCAGCAGTTTGCGCCGTTGTCATCTTGTTTGTGATCGTCCACCTTGCCAAACAATCCCTCACACCATCACCTATCGGCTCAGAGATAAATCATGTTCAGAAAGACATAGTGCTCAACATCACAGCCAAGCTCGCCGTGCTGATTGAGCCGATGCTACCCAACTTGGTGGAGAAAGATTACACAAGGGTTATGAGCGAGCTGGATAGGCTACTACGATCGTTCATGGCAGACGCTGATGAGAAAACCCTCTCCAAACTTTGCATCCTCTACGGCTACTTGGGGATGCGCTTACGAGCGCACGAGTGCTTTAAAGGGTTGCTACAGCGTTTGGGTGGCAAAGAGAACCAAAGAGCGCGCCTGCTTCGGGTCTTGGTCTCCGATAAACGCATCAGCCCACAGAGCGCAATCGAAATCGAACGAGGCATTGAATCGCTCCAACTTGGGTGGTTTGAAAAGCTTGCGAAGGCTTGGCTTTGCGATAAAGCTTTCATGTTCGCTCGCGCAAACGAGCTGAGGAGTGAAATCCACCTCTCAGCAGTCAGAGGCTTGATACCGCTGTTTGGCATCTTGGGTGTGTTGTTGGTTGTCGGCGTGTTTGGTGTTATTCTCACACCGCTCATCACATACTTGCTTTGCAGAGACATGAGGAGAGGAGAAGGGCGAGTGGGGATTGTTGATCCGCTAATGCTCTTTGAGGCGTTCGTTGTTTACCTTGCGGTAGTTGAGGTTGTAGCTCCAGTTTTAGCGCAGCAATTGGCACTCAAGACATCAAAAACATATGAGGCGATGTTTGCCACCGCTTTGCTTTCAAACCAGATCCTCACTGCCCTCACTTTACTTTGGTTGGTGTTTTTGATTCGTGGCAGGTATGGCAGTCTCTCATCTATCGGGTGGCATGCCAACAAAGTTGGGGGCGAACTTGCGTTTGGTCTTACAGCATACATTTGCATAATGCCATGGGCATGGCTTCTATCGCTTTTGAGCTTCCTTCTCTCAAGGTCGCTATCGGGCGTTTTACAAGAACCCATACACCCTGTGGCTCAAGCTGTGGTGCTCCGTAGCTCACCGTTGTTGATATTGGCTGTTTTCGTTGCTGGTGTGCTTATCGCACCGACGGTCGAAGAGACATTCTTCAGGGGTGTTTTGTATGGCATCTTAAGGCAACGCATGGGCATCTTATCGAGCGCCACGCTGAGCGCTTTGCTTTTCGCCATCCTTCATCCACAGTCGCTATTGGGCATGCCACCACTTTTCATCATCGGCTTTTGGCTATCGCTACTCTATGAGGCACGAATGTCTATCGTTGGATGCGTTCTTGCGCACGCGTTGATCAACCTCACCTCGTTAGCGCTTCTAACACTCTTCATCCTACTGCGATGAGCTACAGGTATGTTGAATTCACTCCTCCCAACTTGCTCTTCGGCTCACACCACCGAGCTCTACCGACTGGCATAATAAGTTTTGGAGCAGTCAGATCAGCATCGCAGAGGGTGATGTGAACGATGAAGCCAGAGGTTGCGCTCTCGGTTCTCCTCGTTGGAGTGATGATAATATGCGCTCGTGCATCATGCGAATCGCTCAACGACATAGCGGGACGAATACCGAACGAATTTGACGGTTGGAGGGCGGATGGTCGGTGGCGCTACTATGACCGAAAGACACTCTTCCAGCATATAGATGGCGGAGCTGAGCTTTATCTTGCCTACAGGTTCAAGGGGGCAATCGTTAGGAGATACCTTAAGGGCAAAGAGATGGAGATAGCGCTTGACATCTACGATATGGGAACACCAGACGATGCTTTCGGAGTGTTCAGCGTTGAGCGCTTGGGTGAAGATGTGGGCATAGGACAAGGCTCCGACTACATTGAAGGTTTGCTTCGTTTTTGGAAGGGGCGCTTCTTCGTCTCAATACTAACGCGCCTTGAAACGGACGAAACCAAATCTGCCGTGATGAAACTCGGTGGCATCGTAGCGAACGCGATAAGCGAAACGGGAAAGCTCACAAAGCTCATATCAATCCTCCCAACTGAGGGCTTGAAGGAGAGGAGCGTGTGTTTCCTGCGCAAGCATACGATACTGAACCGCATCTACTTCTTGGCTGATAAGAACATCTTGGAGTTGGGAGATAATACAGAGTGCGTGATGGGCAGATACGAGCAAGGCAACAAAAGTGCATACTTGCTTCTCATACGCTACGGTGATGCGAGGGGTGCCTCCAAGGCTTTGAACAGGTTTATCACCTCTTACATACCTGAAGCGAAGCGCTCAAAAGTAGCGAAGCTTGAAGACGGCAAATATGTAGCGTCAGATTCATATGGGCGGTTTCTGCTCATAGCGCTTGATGCAACGACGAAGGAGTTCGCGCTCAAACTCATCGAAGCAACACGCCAGAGGCTGAAGGAGGTGAAGATGCGATGAGCGATGTGTTTTGCAGGTCGAAGCTTACAAGGCGCGATTTCATGCGCCACGCTGCTTATGCAGCGCTTGCCACGACCGTCGGAACAGAGATGCTCCAGTCACAAGGAAGTGGTGAGAAGAAAGTCAAGGTAGTGCTCGTTCGCGATGAAGAAGCTTTGGACAAGAACCGTAATCCCAATCCCAAGGTCATCTTGAGGATGCTTGACAGGGCTGTCACAGAGCTTGTCGGTATAAGCGATCCAGTTGAAGCATGGCGCAAGCTTGTGAACCCAAACGACTTAGTTGGCATAAAGACGAATGTGTGGTCATACCTGCCGACACCTAAGGAGGTTGAAGATGCTATAAAGCTTCGCCTCATGAACGCTGGTGTATCTAAGGAGAGGATTTTGATTGACGATAGGGGCGCACGCACTACGCTCGCTAACTGCACAGCCTTGATAAATGTGCGTCCGCTCAGGACGCACTACTGGGCTGGCATAGGTGGTTGCATCAAGAACTACATCATGTTTTCACCAAACCCATCTCAGTATCACCCAGACACATGTGCATCTCTTGGGCACATATGGACGCTACCGATAGTGAAAGGTAAGACGAGGTTGAACATACTTGTAGTGCTAACGCCTTTGTTTCATGGCATAGGACCACATCATTTCTCACCGAAATACATATGGGACTACAAAGGGCTGTTGGTCTCGTTTGACCCTGTGGCTGTAGATGCTATTGGCGTCCAGTTGCTCTTGGCGAAGAGGAGGGAGTTCTTCGGCGAGGAAAAACCACTGCCATATAACACGCACCACATCATCTATGCTGATAAGAAGTATGGCATTGGGGTGAGCGACTTAAGCAAGATAAACCTTGTCAAGCTGGGTTGGATGGAAGGCGTTCTCATATGATTTAGGGGTGAGCCAAAAGGTGTCAGAGTTGCGTCGTGACCCAATAATCGGGCGGTGGGTGATAATAGCAGCGAGGAGAGCTGAACGCCCAGTAGCTGTAGCGGATAGGGAAACGGAAGGGGAGGACATAGATACAAAGGTATGTCCATTCTGCCCCGGCAACGAACACAAAACGCCACCTGAAGTTTTTGCCATCCGTCCAAGCGGTGGCGAGCAAAACTCATCTGGTTGGTTGATAAGGGTTGTGCCAAACAAGTATCCCGCATTGACCATTGAGGGCGAACTCAACAGGCGAGGTCTTGGCATGTTCGACTATATGAACGGTGTTGGCGCACACGAGGTCATAATTGAGACGCCAGAACATAAAGCGCATTTGCCTGACATGCCACTTTCGCAGATAAAGCTCATCCTGCTAACATACAGGGAGAGGATTGTTGACCTCAGAGGCGATAAGCGTTTCTTATACACGCTCATCTTTCGCAACTACAAGTCTGCAGCTGGTGCGACTTTGCCCCACCCTCACTCACAGCTCATCGCCATAGCGATAACACCTGAAATAGTCAGGCGCGAGCTTGAGGCTGCAAGGAAGCATTTCATGGAGAAGCAAAGATGCCTCTTTTGCGATCTCCTCAACCAAGAGTTAAAGCTTGGTGATAGGGTTGTCCTTGAGACAAAGCACTTCGTAGTGCTGGCACCGTTCGCCTCGCGCTTCCCATACGAGTTGCACATCTACCCGAAGGAGCATTGCCATGACTTTGTCTTGATGAACGAGGAGCAACTTGAGGACTTCGCAACCACGCTTAAAACCATCTTGGCTTGCATACGAGATGTCTTAAGCGATCCACCATACAACTATGTTCTCCACACATCTCCCAACCCTGTGCCGCGCCCTGGAAGACCAGACTATTGGCAGACGCTGGAATATGACTACCATTGGCATTTTGAATTCATACCGAGGTTAACGAAAGTGGCTGGGTTTGAGTGGGGAACTGGGTTCTACATCAATCCAGTCCCGCCAGAAGTTGCAGCGAGTGTTCTTAGGCAAGCTTTGGGTTCACAAAATACCTCACCATAGGAACTGAATTGGTGGTGAGCGGGATGAGTGTCAGCAGGTTGCCACAAGAGGAGAGGCGTGCAGCTCATCTCAGTGTGCTAATGAAAGTGGCGCAGGAAGCCCTCAAAGCTTTTGACCTGCAAAGCCTTTTCAACTCCACGGCAGAGGCGCTCCGTGAGCATTTCCAATACTACGATGTGGCTATTTTCGAAGTCGATGAAAACAGAGAGGAGTTGGTCTTGAGGGCTCATTCTGGTGCATATGAGCTACCATCAGGCTATAGGCAGAAGGTTGGCGTTGGCATTGTCGGATGGGTGGCGAAAACTGGCGAGCCACTGTGTGTTGGGGATGTCCTCTCAGATCCAAGGTATGTTATGGCTTCGGAGGCGGAAACGAAGACTCGCTCAGAGCTCGCTGTCCCGATAAAACTTGCTGGGAGCACTGTTGGCGTCATCGACATACAAGCGCCAGAGGTGAACGGATTTGATGAGGAAGATGTCCAGTTGATTAAGACTGTCGCAGACCAGATGGCTAAAGCTATTGAGGCTATTAGGCAGTTTCAAAGGGCGCACATGTTCAGGGAATTGAACGAGCAGATAATAGAGAACTTCCCCGAAAGCGTCGCAGTGGTAAATGAGAGTGGGATGATAGTGGCTGCGAATCAAAAGTTCTGCCGCGAAGTCAACCTCCCGAAGGAGGAGGTCATCGGCAGTTCGCTGTATGACATCGTTGACCAGTCGCTTGTTGAATCGCTCAACTTGCGTTCAGCAGTGGAGAGGGTTCTGGAGACTGGTGAGCCGAAGCACTACCTCGGCGTGCAGCATTTTTCCAAAAGGCATCCTCCAAAGTTGCTTGAGATACACATATTGCGTCTCCAAGCTGCTGGCAGGAGGAGAATCATTTTCCTCGTTGATGACGCTACAGAACGCTCAAGAAGGGTGTTTAAGCTTGAGATGCTATTGCAGATAACGCAAGCCATCGGAGAAACACTTGAACTTAACAGGTTGTTGCACGCCATACTGAAATCGCTAACGGCAGGACCGGGGCTTGGCTTCAACAGGGCTATCTTGTTCTTGGTGAATGAAGATGAGACGGAGATGGAAGTGGCAATGGCTGTTGGTCCAGCGACGAGGGAAGAAGCCTATGCCATTTGGGCGAGGTTGGCTCAGGAGAAATGGACTCTCAAGCAGTTTATCGAGGATTATCCTGGCGAGGAAGGGCTATGGCAGACACCCTTCCAGCAAGCTGTGCGTGGGATAAAGATACCATTGGCAGATAGGAACGATATCCTTGTTCAATGCTTGTTCAGCGGAGAAGTTCAAAAGCTTGAGCGCCCCTCTCAATATCACAATTTGCATCCTCGCCTGAGGGAGCTTTTTGGAGATGTCGAGATAGTCTGCATACCCCTCGTGGCGAAGAAAAAACCGCTTGGCATAATCATAGCCGATAACGCCTTTTCAGGACAGCCTATAGCATCAGAGGAGATTGAGGTCTTGCGCCTTTTCGCGACGCCAGCAGCGCTCGCCATAGACAACGCCAGAGCATATCGTCAAGTTCAAAGGCAGGCTTTACAGCTTGAAGCAGCTCTGGCAGAGTTGAAAAGCGCTCAGGAGAAGCTCATCCAATCTGCGAGGTTGGCTGCCATTGGGCAAACAGCAGCGAAGGTGGCACACGAGATAAGAAACCCGCTCGCAACGATCGGGGGATTCGCAAGAGCTATCTTGAAAGCACCAAATGACATTGAGCGGGCAATACGCAACGCGAGAATCATCTATGAGGAAGTGAGGAAGCTTGAGGAGTTACTCCAAGAGATGCTTGACTTCACATCGCCGAAAGCGCCCTCACTGAAATGGGCTGACCTGAACGAGCTTATCAGAGGCGTCTGCGCAAAGTATGAGAATCAAGCTCGCGACGCAAATGTTGACTTGTTGCTTGAGCTGTCTGAAAACCTACCAATGGTTATGGTTGATGAGAAACAGTTTGAGAGAGCGCTTGTCAACCTGATACAGAATGCGTTTCAAGCGCTAAGGGGTGGTGGGCAGGTAACCATTAGGACATGGTGTGAGGATGATTGTGTCAAGCTTGCTGTAACGGACAACGGTTATGGGATACCACCAGATGCATTGCAACACATCTTTGAGCCGTTCTTCACAACGAAGCCAAACGGTTCAGGACTCGGGCTCGCCGTCGTGAAGAGGATAGTCGAAGACCACAACGGGCGAATTGAGGTGAGCAGTCAACTCGGTGTCGGGACAACTTTCGTGATTTCGCTACCGCTCAGAAGAAGCGAGGAGTTGGAGACAGGTGAGGAGAACGAGTGAAAGGGGTGAGTGAAAGTGGCTGGCGAAAAGATTCTCATCATTGAAGACGACGATAACCAGCGCCTGCTCTACAGGGAGGAGCTTGAGGAACTCGGTTATCGCGTCATTGAAGCAGCAAACGCTGAAGAGGGGTTGCGCTTGGTTGAGGAGGAAAAACCAGACTTGGTCATCTTGGACATATGGATGCCAGATATGAACGGCTTGGAGGCGCTTACGAGGATATACGACATGAACCCTAACCTGCCAGTCATCATCAACACGGCATATTCGGCTTACCAAGACAGGTTCACATCGTGGCTCGCTGAGGCTTATGTTGTGAAGTCAGCAGACCTGAGCGAGCTTATAAACGCTGTTCAAAGGTCTCTTGAGAGCCGTTCGAAAGAGAAGAAGGATTGAGCGAGGACATGCAGCAGAGGGGCGAAGTGTTAACCCTTATCCTCGCTGGTGGCGTAGGTCAGAGGCTATATCCCCTAACGAAGACGAGGGCGAAGCCAGCAGTCCCGTTTGGAGGTGTCTACCGCATCATAGACTTCACCATCTCAAACTGCATCAACTCTGGCATGATGCGCATCTATGTTCTCACACAGCACAAGTCAATAACGCTCGATAGGCATTTGAATGAGATGCGCAGTATCTTCAGACCCGAGTTTGGCGAGTTCCTTGAGACAGTCCCACCACAACAATTCATCGTCTCACGGTGGTATGCTGGCACTGCTGATGCTATCTTCCAGAACATTCATTTGCTTGAAGAGGAACGCCCAAAGCATGTGCTCATACTCTCAGGTGACCATGTCTACAAAATGGACTACAGGGTTATGCTTGAATGGCATGTTTCAAAGGGCGCTGACTTGACTATTGCGTGCGTTGATGTTGAGCGCAAGGAAGCCTCACGCTATGGCGTCATGGAGGTTGACAGCGATTGGAAGGTGATAGGCTTCTCGGAGAAACCGCGCAACCCAAAGCCAATGCCAAATAGCCCCGATAGATGCCTCGTATCGATGGGCGTTTATGCGTTTAGGACTGAGACACTCGTTAAAGCTGTCATAAGGGACGCGAAGAGGCAAACGGAGCATGACTTCGGAAAGAACATCATACCAGAACTTGTGGAGACAGCCGATGTTTATGCCTTCCCAATACGGGAGTGCCTTCCCAAGTCAATGCACTATTGGCGTGACATAGGGACTGTGGATAGTTATTACGAGGCGCAAATGGAATTGCTTGAACCGTCCCCACAATTTGACCTGTTTGACAACTCATGGCGCATATGGACACGCATAGGACAGCAACCGCCAACGATGATTCGTGGTAGCAAATGTAGCATCCAGAACTCGTTGGTGTCTCCCGGAACATTCATAGTGGATGCAACTGTCGCTCATTCCATCATCTCGTATGGGGTGAGGATTGAGGAGGGGTCTGACATCAGTGAATCGATACTGATGCCGAATGTGACCGTTGGAGAGGGCTGTGTGCTAAGGCGCACGATCGTTGACGAGGGTGTGTGCATACCTCCGAACACAATGATAGGCGTTGATGATGAAGCCGATGCCAAGCGCTTCTTCATAACCAAGCAAGGGATAAGGGTTATACCTGTGGGCACTATATTCTTCGAGCCTCCTCGGTGAACAGTGTCTGCGCAACGCAAGCCATTTAAACCCTCAAGCTCACATGGAGTTGAACGGCAAATGGATGCTCAGCTCCCGAAGATCGAGCTGAATGGCTATATCCTTCACGACATCGAAGAAGCCATAAAGTATGAATGGCTTGAGACGAACGGGCTCGGTGGATACGCTTCATGTAGCGTTGTTGGTGCGAATGTGAGGCGCTACCACGGTTTGCTCATAGCAGCGCTTGACCCGCCAACGAGGAGAATGATGTTGCTGAGCAAGTTGTCTGAATGTATCTTGCTCAACGGCGTCGAATACCAGCTTGATACCAACCTATACCACCCGAACACAGTTCACCCAACTGGTTATCGCTTCATCACCTCATTTGAGCTTTCGCCTTTCCCGACGATGCAATATGCGATTGGAGATGCCACATTGAGGAAGCGAATCGTGATGCCTCACATGCTGAATGCCATCATCATCACTTACGAACTTCATGGAGTTGAAGAGGCGACACTGTTTGTGCGTTTCTTCGTTAACGCAAGAGACCACCATCACATTACGCACAGCGATGCATCGTGGTTGAGGGAGGCAAACATACGCGCATCTCAAAAGCGTGTGCTCGTTAAGTTGAGGCATTATGCGCCAGCGTTAACCATCTCATTCACTCATGGGCACTTCGTTGAGGACAAAGATTGGTATTACAACTTTCGTTACCCGATTGAGCGTGAGAGAGGCTTGGAGGACGCTGAAGACCTGTTCACCATCGGATACATACAAGCTCGCATTTCACCTCGAGAACCACTCCACATCATAGCATCAGTTGAAGGGATTGATGCTGATGATGTTGAGAAGCTCATCGATGCCGAGTTGAAAAGGAGACTCAGCCTGCTCAACGCCCTGCCAACTGGCGAGATGGAGAAATCGGCAAGTGAGCTTGTTGAGTTTGTGCGCTCTTTAGGTGTCTGTTATGAGCTGAGTGAAGACGACATTGGCAAGCTCACAAATGAATTGCTCCCATGGCTTTGGTTGACATCGGATGCATTCGTAGCTAAGAGGGGGGCATCGCATACCATCATTGCGGGCTACCACTGGTTTTCAGACTGGGGAAGGGACGCAATGATCTCGTTGCCCGGATTAACGCTCGTCACAAAGCGCCACCGCATTGCGAGGGATGTCCTGAAGTTGTTTGGCGAGCAAATGAGAAATGGCTTGCTACCCAATTTCTTCCCCGACGAAGGCGGTCAACCGGCGTTCAACACAATTGATGCCTCACTTTGGTTCTCTCATGCCTCGTATTGCTACTTGAGATACACGCGTGACTTTAGCTTCGTGCGTTCCTTCGTTTACGAACGGTTGAGGGAAATCGTTAACTGGTATGTTCAAGGGACGGATTACGGCATAAGGGTGAGCGATGATGGGTTGGTGAGTTGGCATTCCGAGGGCATGGCTTTAACTTGGATGGATGCAAAAGTTAACGGGATGCCAGTAACGCCAAGACATGGTAAGCCAGTTGAGGTGAACTCGCTTTGGATACATTGCCTCTGGTTTGCAAGCCGTCTGGCAAAACAGCTTGGCGATATACCCACCATGCGCTTCACTGATAAGCTGTTTGAGCGAGCTACCGCTTCATTCCATGAAAAGTTTTGGGATGACAAAGTTGGGTGCCTGCGTGATGTTTTGTGCGATGGTGAGTTTGATGTTTCCATACGACCAAACCAGCTCATAGCGCTCATGCTCCCGAGTTTGCTCTTTGATGAGCAGAAGGCTCACAGGATTCTCAATTTAGCCATTGAGCAACTCCTGACGCCGATGGGCTTGAGGACACTCGCACCAACTGAAGCAAGCTATGTTGGAAGATACATTGGAAGCCAAGCGGAGCGAGATAAGGCATACCATAATGGCACAGTCTGGGCATGGCTCATTGGACCACTTTGCACAGCTTATGTGCGTTACAGTGGGCGTAAAAAAGAGGCGCGCATTAGAGCTTCTGGGTGGCTAAAGGGCATGCTGAGGCACCTTTGCGAAGGTGGCATCGGATACATCTCCGAGATAGCCGATGGTGATAAACCACATCACTATCGTGGTTGCATCGCGCAAGCTTGGAGTGTTGGCGAGGTGCTTCGGGCAACATTTGAGGATGTGCTCAACATGCGCCCGCAAAAACTGTATGATGAATGGGATTAAGGCAAACACAAAAAGAGAAACGCCCCATGAGGCTTAACTGCCTCATGGGGCGCCCCTTGGTCAACGCTCAAACGGTTAGAACTTGTAACTGCCACTCAAGCGGATGAAATGCCTGTCGGTGCCTTTTTCCTCGCCTGTTTCCTTGCCTGTTTCCTTGCCTGTTTTCTTGCCGTTGAAGTAGCCATAGAACAAGCCGAGGTTAAGATGTTCCTTCAACTGCCACTGGTAGCCAACTGTCAGAGCCCAGCCGAGGTCGTTTCCTTTTGTGTCCTCACCTTGGAACCAGCGCACATTGAGCCAGTTGCCAGCGATCTTCCAGCCGAGCCTGACATCAAACACATTCCGCAGCATCATAATATCACCGGGCGTGACTGCACCGATAGCTGGCAGGTTCGGGCGGAACAGTAGCTCGCCACGGGAGAGATAGAACGGGTTGAGCACAGATGCCGGATGTGGAGCGTAGCCTTTACCTTTATCTTTGCCTTTACCTTTATCTTTGGCTTTCTCTGTAGATGCGTATGAGAAATCGAGGGTGAGATTCTCAAGCTTGAGGACATTCAGGTCAACCCACCACAGGTTCTTCCTACCTGGGCGTTGGTTATTACAATCTCTGGCGGTGTAAACCCACTCTGCACGGACCTTTGTCAGGTAGTTGCCCTCTGGGAAGATGTCAAAGTGCAGATCCACGCCGTAGCCCTTGTAGTCACCGATACCTGTGTAGAGCGCGTTCGCACCAATGTG
>JBGOEK010000016.1:0-45521 GCA_041537945.1 Candidatus Thermosaccharophagus yellowstonensis
CACAACGACCTCTTTCGTGGCATCGCCATCAGCGACAGTGAGCCGTTGCCGACAAATGCTTTGCGCATTTATCCAGCGAAGCGGCTGAACATGAGTAGGGATGTGACTGTGTTTGTTGAAGCCATCGCACCGAACAGCGAAACGAAGGTCACTTTATCCGTCGCCTGCCCTGACCGATGGCTTCAGGCAATTGGTTTGACCGACAAGGCAGGTTGGCTTGATTGGGCGAAACTGGCGCATGCCCTTTACGAACACAGCAACGCCGTTTTAGACTTCATCGCAAAAAGGTTTCCGCAGGTCCAAGCAAAGGCGCAAAAGTTGAAAGAACAGAACAAGCCAGATGAACCGCTTGTTTGCCTCGGATGGGGGCAAGGGTTTTTGAGCATAACGATGACCGAACCACTGCGACAGAAATTTCCCGAAGCCTACGAAACTCTTCGGCAAGCGATGGCGCAAGCCATTAGGCAATACAAGCGCACAAAACAAAACAACTTCCCCAAAACGATTTGGGCAGCACTGGACGCGAACAGTCAACCCTCAGATTTGTTTGGCTGGGTGCAACTTATAGCGAGGTGACTGAGAGGCGTAGTCACCGCAGCGGAAATTAGCGAGATGAGATGGGATGCACAAGATTAGGCGGTTTCTGGCGGAAAGGGATGTGCTAATTGGTCTGGTCATATTCGGCTTGTCTGTTATGATTGCTGACCTCTTTTCAGACTTAGAATGTCATTACATTGCAGCTTCAGTGCGTGGTTTTGGACTACTTATGTTTATCGGTTTCGCGATATTTGATATCTGGTTTCGCTTTCGTCGCCGTCCCATTGATGTGCCGTTAATGTTCACGACAGAAAAGGACAGAAGTGCTGCCCGTGCGGAATGGGAGCGCTTCCTTGTGGCTTCTCGGTTAAGCCCATCGGTGAAATTGATAGAACAGGTTTCGTCAGTTCGTGAGGAAGATTTGATTATCCGCCTTGACCATGACCCCAAAAGTTCGCTTAATCCCGATGATTGGCGTGAGGCATGGCAAGAGTTGCTGAGGGAGTGGGAGAGGGAAGTTGACCAAAGGTTGAAAAGGGATTTGCCCGCTGACGAAAGGTTTTGCTATCACATCGTCCCTCATGTTTGGTTGCCCCTCTCCTTCGCCTTAGGCGCTTCCGTTGGACTGAGACGACCCATCGTCCTTTATCATCGGCAAGAAGGTGGGATTTTCCAAGTGATGGATTTGAGAGAGCCTCGTCGCTTGTTCCATGAACCCGACACAGCCATTGAACCACCTAAGCGCGTGCCCGACGATTGGACGAATTTGCCTGAAGGCGGTAAACTCATCTTGCATTTGGGAATCACCGACCGTCATCCCTTCCCAGAGTTTACAGCCCATCCAGACCATCAAACGGCTGTCAGCGTGGGTCTCGTCTATCGGTTTGCTTTAGACCCGCAAAAGAATTGGCTTGGTTATGTCCAGTGGCTTTACCGTGAGGCGAGAGAGTTGCTGGGAAAGTATCAACGGGTGGACTTGTGCATTGCCAGTCCATCGCCGATTGCCTTTGCTTTAGGCATGGCTTTTTCACGGACGCCAAAAGTGACAGTGTGCGATTACCAAGACGGCAAGTATGTGCCAATTTTTTCGTTGAGCGAGATAGAGAAAAGGTTGCCCTTTGATTGAAGCCCGACGATGGGCCGAGAGCGTTCTAAAAGTCAAAATTCCCTTTCCTATGCCACAGGCTTTAGCTCATAGATGACGCAACCAAAGCCATTCATGCTACGGACTTCAGTCCGTAGTTGATGACGAAAAAACTGAGCGCCGACTTCAGTCGGCGGAAAATTGAGAGTGTAAGGCTTTGCTGAACCCTAAACTCTTTTGACCAATCGTCCGCGAGGTGGCGCATGATGACTGTAGTTCTTTGTGGCGATTGCTTGGAATTGCTGGACAAGTCAACATTGATGCAACATGGAGTTGGGGCAAAATTTGCCCTAACCTTCCTTGACCCGCCCTTCAATCAGGGCAAGGATTACGCCTTCTTTGACGACGAATTGCCACCTGATGAATACTGGCGATGGCTTGCACAAGTTTGTGCAAAAGTGCATGAACTCACTTTGGAAGGTGGGGCAATCTATTTCATGCACCGTGAGAAGAACACTGAATATGTTCTGAGGGTTTTGCGAGAAACAGGATGGACTTTACAGAACCTGATTGTTTGGCAAAAACGCACATCGGCTGTGCCGAACCAATGGCGCTACAGCAAAGCCTATCAAATCATTGCTTTTGCGACGAAAGGGCGAAAGCCACGAGTTTTTCACCGCCTCCGGATTGATGCTCCACTTCGTCCCGAATATCGCTACGAGCGGGAAAATGGGATGTTTGTCACTGATGTGTGGGATGACATTCGGGAGTTGACCTCAGGATACTATGCAGGTGATGAGGCATTGCGCTATCCCGATGGCACTCGGGTTTGCACGCAACAAGCCCCCATCGCTTTGCTTCTGCGAATCCTTTTGGCATCCACGAAAGTGGGCGATTGGGTGTTAGACCCCTTTGCGGGGACGGGGACGACTTTGGTGGTCGCTGAGCAACTAAAACGCCACGCTGTCGGAATAGAGATTGACCCGAAGATGGTGGAGGTCATCCGCTGGCGGCTTAATGAAAGGCGTCCAGCCGATAGCATCGCACCGCTTCGGCACTACTACCGCTTTACCCCAAACTTGGATGTCATCTGGCCTGCAGACGCTCCGTGTTATTCACCGATTGCCCCACAAACGCCAAAGTTGTTTGAGCGATAAGGAGGCATAGAGGTGGGCATTTTCAGGTTCTATACAACACTACTGAGAAAACTGGCAAAATCGCCTAATGATGCGGTTGGTAAAAGTTTGGACAAACTGGCAGGAATTTGTGGCAATTTTGCTTACATTGGTAGCCGAAGGACACTGCAAAAGATTGTGTTGGAACAAGCAAACAAACTTCAGCAGAAACTTCAACAGGTTGACCAACACTTTTGGCAGCAGGTGAGTGAGACTCAATTACAATTGCTACAGCGCCTCCAGCGGTGCAAAAACGCCAATTCGCTTGAAGAAGTTGCAGCAGCTTGGTTCGGGCGACGAGACTGGGCGAAGGATTCTGGCGTTTTCCCTGATTTTGTGCTGGCGTTAGACGATGCTTCAACTTTCGGCAACGGCTCAATTCTGGAACTGAAAGATTCCGACGGTAGCAGCATCGCTTCATTCAATTCCACCATCCCAACTCGCTTCAAAAGCCTCATTGAAGTAAAGGAGATCACAGGAAGCAGAATGGTCTTGGAAGCGGCATGGTTGAGAGATTTCCCGCACTCTCTTGCTTCAGGTTATGAAGATTGTCCTCGCCATTGCTTTTATCTTGTCCGCACTCATAGCCGTTCATTGGACGATGTTCGCATCTCGTTGATTGAGGGTTCGTTTTTTGAGACCGCTCCGAAAAGGGAGTTGCTGCAGCGGGTTTGGGAGCAGATTTTGGACGAAAGCGGTGTGCCAGAGGAGCAGAAGCGACAATTACTACCCTTCTTGTCACAGTTGGAGCAGACAGTGATTGCTCGTTCTCGCCATATTGAGGGCGCATCGGTTAAACCTCGCTTCCGCATCATGGCGGAAGTCGAAAGCGATGCCAATTTGCATGCCTCTTACCCACAAATAAGTAGGCGAACGGTCAACTTGGTCATTAAACGAGAACAGCATTACGATTGGGCATGGCTGCAGGATGCTTTTGCAGCCGATGGAGTAGGTGTTTCTGTAAACCCAGAAGGTGAAAGCGCAAGGCTTTTGATAAACGGCAACCTGTCCGTTCGTTGCTTTTCAATCTGGCACCGCCGTAATGGTGAACATTGGTGCTTGCAATGGCAATTGCCATAGGTCAAAGCGAAAGTTTGTGGCGCAAAATTCGCATGATGTGTGGAGTGATAGGGTTTGTAAGGCGGTTAGGTGGGGTGGAGGGTTATTTTTCCAAGACCCATTGTTGTGAGCTTGCCGACATGGAGCCATTCCATCAGGCGTAACATGGGGATGAATTCCGAGAGCGCATCGCCTGAGAATGTTTGCCAGCCAATGATGCCGCCAATTTTCAGCCGAGTGTTTTGTCGGCGTGAGTAGCGTTGTAGGTCAACCCACTTTTGCTCGCCATCTTCGGTGTGCACATCGGTTGCGAGCTTGATCAACCTTTTTCCGTCCCATGGTGTCTCCATCTTCTCGTATGCCCAAAAGATGGCTCTGGCACGCTCGTTGGCAGCCCTGACGAGCGCTTTGAATGTTATCGGGTTCTGCAATTTACCGCCAATGTCAATTCGTGTTGGCGTGATGAAGTTGATTGTCAACCGCTTGATCTGTGCCTCTTTTGTGGTCATCACTTCTTCAGCTGAGACAGTTGGCAGGGCAGTTGAAAGGAGACCGTCGTCGGAGCAAAAGATCGTCTTATCGCCATCTGGGTGCTCAGCGATAACTCGCATCAGCTTTGCCTTAACTCCAGTTCCGATCCCACGCTCAAGCATTTTTTGAGCGGTGATGACGATGTAAGGCAATAGGGCTTCGGCATTGTGCCATATGGTTATGCCAAAAGTCAACTTGCTACCCTGCTGTAACGAGACTGGCTTATCTTCGGGTGGCTGAACTGAGAGCACGAAAGGACGGGGCATCTGTGAGAGGCGATGAGAGAACGGATGATCAACTGGCATGTATGGCTCAAAGAAGCGAGCATACGGGCATTGGATGTGTAGGAGGCAACTTTTGCATTCGTCGGTGTGCGTCACGCAAGCTATCTTGCGCAACATTGTTCCCAGAGCGCCACGGATTGTTGGACCGAAAAACTTAGGTAGCGTCCCAGCGTCTGTAACTTCGGCTTCAAAGCGAAGCTTGAGCATGCGAAGCATCTTCTCTCACCTCATGTTGCCATGCCACTCACTCCCACCACTTGTGCCTCACAAACGAGCAGAGCATCCAACCGATGATGAATGGCAAGAAGACGAAGCTTGCGCCCCAAAGCATGATGGTGCTACCGAAGCCACCCGACAGCATTGCAAAGAGCGAGTTAACAAGCCAGCATATACCGAATGCGGTGAACACCGATGGCTCAAACTCCTCGTTCAACAGCGAAAGCAAGATTGCGACTACAACTGCGAAGTAGAAGTTGAACAGAGCCGAGATTGAGACGAGCAAACCCATTGGCGGACCACTTCGTGGCGTTAGTGGTTCTGTGCCGTAGAAGAGTGCCCTCTCTGCCGACCTTATCCAAGCGCCATACCGAAGGAAGAAACCACAGAAGAAACCGCACAATGGTGCGAGCTTAACGAATGAAAGTGGCAAGGGCATGAGTTGGCTTATGGCTTCTTTTGGCGATGCAAAAAATGCTACCGTGCATGCTGTCACCGTCACAATGCTCAAGATGAGCGAACTCACTTTGATGAACAGCGATGGTTCTACTGCCTTTGGTTTAACAGCCACCTTTGAGCCTCTTGATAGAAGCCTTTCGACCTGCATCCTGTAGTATTGGTTTGTCGGTGCGAGTTGAGCAGCATATGCGAAGTATTCGGCAGCCTTCTCAATGTTTCCCAACTTCTCAAATATCTCCGCGAGCAACTCGTAAGCCTGTGGGTTCTTCGGCTCAGCCTCGATCACCTCCTTGCAAATCTCAAGAGCCCTTTTCAAGTCCCCACGAAGCATGTAGTGCTCAGCCTCTATGAGGAGCGAGAGTGGTGTTTTCCTCTTCCTCTCTTCAACCCATGAGAAAGGTGGCGCTTCAACCACTTGTGTGTCCTTGTCCTCTTGAGGCAAGCCGAGCACTTGACGCAGTTTGCTATCGTATGCAGCTCGCCTTACTGGGTCAATGAGCGTTTGGTATGCGTCAACGATTTGGACGAACTTCTCATGTGCCTCAAGCTTATCAACTGCTACATCTGGATGGAACTTGCGCACGAGTTCCCTGTAGCGCTTTTTTATCGTTGCCTCGTCAGCATCATACGGGACTCCGAGCACCTCGTAATAGTTGATGAAGCCGTCACAACTCATGTAAGCCTTTCACCTTGCATGTGTTCCGATTGTGTGCTAACTGTCTAAATGTGAGGTTTCCAAGTTAGCATTTTAACCCAACGGCTTATGCATCGCCTTCAACATCAACGGGGCGAGGTGACGAGCGATGCGCTCTCAAAAAGAGACTTTGGGTGTCGGTATCGTTGGAAGTGGCTTCATGTCCCGTTTCCATGTCCAAAGCTGGGTCAATGTGAGGGATGCCGACATAACCGCGATATGTAGCACGAACGAGAGAACTGCTTCCGAGCTCGCGGCGCTTTGTAAGGAACTCGGAGTTGGTGAGCCGAAGGTCTACACCGACATAAGGCAATTCGTTAGAGACCCGAATGTTGAAGCGGTGTGGGTGGCAGCGCCAAACTATGCTCGCCTTGAAATAGCCGAAGCAATTGCTGATGAGGTGAAGAGTGGCAGGGCAGAGCTTAAGGGCATCGCCTTCGAGAAACCGATGGCACGCACAGTCTCCGAAGGTAAGCGCATACTTGAGCTTATCAATTCGGCAGGCATAAATCACGGCTACTTGGAGAACCAACTCTATGCTCCATCCGTTGTCAGGGGCAAGGAATTGCTTTGGCGAAGGGGTGCTGCCATAGCTGGCTCACCATACCTTGCAAGGTGCGCTGAGGAGCACAGCGGTCCTCATCGCCCTTGGTTCTGGATCGGTGAGAAGCAAGGTGGTGGTGTGCTCAACGACATGCTATGCCACAGCGTTGCTGCAGGTTGGTTCTTGCTCACACCGCTTGGACAGCCATTGAATGTGCTCTCACCGAAGACGGTCACCGCAACGATAGCTTGTTTGAAGTGGTCTCGCAAAGAATACATTGAGCGCCTCAAGGCTATGACTGGTGGCGAGGTCGATTACTCGAAGGCGCCCGCTGAAGACTACGCAACTGCTGAAGTTGTCTTTGAGGCGCCAGATGGAAACTATGTGATCGTGCAAGCTACAACATCATGGAGCTTCGTTGGCGCTGGCTTGCGCCTAACATTTGAAGTCCTCGGTCCAGAATACTCGCTTTTCATCAACTCGCTCGACACCGAAGGGCGCATCTTCTTCAGCAGGGAAGTTAAAGGTGAAATCGGTGAGGACTTGGTTGAGAAGCAAAATGCAGAGCAAGGTTTGATGCCGTTCGTCGCCGATGAAACTTTCACATACGGCTACATCGCTGAGAACAGGCACATGGTCAAATGCTTCCTTGAAGGTAAAAGACCATTCAGCACCCTCGAAGAAGGGTTGCTCATAACTCAGATTTTGATGGCGTGCTATATGGCTGCGGAGAGGAAGCGCACATTGCCATTCCCACCCGAAGGGCTCGATGAGTTTGTCCCACAGGTTGCAACTGGCACATGGAAGGCTGAAAGCATAGCGCAAGTCGTTTGAGGCGCTAAAATGCGTGAGGCGTTCAACTGCGTGAAATCAAATGCTCTTATGCTCTCACTCGGTGAGCAGTTTCTTCAGCTTTTCCAAAGCCCTTCTCAAAAGCCTTGAGACATGCATTTGTGATATCCCAAGCTGTTTTGCAATCTCGGTTTGTGGCAACCCATGATAGAATGTGAGCTCAACTATCTTTCGCTCCCTCTCATCGAGCAACTTCATTGCCTGCTCGATTTCATGGCGTAGCATGAGCCTTTCATATTCGATGAGTTCATCGGCGATCGCTGATTCGTAAGGTGGATGCTTTTCCTGTTCCTCGTCAGGTGCTGGGTTCGCTCTCTCGTCGAGCGACTTTAAGTCGTAATATCTTGCCAGCTCAAGCGCTTCAATGACTGTCTCCTCGCTAACGCCCAACTCCTGAGAGAGCTCTTTTATCGTTGGTGGACGCCCAAGCTTGTTTGACAGCTCCTCAATCAAGTGCCTCACTTTTTGGTTCAGCTCTTGAAGCCTTCTCGGGACACGCACATCCCAACCTCTGTCCCTGAAGTGGCGTTTCAGCTCTCCGAGTATCGTCGGGACTGCGAAGCTCGTGAACTTGCTCCCCAAAGTCGGGTTGTATCTGTCGATTGCCTTTATCAAGCCATACCATGCGACTTGGACCAAGTCCTCGTAAGGCTCGCCTTTACCGCTGAAGCGCTTTGCGAGCGAGTGCACCAAATCAGAATGCTTTAAGATGAGCTGTTCACGCAACGCTGGATCTTTTGTCTCCTTGTAGCGCATGAAGAGCTCATCAACATCATGCCATGCTGGTAGCTCCTCATGTTTCTTCTGTGTCGCTTTCTTTCTCCCCTTGTCTCTTGCCATGCTCCTCTTTCACCTCATCGCCATACTACTCCTCGTCCTTGATCTCAATTCGTTTGACCATGCGCACCTTCGTTCCCCTCTCAACCTTTATCTCGACCTCGTCCATGAGCGCACGCATGATCATTATCCCGAGCCCCTCGGGCGAGCTCATCCCAATCCCTTCATCGCTCACCTCAACCACAAAATCGTTCCCCTCAACCCAACAGGCGATGTGGACTGTTCCGCAATGACGTGCATTGGGGTAGGCATGTTGGATAGCGTTTGTGCATGCCTCTGTGACAGCGCGCTTTATGTCTTCAATGGCATTAACGGTCATGTTCATCGCCGCCGCGAAAGCTGTCAGAGCCAACCTCACAACGAGGAGCATCCTCGGCTCGCATGGTATCGTCATCTCAAAACGCATATCCGACATTTCTTTTTTCTCCCCTGTCATCCAGTTCACCCCCTTGAAGAGAGCATCAGCTTAATCGCTTCTTCAAGCTCGTCGCACAATTTGAAAACGCTGTCAAGGTGAACCATTGAGATAACTCTTCTGTCATGCTCGCTCGGCGAAGCCAAAACGAACTCTATGCCTTTGTCCTTCGCCTTCTTCATCCCACCGAGAAGGACACCCAATGTCACGCTATCCATGAAGTTTACACGGCTCAAGTCAACGATGACGCCGACGCTCGCCACAGATATGGCTTCCTTGAGTCTCTCCCTAAGTGCCTCTGCGGTTGATAAGTCAAGTTCGCCCTCGGGCGAAACAATCGCTATGCCATCGTCACGGAGTTCTATCGGAATGCGTTCAACCATCATTAACTCCCTCCCGAACGAATTCGCGTCATCAAGCCATCGTCTTGAGCGCCATGTTTGTTTATGCCCCCTTCTTAGCCACCCGAAAACACAACAGCATGTTCGCAGTGCCTTTGCCCGCCCAAGTCATTATGCAATCTTCGCACAGCACGATGTGAACAGCGTCCATAAGCGCAAAAGGAAAGCTTTGCATTGCTGTGTTGCTGGCGGTAGAATGGTTACAGGACGACCTCACCGAAGTCGAGGTGATGAGGATGCATGTGATGGCTTTAGTGCTTGTGGCTGTGTGCGTTGGTAGCGTTGCGGTGTATGGTGAGGAGTTGAAGGTGGTGGAGCGGTTGCACGCTATGATTGAGCAACCATTTCCCAACCGTCCATCTTTACAGTCATCGCTCATCAAACTTCCGATAGGCAGTGTTAAGCCGAAAGGATGGTTGGAAACGCAACTTAGGTTGATGGCGAACGGGCTTCTGGGACGGCTAACGGAGATCAGCCCTTGGTGCAAATGGGAAGGGAACGCTTGGGCGAACCCGAGGGGCGAGGGGCATTCGCATTGGGAAGAGCTACCTTATTGGCTTCGTGGCTTCACCGCACTCGCTTACATCTTGGGCGATCAAAAACTTATCACCGAGGCACGCAGGTGGATTGATGCCATCCTTTCAAGCCAAGACGAGAACGGCTACTTTGGACCTCGTGAGAACTGGCGCAGACGTGACTTATGGCCACACATGTTGGCGCTTGAGGTCTTGCGGAAACACTATGAGGCGACAGGCGATGAGCGTGTCATCCCGTTCATGTTGAAGTTTTGCCGTTGGTTGATGACGGTGCCATTTGAGGATTTCATCCCTCCAACGAGAGGGGGAGGTTGGCAACACATCCGTGGTGGCGATTTGCTTGACAGCGTCCTTTGGCTTTACATTCAAACGGGCGAGGAGTGGTTGATTGACCTTGCACGCATAGTCCACGAAAGGACAGCACCTTGGGCGCGTGAAGTCGCCAGCTGGCACGGCGTCAACATCTGTCAGGGCTTCAGAGAGCCAGCACAGTTCTGGCAGGTAGCCAAGGACATCCGCTACCTCAACGCAACTATACGAAACTACGAAACTGTCATGGGAACTTACGGGCAAGTCCCGGGTGGAATGTTCGGAGCCGATGAGAACTGTCGCCCAGGATACACAGGTCCACAGCAAGCAGCGGAAACTTGTAGCATGGCTGAGTTCATAAAGAGCCATGTAATGCTTGCGCGCATCACTGGCGATGGCATTTGGGCTGACAGAGCGGAGGAAGTGGCTTTCAACTCGCTACCTTCTGCGTTCACTCCCGACTACAAAGCCTTGCATTACTTGACAGCGCCAAACATGGTCCAACTTGACCGAGGCAACAAAGCCCCATTCCTGCAGAACGCTGGGACGATGCTCTCCTACGAACCTTTTGAGACATACCGTTGCTGTCAGCACAACCACGGCATAGGATGGACAAGCTTCGTTGAGCATCTTTGGATGGCAACACCACAGAACGGTTTGGTGGCAATGCTTTATGCGCCATGCGAAGTGACAACGAAGGTTGGCGATGGGACGGCTGTGCGCATGGTCGTGGACACCGATTACCCGTTTGATGAAACTGTGCAAATCACCGTTCAAACACAGAAGCCAGTTCGCTTCCCGTTGGTGTTACGAATACCATCATGGTGCGAAGGCGCAGCGGTGATGCTCAATGGTCGTCAAATGAAGGGCGAGCTCAAACCGAGTTCGTTTGCAATCGTTGAGCGACAGTGGAACGACGGCGATAAAGTCTCACTGCGACTGCCGATGCGTTTGCAGGTGAAGGTGTGGGAGAAACAGCGCAACGCTGTCTCGGTGCGCTATGGACCGCTTTGGTTCTCGCTGAAGATCGGGGAGCGCTGGGAAAAGTATCGTGAGCAAGGCGATTGGGTCGCTTGGGAAGTTTTCCCTACGACGCCCTGGAACTACGGACTCATCGTTAACTTAGAGCAACCCGAGAGGTCGTTTGAAGTTGTCCGCAAACCGAAGCCATTGCAGTCGCAACCGTTCACCGTTGACAACGCTCCCATTGAACTGCGTGCCAAAGGGAAGCGCATCCCTCAATGGACGATGGTTGGAGGCATCGTCGGTCCGTTGCAGGATAGCCCCGTTCAATCTGACGAACCCGTTGAGGAAGTGAGGCTCATCCCGATGGGATGCGCTCGGTTGAGGATCAGCGTTTTCCCGCGCATCGCTAACGAGGGCGAGAAGGGACATGTGTGGAAGGAAGCCTTCGGCGAGGTTGCGGAAGCTTCACATACTTGGCGTGCGGACAGCGTTGAGGCATTGCACGATGGCATGTTGCCTCAAAATTCCTGTGACCACAGCATACCTCGTTGGACAGCTTGGGATCACAGAGGGACTGTTGAATGGGTGCAATACACTTTCCCAAAGCCTCGTAAAGTCTCTTGGTGCGAAGTTTACTGGTTTGATGACGAACCCATTGGTGGTGGTTGTCGTGTGCCGCAGAGTTGGAAAGTCATGTGGTGGGATGGCGAGAAATGGCAAGATGTTCGTAACGCCTCAGGCTACGGCGTCGAGAAGGACAAGTTCAACCGTGTCACTTTTGAACCCGTCGTCACAACCAAGTTGCGCATAGAGATGCGCTTACGCCAAGGCTTCTCCGTCGGCATACTTGAGTGGCGATATGGCGGGTGAAAATGATACGCCCGCGAAACTGCCCACTGAATGGGTGGCGTAGATGAGGCGTGAAGGCGCGGTTGGTGGATTACATGGTTCGTGATAGTGCGTATGCGAGGATGCATAGGGCGATGCTGATCATGTAGAGTGTGAGCACCGCTTGACGGTGTGATAGACCATGTTGCAGTAGGCGATGGTGCAGGTGTGCTTTGTCGGCTTTGAAGATGGGTTGCAACTTCGCCATCCTCCTGAGCATGGCAAACACAGTATCTGCGATTGGGTAGCCGAGCACGATTGCTGTAACTGGCAAGAGCCATATTGCAAGTGCGCTTTTGACAACACCCGCGATGGAGAATGTCGCAAACAGATACCCAAGGAGCATTGCGCCAGTATCACCCATGAATATGCGAGCTGGGTTGAAGTTGTATGGCAGGAAGCCGATACACGAGCCTGCTATGCTCGCCAGAGAGCAGGCAACTGATGGCATTGAGCGCTGTAGTGTGAGGATGCAAAGTGTTATCGCAGCTATTGATGAGACACCAGCTGCCAACCCATCCAAGCCATCGATAAGGTTGAGTGCGTTGACCATGCCGACAATCCAAAGCATAGTCAAGATGACGCTTTGCGCAGGTGACAGGTAGGTATAGCCATCCATGAAGGGCAACTTGAAGAAGGCTATGCGGACACCAAACGCTATCGCTACAAGCGCTGAGATCATTTGAGCGAGCAGTTTGACGATTGGGCGCATTCCGAAGATGTCATCAAATGCGCCAGCAACCGAGATGCAAATTGCTCCGCACAGTATGCCAACCCACGGTAAGCCAATCTCAGCGCTCAGCCTTTGGGATGTTTTTTGGCTTGCAAGAAGCACAGCCCACCCGAGCACTACCCCAAGCAGTATGCCAAAGAAGAGTGCCAAGCCACCAAGCCTCGGTATCGGATGAGTGTGTATTCGTCTTTCATCTCGTTTTGGGTCGTCGAGCGCGCCAACCAATGTTGCCAATCGCCCAGCAAACGGGGTCGCTATCAAGACAGCAACAAGCGATGTCACGAAAGCCGTAGCTGTAGCCAGCAACTCGATTGCATCACTGCTCAAACTGCTCACCTTCTATCTCTCCCAACTTCTCTTTGCCCTTCAACTGCGTTTGCTGTGTTTGAAGCATTTGTTCGATCAGGTTGATCTTTTGCAGACGCCTGCGATGTCTCTCTTCGTTGCTAAACGGAGTCTTGAGCCACGCTTTGACGATGCTCCAAGCGAGCTCCTCACCGACAACCCTTGCGCCCAACGCAAGCACATTCGCATTGTTGTGTGCCCTCGCCATCTCAGCCATATACTCGTTGCAACACAGCGAGCACCTTACACCGGGGACTTTGTTTGCCACTATTGAGCTACCTATTCCTGTCCCGCATATCAAGATCCCAAGGTCACATTCGCCCTTAGAGACCGACAAAGCGACATTGAGGCTCACATCTGGGTAGTCGCAACTTTCCTTCGAGTGTGTTCCGTAGTCGATGCATTCATAGCCTTCCTCACGAAGCTTTGTAGCGATGTATCTTTTCAGCTCGTATCCTGCATGGTCTGCTCCGATGGCGATCCTTCTCTTACTGCCCTTGTTCATCTTTGGCTCATCCCGAGGTAGCGTCCCTCTTCTTGAGGTTAGTGCAGATACTTCTCGACCTCGGTGAAGATGTAGCCCTCCTCTCTTGCCCTGTTCGGGAATATTGGAAGGCGGAAGAAGAATGTGGAACCTTTGCCGATGCCTTCGCTCTCAGCCCATATGACACCCTCGTGTGCTTCAACGAGGTGCTTAACGAGGTAAAGACCAAGCCCCGTCCCACCAGCGGCCCTCGTCTCACGGGTGTCTATGCGCGAGAACTTCTCAAATATCAGCGTCAGCTTGTCTTTCGGTATGCCTATGCCTTGGTCTTTGACGCTGAACAAAAGCGTGTTATCCTCACGGACAACCCTTACGACCACTTCCCCACCATCTGGCGAATACTTGATCGCGTTGTTAACGAGGTTCGTGAGTATCTCATCAAGCTTATCCTCATCAGCAACTATAGGTGGCAGTTCCTCAGGTATGTCCATCTTGAGCTCATGCTTATCTGTGTAAGCTTGTTGCGCTGCGAGCACCCTCTTTATGACGCTCACAACATCCACAACTTGCCAGTTGGGTTGCAATGCAAGCCCCCTCTCTATCCTTGAGAGGTTGAGCAGATCATCAATGAGCCTTCTCAGCCTGTCGCACTCTTGATCGATGATCTGGTAGAACTCATACCTTGTCTGGTGGTCGAAGTAGCCTTCGGTGTCATCGAGGAGCGTAGCTATGAAGCCTTTGATTGAAGTAAGTGGTGTCCTAAGCTCGTGCGAGACCGCGGCAACGAAGTGAGTCTTCATTTGCTCAAGTCGTCTTATCTCAGTTATGTCGGTGAAGACAGCGATTATCCCAGTTGGGTTGCCAGCTTCATCCCTCACCACAGCAGTTTGAGCTCTGAAAACTCTTTCTTCTGGTTTCTCCAACTCAACCTCCGCTGTTAGCTCGGTCAGCTCCCCTATCGCTTTACTGATGAGCTCTTTAACACCTTCATGCTTTATGACCTCGTCATAACTTTTGCCCATACCATCCGTTTCGCCCTCACAGAAGGCGTTCAAGGCGACTTGATTTATAAGCTGTATCCTGCCTTTCATGTTGACGATGATCACGCCAGCAAGCATGCTTTGGAATGCTCTTTCGAGTTCTTGCTTCCTTTCGATCACCTGTATAATGAGCTGAGCGCCAGCGATGACAGCAGCAGCCTGCCTCGCAAGGACTTCAACAATCCTTCTGTCTTCATCGACGAAGCTACCGTTGCCACGCTTGTCGAAAAATGCAAGCACCCCAATTGTTCTCCTCTCAATCACCTGCTGGTCTTCATCGCGTCTTTCCCACACCATCGGCACTGCCAAAACGCTCTTCACTCCAATCCTTTGGAGGAGGTGCATATCTGGTGCATTGCACCCAGCAAGTGAGTTCAAGATAAGCATCCTGCGTTCCTTGAAGACGGAGTTGAACTCGCCATCTATCTCCTCAAGCTTCTTCAACTCCTCTTTCTCATCATCGCTGAAACCGATGAGTGGTTCTTGAATGACCAACCTGTCGTTTATCGGGTCGTGGAGCATCAGCATACAACGCTGTGCTTGAAGGAAACGAGCGAAGCGAGCGAACATCCTCCTCAAAGTCTGCTGTAGCTCGCTCTGCGATGTTGGTGGCATGACTTCTTCCATCGCTCTCATCTCGGCAATCTGCTGTTGAAGCCTTCTCCGCTCCGATTGCAATTCAGCGATCTGGATCTCAAGCTCGCGCAACTTCGTTTGAAGCTCAGCAATGGTGGCTTTCTCTTTCGTCTCCTCGGGCATGCCCTTCACCTCATCCTTAACAATGCTACTTCCATGTGGGCGTAAATCACCATTTAATCACATGCGCTTAGCTCCTCATTGCCTCCAAAGGGTTAATATTGCACCACTGCTTAATTGTAAAGCAAGCTGAGAGCAATGTTTCATCGCTCACTTTGAAGTCATCTCCAAGAAGTTGCGAAGCAAGTCTTTCCCCACCTCCGTTAGGATTGACTCAGGATGGAACTGGACACCTTCAACACACCTTTGTGGCGGGAACGCCACATGCCTTATGCCCATGATCTCTTCGTCGTCTTCCGATATAGCACTTACCTCAAGACAGGATGGGAGTGAAATCCTGTCAACAACGAGTGAATGATAGCGTGTGGCAGTGAAAGGGTTTGGCAAGCCATGATATATCGTTTTCCCATCATGCCTTATCGGGGATGTCTTGCCATGCATTAGCCTTTTCGCCCTTATGATTTTCCCACCGAATGCATATCCGATGCATTGGTGTCCCAAGCAAACACCCAAGATCGGTATCCTGCCAGAGAAGTGCCTGATAACCTCAACGCAGACGCCGGCTTCCTGAGGGGTGCGAGGTCCGGGCGATATGATGATATGTGACGGCTTTAAGTCTTCTATTTGCTCAATCGTTATCATGTCGTTCCTGTAGACGACAACCTCTGCACCAAGCTCACCAAGGTATTGCACGAGGTTGTATGTGAACGAGTCGTAGTTGTCAATCATTAGCACCATCGTGCTAAGCACCACCATGCGTGGTCATGATGCCTTGGAGAGCGAGAGCTCACCAAACGAACGCACAAGCTCAATGGCAAGCATGGTAGCCCTTTGCATATCGCTTAAGCAAACGAACTCGCTAAGCATATGCGGATTCTGCTCTCCAGAGGAAACGATGAGTGTCTTAATCCCATGTTCGTTGAATATGTTTGCGTCGCTTCCGCCCCCACCCTTTTTCCAAATCGGCTTTTCCCCGAGTGCCTCTATAGCCTTCTTTGCGACCAGAGACGGAAGCTCATCCTCGCCAATGAAGAAGCGCTTGTATTTAAGCTCAATCTCAACTTCAGCTTTCCCGCCACCTGCTTCAGCCTCTGCCTTGATCAAAGAGACCATGTGCTCAATCTGTTCATCAAGTTTTCGCTCATTGTGGCTTCTTGCTTCGCCTTCTATTTCAACCAAGTCTGGAACGATGTTAGTTGCCCTCCCACCCCTTATGATCCCTATGTTAGCCGTTGTCTCGTCGTCGATTCTGCCAAGCCTCATCTTGGCTATCGCCCTGCTCGAAAGCACGATAGCGTTTATACCCTTCTCAGGTGAAACGCCAGCGTGAGCTGCCATACCATGAACTTTAGCCTTTATGTTTTTCTGGGTTGGCGCAGCCATTATCACCTTGCTAACAGGTGCTCCGCCATCAAAGACGAAGCCACACTTAGCACTCAGCCTGCCATAGTCAAGGTGCTTCGCTCCGAGAAGACCTATCTCCTCGGCAACCGTAAAGACAACCTCAACAGGTCCATGCTCAATCGAGTCCTCCTTCATCACTCTCAATGCCTCAAGGAGGACGCAAACGCCAGCTTTGTTATCAGCGCCCAAGATTGTAGTCCCATCGGAACGAATGCAATCGCCCTCGATAACTGGCACAACTCCCTCACATGGCGTAACTGTGTCAATGTGAGCGTTGAGAAGCACAGGAGGAACATTCAAAGAGCCGTCAAACCTTGCGATGATATTTCCGTGCTCCCCGCCTATGGCTTCGTTTGCCTTGTCAACTTCAACATCGTCAGCGCCAGCCTCTTTAAGCTTGGCTATGATGGCTTTCGCCACACGCCCCTCACGCAAAGATGGGCTTGGTATGCGCACAAGCTCAAGGAAGTCCTCAAGCAACCTCTCCCTGTTTACGGGCATGGTCACTTCACCTTCGCCTACTTGAGCTTCCCTTTCGTGCTCGGGATTGCCTCGATGCCAGATGGTGCTACAGCCTGCCTTATAGCACAAGCGAAGGCTTTGAAAATAGCTTCAACGATGTGATGAGCATCCTTGCCAGCCAGCTTTACGACATGCAAGTTCATGCCCGCGTTATCACACAGCGCCTTGAAGAACCATTCAATCGTGGTAGCGTTGAAAGAACCTATGAAGCTCTGCTTCATTTCCACATCCCAATGCAAGTAGCTTCTCCCACTCAAGTCAACAGCCACAAGGATAAGCGCGTCATCCATCGGGACTATGGCATGCCCGAAACGGGCAATGCCCACCCTTTCGCCGAGCGCCTCATCAACACATTTGCCTATGACTATGCCTACATCCTCAACGAGGTGATGCGCATCAACATGCAGGTCTCCCCTTGCGCTTACCTTCATGTCAAACATGGCATGCTTGCATAGCGTTTCAAGCATGTGGTTAAAGAAGCCTATGCCAGTATCGATTGACGCTTCCCCACTGCCATCCAAACGAATCTCAACATTGACAGTTGTCTCCCTCGTCTGGCGCGTCATGGATGCTTCCCTAAGCGCTCTCTTCACTTTGATAACTTCACTCCTTTCAAAGCGCTAAGTTTAGTTGCTCCCGCTGTCAGCACCCAGTTCACGGAGCGATCTTATGTAGCGCAGAAGGAAGTTAACATCTGGAGAAATGATGTCGGCACCGCACTCGATGAACTTCTGTCGCTCACTTCCGCTCCTTGTGTCGCTCAGCACCGCACAAAAAAGCACCTTTGGGTGGTTGTCCTTAGCCCACTGCCTGTAGTTCTGCACAGTCATCAAGTCATCGACACCATCCCCAACATATATGGCGTTCCTTGAGCCGATCCTGTCGAGCAAAAGCCAGAGCGCTCTGCCGTCTGGCTTCCTCAGACCATCATCATCTGTCATCCAAAACTGTGGTGGTATCAAGTCGATGATGTTGCACTTCTTCAAGGCAAGCTCAGCCTCACGCTTCGTCCTGCCCGTCAATATGGCGAGCTTCAATTCCCTCGGTATGAGATTTACATCAACAAGGACCTTCTCACGCTCAATGTAGCCACGACCTTTTACATACTGTGGTCGGAAACCATAAAGGTAATGGCACCATTCATCGCCCCCATAAAGCTCTTGAAACAACCGCACCAAAAGCCTCGGGTTCCATTCCCTCACCAATTTTTGGCGCATCCCTGCATCACATTGCGAAAGGATGTATCTCTCGGCGTTCTCAAAGCCACCACCCATCCTCGCGACCGTTTTGAAGAACTCCTCAAGCGATGGTTTGAGGCGACGCAACTCGCTCGCTTTCTTCGAGCCATGCTTGAACCTTTTGAAGAGGTAAAACAGCATCACAGCCTTCACCACATCCCAATCACTGTTGAAGCCACCTGCTGATTTAATAAGCTCAGTCTCGTTTGGCTTCAATAACGGTGTGTCCACTTCCCATTGAAGTATCAATTCGGCATACAGCCTCACAGCTTCGCATGTCACCAACTTGAAACTCTCGGAAACATCTATGAGCACGCCATCGATGTCAAAGACGATGCTATCAACTGAGCGTAGTTCTTGGAGCACATCAGCGTTCACAAGCATGGCACTGCGGTGTCCCAAGCCACTTGTGTCAGGCATCGCCATCACCGCTGTTTACATCCAGCTCTTTTTGCTCGCACCTCAGTCTCTTCAATCTCGCCTCCACTGAGAGAGCATGGTAACGCAGTCCCTCAAGCTCAGCCAGCTTCTTTACATGTTCTCCCAACCTCAAAATTCGCTCATTGCTCAGCAGGACACATCTTGTCTTTTTGATGAAGCTTTCAACTGACAGCCCCGAAGAGAACTTAGATGCGCCGAGCGTCGGGAGGACATGGCTTGGTCCCGCAGCGTAATCACCATACGCCGTTGGAGTCCCACCAACGAATATTGCGCCTGCGTTGCGAATCTTCAAGATCACCTCACGCCATGTGGAGCAATGAAGCTCCACATGTTCTGGCGCATACTCATTACACGCCTCAATAGCCTGATCCAGTGTCGCCGTAAGTATGAGCGCACCAAAAGAGTTGAGCGCTTCAAGCGCCACCTTACTCCTCTCCATTCCTTCGAGCAATCGCGAGAGCTCCTCTTGAACACGAGCTATTAGCTCTTCTGAAGGGGTAGCCAGAACGGCTGCCGAGTCTTCACCGTGCTCAGCTTGTGCGAGCATGTCAACAGCTACAAGCTCCGCATCTGCATTATCATCGGCTATGATGAATACCTCGCTTGGTCCCGGTAAAAGGTCAATCCCGACAACACCGTAAAGCAAGCGCTTCGCTGTAACAACATACATCCCGCCAGGTCCAGCAACCATGTCCACTTTCGGTATGCTTTCAGTCCCGAAGGCGAACGCAGCTATCGCGTGAGCACCACCAATCCTGAACACAGCTTCTGCGCCTATCAGCTTCGCAGCAACGAGGATGGCTGGATGAACAAAACCATCTTTATCGGGTGGCGTAGTCACATAGATCCTTTGGACTCCAGCAACCATCGCTGGAACGCCAACATGCAGGACTGTGGATGGGTATGGCGCCCTCCCACCGGGGGCGTAAATCAGCACCGACTGGACAGGTGAAACAAGCTCGGCGAAGATTGAACCATCACTTGCATGTTCAAAAGAAGATATGGGGGCGTTGCGCACATGGTAGCGCTCAAGTTCGCTCATTGCGACTTTGAGCGAAGATAACACATCCTCATCAATTGACCTTAAAGCATCCTCTATCTCCTCTTCGCTCACCATGAATTTATCTGCGGTGCAATTGCTCCATCCGTATTTGCGCTCGTATTCAACGACTGCGTCATCGCCGCGCTCAAAGACATCGGCTATGATGCGTCGCACCGATTCCTCCTGCGATGAAAAAAACGAACGCATCTCCTTGCGCAGATCCATTGCCAGCTTGGTCGGAGAACAACTGCGTGCGTCCAAGAACTTGATCTTGAGTTCACTCACTCAATCCTCACCCTTCCCTCCCCAAACATCTCTCGCAACAACTTTAAAAGCTCGTCGCTCCCATTTACCTTGAGGTTCTTGAGGGGGACTTTGCGTCTCTTGCCGCCACCTTCAACGATGATCTCAACCTGCATATCCCCTTTGTAATCCAGCAGTATCTCGCGCAACTTTCTCACTCGCTCCTCATCGAACTCGTCTGCATGAGCAAGTATTTGCAATGTCTTGGCATCTTCCCTTCCCAAGGCTTGTCCCCTCTCACCGCTTCTTTGCCGTCTCCCCTCGGGTTGGATTTTGTCGAGCGACTCTATGGAGGTGAGCTCCTCACAGATGACGCTCACTTCAACATCTCCGCCTGCATGCTCCCGCCCTTCGTCCTCCTCGCCTTTCGTTTCAACCCTTCTGTGTTGCACCCTACCTTTGACCAACACAAGCTCACCCTCACGCAGATCGTTGGCATATTTCTCACACGCCTCTCTGAACAGGACTACCTCGACCTCCCCCGTGTGATCAGCGATCGTCAAGAAGGCTACAGGCGTGTTCTTCTTGCTCATCTTCCTCCTTAGCGATGTTACGAAACCAACTATGGCAACATCGTATCCCTCAGCTTCATCCAGCGAAGCTATCTCATGAGTTATCTCCCTCCTGACCTCCTCTGGGAGTTCATCGTGCAAGTTGCACTGTATCATGAAGCCCATCAAGTCTTGTTCCCACTTTCGTTTCTGTGTTATTGGCACATCTGGCACATTGGGGAGTGGCATTTGAAGCAACTCGTCGGTGTGGGTGTCAAACAGTCTCCCCATTGTTGGTGCTGACCTTGGTTGTGAGCGCAGGGCGTGTAGGATCGGCGAACGCTCGTCGCTTATAGCCATAAGCAGTTGGTTCCTGTTGCGGTGCAGAGAATCAAAAGCGCCAGCCTTTATCAAGCTCTCAAGCGCACCCCTGTTGACAGCGTGTGGTGGAACTCTCCTCGCAAAGTCGAATATGCTCTTGTAGGCACCGTTCCTTTCTCTTTCCTCAACTATGGCTCTCGCTGCCGTCTCGCCCACATTCTTTATCGCCGAGAGCGCAAACCGTATTCCATCCCCTTCAACGACGAAGTCACAATAGCTCCTGTTTATATCGGGAGGCAGTATTGGTATCCCCATCCTCCTGCATTCGTTCAAAGCGCTCACGACCTTGTTCCTGAACCCCTTGTATGCTGTGAGGAGGCATGCCATATACTCAAGGGTGAAGTTCGCCTTCAGGTATGCGGTCTGGTAAGCTACAAGCGCATACGCTGCCGAGTGAGACTTGTTGAAAGCGTATTTTGCGAAAGCGCTCACCCGCTCAAATATCTTCTCAGCGGTCTCCCTCTCAATACCGTTTGCCACAGCGCCTTCTATGAACTTCGAGCGCATTTGCTCCATCAGCTCTACCTTCTTTTTCCCCATAGCCCGCATGAGTATCTCAGCCTGAGGCATTGAGAAGCCCGCAAGCTCGTGTGCTATCATCATGACTTGCTCCTGATAGAGCATCACCCCAAATGTTTCCCTCAATATGCTTTCGAGTTTCGGATGCATATACTCAATCTGCCTGCCATGTCTTCCAGCGACGAACTTCGGTATGTCATCCATCGGACCTGGGCGATACAATGCCACGAGCGGGACGAGGTGCTCAAACCTGTCTGGCTTCAAATCCCTCAGGAGTTGCCTCATGCCCTTGCTCTCAAGCTGGAAAACGCCAACGCTATGCCCACCAGAGAGCATCTCGTAAGTCTTCTTATCGTTCAAGTCGATTGAGTTGATGTCAATCTCAATGCCTCTTCTTTCCTTCACCAGTTCGATGGTTCGGCTTATGATGGTTGAGTTGCGTAGCCCGAGGAAATCCATCTTGACCAGCCCAACCTTCTCAACCGATACGCCGTCATATTGCGTTATCACACCCTCGCCATCTGTGCTGCGCCTAAGTGGGACGATGTCAATCAGCGGTCTGTCACCTATGACAACACCACACGGGTGAGTTGATGCATGTCTTGCGAGCCCCTCAATGCGCTTGGCGGTGTCAATCAATTCCCTAACTTTCTCGTTCGATGAAATTAGCTCTTGGAGCTCGAAAGAGTGCTCGACAGCTTCCTCAATGCTCATCCTCTCCTGTATCAGCTTTGCGACCCTATCTACGAGTTCAGGCTCCACCTTAAGCACCCTACCAACATCTCTTATCGCCGCTTTAGCTTGGAGTGTCCCGAAGGTGACTATTTGAGCAACCCTATCACGCCCATACCTCCTCGTCACATAATCGATGATCTCGTCTCGGCGTGTGTCTGGGAAGTCAAGATCAATATCGGGAGTGCTCTGCCTCTCTGGGTTCAAGAAGCGTTCAAACATAAGCCCATACTTCAGCGGGTCAATGTTAGTTATCCCTAACAGGTATGCTACTAAGCATCCAGCTGCCGAGCCCCTACCTGGTCCAACCATTATGCCCTTGCTCTTGGCATGTTGGACTATATCCCAAACGATGAGGAAGTAACCTGAATATCCCTTCTGCGCGATGACGCTCAGTTCGTATTCAAGCCTTCTTCTTACCTCCTCGTTGGGTTGACCGTAGCGATTCTTCATGCCTTCTTCACAGAGCTTCCTCAGGTATAAATCTGGCTCCATACCGTTTGGGCAATCGTAGCGAGGCAACCTCGGCTCACCCAACTTGATAGTGAGGTTGCACCTCTCAGCTATCTCAACTGTAGCCCTTAAAGCGGGCTCGTTTGAGCCAAACAGGTTGAACATCTCCTCTGGCGACTTGAGATAGAACTGGTCTGTCTCAAAGTGCATCCTGTAAGAGCTGTCGGCATCGGTGTTAATTTTGAGCAAGACCTCCTGAGCCTTCGCATCCTCCCTCCTGACATAGTGGACATCGTTTGTGACCACCAAAGGTAAGTTGAGCTCCTTCGCCAACCGGCACAGCGCCTCGTTAACTTGCTTTTGCTCTTCCAAGCCATGGTCTTGTAGCTCCAAGTAGAAATTGCCTTTGCCCATGACCTCGGAAATCATCGCAGCCCATCTCTTTGCTCCATCTTCGTTTCGGTTGAGTATCTCCCTCGCTATTGGGCTTGAGAGGCAGGAACTGAGCGCTATCAACCCCTTCGAATACTGGCTTAGCAACTCCAAGTCAACTCGCGGGCGATAGTAAAAGCCTTCAAGATGCGCGATGCTGACTATGCGTATGAGGTTGTGATAACCTTCCTCGTCCTCGCAAAGCAACACAAGGTGAGAAGCTGTCATGTCCTTCCTGCCCTTGCGCTGTTTCCTATCCTCAGTCAAGTAGACCTCGCATCCGATTATCGGCTTTATGCCTGCTTCCTTGCATGCTTCATAAAACTCAATCACACCATACATGACGCCATGATCGGTTATTGCAAGAGCATCCATGCCCATCTCACAAGCTGTTTTTACAAGGTCGTTTATGCGTGCAGCTCCATCAAGGAGGCTATACTCGGTGTGGACATGCAGGTGAACAAAATTGCTCCCCATCGCACTCGCCCCCAAAATGCCTTTCATATTTCCTCCTCAACTTCAAGCTCACCACTCTTCGTGGGTTTCTCCATCTCTCCCTCTTCAAGCGAAAATGTTTTTTCGGCTTCCTCCTCTGGTTCCAATTCGGGCTCCTTGCCCATCGCCTCCATCTGAGCGAGCCTATGCTCTTTCAGCACCTGCGCGCTTTTGGCGATGCAAGCTTCACATATCCATACGCCACCTTCACCGGGGATGAGTTGACCAACCTGCGCTTCCGTCCCACCGCAGAATGAGCACCTCGCTATGCGTGGAGGCTTGTATCGCAGGAACAAGAGGGCGAAAGAAAGCATGAGCACTCCAACAAGCAACGCTATGTTTGGACCGAGGTAACGCATTGGGACAAGCCCAATTAAACTCGTATACCAAAGCCATGCTATGGCTACTGATATCACACCGCATATGATAGTCAGCCACACGAGCAGAGGGCGAAGCCTCTCAAATGTTACTTCAACATCTCCCCTCGTCTGTCCGAGTGCCACGAATTCGGACTCAAACTCCGCCTCCCTCTCAAGGTGTTCGGCGAGTCTGAACATCATCTCATCGAGGACGCCCTCACGCTCACCTTGTCTCACCATGCTTATGAACATGGGCGAAAACACAGTCGGGAAACGGGCGAGCCCCGCAGCCAGACTCCTCCCCATCCTCAAATCCTTCTCAAGGCTAAGGAGTATCTCAACAAGCCTCTCGTCATCCGTTTGCTGTCTTAACACCTTGAGTATGCGAAGCATGTCGACGCCAGCGCTGTATAGGACTCCAAATTGCCTACAAAGCATAGCCAGCTGTCGTTTACCCAACGCTCTTCTGCGTGTGCTCATGTGGTTAACCCTCCAAAGGTCAAGAAGGGTTGAACAACCGATGCCTCAAGGGCTCAGCTGACCCTTTCAATGTAACTCCTTGTGCGGGTGTCCACTTTGATTATGTCACCTTCGTTCACGAACAAGGGGACTTGTATGACAGCCCCAGTCTCAAGCTTTGCTGGCTTTGAGCCTCCAGAGGCAGTGTCACCACGCACTCCCGGCTCCGTCTCAACGACTCGCACCTCAACAGTGGTTGGCAACTCAACGCTGATCACATCGCCACGATGGAAAAGCAATGTGACTTCAACATTCTCCGGCATCAGCTCAATAGCGTCGCCCAACTTCTTAGCGTCAACGGATAGCTCATCAAATGTATCCATGTCCATGAAGACACACTCATCGCCATGCCTGTAAAGGTATTGGACTTTACGATGCTCTATGTGGGCTGGCTCAAACTCTTCGTTCACCCTGAAGTTGCGCTCAATAACATTGCCAGTGCGCAAGTTGCGCAACTTCGTGCGCACGAACGCTTGCCCCTTACCCGGCTTCACATGAAGGAACTCAAGTATCATCCAAACATCGCCATCGTATTCGATCGTCAGACCGGGCTTGAAATCGCTCGTCGTTATCATCGCAATCAACCCTCCGTCAGATCGGTAGGCTGAATTCGCTGGTCACGCCTTAAATCATTGTAAGGACATACCCATTGGCTGTCAAACGAGGCGCACCACTCCCGATACTAAGTTTTTAACTCGCGCCACGATGGTTAAAATGTGTTCATGAAGAGCTCGGCACAACAATGCCACCACAGCATGAGATCCCGGAGGGGAAGCTTGAACATGAGACCACCTGATGATGCTTCCTTGACTAACTCGCTACGGAGGCATGCACCACACAAGCCAGCAACACAGAGACCGCAGTTAAAGTGTGTTTGCGCTCTGCTCTATGCTTTGCTGATATGCGCACCTGCGATGCCCGCAACAATACATTGCTTCACATATGAGCGCTCAACTGGGAGGGCGATAAACGGGGTGGAGATCGTAGCTATATCACAGGGCGAAACGCAAGTCACCATAGGACCTGCAGTCACAAACGAAGACGGCGAATGTGACTTGCGCAACATCCCCGCAGGGCAATGGCAGATCGTGGCTGTGAAAATCGGATATGCGGTAGCGATAGCGCTCGTGAATGTAGGTGAGGATGAAGAGGTTTCTGTCTCGCTTCCAGTTGAGCCCATGCCCGTGCTCAAAGGTAAAGTGAGCGCAGCAAACGGTAGACCGCTACCTCAAACGCCCATAGATGTTTCAGTGAAGGGCGAGATGATAGAGATGCATTGCACAGTTCGAACCGATGACGATGGGAACTATAGCCTTTGGCTCGGTGCCCAAGTGAAGATAACAGTTGGCGGTAGAGTGCTCACCAACATGCCCTCACAGGAAATAAAAGCCCTTTCATTGCGTGCTCGTGGTGAGGCTTTCAGCGGTTGCAAGCTTAGGCTTGAGGCACGCCTCAGCGGATTCAAGGCATTCTTTGCGGATGTGGAAATACCGAAGGGCACTTCGGAAACGGAAGTCAACATAACTCTGATGCCGTTAGGTGGACAGATACTTGGGAAGCTACTGAACCAGCGTGGTGAGCCAATAGAAGGGGCATCGCTCTTATTGCGTTCGCTTGTGTCGGGTGAGAGCTTGATAGCTCGGACAGACGAAAACGGTTCATTCCAGTTCAACGGTGTTGAGGCTGGGCGATACCTTCTCAACTTGAGGGGTGTTGAAGGCGCGGGCAAAGTCACGCTACAACCGAAGTTGATCGAGCTCAAGGAAGGCGAGACATTGATGCTACACCTCATAGCCACATATTTTGAGCCACCGACAGCTGTTACATTTACACTGCTTCGTGACGGTGGAAAACTGCCCTTGAGCAACGAAGCCGTGTCCGTGTTTATGCGAATGCTCTCCCCACAGAAAGCCTATGGCTCTTCAGCGACACTTGTGACGGATGGCTCTGGAAGGTGCGTCATGCCGATAGAGAAAGAACCCGCTGTCTATAGAGCGGTCGTCTGCGCATCCGGTTGGAGTGTTGTGACCATCGTCGATGCGAGGGAGACAAGGAATCCTCAAATCAAAATCCTCCTCCCAGACAAACCGCAACTGCTCGTGCGAGTTATGGAACAGCCAGACAAACCGATAAGCGCATATGTGCACCTGCGCGCTAATGATGAGCTCTTCTGGGAAAACATAGGTTCAACAGATAGCAACGGCTTCATGAGGATTTGCGGCTTGCCCGAGGGTGAGTATGACTTAGCAGCAACTCCAAAAAGCATCTACGCATATTCGGAGTCACTTCACTCGGCTGTCTTCACACCTGTGCATGTCCGCGTCCTGAAAGACGAATTTGAAAAGCCGATAGAGGTTACATTGAAGCTACCCCGCTGTATCAAGGTTGCTGGGAAGACGATCACCACGAAGGGGACGAGCGAGGAGCCATTGCCTTATGCCACCATAAGGCTTGAGCGCGATGGCGGGAGCGGTAACAAATTCACCCTGATAGCCTCATCGAATCAAGATGGCTATTTTGAGTTCTCTGCCGTCCCACTCGGCAACTACACGCTCAGGGCAAGCCACATGGCATGTGAGGAAAGTGAGAAGCGCCTCAACTTGATTGGGAAAGAGGTGATTGGAAGCGGTGCTGTGAATGTATTGGTGAGGTTGAAGTATGTTGGGTTGGGTGGCATCTCTGGCAAACTCGTCGACGGCTTTGGGCAACCTGTGAGGAAGGCAACGGTAAGCGTTTTAAAGCCATACGGAAGAGGTGAGTATGCGTTTAACACGGTGGAGACGAAGGAGGATGGCTCGTTCATCATCACGAACCTACCAGCTGGACAATACTCCGTTGAGTTGAGGGCAAGCGAGGGTGGGATTACCTTGCGCAACATAAAAGTTGGCGGTGACAAAGTCACGGAAGTAGGGGTTATCAAGCTACCGCCACCAGCGGTTGTCGTCGGCAAAGTGAAGGCGCACGATGAGAGTTGGCTCGACGAACTACAAGTCTTCGCCTGCCCGCCAGCAACAGTTGAGCATCTCCTGACATACTTCCAACACTCGCTCACACCGCCAGATACGATAGTAAAGCAAACAGCGAGCATCGGCGGAGATGGGAAGTTCATGCTTCGCCTCCCAGCCGGCGAATATGAACTGGTGGTCTATGGACGCCCCTTGCTGTTACCGATTTCAAAGCGTCTCACATTGAAGCCTGCCGAGAGGGTTTTCGTTGAGTTCACACTCCCACAACTCTCGCAGATTGAGGGGCAGGTGAAGCGCATAGACAACGGTGATCCAGTCAGCATAGCTATCATCACCGTCTACACACCGAGTGGCAGGAAGATAGCGCAAACTGTGACGGACATAAACGGACGCTACATAATCAAAAACATACCTCCCGGAACATACTCAGTGAGGTGCAAGGGCGAAGGCTTGGCAGCAGCTGTCAGACACCATGTTAAGCTTGATAGCGGTGACTGCGCCATCGTTGATTTCAATCTCTCCATCGGGGCATCGGTCTATGGGAAGATAGTTCGCAAGGGCGGTGAGAAAACGGAATTCAGGTTTTATCAAGTTCTCCCGAACGCTGACGCATCGCTTGCGAGCTCGGTCAACCAAAACGGCGAATTCAAAATTGAACATCTCTCCCCCGGTAGGCATGTGATCATGGTCTTCATGGGTGGCGAACTCGTCGGGGCGAAGGAAGTCATCCTGCGTGAGGGCGAAGAGAAACACATCCTCATTGAGTTCTGATCACGATGTTCAAAACTGCAACAGCCCTCTCATCTCCTCAACTCAAAGCTCACCCTTTCACCGAATGGTGAGTTGCGCCAGAGCATGTTAACAGTTATGTGCGCATCACCCCTCGGCATTCGAAGAGCGATCCCTTCAACAAGAACATCGCCAAACCGCTCCACCACCTTTGGTATCGGGAATGTGAGCGCCTCATCATTAACCTTCACCATGACGGCGATGCCATTCAACGGGTCCTTGCATCGGTTTTGTGGAAGCCATGTAGCTTCGCCCGTGTTCCCAAGTTCAACTTTCATATGAAGCGTTGTTGCGCTTTGCCAATCGCCCTCAAGTTTGATGCTCTCGCCATCTCTCACCTCGCGCCAATCCCTGCCGTTGTGTGATATGTAAACGGCGTTGATTTCGCCATTGATGAACTTCGGTGGTTTCATCGGCTCCCATTTCGTGTTCCCAATCGATAATCGTGGGACATCGTCCGAAGTCTTTCCAGTCCCTTCAGTTCGCAGTTCAATCCTTTTGCCCTCCCTAACAAGCCTTGAAACTTCCTCACCGTGCTTGAGCCACAACGCCATCGGACCACGAGCATTCTCATCTCTGTCAATCACGATGAAAGCTGTTTGCCTCTTATCGACCTCGGGCAAGTTGGTGAGCACCTTTGCCCACTTCTTTGCGATGTGCGCTGCTGGGCGAAGCGTTCCATCGGGGTTCACTATGCCAAAGTCGCTTCTCTCGTTGACCCTGTATCCGCCGGGGAACCACCAACCCATCGCCCCATCGGCATCGCTCAGTTGCATGAGGCGATATATCGCATCGTATAGTTTCGCCTGCGCCTGAAGCCTTTCCTCATCATCATACCAGTCGAGCGAGAACGGACCGTGCCTGAGCGTCAGTCCAAACTCAGCCCAGAAGACTGGCTTTGAGTTTCCAGCCCAGCGCCCATATGCGGTGATGAAGACAGCCCTTGCAAATTGCTCCTCCTCAGCTTGCCCGAGCCAACCCAAGTTCCAACCCTCAGGTGAGATGAAGTCAAGGTGCTTTGCACCCGAAGTGTGGTCAAACGGGAACGCACCCTCAGCACCAAACGGACCACCACCATATCCAGTGCGAGCCCCGATGAGGTGATTCGGATCGAGGCTGCGTATAAATCGGACGACAGCCCTGTAACGCCTGCTTAGCATGTCGTCAAGGAAACGCCTGTATGCTGCAGCCATTATGCGCCACTCACCATCTTTGAGCAGGTGCTCATCTTTCGGGACTGTTACATTCCCCTTCTCATCTCGTGGGAGCTTAAAGCCGAAGTCCTTTTCAGCTGCTTCGATGCTACCGTAGTTCTCTTCAAGCCATTTGCGCCATTCGTTGTCGTATCGGCGTCTCTCGTTGTATCCGCCCCAACGAGGCTCCCATGCTATGTCGTATGCGAAGAGCGCAGGCTGGTTCGGCAAGTCCGCTGCCTCAAGGAGTTGCCTTACTATCTCTGGTTGGAAATGCAACGGGTGAGCGCCTGCGATGAAAAGGTTCACTTTGATATCGTGTTCGTAACAGCGCCTGAGGAAATCACGGAGTGGCATCGCTTGCCTCACATCACCGTATGAGATGCTGACGCAGTTCATCCCCATCTCCTTGAGTAACCTCAAATCCGCTTCAATGACCTCAGGGTCGTAGTTGACTGGGTCAAGCCAGTGGCGTCCATAGTCAACCGGCTCTTGACCTGCAATGAAGCGAGGCCAATAGTTTAGCCCGAACGCAAACCAACGCTTCCCACGATAGTGGAAGTGAGCGCCTTTGACTTTGACCCTGTCAGCGTCGGTTACCTTCGGTGGCTCAACGACGACAAGCTCACTCTCAATCGCGTCGCAAGGCGCTGTGACACCTTTCACAACTTTGGCGAGCGTGACGCTCACAGAGTATTTCCCAGTTGGTAACTTAGGCAGTTTATGCGTGATGGCTTCTATGCTTTGTGGGGCGAGCTTCAACTCCTTGGAGTATGTGAACGACTCACGGATTCCCTTCCTGTCCTTCGGAGTTACACTGAAGCTGACTAAAGCTTCCACTTGCGTATCACTGAGGTTGATCACTCGTGCGCCGAGGAGGATGTCCTCACCTGCATATGCGGTGAATTTGTCACAGCCAGCTTCAACGAGCATCGCGCCGTTGATGAGCTTACCGAGCGTCTTTAGCAGTAAGTTGCCAAAGGCATCATTTTGAAGGAATAGCTTTTCGTCTGCACTGCCAAAGCAAAGCCACCACGAAAATGCATAGGGCAACTCCGCGTTCAACATGAGCCACATGATCGGTGGTTCCGTCAATGGGACAATCCTGAACGGGCGCTCGCCGACGAAGCCAATGCCTTTATGTCTTGGCGTCGGCACTACCGCATAATCAATTTGTGGGCGCAACTTCAAAGAGCTTTGCTTCTGCCTCCCGATAGGTTGAACATCGGCAATGCGTATCTCACTCAAATCTTTGAGCCGATAGAACTTGTAAGCTGGGCACAGCGCCTCAAGGGTTGGTGAGGAGAAATCTGCTTTGAAGCCTCCGAGCGGATCTTTAGCTGTGCCAAGCCCCGCAACTAAAATTGTGTGCTTACCAAGTGGCATCGGTCCTTCCATCCCGATGACAAGCGTCCGTGCGTTCTTGACATTCAAGCTATCGCCTGCATAGCCCCTCTTCTTGCCAGTCGGGCTGTCAGCACGGTATGTGAAGTCAAGCGGTGAAAGCACAATGAGTTTCCAATCGGTGCTCAAAGGCACATGCGCATACCAACGAGAGCCATCAGCCTCACGCCACTCAACAAGCATTGACTTGGTTTGTGGAGCGCCTTTCGCCCAAAAGCATGTGAGCGAATGATCTTCACCAAACGGCGAAGCTCCAAATGAGCGTGAGAATATGCCCCATCCCTTCAGTTCAAGATCTATGCGAAGCGCATCGACTTCCAACCCATCCACTCTCAATGCAGAGCGCTCGATGCTGAGCCTGTCGGAGACATCCGGGTGGCTTGACCCATGTTGCCACAGTTTGAGTTCATCTTCGCTCAAGCGCTCAAATAGGAAGCGTTGTGGCTTCGTCCTCTCCCTCCTCGCCTCAATCTCGCTTGCTGTCATCCAAGTGCCATCAACGCGAAAGAGCGCTTCCTCAAACAATGGCACACCAAAGACAATGAGCTTACCGCCACACCTAAGGAACTCAAGCAAACCCTCCTTCGCTACAGCTGGCATTCGCCTCCCGTTCGGCAGGACGAGCAACCCGCTGTCAAGCTTCCTCCACCAGTTACTGTTTGAGAGTTCGTCAAGCGAAACATAGCTAACGCTTATGTTGAGCTTCTTCAGGCTATCAGCCAGCCACTCTGAGAGGCGCAAGTTACCCATGGCGCTGTCCCTTACGACCGAGGCTTTGCGCAGATTCAACACGAGAGCCTCACCACCTTCTATCTTCTGCGTCGCTTCAACAAACGAAGCCCTCATGCCTTGCACATTGAGTGCCATCCAACCAGAACGAACGACACCATCAAGTGAATAGCATCTTCGCCAAAGCAGTTTACCATCTGTGCTTAGCACCTGCCCATCAATCGCGTTCTCGGTCAAGACGATGCGCAACCTATATCTCTCACCCCAAGACCACGAGAAAGAAGGTTCGTGCTCGCTGATGACTTTGAGCTTCATCTCAGCCTGTGCCTGCCATACGCCACCACTCATGGCAACAAGTTCAGCATACTTCATTTTGCCATCAGGTGCTTCAACCAATGCCAAGCGCCAAAAGTTACCTCCATCTTGGTAGATGCAAATACCGCCTGCAACCCACCCATCGCCCACTCGGCTTATCGGGTTCATCGTCACCTCAACTGTCTGCGTTCTGCTATAACGGCTGAATTGAGCAATCGCAAACGCATGCCCACCCATGCTCTCGCCAATGAGTTCGCCATCGGTTGCCTTCCAAGCGCCACCGATGAAACGCCACCTGTGCCCCACTTGATAGCATTCGGCACGCAAAAGCATGAGGCACGCAAAAGCGATTGTGAAAGCAATGCCCCATTGCTTCACCATCACCACCTCACATGTTTGAAGTGCGAGTTTGAGTGCTCCATCGGCATCATGAAGCTTGCTATTGTGGATTTTAGCACATGCGAAAGGAGCACCACCACAGTCGGTTATGCTGAAGCTCATGATGTGCCAAACTTCACTCCAACGGAGGTGACGGAGATGGGCACACCGAGGGTTTCGTGCGACTTCGAATCTGGAAACGCGTGCGCCATCGATTTGGAACTCTCTGGCGAGGTGTGGCATGTGCGTTTCGCTTCAGACCCGCATGGTGGCACTGAAACACTTTGGTTTTACTTCCGTGTGGATGGTGACAAAGACGATCGTTTTAGGCTCACCCTCGTAAACGCTGAAACATGTCTTGGCGGGAGAGGCGACTGGAGCAACGCCCACCCAGTCATTCGCCACCTGCCAGCTAAGGAGTGGCAGCGCTGTGACGGTGGGAGAGTGAGTAAGCTACAGGATGGAAGGTTTGAGGTATCGTGGGAAGTGCGAGCCTTGACTGGTTCCTTTGAGTTCGCTTTCTGTTACCCATACACGAGGGAGAATTTGATGGAGACGCTGGAGGCGTGTTGTGGCTACTGGCATTGCGATGCCATAGGCGTCACATCGAAGGGAAGGAAGCTACTTCGTTTGAGCAACTCTTATGGCGAGGAGGGCTCAATCGGTGTTTACATCATCGCACGCCAACACTCAGGTGAGACACCCGCATCTTGGGTCCTTGATGGGTTGCTTCGCTCAGCGATAGAAAAGGTTTCACCGAATGAGATGACCATTTGGGTTGTGCCGTTCGCCAACTTGGATGGAGTTGTTGATGGCGATTATGGCAAAGACCCGTTCCCGTATGACATGAACAGGGCTTGGCTTTCACCGCTTCCTATGCGCCATGAAGTGGCTGTCATTCAAGCTGACATTGAGCGCTTCTCAAAGCGATGTCGCCTTGCCATAGCCATTGACATGCACGCACCAGGGGCGCTTGAAGCTGACGGAGCTTATTTCCAACTGCTAAAGCCAACACCCTCTGAGGCAAACTCCGCAATGCGCTTCGTTGAAGTGGCAAGCGGGCACCTTCCCAAAGAGATGATGCATGAACAGCCATTCAGAGTAGCGCAGTATTCATCGCGTTGGGATGAACGGGGGACATTCAGCCGATGGATGTGGGATAGTTTTGCAGTCCCAGCCCTGGTCTTTGAAGTGCCATACAGCAAAAGCAGAGGGACATTGCTCACGATTGAGCATTACCGTGAGCTTGGCTCGGGACTCCTTGAGGGGTTGATTGAATGGGCGAAGCGCTTTCGGTGTTGAACGGCAGTCACCTGATCACGAACACCCAAAAACCATCACCCCTTAACGCCCCACTGCCTTATAGCCTCACGCCAATACAAGTATGTTTGATAGCGCTCCTTTGCTATCTCGCCGAGTTTCAGCGCCTGCATGACCCCGCAATTTGGTTCAACAGTGTGAGAGCAGTCTGAGAACTCACATTCAAACTGCGTGAACTCACGGTATAGCTTCGGGAGCGTTTCCAGAGATACAAATCGTGGCAAATCAACCCTTTGGAAGCCCGGCGTGTCAGCAACCCACCCACCTTGAGGGTTCGGCAGGAGGCGCACCTCAGTTGTGGCATGTTTCCCACGCCCCGTCCTTTCACTTATTTCACCTGTGCGCAACATGGCACCGGGGATGACTTTGTTCAAGAGCGAGGATTTACCGACGCCTGAAGGACCGGCGAGCACGACCAAGTTGCCCTTTATCGCCTCACAAAAACTGTCCAAACCATCGCCCCTCTTTGCGCTCGTGCACAAAACTGTATAGCCAAGCCCCTCATAAATTGAGAGCAAGTTCCTAACTTGCTGTAATTGGCGTTTGCCAATCAAGTCTACTTTGTTGAGGACGATCACCACTGGCGTGTTGAAAAACTCAGCCATGCTGATCATGCCATCAAGCACGATGTTGCTGAAGTCGGGTTCTTTCCAGCTAACGATAAGCACGAGCTTGTCCACATTCGCAACCGGTGGCTGTGGGAGGAGGTTTTTGCGCTCCTCAACCGAGTCAATCGCAACCTCGCTGTGCGAGACAGGATTGACATTCACCCAATCACCGCAGTAGATTCGCACATCACCCTTTCGCAGTTTGCCCCGTGGTATGCCGACGACAACTCTCTGGCTATCTGGAAGCCAAACTTCAATCTTCGCTCCAGAGCGTGCTACAACAAGACCTCTCATCACATCACCTCACACGAATTTGGGAGCGCTCAAACAGCACCTCATGAGCCTTCAGAAAGTAAGTTTGCCATCACCTGACATGCTCAGCCCTCAACTCAAGCCCGCCATGCATTTCTTCCCTTTGGCGCTACCATTACTGTTGCATGCGCCAACGCACATAATGATGACGCGCTCAGGCACGAGGAGAAAAGAGATGAGCGGAGGTGGCTGGAGGTGACTGAATCGGCACGGCAACGAAAGGTGCGCGAAGAGGGAGACCGATGGGAAATGTATGTGGCAGAGTTTCTGGAGGGTTACTTAAGTGTTGAGGGTTACGGTGTTTATCGTGAGCAAGGGCTTCCCCAAGAGTTGAGGCATCGCTTGTCTCTCGCAGTTTCTTCCCTTTGGGGTGAAGTTGACTTTGATGCGATAGGGGATACGGGTAAAATTTTTGGCGATGTGGATATCGTTGTTAGTAAGGGTGAAGAACCACTCGTCATCGTCAGTTGCAAGTTGAGCCTTCACAACCGATTAACAGAAACCCTCTTTTGGAGCATCCTCTATCACCAACAAGGCATGCGGGTTGTGTTGGTTACGCCTGATAAAGGACACGGTGGCAGGTCAGAATGGGGGCAACCCAATCGCCCTAACAAAAACCGCCAACTGGCTCGTCGCTTCCTCGCGGGTGTTTATGTGGAAAACCATCCCAGCTTTTGCCCACCAACAGTTAAAACCCACTTCGGCGACATCGTAAAGCCATTAAAGCAATTGCCCGAAGATATTCGGCGTTGGTATCCTTAGTCTTTCCTTTCACGAAGGGGCAGTTTTGGTTGGTTTAAAATTGTCCTCAGGCGCTTAACAGCTAAGGCGCAGTAGGATTCGCTAACTTCCACACCGATGCCGATGCGGTTAAGTTGAAGGCACGCAAGCAATGTTGTTCCGCTCCCAACAAAAGGGTCTAAGACAACATCGCCAACATAACTGAACAACTTGATGCATCGCCGTGGGAGTTCTATCGGGAAGGGGGCAGGATGCCCAACCTTCTTCCTGCTCTCCCCGCTGAAAGTCCAGACACCATTTGTCCATTCCAAAAACTCCTCACGAGTGATGTCGGAGATACCCTTTTGTCGCTTCTGCCATTGCTCCTTGAACATTACAACGATCATCTCCACTGGTGCAATGACAAACGGCGCTGATGCGCTGAGCCATGAACCCCATGCCGTTCTACGAGAGATGTTTTGTTCGTTCCAGACGATGGTCGTATGGTATTGCCAACCGATGCCTTTTGCGATTGTCACGATGTCCGCATAGACACTGCGTTGCCCGCCTTTGTTTTTGTCCAAGGGGATGTTCAAGCAAAGCCTTCCATCTGGCTTCGCCAACTCGTAACACTTCTCCAACGCCTTGCCGATGAACTCCAAGTATTTGGGATAAGGCAAATTATCCGTATAGCCGTCATACTGGATATCCACATCGTAAGGTGGTGAGGTGACAATCAAGTCAATGCTCTCTGGCGGTAATTCGTTGAAGTTGAGGAAGTCATCGCAGTAGAGCCGAATTGTCTCCGCCGAGAAGTAGAGTGGCATGCATTCGCACCTCGCCTCGTTCAAACCCTTTATAAATTTTGTCACGGCTTCAAGTTTGCCTGCCTGATTAGGTGCAGTTTGAAAGCCACTCTAAATCCCTGCGTGGAATGCCAACGCCTTCAAAAACGACATAGCCTCCGAAAGCCGAGGTGATGACTTAAGGTCTCAGTCTGACTTTGGCAGTGAATGTTACTGTGGTTTTACCTGATGGTGGCACTCGTAGTGTGAACTCGGCTGTCATGGCATCGATCATCTTCCATTCATGGCTTGCCTTCGTTATCTCCCAATCCAAACCATATGTGAATGGCTGACGCAACTGGACCGTTACCTCTTTGTCCTTACCGTTCGTGATGAGCACCTCAACTTCAATCTCGCGTTCCTTTGCAGTTGGAGCTATGGATTTAACTTGCTTCCAGTATGCAGCGATGTCGAACGCAGTTCCTATCTCCCACTCCACCTTCTGTCCCTTCCCTATGTTTGGTATCGGTGTTTCGCCAATGAAAACGGCTCTCCCTGACTGATCCAACTTATGCAGTTTCACAGTGCCCAACGGTAGCGGTATTCCGAGCTTATGTTCCTCATCATTGATGAAGCTTATGACGACGCGCGTTGGTAGCTTTTCCTGTAGCGGTCTCACCTCAAACCCTATGCTCGGTGCTGTTATGATGAATTGCTTCTTCACCTTTATGTCCCTTGCTGAGACGAGGGCTATCCTGAGCGAACCCTTCTCATCGAGTGTGAGCTTCTGCGGTATCTCGTAAAGGTGATATTCAAAGAACGGCGCTTCAGTGACGCCTACGCCTGCACCTTCTGGAGCTTGTGCAGGAGCCCTTGCAAATTCTGCCTGACGCAAGAACCTGCGATCGCTCACCCTTGGCGTGCCAGCCAAAAGGTGCACCTTCGCATACGGGAAAGAAACCCCCGCATCGTTGCGCACATTCGCATATCCGAATAGTTCCATGCTTTCTTCTTCCTCTGAAATTATGGCGTTGTAATCGGCGCTCCAGTTCACGCCCGTCGTTATATATGTCAGTGTGAGGTTATGTGTTCTTGGCTCGGTTGATTTTGCGAGTGCAACCAGCTTCGGCTTAAGAACCATCTCCTCTGGCATCTCCGAAAGCACGACGACCCCAATGGGATAAAGGAGAAGCTTGTCGCCAACCTTGACAGTAGCAGGGCGGGCGCCATCAACGGAAAGCAATTGCCCCTCAACCTTCTCAGCGATGCTCCCATCCTCGGCATATCGTATCAGTGTGATTGTTTTGCCGATGCTCTTTTCAAGGAGCGTTGCAGGTGTTGGGCGGTTGGCGAGCAGTTTTTGCGCTGTGATTTGGAGCGAGCTTGGTGCACTCAATGAGGCGATGTTAACGGAGCTGAAGTCCATGCTTGGAGAAACATCCGTGAACTCAATCGCCACATCCCCCTCTGGTATGAATGCACGCCTCATGTCCCTCACCAATGCTATGTTCTGATTGTAAATGACCAGCGACAGTCCTATGCGTTCACTTGCGACCACTACATTCTGTTTCTCCTGCTTCGCCGTCTCCTCCTGCAAAGCCGTTGTCCGCTCAACACTTACCGCAAGCAACATCAGCGATATGACAACCGCACTCGCTATCGCACGATTTAACATCTCAAGCTCACCTCCATCGTTTTGCTCGTCCCTTCGGGTTGCTGTTGCTCGCCTTTTTAGACCGTTGCTTCTTGGCTTGAGGTTCCGCAGGCACTTTTATGCCAACCCCACTGTGGTGGGTAGCCGGTTTCCTTCAACTCCCTCAAGTAGCGGATCGCCATCATGGCAGCTTTACACCCAGATGCAGCTGCAGTTATAGCCTGCCTGAAAAATTTATCAGCCACATCACCCGCTGCGAATACCATTGGCACGCTCGTCCTTTGAAGCTCATCTGTGACTATGTATCCTTCATCATCAAGCTGTAGCTGTCCAGAGAAGAGCGATGTGTTTGGTGTTCGTCCTATGGCTACGAACACCCCATCCACATATAACTCCTTCTCTTGTCCGCTTACGACATCCCTGATGCGCACGCCCTCAACATGCTCTCCCCCGAATATGTCAACGACGACACTGTTCAAAATGAAGTCTATTTTTGTGTTTGCGAACGCTCTGTCCTGTAGCACCTTGCTTGCGCGCAGTTCACTCCGTCTGTGTATGACATAAACTTTCCTTGCATGTGCTGTTAGGTGGAGAGCCTCTTCAATTGCGGTGTTTCCACCGCCTATGACACACACAACTTTGTCTCGATAAAGGAAACCATCACATGTGGCGCATGTTGATACGCCTTTCCCGATGAACCTTTCTTCCGATGGCAAGCCGAGCATCCTCGGTGATGCTCCAGTTGCTATGATGAGCGCTGAAGAGGAGTATTCGCTCGCCTCTGTGCGCACGATGAACGGGTGAGCTTTCAAGTTCACTTCTTCAGCGACCTCGCTTGCAAGTCTCGCACCGAACTTCTCCGCTTGCCTCATCATCCGTTCCATAAGTTCGTATCCGTTTATGCCATCTGGGAAACCGGGGAAGTTCTCAACCTCTGTTGTGAGCGTAAGCGCACCGCCGGGCAAATTTCCAGTCAGCACGATCACTTCAACCCCATCCCTTGCTGCATATATCGCAGCGCTTAATCCAGCTGGACCTGACCCAAGTATGAGCAACTCAACCTCCATTCGCATCTTCTCACCTCCACTTTCTCTGTGCGCGCGTCCTTTCAAATTCTTCGAGCCACTTCCTCGGCTAAGCTCTCTGAGAGGGCGAGAAGTTCTTCGAGCGCCCTCTCCTTAGGTATGGTTTTGATCGGCTTGCCACGCATGAAGAGTATCGCCTTCTCCTTCAGTGGCGCTATTCCTATGTCAGCCATGCTCGCCTCTCCAGGTCCGTTCACATGACACCCCATCACAGCTATGTTGAGTGGCGCCTTTATGTGCCGAGTCATCTCCTTTACCTTCTCCGCAAGCTCTCTCACATCGATTTCGTGTCGTCCACACATCGGGCACGCGATCACTCGCACACCAAAGTCACGCAGTTTGAGTGAGCGAAGTATTATGCGAGCCAACTCAACCTCCCTCTCTGGTTCACCAGCAAGCGATACCCTTATGGTATCACCTATGCCGAGCGATAAAACTGTGCCGATGCCTATCGCCGACACCGCTATGCCCTCATCACCAACACCTGCTTCGGTTATCCCGACATGTAACGGATACTGGAACCTCTGCGCGAAGGTGATATATGCGAGCGCTGTGTCAACCACATCGGATGACTTGAGTGATACAACTATGTCGTAAAAGCCGAGCTTCTCAAGTTGGGCTATCTCAAGCGCTGCACACTCCACCATTGCCTGCGGTGTCGGACCACCATACTTGTGCAATAGCTCTGGATTAAGTGAGCCTGCATTCACGCCCACGCGTATGGGTATTGAGCGCTCCAAAGCTGCTCTAACTACATCTATCAGTTTCGCTTTCTCCCTGATGTTGCCGGGGTTCAACCTCACTTTATCTGCGCCTGCTTCAATCGCCATTAGAGCGAGCTTCGCACTGAAGTGTATGTCGGCAACTATTGGAACATCAACATGAAGCTTTATCTCCTTCAACGCTTTCACTGCCCGCTCGTTCGGGATTGCTAAGCGCACTATGTCACAGCCAGCCTGCTTGAGCTTCAAGATTTGTTTGACAGTCGCCTCCACATCCTCTGTCCTCGTCCTCGTCATCGATTGGATAGGTATGGGCGCACCACCACCTATTGCCACACCACCAACATGAACGCGCCTTGTGTTCTCACGGGTTGTAAGCTCACCACGAGACAACACTTCGTGCAGATGAACACTCAAAACATTTCACCTCCAAACGGAAGCTTAGCTTTTGCGTGCACATGGCTGTCGTTCCATCCTATGGAGCTTCTCAGCATGACGACATAATAGCGTAGTGAACATGGAGAGCTCTCCCATTTGTAGCATACAGCAGGATGATCAACGATGGAACAGAGGCGAGATGAAAGCGGATTAAGAAACGATGGCAGAAGCAGTTCTGGTGGTGGGCATGCAAGCTCTGAAACCGTGTTAGTGGCTGTGCCTGTTGCTTTGCACGGGGAGGCTTTAACATTCCGTGCCATCGTTATAGGCATTCTCCTTTGCATCGGCTTCTCCGTTGTCGGTGCTATCGGTGCCCTGCTGCGCTACGAAATAATTGGGACTGGCTATTTGCCTCGTGGGGTTGTTTTCATAATGCTCTTGCTACTGCTCATCAATCCCTTCCTTGGGCGTTTCTCCAAATCGCTCCAACTTAAGCGTAGCGAACTCCTGACCATCTTCTGCATGCTCTCCTCTGTTGCGGGCATCGCTGGGCAGGAATATGCCAACCACTTTTACCTCAACTTAGCTGGCTTAGTCTACTACAGCGCACCTGGGACGAAGTGGGAAGGCGCCTTCGTCAAGCACATACCAGAATGGCTTTTGCCATCCACAGATCCACGCTCAATCGTTATCCGTTACTTCTTTGAAGGTTTACCTGCAGGGACTCCAATCCCTTGGATGGCGTGGCTCTTACCGCTCTCGATTTGGACGATCTATTTCTTCCTCGTCTACACGCTCATCGCCCTCTTCGGTGCCCTGATAGCGAGGCAGTGGGAAGAGAGGGAAAGGTTGTTATACCCTCTAACTCAAGTCCCACTCGAATTGGTTAGCGGTAACGGTGTCAGCCACCTGTTTTTGAATCCGCTGATGTGGTTATGCTTTGCCTTCAGCGCGAGCTTGTATTTGATTCGTGGCTTGCACGCTTACTTCCCGGCTCTCCCTGAGCTGAACTTGCAACGCCAAACAGAGGTGCTCTTCCCAAGCGGACCGCTCACCGTCTTCAACTACATGCCAGTGCATATCTATCCCGAGATGGTTGGCATATCTTACTTGCTTTCGCGAGAGGTCGCCTTTAGCTTTTGGTTCTTCTTCCTCTTCAGGAAGTTGCAACAGGCGATTCGCATATGGCTCGGCATAAACATTGAGCACGAGCGCTTTTTCACGATGCAGACGATCGGTGGTTACATCCTCCTCGCCACAAGCCTCCTTTACACATCGCGCTACCACTTGGCGAGCATCCTTAAGCTCGCGCTGTCACGGGCTAAAGGGGAGAGCGAAACGAGTGTGCTTGGGAGCAACCCGGTGGCATCACCAAGGTTGCTTGTATTTGGCATCGCATCATGCTTTGCTTGCATTTGGATATGGTATCGTGTTGCTGGGATTGACTGGCTTTATGGTCTGCTAACACTTTTGGGACTGCTCGTGGTGAGCATCGTTGTCGCAAGGGTTGTTTGTGAGGCGGGGATATTCGTTTACTCAAGCCCATTCAGGGTTAACCAAGCCTTGTTTGATATTCTTGGAACTGACAGGATCGGGGCTAAGAACACCGTCATGCTTACAGCGGTGAGCTGGGTTCAAATCCGTAGCACCGCAACGATGGCTATGCCATACTTCATGCAGTGCTACAAGCTCGGTAGCGTCGCTAACATTAACAGAAAACAGCTCCTTACAGCGATGCTCCTATCCATCTACCTCGCCATTCTCGTGTGTCACATCGCTTACCCTTACATCATCTACACTCACGGTGTTGGGAAGCTCGGGTGGTGGCCAAGCCTCTCTGCATTCAACACAGCGAACCTGCTCGGCAACAATTTGTTCTCACCCAGACATATGACATTGGGTGACTTTGCAGCGCTACTCTTTGGGGCTTCCTTCACTTGGTTCCTTGTGAAGATGCGCCTAACATTTCTCTCATTCCCATTTCATCCACTTGGGTTCGTAGCATGGCTTGGCTGGCCTATTGATCGCTACTGGCTCTCGATAATGATCGGGTGGATGATAAAGGTTGCTGTCCTTCGTTTCGCTGGCTACAGAGCTTGGTATGAGTTGCGCCCTGCTGCCTATGGCTTGATACTCGGCATATGCTTCATCATAACCGTGTGGATGCTCGTGCACTTGTTCTATCCAGCCCCACCAGTCATAATAGAATAGCCCTTAGCCCCTCTTCGAACGGTGGCTTGATGATGCCCCTCTCGGTTATGATGGCTGTTATAAGTTCGTTTGGAGTCACATCAAAAGCTGGGTTAAACGCTTTTGCCCCTTTAGGTGCTATCCTCACACCCATGACTGTTAGGACTTCTTCATCATCCCGCTGCTCAATCGGTATCTCATCACCGCAACGGCAGTTTAAGTCGATCGTTGAAGTTGGTGCTGCTACATAAAACGGTATGCCATGATGCTTTGCCAGCACTGCAAGTGAGTAAGTGCCTATCTTGTTCGCCACATCTCCGTTTGCAGCTATCCTGTCTGCGCCAACAATGATAAGGTCAACCATGCCAGAGCGCATCAACATACCAGCTGTGTTGTCCGAGATGAGCGTGAATGGTATACCTTCCTTCTGCAACTCCCATGCAGTCAACCTTGCACCCTGCAGGAAAGGTCTCGTCTCGTCAACCCACACATGCACTTTCTTCCCTTGATTATGTGCTGTCCTTATCACACCGAGTGCGGTGCCATAACCCGCCGTCGCAAGAGCGCCTGCGTTGCAGTGTGTCAGTATGTTCGCTTTCTCGGGTATGAGGGTTGCGCCATGCATACCCATACGCACATTCGCTTCAACATCCTCACGCGCAATTGCTATAGCTTCCTCCTCAAGCGCTGAGACGAGCTTTTGAGCATCGTCAAGATGCGCCTGTGCCACCTTCATCATCCTCTCGAGAGCCCAGAAGAGGTTGACGGCAGTTGGGCGTGTTGAGGCGAGCAACTCGCTTGCCCTTTTCAACGACTCCAAAACATCAGAGCTGTCCTTAAGCGACTTTACAGCAAGCACCATGCCGAAAGCTGCCACACATCCGATTGCAGGAGCGCCCCTCACCTTCATGCTCTTGATAGCCTCAGCAACTTCTTCAACACTGCTACACACGATTCTGCGCTCCTCAATCGGGAGGACGGTTTGATCAATAATGCTCAAGGCGTCACCATGCCACTCAAACGGAGACAAGAACGACATAACAAAAACACCCCTTTGCGTTGACCTCGTTCATGGCAACTCGCTACAAATCAATTCTGACGCTTGACTTGAAGCTCGCCAGCTTAACCTCATGTGTCCTTTGCGAGCTTGATGATACAAAATGATAGAGGAAGCCCTCGGTCGGCTAAAACTGATGTGGCATGAAGGTGGTGATGCAGTGTGAACATAAAATCAAAAGTATCACTCTTGAGCCTCTCGCTTCTCCTTCTGTGCTCGTCCTTTCTGTCGCCTCAAGAGCAGGGGAAGCAAAACGAAGCTTATGAGGAGATCGTCATCTACGATGGTGACCTGAGCGCATCACCAGTTCGCCTCTCGCTCGGGCAATGGGGAACAGGGTTGATTGAGGAAGTGGAAGAGGCAGGATATGTCCCGAAGGCGAAAGTGTTGCGCCTGACTTTGTATAGCCTCGTTGAGGGTGGGTGCTTCATCTTCGGCAAGCCGATTGAGATCACGGGTGGGCAATCATCGCTTTACCTTGTCATGTGGGTTAAATTCGCGGGTGCGCCCACTCAGAGAGCACCTGAAGAAGCTACGCCGTATGGCGGCGGTGTTGGATTTGGCGGTGTTGAACAGCAACAACTACCTTCCACTCAACCGGGGTTTGTGCCGGGTGCTGTAGTTCAGCAAAGGGGCGTTGAGCATAACCTCAGCTCGTTACGCATCGTGTTCGACTTCGGGAAGGGTTGGAGCGAACTCGATTTTAAAGTGCCATTTGAAATGCTTGTGGCTGACACGCAAGGGTGGATACGCATGCCGATACCACTCGTCAACGCGCGTGGGCTCCCGATTGAGAAGGGTTTGAAACTCCATCGTCTTTTCGTCGGCGCTGACAAAGCCGACGAATTGCTCATAAAGAAGATGGTGCTCGCTCGTGATGAGACGCCTCTGAGCGTCAGGATAAAAAGCTCGTGGAGAGAGGAATATGACTTTGACATCTCGAGGGAGATCGAGAAGGTGCGTCATCTGCCGAAGGTCTTCATTGGTCCGTTCGGTATGCCGATCGACTTCATCGCTGAGGTTGATGAGGGGGCTTCGATAACTGAGGTGCTTTGGGACTTCAACAAGGAAGACGGAGTGAACTGGGAGAAGCCAGATGCCAAAGGCAATGTGGTTCGCTACTTCTTCCAGAAGCCCGGAACCTACATCATCACTATCGCAGTGCGAGATAAGTTTGGGCTGAAACAGCCACTCACAGTTGAGCGCAAAGTGAAGGTGCTAAAGTAAACAGTTGGTGCGCACACGCTAACAACGAGGCTACCGAAAACTATCAAAGCGCGTTACACTTTAACCCTTCGGGTAACTCATCTTGGGAGGCAGGCAACGATGAAGCTTGGGTATCAAAACGAGTATCTGAAGGGGTGCGCCATGGATGGTGGTGAGTGGTGTTCAGAGTATGTAAGCCCATGATCAGTATGAAGCTTCGTATCGGTGCATTGCGAACGCACTCGGAAGAGCCTTCCTTTTTGGAAGGCTCTTCTTTTTTGGTATCATTAACGCTTGTGTGAAGAGTTTGGAGGTGCAAAGATATGGGATTGCCCACGAGTGGTTTTGAGCAAGTTGGCTCAATTGGGGTTTTGCCGAGCGAGCTTGAGCGCCTAAGCGCCATGCCGAAGCTCAAACGCAAGGACCTGCTCGGAATCAAAGAGCTTTCCGCAGATGAGATTGAACTCATTTTGGATACAGCTGATTTGATGAAAGCAGCGAAAGCTTATCCACACCACTTTTCGGAGCTACTCAGAGGCAAATCGCTCGCCACAGCATTCTATGAACCGAGCACCCGCACGAGGACTTCATTTGAATGTGCTGGCAAGGCGCTCGGCATGAGCGTAACCAATCTGCCAATCGATGTCAGTAGCGTTGCAAAGGGTGAATCACTGAAGGATACAGCGTTAACGCTTGGAGCAGTTGGGTATGACGCTCTTGTCATTCGTCACAGCTCTTCGGGGGCTCCGCACTTCGTCGCAAAGTATGTTTCGGCGTCGGTTATCAACGCTGGCGATGGCATGCATGAACATCCAACTCAGGCTTTGCTTGACCTGTATACGATGCGTAAGCTCAAGGGCAGTTTGCAAGACCTCAAAGTAGCGATCATCGGAGACATACTTCACAGCCGTGTTGCACGCTCAATCATCTTTGCCTTAAGCAAGTTCAACGCGGAAATAGTCGTCTGCGGACCGCCAACAATGCTCCCGCAAGTTTTTTCGGAGCTCGGTGTGAAGATCGCAATGAGGGTTGAAGAGGCTATTGAGGGCGCTGATGTTGTTTACATGCTACGCATACAGCTTGAGAGGCAAAGGGCTGGACTCTTCCCATCGGTGAGCGAGTATGCGAGGCTGTATGGGATGACACTTGAGAGGCTTCGTTTAGCCTCAAAGGATGCCATAGTCATGCACCCAGGTCCGATGAACAGAGGCGTTGAAATCGCATCAGACCTTGC
>JBGOEK010000017.1:0-45162 GCA_041537945.1 Candidatus Thermosaccharophagus yellowstonensis
TACTAAGCCAGAAGTAGCGAAGCCCAAGGAAGCGGTAAAGCCCCCGCAGGCGGGCAAGCCAGAAGCCAAGCCGAAGGAAGCGGTAAAGCCACCGCAAGCAGGCAAGCCAGTGGCTAAGCCAGCGGTAAAGCCACCACAGGCGGGCAAGCCAGTGGCTAAGCCAGCGGTGAAGCCACCACAAGCAGGCAAGCCAGCGGTAAAGCCACCGCAGGCGGGCAAGCCAGTAGCCAAGCCAAAGGCAGGTAAGCCAGTGGCTAAGCCAAAGGCGCACAAGCCAGTAGCCAAGCCGAAAGAGGAAGCAAAGCCTAAGACCAAGAAGTAATGCCCTAAACGAAATGTGGGTAAGTGGCAACCGAGGTTACTGGTGTAGGGTAGCAAAATTGATTATTGTGCGGACGAGCAATTCAGCGCACATGTGCATTTTGCGCATATCAACGAACTCGTTTTGAGTGTGGATGTTTGCTGCCCCAGTTGGTAGGACGATGCACTCAATGCCGTGTTCGGAAAAGACGCTGGCATCCGAACCAGCCTCGACACCTTTGAGGCGTGGTTGCAAGCCCATCTCAGTGAGTGCTTTAACAACGGCGAGAACGATCGGCGAATTGTGTGATGTTGTAAAACCTCTGTAGAGGCGCTCAAATGTAACCTTCGCAGAAGCCCCCACCGCTTTGGCTTCCTCATCAAACACTTTAGTGATGAGCTCCTTCATTGCCTCAAGTTTCTTTATGTCGTGGCTTCTTACCTCGCCCTTCACGGTGCAAGTGTCGGCGACTACATTCGTCGCTCTCCCGCCGTTTATCACCCCTACATTGCATGTTGACTCCTCATCGATCCTTCCCCAATTCAGCTTTGCTATCGCCCTTGAAGCTGTCACTATAGCGTTTATGCCTTTCTCCGGCTCCAAGCTGGCATGTGCTGTCTTCCCTTTGATGACGACTTCAAAGATTTCGTGGGATGGCATGCGTGTAATTATGACCGATGGCTCATCCATCCCATCAACGACAAGACCATATTTTGCGCTCAGTCTCTTCATGTCAAACGCTTTCGCTCCGAGCAATCCTTTTTCCTCTCGCACTGTGAAGACGACTTCAATAGGTGGATGTTTTAGGTTCCGCTCGCGCAATGTCCTCAGGGCTTCAATAATGATTGCCACCCCTGCTTTATCGTCAGCGCCAAGTATTGTCCTACCGTCGGTGCGTATCACCTCGCCATCTTCAACGATTTTGATGCCCACCGTTGGCATGACCGTATCAAGGTGGGCGTTCAGGAGGAGTGGCTGTGATTGGACATTGCCATGAAACCTTGCTATGACATTGCCCGCCTTCCCACCAATCTTTCGCCATGCCTCATCAATGGTGACTTCGTCGGTGAGCGTCTTCATCTCCCTTGCTACGAATTCGCCAATCACTTCCTCGTTCTCAGAACCAGAGTCAATTTGAACGAGCGAGATGAATGTTTCTCTGAGCCTGCTTTTGCTGGTCATCAACTGTTGCTGTGCGCTCAATCCTGTGAGCCGAAGGCAAAGGGCGCACGCACTCAAAACAAGTAAGGCAAACATGTAAAGCGCATTTCGTTTTTTGAAGCGCATGAACCATCACCTTCCCAATGTGAATGGCAAAATCCACTTGACTATGAAAGCTCTACGAAGCTTTGATGCCCTCGGGTCTCCGAGGATGAGGTATAGCTCCTCACCATTCTCGCGCTTTATACGAAACGAGATTGCGAAGTTGCTCACCGAATAATCGCCACCCCTGTGGAAGTAGCGCAAGCTCAACCACTTATCACGGCTGAGTATGCGAGTCAAGCCAAGCTCCATTGAGCTGACTGTCAACTTCGTTCCCCCAACAGGTTCATGCCTTCGCTGTGACCATTTGCAAAAGGCATTCCAAGTGCCATCTGGTTTTGTCCAACTGAGTGTGAGAGAATGCATCCGATAACGGCTATCAAATGCGTTTCCGAGCGCGTAACTCGCTCCCAATCGTAGCGGTCTGTTGCCCCCGAACGAAAGCCAGCAGTTGAGCGAATGGTCATCGAAAGGTTGCTCTCGTATGTGGTATTCGGCGTGTTTGCTCCTGTTGTAGTCGATGCCGATCCATGTTTGGTCTTTGAGGGTGATGCGCAATCCCATAGCACATGAGCGGTTAAAGAAGGAGCCAGAGAATGTCTCACCGAAGTTGTAGCGAGCCCACAAATTGCCACCGCGATAGAAACTGCTCTGCTTCGGGATTAAGTTTCTGCTCACATGGAATGACCATAGCTTGAAATCCCTCCTCGGCACATACCCTAATGGAGGACCAAAGTGAGGTGAGACGAAGGAATATTCACACGAGGCTGACCAGAGCCTGTCGGAGTAGTGAAGCCTGAACTCGCCTGCGTCCCCGTTACTTAAGTTGCTCTCTGAGGAATGGCTTGCGTAGCTACATGAGAATGAGAACCGTCCATTGTTACCAAATCGGATTCTGCCACCAACCCCAATGCTATGACTGTGATCGCCTTTCCTGAGGGCGCCAACATAGCCAAACGAAAGCCTTGTCTTAGGGTTCGGAGTGCTCCTTATGTTCAAAGCGATGTTGTGCTCGTTTTCTTTCAAGCCATGCGTGGTGAGTAAGCCGATTGAAGTCCCTTTCAAAATGCTTGTGAGTTTAATCCCCATGTCAAACCTCTTTATGCGCCTTGAGTAAAAGAGTTCTGGTGATACTTCATCAAAGAACTCGCTCGCTTGAACGAAGAACTCCCTTCTGTCTGGCAGGAGTTGTTCCACATAGGAGACATCAATGCTCTCAAAAGCTTCTTCGGCTTCACTGAAGTCGGGCTTGAGAACAAACCTCAGTGATGTGTTCGTGTGCATCATCCATTCGCCGTTCAAGCCATACATGCTCATCATGTTGCCATCTTCATGATCATACTTTGTGGTGGCGAAAAGCTTGGTTTGCAGTTGAAGGTTGTTTGAGGTGCTTTTGGTATCTGGTGGGATTGGCATGCCAACGAGGTGAGGCATGTAGCGTTCATCAAATGGTCTATCTGGGTGGAAAGCCCATGCGCAAAGCTCCTGCGTTTCACTTATGTAGCGCCAGAAGTTTACGCCCCACGAATTGACCTTCGGGTCGTATGTAAGCGTTGAAAATGGTATCACTATTTCAGCAACCCACTCATTGTCCGACACTGTTACACCTGCTTCCCAGCGTCCGTCCCATCGTTCGTTCCCAAACCTGCTATCCGCTTTAGCTCCCCGTGCGTTTACAGTGAAGTCAAATGTTCGCTCGTGAGTGTGCATCGTGTCCAAGGAGATGGTGACGCGTTCGTCACGCTTCATGCTTGCGTCGTATCTTGTCTCGTAGGCATGCAATTTATTTTTGTCTCCGATAGCGCATATGAAGGCAAAGCATAGTGCATCTTTCGTTGCCAGTGCGAGAACTTTAGTCTCCCTTGAAGCTGGCTCACCAAGGTATGGGAAGACTTGTCTAAAGCCACTTGCACAAGCTGCTGTTGCCCAGATCGGTTCATCAATCCTCCCATCAACCTTTGGCGCCTCATCCACAGTTGGGATAACGAATTCGTATCGCTCGTTTGTGCCATCAACAGTAAAAGGTGGGCGTTCGTGCGCCCTGCACAAAAGCGGCTGTAGAAGAAACAGGGTGCAAGAGAAGCAAACTATGGTCTTCAACCTTGAAGCACAATCATCATCCTCTGCCATAGAACCTCATCTCCAAGTGGCGTAGTAGAGTTAGCGACGGCTCTCAATTGTGATTGGACGAGTTCATTCGTTGGTTTGTTGTTTCTTGTGAGGGCTTATCGATGTGATGGAGAGGACAGCCTCAACAAGCAACCATCCCGCCAAAAGCAACAAGCATGCATCAACAACGAGCAACACCAAATTGCCCTCCTTGAGGAAACCGACAAGATTGATCAAGAGCGAGCTCACTGTGATGACGCACATGAATATCATCGGGATGAGTGTGAACAAGGTCTGCCTGCCAAGCTGGCGCAAGTATAGCGTTACAGTCAACAGCGCAAGCGCAGCGAGCAATTGGTTCGAAGCACCAAACAACTGCCACAGCAGAAGCCCAATCGGCTTCCCGTCAACTCGTAGCAATGCGAAGAAGCCGATCATAAAGACTGCAACGAAGCTTGAAACATAACGGTTTGTGAATGGCGTTAGCCTTAAGCTCGCTGCCAATTCCTCCACATTGTATCTGAGCAACCTTGTGGCGGTATCAAGCGTCGTCAGCGAGAAACTTACAGCCACAGTCGCTATCAGCACTTTCCCCACATCTCTCGGAAGACCTATGTGAGCTAAGACATTCACAGCACCAGCGATGAAGTTCAGCAAGCCCAGGTTACCAGCTTGCTTATGCGATGGGTAGTGTTTGAGCCATTCGCTGTATGCGCCGAAGCCAGCAGTGCATGCCATAAGCGCAAGGACTGCCAGCATGCCCTCGGTCAACATGCCACCATATGCGATAGGGACAGCGTGTGTCTCCTTATCAAGTTGCTTAGCGGTTGTCCCCGATGAGACGAGCGAGTGGAAGCCAGAGACAGCCCCACAGGCGACGGTGATGAAAAGCAAAGGGAAGATCGGTTTTTGGTCTGGCAGGTTATGGTTTAGCGTTGGTGCAACTATCTGTGGTCTCCACACGATGACCCCGATGAGCATGAGCGCCATGCCAAGATAAAGCAAGTATGAGTTCAAGTAATCCCTCGGCTGAAGGAGCAACCACACTGGTAAGACAGACGCAACATATGCATATGCGAGCAAGGCATAGCTCCAAATCTCTGGTGTCATAGTGAGCCCGAAGACCTTAGTTATCGGAACATACATCCCGATGACCACGCATAGCATCATGAGTATGAAGCCGACGCAGGTGAGCACCGTCAAATTGAAGTTGTAGATGTAGCGCAGTATTCCAAAAAGCACTGCCAGTAGGATGAGAGATGCGCTTGGGAAAACAGCCTCTGGGACTGACCACTCACCTGGTGGAGCTGGTGCAAAGAGCTTCGATATTTGCAACACGAAGACACCCATCGCAAGAGAGAGTGCGAAGATGATGAAGGTGAGGAAGAGGATGCGGGCTCTTCTGCCCATAACCTGCATCGCTATATCGCCGATTGAGAGCGCCTTGTTCCTTACGGAGGTTATGAGGACCGACATGTCATGCACTGCACCAACGAATATTGTCCCAAGGACTATCCAAATGAAAGCTGGTAGCCATCCCCAAACCGCTGCAATCGCAGGTCCTATGATTGGACCGAGACCTGCGATGGATGCGAAGTGATGCCCAAACAGGATTAAGGGATGCGTCGGGACATAGTCAATGCCATCATACAGTTCATGTGCGGGCGTCTTCGCTTCTTTATCAAGTGCAAAGAGGTATCTACCGAGAAAACGCCCATACAATACATACGCCAGCAAAAACGCAATCCCACTACCTACCGCGACAACGAATGCGTTCATCCTTTGTCACTTCTTTCAAAGCCTTGAGCGGTTCGGAAGAGAGTTATTTCGCTTTAGCTCTTGCGAGCCTTCAACTCCGAGAGCAGTTTCCTACAATGCTCGTAGTAGTCACGCCTCTTCAACTTCGATGCGGCGCCCTCATCCAAGATGAATGTAACATCTGGATGGAATTGGAGGGCGGATGCAGGGCACATCGTTGTTATCGGACCTTCAATCGCAGCTGCAACTGCATCCGCTTTACCTTCGCCAGTTGCGAGAAGGACTATTTTCTTAGCCTCAAGTATCGTTCCGATGCCCATCGTCAGGGCATATCTTGGCACATCCTCCTCACGCTCAAAGAAGCGGGAGTTAGCTTTTATTGTTTCGGCTGTCAGGACGATTAACCGAGTGCGTGATGCGAAAGACGAACCCGGCTCGTTAAAAGCTATGTGACCATTGTGACCTATGCCGAGTATCTGGAGGTCAATGCCACCGACTCGCTTTATCTGCTCTTCATACCAACGGCAGTGTTCATCTGGATCTGGAGCAAGCCCATATGGGACATGCGTGTTCGCCTTGTTGATGTTGATGTGGTTGAAAAGCTTCGTGTCCATGTAGTAACGATAGCTTTGCTCGTGCCTCGGGTCGATCGGGTAATACTCATCGAGGTTGAATGTGATGACTTGGGAGAAGTCAAGTCCTTCCTCTTTGTGCATGCGCACAAGTTCAGCGTAGCAGGGTTCCGGTGTTGAGCCAGTGGCTAAGCCGAGGACTGCGTTTGGCTTACGCCTTATTAGGTCGGCTATCATGCGTGCTGCTTCCTTGCCGACTGCTTCGGCATCTGGCAGGACGATGACTTCCATCTCATCCACCTTTTTAATGGCTTGGAGATGTATCGCCCTTAGCCTTGCTCAGTTGCTCAACGAAGTTGATGCGAAGCGTTGTCAGCATCTGGCGCATCTGGTCGTATTCTCGTTGCTGTAGCTTCGGTTTGATATGCTCAAGCAGGATGACGAGTGTGTCTATAGCAAAGCGAGCCTCGTCGAAGTTTTGCTCGATCTTTCCAGTGAGCGGGTTCGCAACCAAGCCCATCTTCTGCCATGCATAGTCAATCAACAAACTCATCGTGAAGTTCACTACGCGCATCACATTGAGGTCACGCAGTGGGAGGGCGACGACTGGTTCACCCTGTCTTTCCTCCCTCTCTTCAGCCTCTGTTTTTTGCCCCTCCAAGTTCATCTCGTTCTTTTTCACATCGCCCTCTACCCCTTGAGCGCTCATAGTTGCCTTCACCGCACTCACGCATTTTGTGGAGGGTTTGTCATCCAAAAAGAAAAGGTAGCGGGGGCCGGATTTGAACCGGCGACCTCTGGGTTATGAGCCCAGCGAGCTACCTGACTGCTCCACCCCGCGCCCTGATTTCTGCGTAAGGTGAATCGCTGGCTGGGGAGGGAGGATTCGAACCCCCGATCTCTGGGTCCAGAGCCCAGCGTCTTGCCACTCGACCACTCCCCAGCAAGTTCCGATAAACATATTATAGCGCGCTTCGGCGTTCGCGAGGTTAGCAACCTTGAAAGCAACCTGTGCCTTTGACTTTTCCCTGAAGATGCCCTCCGCTTCATAATGGTGAATGGAACGCAATCGTAAGAGGCGTCGGTTTTACGGCGATGCATTCAAACGGTGAAGCGACATGGGATTTGCAACCTCGTCCAACGGCAACGAATTAGCACACGAGAGAGGGGAGCAGTCTGGATGTGTTGTTTTGTCGCCACCTAAAACTGGGCGTTTTACAGAAGGGGCACAAGAGCGCTTGAATCAACTTTGTCGGCTCGTCATCGCCTCTCATAACACTGCCAACATTGAGCTTATCTCCAAAGCCTATTGGTTCGCTGAGGAAGCGCATTATGGTGCGAAGCGCTTAACTGGCGAGCCATTCATAACGCACCCTTGGAATGTTGCCCTTATAGTCGCTGAGCTTGGAATGGACGAGGAAACGATAGCAGCAGCTCTCTTACACGATTGCGTTGAGGACTCTGGTGTCAGCATCGAGGAGATAAGGCAAAGGTTTGGGGTGGGCATAGCGAACCTTGTTGACGGCGTAACCAAATTGAAGCATCTTTCATTCCTCCCACCGAGGGAGCAGCAGGCTGAGAACATGCGCAAGATGCTACTCGCTATGGCGAGGGATGTGCGTGTGGTGATAATAAAGCTCGCAGACAGGCTTCACAATTTGAAAACCATTGACCCGCTCCCAAGCGAAAAGAAACTTGAAACAGCAAAGGAGACACTCCAAGTGTTTGCTCCACTGGCGCACAGGCTTGGCATATGGAGGCTTAAATGGCAACTTGAAGATTTGGCATTCAGGCACATAGACCCTAAAGCATACTCCGAGATAAGCGCTAAGGTCCAGAAGACAAGGGCGCAACGCGAGAGCTTCGTTGAGAGCGCCTGCAGGTTGCTGAAACAGCGCCTCGAGGAAGAAGGCATAAAGGCTGAAGTTCAAGGGAGGGCAAAGCACCTCTATTCAATCTACATGAAGATGCAACGCGAGGGCGTCGACTTTGAGCACATCTACGATTTGTATGGGCTGAGGGTGATAGTGAACACAGTGAGCGAATGCTACGCAGCTCTCGGCGTAGTTCATAGCTTGTGGAGACCGATACCGGGAATGGTCAGCGATTACATCTCGCACCCGAAAGCAAACAGGTATCGTTCACTCCACACAAAGGTTATCGGACCCGATGGACAGCCACTTGAGGTGCAGATAAGGACATGGGAGATGCACATTGAGGCGGAGTATGGGATTGCAGCGCATTGGAAATACAAGGAAGGACGCGAAAGAGATACGGAGCTTGACAAAGCATTGCGGTGGATAAGGGAGCAGATGCTCTCCTTGCATTCGGAATCTCACTCCCCAAAGGAGTTTTTGGAATCGGTCGTTGCCGACATCTTCAAAGACCAAGTTTTCGTCTTCACCCCGAAAGGCGATGTGATTGAACTCCCAGTCGGTTCTACCCCTGTGGATTTCGCATACCGCATACACACTGATATCGGGCACAGGTGCGTTGGAGCGAGGGTTAATGGGAAGCTTGTCCCACTTGATTACCAGCTCAACAATGGCGACATAGTTGAGATCATCACATCGAAGCATTCAAAGGGACCAAGCCCGCATTGGCTTAGGTTTGTGCGCACATCGCATGCCAAGAACCGCATAAAGCGTTTCCTCAAGATGCAAGCGTTTGAGGAGAATGTCCAGCGTGGAAGGGAACTCCTCGTGCAGGCTGCGAAGAGGAAAGGACTTACATCCGAGGGGATGCTAAGTGAGGAGCAATTGCAAAGTGTGGCAAAGGCTTTCCAGTGTGAGAGCGCAGATCAACTCCTCGCGGCGATAGGCTATGGCGATATCTCGCCTGAGGCTGTATTGCTGAGGCTTGCACCAACGCAACCTCAACACAAAGAGGTGAGGGCAAAAAGGAAGCATCCGCCTCAAGGGCGTATGAAGCTCATGATCACGCTCAAAGGTGGCACCGAGATTGAAGCGCCCATGCGCTTGTCAAAGTGCTGTCGCCCAATACCGGGGGATGCTATTTGCGGATACATAACTCGTGGCAAAGGCATAACAGTCCACAGGGCAGATTGCAGTAACTTGAGCTATCTTAGGTCAAGCGAACCAGAGAGGGTGGTTGAACTTGAGTGGCAACTCACTGCCGAGGGCATATTCCAGACTGAGTTGTTGGTTGAGGCGATAGACAGGGTTGGGCTTCTAAGCGACCTCGCTGGGATAATAAGTGAGCTCGGAGTAAACATAGCCTCATGCAATGTTGAGACGATACCGAAGTTCCAGCTTGCGAGGGTGAGGTTCGTAATTGATGTCACAGGACCTGAAGCGCTCCACAAGGTTGTTGAGGCGCTAAGAAGGCATCCCGATGTTACTTCTATCGTCAGAGTCACACGATAAAACATCGGCTTCGTGGTCACCTCTTCACAAACTTAATGACGATGTTCGTTCGCCTTAGACCTTCTTTCGTTCGCAACTCGTGCTACACTTGAGATTGCGCTTCCGCCTGATAAGCCGTAGCTGTGGTTCAACTCATGTGGGCAGGTGATGAAGATGCGGTGGGTTTGGTTTGTTCCACAGACGCTCCTCATAGCATCCAGCATCGTTTACGCTCAATTGGATACAAAGGCTCTACTTGAGCGCTCGAAGGTGAAGTGGAAGGATGTGCCGAAGAAGGTTTTGGCTTTTTACTACGGTTGGTATCATGCCAAGAGTTGGAGAGATGTTGATGAGGCGAAGAAGTATGTAGCCAATGTTACGCACTATCCACTCCTCGGTCCTTACAGCAGTCAAGATCCGAAGGTGCTCGAGCAACATTGCAGGTGGGCGAAAGAAGCTCAGATTGACGGTTTCATCGTAAGCTGGTGGCGTCCAAACGACTATAACGATAAGACCTTATCCATGCTCCTTGAGGTGGCTGAAGATTTCAACTTGCAAGTGACTGCTTACTTTGAGACCGTTCCAGATAACAAGCGTGAGACAGCTTTGAAGGATGTGCTTTACTTGCTCGAACGCTACGGAAAACACAAGGCGTGGCTGAAGGTTAATGGCAAGCCCGTGCTTTTTGTTTACGGGCGGGCTGTCGGGCAAATCGGTGTGGCTGGCTGGCTCTGGGTTATAAACGAAGTGAACAGGCAGTATGAGGGCGGAGCTGTCTTCATCGGGGACCAAATCTCAAAGCCTGCTGCGAGGGTTTTCGATGGCATACACACTTACAACCCAACCGGACAGACCGCAGGCAAATCGGTTGACGAGATACGCCTGTGGGCAAGGGAAACATTCCAGCGTTGGGTGGAAATTGCAGGTGGCGACAGGATCGCTTGTGTGACGATCATACCCGGATACGACGACAGCAAACTCGATCGCCCAAAACCACGCCCAATAACCGAACGACATAATGGCATGACATACAGGGTGATGTGGGAGGAGGCAATAAGAGCGAATCCAGACTGGGTGATCATAACGAGCTGGAACGAATGGTTCGAAGGTAGCGAGATTGAGCCATCGGTTGAGAATGGAGAGCGCGAGCTTAAGACAACCGCTGAGTATGCACCGAAGTTCAAGGCACTCCCACCACTCAAACCAAAGGAAGCCAAAACAGCAATCGGAGAACATGAAAGACAAACACTTCTCAAGGCGCTTCACAACAGAAAGATCGCTCTCTTGCCAGATGCTTCTTCTGAGGCTGTCTGGGTGATGGTCAACTGGGGCATCGAGGTAACGCCGATCAGCTGGGAGCAGGTTGTTGATGAAAGCGTGTTTAATCCGAATTCGTTTGCCATCGCAGTTTATGCTGGCGGTGAGGTTTATCGTCCAACTGTGCATCACCAAAACGATGTTCTGAAGGCGCTTCGTCGCTATGTTGAGGCAGGTGGAACATTGCTTGTCTTGCCAGCAGCGCCGATGCCATTCCATTATGACGAGGCAAGGCTCAAGGAACAAGATAGGGGAACTGTATACCACTCACCAGCGCTCGGCTTGCCACTCACCATTGCGTGGGAAAGCCCGCCTAAGGAACTCAAGCTCAATTTCGTTGTGCTTGAGGAAAACCTGCTTAAACACTTGCCAAAGCAATTCCCGTTCCCGCAGTCTGGCGATCTTCGTTGGCGTCCACTGCTACCTGAGAAGGCGGAGCCGAATGCCAAAGTCAAAACATTGATTGAGCTTCGAGATGAGGGTGGGAAGTCGCACGGTGCTGGTTCTGCCATCGTGAGCATTGGCAAGGGACGCATCGTTTATGTTTGGTTCAGATTGCTCAACATGGACATAGGTGAACCATTGCTGTTTGACATATTGAGCGCCCTTTGAGACAGCTGACTTTGGAACGAAGGGTGCGGAAGGCAAAGCTCAATCGGGAAAGGAGGATGGGTCTTAGCTTGAGTGGGGTTAGCAAAAGTGCGGGCGGTTTCTCTTACGAGTCTGCGGGGGTTGATGTGCGTGGCGAGCATGAAGCGCTGAGCAGGCTTCTGAGGCATGTGAGGGAGACATTTTCCTTCCGTGCTGGCATGCCCGCAATTGATGTTGGCTACTTTGCAGGTGTTGTCAAGGTGTGCGATGAGCTTTGTGTAGCCATATCCACAGATGGGGTTGGCACAAAGCTCCTTGTTGCACAGATGCTCGGGCGCTACGACACCGTTGGCATTGATTGCGTTGCGATGAATGTGAATGATGTCTTATGCGTAGGCGCTGAGCCAATAGCGTTTGTTGACTACATCGCTGTTGAGCGCCTCAACCCAAATGTTGTCGAGGAGATTGCGAAGGGGCTCGTTGAGGGTGCTCGCCAAGCTAAGGTAGCCATAGTAGGTGGCGAGTTAGCACAGCTTGGTGAGATCATTCGTGGCGTTAAAGTTGGGCAAGGTTTTGATCTTGCTGGCACCGCTATAGGAATTGTTGAGCCGAGCAAGATCATTATCGGTGATGATGTTGAAGTTGGCGATGTCATAATCGGGTTGCCATCAAGCGGGATACACAGCAACGGTTTAACGCTCGCAAGGCGCATTTTCTTTGACCATCTCAAGTGGGATGCACACCGCTACTGCGATGAGCTTGGGTGCACCATTGGTGAGGCTCTGTTAGTGCCCACCCGCATCTATGTTGAGTCAGTGCTCAAGGTCATAAAGAACAACTTGCGTGTCAAAGCGCTCGCTCACATCACTGGTGGTGGATGGCTTAACATGCTCCGCACAAAGAAGCCCGCATCCCTACGCATAGATAACCTGCCACAGCCACATACGATATTCAAGCTCATCCAAGATTACGGCGGTGTCTCGGACGCTGAGATGTATCGAACTTTTAACATGGGCGTTGGCTTCTCACTCATCGTTTCAAAAGATGATGCACAGAAGGTGCTCGAATTGCTCTCTCAGTCTGGTGAGGAGCCGATTGTGCTTGGCGAGGTCGAAAGCGTAGGTGAGAGGTCGTTGAAGCTTGTCCAACTCGGCTTGGTCTTGAAGTAAGCAAGGTTCATGTAGCGTCAGAGCCGATGGTTAGTGGGGTTGCATTAGCGAAGGGTTGTCGTTAGAATGAATTGCGGCGTGTGCGAATGGTGGGGCCGTGGCGCAGTGGGAGCGCGTCTGAATGGCATTCAGAAGGTCGCGGGTTCGAATCCCGCCGGCTCCACCATCGCGTTCTCAGTGAAAATTAAGTGCGATTTTTATTTTGGAGTTCGCCTTTAAGGCGGATGTGAAGTGCGCACTCACATGCTGAGTGAAAAGTTGATATCGTGGGGATGCTTCTTCATCGCCTCATACGCTGTGTGCGTAGGTGGATTTTATTTGCTCGGTCTGATCAGTGAGCGGGTGTGTGATGCGCTCAACTTCTTACCGTGCATGTTCGTTGCGATTTGGTATTTGATTGCATACTACGAAGTGAGGCACAGCAAGATGTCTGGCAGTTTGGCAATCAACGCTGGCGGGTGGGCGCTTGTAGGGTTTTCCTTCCTCTTCCCGCAGTTCGCGTGGGCAGGGCGCGCTATGTGTGCTATCGGTGGGTTGTGCTGTATACTTCTGGGATGCGCAATCGCTTTCTCGCATATTGCAACACAAGGTGGCGAAGCGAGAGTTGATTCGCATACTGCCGTCCAGCAGGAGGATAAAAACGCAGGTCAACAGGAGGTAAGCGCTCCTCAAAAGGGTGCGCAAAAGGACGATGTGAAGGGGAGAGATGAGAGCGGTCAGTGAGATGGTGGTATATTTGCAATTGGTGAGGTGCATAAAGATGCTCACGGTGCAAATGATTGGCATAGTTATGCTACTTGCAATAATCCCGCCCTTATGGGCTTTCATAGAGGTGATTCAAGATGGGTATCTACACTCGCGCTGGAGACAGCGGGATGACAAAGCTCTCCAGAGGGAGGCTTGTCCCGAAAGATTCGTTGCGCATCCAAGCATGTGGCGATTTGGATGAGCTCAACTCCGTCATTGGCGTCGCCGTCGCTTTTATTCAGGATGAAGTGTTACAGCAGTTGCTCATCCAACTCCAATGCGAGCTTTTTGAGTTATGTGCCGATATCGCATCGGAGCCGTCAGATGGCACAAAGTATCGCATTGATGAGAGCCACACCGCAATGCTTGAGGAGCTTATAGATTCTTTTGAGGCGCGCTTGCCGAAGTTGAGCAAATTCGTCCTTCCGGGTGGCACGAAGGGTGCAGCTCTGCTTCATCTTGCTCGTGCTGTTTGCAGGCGTGCTGAGCGTTCACTCGTTCACCTTAGCAGGAGCGAGCAAATAAACAAGGAGGCGCTCAAATACATTAACAGGCTCTCTGACTTGCTTTTCGTGCTTGCAAGATATGCAAATCACATTGCCAACGAAGCCGAGAAGACATGGGGTTGAAAGGAAGCCATAGCTGGAGGTGATGTAGCTATGGCGGTGCGCATCGGCATTGCGGGGCTTGGCTTCATGGGCGTTACGCACTTTAGGGCTTACAAGCTTATTCGTGGCGCAAGGGTTGAAGCGGTTGCAACGAGAGACCCGAGGAAATTGCAAGGCGATTGGCGCTCAGTTGGTGGCAACCTGCCAACACCAATAGGCGGTGTTGAAGACTTAAGTGGCATAAGACGCTACAACAACCTCGATGATCTGTTTGCGGACAAAGACTTGGACATGATCGACATTTGCTTGCCATCGTATCTTCACGCAGAGGCTGCGATAAAGGCTTTGGAACACGGCAAGCATGTTTTCGTTGAGAAGCCGATCGCCCTTAACATCGAAGACGCTGACAGGATGATAGAAACTGCAAAGAGGATGAAGCGCTTTCTCATGGTTGGACAGGTGCTGCGCTTCTTCCCGGAGTTTGCGCTCATAAAGCGGATGCAGCAGGAAGGTAAGTATGGCAGGATAAGAGGCGCATTCTTCAAGCGTGTCATCACAAGACCAACTTGGAGCGATTGGTTCTCAGACCCGCAAAAGAGTGGTGGGGCAGTCATTGACTTACATATCCACGATAGTGACTTCGTTCAATACCTCTTCGGGATGCCGAAGGCGGTTTTCTCAAGGGGCTTGATCGGTGAGAACGGCGATGTTGAATACATCTTCACCCACTACATTTTTGATGATGCAGATCTGTGTGTGAGTGCTGAATCGGGCATGATAGCAATGCCCGGCTTAACATTTGAACATGGCTATGCGGTTTACTTCGAGCGTGCGACGGTGCGCTTTGATTCGCTTTGGGGCAACCCACCGCTACTCTTCACAAGCGACGGTAAGAAGAAGCAAGTGAAGGTGGCTCAGAAAGATGCTTTCGTTGAAGAACTCTCATACGCTGTTAAGTGCGTAAGCAAAGGTGTTGAGCCTGAGATCATCTCTGGAGAGGCTGCGAGGAACTCGCTCCTCATATGCCTTAAGGAAAAGGAATCCGTGCTCACAGGGAAGCTCGTAGAGGTAAGCTCATGAGCCGAGGAGTTTCACATGTTGGGTTTTGGGGGTGGGAGGGATGGATTTGAATCGCAGAGGGCTGAGGGAGAGGCTGAATGAGCTTGCCAAGTATGAGGTGAAAAGTAGCGTGGACGATAAAAAGTTCTCCCAGACGCAGAACCGTAAGAGAAAGGTGGTTTTCATCTCCATCAGCCTCATATGCGTTTTCGTTCTACCTATGGTGCTTGGGATATGGCATGGTTGGCATTCGGCTGAGAGGAAAAGGAAATCGCTAATGCGCCATCTTGCTGGGGCGTTTTGTAGGCTCGTAATGCCACCAGAGGTATTGTTCGCTGGTAAAGACAGGGTTAACATCCTCCTCATAGGCAGGGATCGCGATTACGACCGTCACAGGCGCATCTTGAACACGCACGGCAGGGCTGACACCATCATCGTAGTCAGCTTGTGCCGTTCGGAGCGCAAGGTGAGCATCCTCTCAATACCTCGTGATACAGCCGTCATCATAAACGGACATGGCTTGCACAAGATCAATGCAGCACATTCCTTCGGTGGTCCCGAGAAGCTCATCGAGGTTCTGCAGGATCAACTTTGCATACACATTGACTATTACGCAAGGACATCGTTTGAGGGCTTCAAGAAGATAGTGGATGCAATTGGTGGCGTTTGGCTCTATGTTGAGAAGGACATGAACTATGATGACAACTGGGGCAACTTGCACATTCACTTGAAGAAGGGGTGGCAGTGGCTCGATGGTGATAAGGCGCATCAGTATGTGCGTTTCAGGCACGATGCCGAGGGGGACATCGGGCGGACAAGGAGACAGCGCAAGTTCTTAGAGGCACTCGCAGCCCGCCTCACAAGCCCAGCTATGTTGCCCAGGTTGCCAAGCCTCATACTCTCACTTTACAAGTATGTGGATACGAACATGACGATAAAGGAACTCATGAGCTTGGCAGGCTTCGCTGAGCAGGTTGATGTGTCACAGATTGAGACGGAAACACTCCCCGGAAGACCAGTTTCACACTATTGGTTTCCAGACAGAGAGAAGGCTGCGGAAGTGCTTGAACGGATGCTCGGCGAAACATTCGGAAGATACCTTTGGGATTTGAAAATCAGCGCAATCGAAGAAGCTATAGGCATGCGAGCTGTCAGGAGACCGCAAAAGAAAGCTCTGGTGGTGCGGAAGAGGAAACGCTATCGTGAAGAAGTGCCAGAGGAAATGTCACATGAACTGCCGCAGGTTCCAGAGATGGTTTTGCCGACAGTATCAACACCACGAGAGTCCCCAAAGGAAGAGCCCTCGGAGCAGATGCAAAACGGTGGTGGCTCTAAGAGCGAGGTTGAAAAGATGATGCGAAGCCCGGCTCCACCTCGTTTAGTGCCCCAAGAAGAGGTTGAGCCGTATGGTAAAACATGATGCCGAAACTTGTGAAGGTGTTGAAAAGCGCCCTGTAATAGCACTCCTAACCGACTTCGGTTACCACGATGGTTATGTGGGAACGATGAAAGGCGTTATAGCCTCCATAGCACCGCATGCGCTCGTCATAGACATAACTCATGGCGTTAGACCGCAGTCGATAACAGGTGCTTCGCTTATACTGTGGGGTTCATATCGCTATTTCCCACACGGAACGATATTCTGCGTTGTTGTCGACCCAACCGTTGGAACTGAAAGGTATCCGATTGTGGTGCGCACGAGGCGCTACACATTTGTTGGTCCAAACAACGGTGTGATGTCTTGGGCATTCGATGATGACGGTGTGGAAGTAGCCATTAAAATCACCAACAGGCGCTTTATGATGCAACCTGTCAGCCAAACATTCCACGGGCGCGATGTTTTTGCACCCGTAGCTGGGCATATAGCTTGTGGTGTCGAACTCCACGAACTCGGTGATGAAATACCAGAGCATGAGTTGAAGCGGTTACCGAGGCTGTCAGCAAAACGCGTGGGCGATAAGCTCGTTGCTGAAGTGGTGCACATTGATTGGTTTGGAAACGCTATAACGAGCTTGCACTTGCTTGAGTTCGAGCAGTGGCTTGCCGATGTCGCCCCAAAGGCATGGAAGGCGAAGGTGAAGGGGGTTGAGTTTGAAAGGCTCTCAAAAGCATACGGGGATGTGCCAGCAGGTGAGCCGTTGATCATATTCAACAGCTACGGATTGCTTGAGATAGCGGTTAACTGTGGCAACGCTTCCGGTGAACTTGGCATAAAGATCGGTGACGAAGTCGTGATCGAACCGATGTGAACTCCTTCTAAACGGATGATGAGTTATGCGTGGTGGGTTTCATGTTAAGATGTCGCAGATGAAAACTTGCGTTATGTTTGTGTGGTTGCTCTTGCTTGCCTTGCTCCACATCTCAGAGGCTGAGCAATTCCACATTGAGCGCTTCATGTTGAAAAACGGTTTGAGGTGCGTAATAGCGCAAGTCAAGCAAGCTCCGATAATAAGCGTGAGCGTTGCTATCAAACTCGGTGCGGAACATGAGCTTGGTGCTTATGCTTCGGGGGTTCGCTTCATGCTTTCGCAAGCGCTTGTAACTGGCACGAGGTTACAGCAAGAGGACGATTTAATTCAAACGCTCTCGCTTGCGGGTGCTAAGCTGACTTTCTCAGTTGAGCCAGATTGCCTGATATTTCAAGTCGTCAGTTCGCCACAAGGCTTCGACACAGCTCTTCAACTTCTCTCCGATGTCCTCATCCGTCCATCCTTGGACGAGCGATGCGTTGAAGTGGCGAGGGTGAAAACACTGGCTTATCAAAAGATGCTCTCAACAACTCCACTTCTGTGGGCGAAGCAATCTGTGAGGGAGATGCTCTTCAGTGGATCGCCTTATGCGCGTCCAATATGCGGTTATGAGCGCACTGTCAAGCGGATAAGGAGGGAACACCTGCTCGATTTCTTCGATGCTTATTTTCGCGCAGGGAACATGAGCATATGCGTTGCTGGGGATGTGGATGTCAAGCTTGCGACAACTCAGTTGACTGCTACATTCCGCTCGTTACCAAGCGGGTTAGCGCCAGCCATTGAGAGCGTGAAGATTTCGCCACGCAATGAACCACAGCATAGTGTCCGTCAGTTCTATGGTGAGCTTGCGCAAATCCTCGTAGCGTTTGCCGTCCCCGGGATCAACGACCCCGATGCCCCAAAACTGCTGGTGCTTTCGAGCATCATCGGGGATGGTGTGGGTAGCAGGCTCTACAAACACTTTAGAGAGATGCACGGATGGGCATACTACGCAAAAGCTGACTGTGAGCTCGGTGCAGACTTTGGCGAATTGCTCATACACATTGCTACGGAGAGCGGGAAGATTGAGGCTGTAAGGAAAACGCTTGAGGAGCTATTGCTTGAGTTGCACCTGAAGGAGGTATCGGTTGACGAGTTAAAGTATGCGAAGCAGATGGCGATAACGAAACTCGAGATGAGCATGCAGGATGTAAGTCAGTTGAGCACAATCCTTGCGCGCCTTGAGGTGAACGGCATTAGCCCGCGAAGGCTTTTCGATCTGCGCGATTCAATTGAAGCATTGAGTGCGCAAGATGTCCTTGCAGTTGCAAAGCGTTACTTGAGATGTGCAGCGGTGGCAGTGCTATTGCCAATGTGATACCGAATGACCATTGCACTACGGATGTGGCATAGTTTTGGTTGGTTGTTCACGGCGTCTGTTATAGCCAACTTCATTTGGAGGTAGGTGAGATGGGCGATGCGCTTAGGGAAAGTGGCTCTCGTTATGCTGTCTGCTTTAACTGCTGTTGTTGTGTCGCTCAATCTTTGCGTTGCCCAATTGGAACTGCCTTCGGAGATCAGGCTTAACGCAGGTAGCTCGGTTGAATTGACGGTTAAAGGGTTAAGGAAAGCCGTCGTTGAAGATTCACGGGTTGCCTCCTTGCTCTTGCTCTCTGGTGAAAGAATTTCAATTCAAGGTGTGAGCGCTGGCGAGACAATGCTTCGGTTGTGGGTGGGCGAAGAAAAGTATGAAGTGCCAGTGAAGGTGGAGGCGAAGCCAACGGAGGAGAGGAAGGAAGCCGAGCAGAAGGAGGAAGTGAAGGGGGAAGCTTTGCGCCCGCCGATAGAGCTACCAGAATTCCCTGAGGAGACTGGTAAGGAGGGGGAGACAAAAGAGGCGACAGCGAAGCCCGAAGGTCAAAAGGAACCAGCTCTTTCGGTCGCGATAATCGCAGACACACCTACAGCGGTTGCTGGCGCTCAAGTTTGGCTGAAGGTGAGGTTGAAAAATGACGGTGCGGATGCGCATGGTCTTGTGGTTACGGTTTCGCTTCCCGAGAAGGTTGAGCTGGTTAGTGATTCTCCGAAGCCGAAATGCGATTATGACCCCGCATCAAGGAGACTGACATGGCGTTTGGACGAGCTTAAGGGTGGCGAGAGCTGTGAGCTTACCTTCTCCGTTTTGCTCTCAAGAGATCTTGCTGTCAAAGAAAGGCTTGGCTTCATCGCGACTGCTGAGTATGAAGGGGCATCGGTGAAGCTCGCGAGCGAGCCTGCGACGATTGAGGTTGTTTCATCAGCGCTCTCTGCCATCTTTGTTTTCCCAAGCTCCTTCGTCGTGAAGCGCTCGGTAGGCTTACCGTTGCTCGATGTGAAGTCCGAGGAGTATCAAAGGGCAGTCGATAGGCTTCAGGGGCTCGGGATTGTGCATGGTTACCCAGAGCATGCATTTCGCCCAAACAGGTATGTGACGAGAGCCGAGGCAACGAAGATGCTCGTTTTGACGACCGACCTTATGGAAAACATGGACAGCGTGCGCATCGGTTATGTGCTATCGGCTGAAGCAATCGTTAACATCTATGTCCTTGACTCACAAGGCAAGCGTGTAGCCCACCTGGTGAAGGATAAGCATTGCAAGCCAATGCAGTATTACATATCGTGGGATGGGAAGGCAGACGACGGCACATGGGTTGAGCCAGGACAGTATGAGATTCAGGTTGTGGCTGTCACGGAGGGCGGTGGGCAGATAACGCTCTCAGCGAATGTGAGGGCTCTGCCGTTACCGCATAGGAAGTTTGCCGGCATACCAACATTCGTTGACATTAGCCCGAAGGATTGGTTTGCAGGCTATGTAGCTGAGGCGCAGGCGAGGAAGCTCGTCTATGGCTATCCCGATGGATCTTTCAAGCCGAAACATAACTTGACTCGTGCTGAGGCTACGGCGATGATTGTTAGGGCACTCGGAATTGAGGAGAAAGTGAAGGAGGTTGAGAATGCGCCAACACCGTTTGAGGACGATGAGGAAATACCAAAGTGGGCGAGGGGATACATCGTTGTTGCTACGACAGAAGCACCGAAGGCATCAGGGAAGCCCATAATCGGTCATGTGGAGAAGCGCTTCAAGCCGAGGCACTTCTTGTCAAGGGCTGAAGCTGCAACAATCATGACGAGGTTCTTAGACAGGGATGTTGAGCGCAAGGTGGTTGTTGTAGGTGCAGTTGCCCCGGGTGTCAAGCTGAACATCAACGGGAAAACTGTGGGCGATGAAAAAGGGATATTCACAGAGGAGTTGGAGCTAAAGCCGGGGGTCAACTTCATAACTGTTATGGTGCAGTGAAAAAACTCCACTGCTAAATGCTCGCAACGGTATAGCACATCCTCACGAGTTTGAATGCCTAACAACCGCATTGGTTCACCTTCAAGCAACCAATGCTGTGTTAAGCCAAGGGCGAGTAACTTGCTTTTGTCTCAGTAGCAAAGCTTTGAATGGTGACGGCTTCATCTCTTGAGGAGTGTCCAAAGGGCGAATAGGAGAAGCCAAAGCATGATGGTGACAGAGGCTGTTGCGAGCCATTCACGCTTTGTCAGTTTGAACTTTTTTAAGTTCGGTAAGAGCAACCCTATGGCTATGAAAGGCAAGCCAGCTACTGGCGCGTTTGTAACGGCAACAAATGTTAGCCCGAGAGCCACTGCTATGGTGGCAAGCCAAAAGGAGATGCGAACATCGAGTCGGAAGCGGTTCATCGCAGAAAGCAACATCGCTGTAAAGAAGATATCACCGAAACCGACAAGCAAAGTTGGCGCAGGCATCACACTCGCGCCAGCTGTTGGCAGTTCAATCGTCGCGGCTTTGAAGAGCTTGCTTGCCTTCTCAGCAATTTGCGGGGTAGTCCTGCCTATGTTAACCGCCCATATGTCAATGGAGATCATCGTGATAGCCGATGGGAGAAGCAAGTTTCCCTCGCGTATGATGAGCGATGTTAGCTTGCCACTGATTGATGCCACAAAGAGCAACCCAACTTCTTGCGCCACACCCGAAAGCCTTTGAGCCAAAGGATGCTTGCTGATCTCGCCCAAGCCAAACCCGCATCCCCAAACAAAAACCGAAAGTATGATACCAAGTGCATCCCTCCGCGCGTCGTAAGCAGTTATTGCCACCGCCCTTGCAAAGGCGAAAGCCAACGCTGTAAGCATGAGCATCGAAAGATACACGGAAATGAAGCTTGGCGGTATCGGGATGATGGGCAAAACAAGTTTGAGCAATAGGTAGAGGCAGAGGAAGATCCACAGGGTGAGTTTATTGTTCGCTGTGTTGCAGTTTGTGTGCATCATCATTTGTGATGCTCCCGCTGGGCATGTATTTGGCTACCACGATTGTGATGTCATCGCTCAGGATGTAACCTTGGAAGCGTCGCACATCCTCAACCACGCATGACGCTATCTCATGTGGCATAAGATGACGGATACGGCTAAGCAACTTTTTGACCCGCTCAACACCGTATGTCTCGCCCTCCGCGCTCCTTGCGTCAATCAGCCCATCAGTGAGCATGACGATTGAATCTCCCGCCTGCATTTCCATCTGCGTTTGAGCATAGTCTGAATTGCTGAGTATACCGAGCGGTGGACCTGAGGCATCGATGTGCTCAACACTGCCATCGGAGCGCAATATGAGGATTGGCAAATGACCAGCGTTAACTGCCTCCACAGAGCCGTTGCCCTCTTTAAGGCGCACAAGGACAGCGCCAGCGAAGTCTTCATCCGAGAACTCGCTTGCGAGGATGGAGTTGGCATGCTTCACAACATCATGTAGCTCACGACCCAACTTCACCGTTGCCCTTATAGCGGATTTTACCAATGGCACTTTAAGTTGAGCATCCACCCCTTTGCCTGAAACATCTCCAACTGTTATCACGATGCTACCATCATCGCAGACGATGAAGTCATGGAAATCACCGCCACCAGCGTTTTCACTTCTCGCTGGTATGCTCTCCCTCGCTATCTGCCAGCATTTAATGCTCGGTAAACTTTTTGGCGTCATGCGCCTGTGCAAATCCGCCGAGATAAACATCTCATAGCGGTAGCGAGTTGCAACTTGCTCTGCAGTCAACTTGGCTTCAGCCATGTATCCAACGAGCAGTGCCGTGATGAATAGGAAAGAGAGCGCGCTTGCAATCGCCCAAGGTTGCCCTGCAGTGTTTGTGTTGATTGAGAGCAAAAGGTAGAACATGGCGCAGGCAGTCGCCGTTGCGAAAGCGCCGACTAAGCGATACCACATGCCAGAAGAAATGACGATGAGCAAAAGCAACGGGTAGAAGTGAACAGCATGTTCAGACTCAGCTATCATCCACAGCCCTATCCAGAGCATATCAGCGATGAGCGAGCAAGCCCTCAATGGGATACCTTTCCAATGCGCCATTATGGCTACAGCATCAAAGAGGAGGGCGAAAAGCAAAGCGAGCGCGTTCAAAGCTGTCACTTCACCGATCCATCCCCGCGCAACAAGCGATATGAGGAGCAGTAATGTCAGCCCTCGCGCTACAACAACCACCCAGTCACTTGGTTCAACCTTTTCGTTCCTCTTGAGCCTCCAAAGGTGGGTCATCTTGAGGGCTCACTCCTGCGCCTGCTCTTTGACATCTTCATCTCCGAACACTTCCGCTGTGAAGCGAAATATTTCAACACCGCGCCGCTTCCATTCATCTGGTGGCAATCCAGCCTTAATGCATGTATGGCTAATGAACTCCTCCCTGCTCCAACCATACTCAACTGCCACTTGCGGGAGCAGAAGACCAGCCAACGGTCCTTTGCGAACAACGAGCCCATCACGCCCGACTTGGATCTCGGATATGTCCTTAACTTGCTCCATCGGTGAGAGGACAGAGATCTCAAGAGTTAGCTCATCAAGCTCCCTCGGTGAGACTGGCGGAAAACGCGGGTCGTGGAGAGCTGCCGATATGGCTGCATCTTTTACGGCTTCCCAGAGTGGCTTTGTAGGATACGGATAGCCTATGCAACCCCTGAGTGAACCATCCCTTCGGCGCTTGAGTGTGACAAACGCACCACATCGCTCAAGCAGTTCTGGCTCGCTCACATCGAACTCGGGCATCTCAGTGTTCAAGACCGCTGACCTTATCGCGCTCCAAGCAATCTCAACGAGCTTGCGCCGCAGTCGCTGAGATAGTCGGCTCATCTCTCATCCCTCCTAAGGCGAAGTTTCATTGGCTTACACAACTTACGCCCATAACTGATGCTCCGTTTGCGTCATCCATTTGGTAAGTTTATTAACGCCGTGCCTCTGAGGCATCGTGCCATAATTGAGTTACGGGTGAACGCCATGCTGAGTTCGCTTAGAGCGACCATGCTCGTGTTGCGGATGGTGCGTGCACCCTTCTTCACAGCAACGATAGCTCCAATACTTGTGGGCACTTCGCTTTCGTGGAAGATCAATGGGCTGTTTGATCTATCGCTCTTTCTATGCACACTCATTTCAATGTTGCTTTTGCATGCTGGTGCAAACATGCTCAACGACTATTTTGATCATCTCTCAGGCGCTGATTGGTTTCAAGAGAACCCGGTAAGACCGTTCACAGGTGGGAGCAGGGTGATTCAGGAAGGGTTAGTGAGCCCGACGACTATGTTGTTGAGCGGTGTTGCATCGCTCATCCTCGGTTCGCTACTCGGGCTATGGCTTGTTAAGGTCACAGGAATGGCGCTTCTGCTTATAGGTGTTGCTGGCGTCTTCCTCGCTTACTTTTACACCGCGCCTCCGATAATGCTTGCGCATCGTGGTTTGGGGGAGTTGGCTGTCGGATTGGCGTTCGGCATACTGCCAACCATCGGTGCCTACTATGTCCAATCAAGGGGGTTTGATTGGCGCGTCTTGATAGCTTCGCTTCCGATAGCGTTGCTCATAGTGGCTGTGCTTTGGGTAAACGAAATCCCAGATGCGCCTTACGATGAGCGTGCTGGTAAGCGCAATTTGGTTGTGAGGCTCGGGAAGAAAGCATCAGCCATCTGCTACTGCATCATTGTCACATGCGCTTTCGTTTGGTTAACGCTCACAGCGTTGGCGCTCCATTCGTCATCTTTGTTGCTCGGGTTGGTAGCTTTCCCGACAGCGCTTTTGGCGATGGCAAGTGTTGTGCGCCATGTATTCTTCGGGCACGACACGATGAAGATTGCTTGCGCCATGACTATCATCACGCATTTCGCAATGGGCATCTTGCTTTCAATATCGTGTGTGCTTTAGTTGCATAAGTGGCTATGGCGTTGCAACTGCCTAACTGTGGGAATGTCCCGAGCTGTCCCAAACTGCGAATCACAACCATAAGGGGGGACAAGGCATGCCAGCTCGCATACTTGATGGGAAGGCAATCGCTTCTCAGATCCAACAGGAGATAAAGCAGGAGTTGGATGAGCTGAAGGAGAAGTATGGCATAACTCCAGGTCTTGCCGTGGTGCTTGTCGGTGAGAACCCAGCCTCTGAGGTTTATGTTCGGAACAAAGGGAGGAAGTGCGAGGAGCTTGGCATACGCTCAATAGTGAAGCGTCTCCCAGAGAGCGCCTCGGAGAAAGAGGTCATTGATACAGTCACCCAGTTGAACGAGGATGAGTCAGTTCATGGCATCATAGTTCAACTGCCACTGCCAAGCCATATAGACCCCGAGGTTGTCATCTCGCACATTGACCCAAACAAAGATGTTGATGGATTTCATCCAGTGAATGTTGGGTGGATGTTCATAGGCAGGAACAGGTTTGTGCCATGCACACCAGCTGGCATAATTGAGATACTCGATCGCTCCGGGATCGAGATTGAAGGCAAAAGAGCAGTCGTTGTTGGGAGGAGCAATATCGTGGGCAAGCCGCTTTCGATATTGCTACTTCAGCGCAATGCCACTGTGACCGTATGCCATTCACGCACCGCTAACTTGCCCGAGGTGACACGCCAAGCCGACATACTCGTTGCAGCTGTTGGGAAAGCACACCTCATCAAAGCCGACATGGTTAAAGAGGGTGCAGTCGTGATTGATGTGGGCATAAACAGGGTTGACGATAAAATAGTTGGCGATGTCGATTTTGAATCTGTGAAAGAGGTTGCATCAGCTATAACGCCAGTCCCCGGAGGCGTTGGACCGCTCACCGTCATCATGCTGATGCGCAACACAGTTCAGGCAGCGAAGTTAGCCCTCTCAGCTAAGCAGGGGTAGCGACCCTTGGATGAGGAAGCTCTATGGTGTGTAGCCGTTCATTTTTAACAAACGCCCGAAAGTCGCTATACTAATAGTGACAATATTTTCGCAACAACTGATGACGAGAGGCGGTGTTGATGCCTCGCCAGAGAAAAGTTTCTCTCACCGAGATATTGAAAGCATCACGGGAGGAGGCGCAAGGGCACACTACGAGAAGAAAAAGAAGCCTCGCTAAAGCCTCCAACAGCAACCTGAAAGGATGTTCGCACCCACCCATCAAGCGCAGGGGAAGGCGTCCGAAGAGAGCTCTCATGAGCTACTACGATGAGGAGTTTACAGCGGAACATAACGGCGACGAACTCTCCCATGACGATGGTTTTGGTAACGAGCCCCTTCAAGAACCGGTGTTGAGGCGAAGGGATGTAGCGATTGAAGATCCGATGGCAGCGTGGGCTAAGGAGTTGCGGAAACGCCCACTGCTGACAAAGGAACAGGAGATTGAGCTCGCAAAGCGCATAGAAGCTATGCGACAAGCTCAGCAAGAGCTTGAGCAACTCGCAGCCGAGGGCTCTCTCACTCCGCAAAAGAGAATGGAGCTGAGCAAGGTTATTCGGGATGGCGAAGAAGCTCGCATGATACTTGTTGAATCCAACCTGCGCTTGGTTGTGAGCATAGCGCGCAGGTATAGAGGTTATGGTGTCTCGCTGAGCGACTTGATACAAGAGGGAAACATTGGCTTGATACAAGCGGTTGATAAATTTGATTGGCGCAGGGACTGCAGATTCAGCACATGCGCCACACTCTGGATCAGACAAGCCGTTGTAAGAGCTATTCAGGCACAGTCGCAACTTGTGAAGCTCCCGACAAGGATATCGGAACTGGTTCACCGCATGAGCAGGGTAAAGGACATGCTTGCACAGGAGCTCGGCAGAGAACCAACTGTTGACGAACTCTCAAGGAGCATCCGTATGCAAAAGCATTTGGTGGAGCAATATATGTCCTACCCATACCAAATCATGTCGCTTGATGAACCTGTTGATGACGATGAGAAGATGACTCTTGCGGATGCAATCGAAGATAAGCACTCCCTCGGACCTGAAGAGGTAACAATGAAGATGAGAAGCAGGGAGGAGATTGAGCAAGCCCTGAGCAAGCTACCGGAAAATTACAGGCTCGTTATAAAGCTTCGCTACGGGCTTGAGGATGGCAAGCCATACACATACCAAGAGATAGGCAGGATACTTAACCTCTCACGGCAACGGGTTAAACAAATCGCGGATGCAGCACTGAAGCGCCTTAAAGAAGACCCACTCGTGTGTGACTTGGTCACCGATATGATGCAAACTGCAGGACCAATAAGAGGTGCAAACAGGCGCTTCTAATGCCCTCAACCTGTTAGCTTCATTTCCTCAACCTCTAAAGTTCTTTGCTCGGCATCGTTTGTGGGGCATCGCCTCAATGTGTGGACAGGTGGTTATACTTTTTGTGATGTCGTTTTTCAACGATGGCTCTCGGGCGATTCGCTGAGCGGTAACAATCCTTGCTGAAAGGAGAGATGGACATGAGCGGGGACAATAAAGTCATGCTATCTCCGAGGGAGATGCCGAGGTATTGGTATAACTTGCAAGCTGACCTTCAAGAACCTTTGCCACCAGTCATTCATCCAGCCACCTTAGAACCGATATCGCCAGATGACCTTGCTCCCATCTTCCCGATAGGGCTGATAGAGCAAGAGGTGAGCAAAGAGAGGTGGATTGAGATACCTGAGGAGGTCCTCGAGATTTACTCCATTTGGCGTCCCACACCGCTTGTGCGTGCGAGAAAGCTCGAAAGCTATCTTCAAACGCCCGCCCAAATCTACTACAAGAATGAGAGCCTAAGCCCTCCAGGAAGCCACAAGCCGAACACAGCAGTCGCACAGGCATATTACAACAAGCGCGAGGGCATAAAACGCCTCACAACGGAAACAGGTGCGGGACAGTGGGGTAGTGCGCTCGCCTTTGCATGTTGCTTGTTCGGGTTGAAGTGCACAGTTTACATGGTGCGTGTGAGCTATGAGCAAAAGCCGTATAGGAAAGTGCTGATGAACATTTGGGGTGCCGAAGTCTTTCCGAGTCCAACCGACCGCACAAACGCTGGCAGGGGCATCCTCTCAAAAGATCCAGACTCTCCAGGGAGCCTCGGAATCGCTATAAGTGAAGCCATCGAAGATGCTGTCACACACGAGGACACGAAATACTCCCTCGGGAGCGTTTTGAACCATGTCCTGCTCCACCAGACGATAGTCGGACTTGAGACGAAGAAGCAGTTCGAGATGATAGGCAAATACCCTGATGTGCTTGTCGGTTGCGTTGGTGGCGGAAGCAACTTCGCAGGCTTCGTCTTTCCTTTCGTCCAAGACAAGCTTGAGGGCAAAAGGAAGCCTCGCATAATCGCTGTCGAACCGCTCGCATGCCCCTCCCTCACAAAAGGCGTTTACAGATACGATTTCGGAGACACCGCTAAGATGACCCCATTGCTCAAAATGCATACACTCGGGCACGAGTTCATACCTCCGAGAATACATGCAGGTGGCTTACGCTACCACGGGATGGCTCCGCTTGTGAGTTACCTCTACCACAAGGGCATCATAGAAGCCATCGCATACCCGCAAAGAGCCGTGTTTGAAGCTGCTGTGACATTCGCGCAAGTTGAGGGCGTTGTGCCAGCCCCAGAGACAGCCCACGCCATCAAGGCTGTCATCGATGAGGCGTTGAAGTGCAAGGAAACTGGTGAGGAGAAAGTTATAGCCTTCAACTTCAGCGGGCATGGCTACTTTGACCTATCGGCATATGAGGAGTATCTCAGTGGGAGGATGGAAGACGCGGTGATGTCAGATGAAAAGCTTTTAAAGTCGCTCTCATGCTTGCCAGATGTTGACTTGTAAAGCGATCGTAGCCTTAACTCCATTCGCTCCGAGGGGATTTCGAGGTGCTTGAGAGACGGCAGGTGCGCAACTTCGATTTCGCCATGTTCGCTATAACCATCGTCTTGATGGGTATCGGAGTGCTCATGCTCTTCAGCGCAACATATGGTGATTCGCTCGCTTATGTTAAGCGACAGGTTTTCTTCATGTGCATCGGGTTGGTAGCGATGTTTGGTGTTGCCCTCATCAACTTCCAACGCTTGACGAAGTTCAGCTCTTGGATCTATGGCGCCACATTGGTTTTGCTTCTCCTTGTGCTCATCGTGGGGAGGGAGACTGGTGGGGCTCAGCGTTGGATAAAGGTTGGTCCGTTGCAATTTCAGCCATCTGAGTTCGCAAAGGTTGCATGCATAATAACCCTCTCGGCGATGCTCGCAGATAACAGGGAGCAACTGCTTTCTTTGAAGTTCATCTTGCGCACCGCTATGCATGTCTCGATCCCCGTCTTGCTCACATTGGCACAACCAGACCTTGGGACGAGCATCGTCATTTTGAGCACATGGTTAGGTATGCTCTGGATTGGCGGGGCAAGGAGGGGGCACATCGCCTTAATTGTTTTGGCATGCTTAGTGATTGCGTTTGTCGGGTGGCATACGGGCTTGCTCAAAGATTACCATAAGAAGCGCCTGATAGCATTCATCAACCCATACGCAGACCCGCTCGGCTCAGGTTACCACTTGATTCAAGCCCAAACTGCGATCGGCTCAGGTGGGCTGACTGGGAAGGGATTGTTCAACGGGAAGATGAGCAAGCTGAAGTTCATACCAGCTCGGCATACCGATTTCATATTCGTCACACTATCAGAGGAGCTTGGGTTCGTTGGAAGCATGTCTGTCATCTTGCTTTACATGTTGCTTTTGCATCGCATGATTTTGCTCATGCGCTCAACCGAGCACGAGCTTGGCATCTTCATTGTGGGCGGCGTTTTCTTCATGCTCCTTGTGCATATCGTCACCAACATAGGGATGACCATCCGTCTCTTACCGATAACGGGTATACCTTTGCCTCTGCTAAGCTACGGTGGGAGCAATGTGCTTGCAACTTGTATAGCCATCGGCATCTGCCAAAGCGTTGCAATGCGTCGAAGCAAGCTCAGCTTTTGATGGGTGGGTTGCGATGAAGACCCCTCAAACTGACTGGCAACAGTTAGCGTGGGCTGGGATTACGCTGTTTGCACCAAATGATTGGTATGTGACGCACTTGCGCGTGACGCAAAACGAAAGCTACATACGCATGGAAGACGATGAGATGGTTCGCTTTGAGCTGAGCTGTATGACTGTATCGCCGATTCAACAGATCAACCTGCGCGAGCAAGCCGAAGCCATCTTATCGAAGATGGCTAAGGAAGCTAAGAGGAGAGGGGAGGAGTTCAGCCAAAGCGTAGATACGAAGCTTGTAGGCAGGCATCAAGTTAAGGGCAGAGATGTGCTCACATTCAGTTGGGCTGGCAAATACATAGGGGAAGGGATGCTATGGTGGTGTGGCAAGTGTAACAAGGTGCTCGCTGCCCATGTGATCGGTGTTAGGGGCGAGAAGCTGAAGGAGTTGGCTAAGAAGCTGTTCACAGGTATTTCAGACCACAGCGAGGATGAATGGCATAGGTGGAAGCTCTTCGGGCTGGATTTGAAAATTCATTCCTCAATGAGGCTCTGCGGGCACAAGGTCGAGGCTGGGTTTGTGAGGCTTCAGTTTAAGCGTGGCGATGAGGATTCGATTGAAGTTGCACGCTGGAGCACCGCCGACTTGATGCTAAAAGGGACAACGCTCGACAAGCTTGCAGCGCAGGTGCTAAAAGAGCACCTGAAGAAGTTTGAAGTCTCCTATAGGCATGTCCACTTAGGCAGTTCATCACATGAAGGGATTGAGCTTTTTGGGAAAGCCAAAATGCCTTTGAAGACACTCCAACTCTTTTTGCGCCAACTCACAAAGAGAAGCTTGATGCCGAGGTTGCGGGGGTTGATGTGGAAGTGCGATGACACGAACCGCCTCTTCTTAGTGCTCGCCATAACAGCATCTGAAGGGGAAAACGAATTTGAACAAGTGGTCAACTCTTTCAAATGCCATTGACGGTGATGTGGATGTTGAGGCAACGCTTTCGCATTGAAGCCCTAAAGGTTGCGATTTCGTTTGTGTCCTTCAGCCTCGCTTTGATTTTAGCCACTGTGAGCGAACCCGCAGTTCCAGAGGGAACAAAAGACACCTTGATGCAATCCGTCATCCGTCTCCTCACTGTTGATAGGAACATTGAGAAAGGTGTCGAGCTTGCAAGGAGAGCCGTTGAGCTACATCCAGATAACCCTTATGCACACGAATGGCTCGCTTATGGGTTGGCAGCACTGCGCATGTTTGATGAAGCTTTAACACACTACAAGATGGCAGTGAAACTGAGAGGTGGTTTGCCGAGGTTAAGCTCGGCGTGGTTGCCACCAACAACTTGCGATGAGGCGATAAACCTGCTCGATGCACCGAAGGTTGAGGTAAGCCTTCAGTATGGCGAAAATGTTTTCAAAGCCGTTTTCATCGCCACACCATGCTTCCCACCTCTACCTATCTGGCGCGACCCCAAATTCCTTGAGCAATACAACCAGATGCTTGTCCTCTACAGGTATGCTGATGGCGGGCGTTGGGATGCAATTGCGCACATCTACTTTAGGACACGAACGCTTAGTGGCGTGGGTGGCGATTGGCTTGATGATGCAAAATCTGTTTCCCTTGCGTTTGCTCTGGCGACGGGGTGTAGCTACCTGAAAGCCAACTTGCTCCCAGTTGAGTCTCCCCCAATAAGCATTTGGCTAAGTGAGCGTGGGGAGCCAAACATAATCAGCGATGTCGGTCACATCTATTGGAGAGGTGTAAAGCCGAAGAGGGAGTTCGCACAATGGTTTATTGAAGTTGCACACGAGTATGGGCATCATGCCTTCGTAGCTTTGGGTCCGTTTGAAGGTGAACATGAGCGCTACTGTGGTGGCATGATGAGTGAGCGCCTTAACTCTCTATGGTTGCTTGAAATGATTGAGGGCGGTAAGCTTAACCTGCCTCCTGAAGCCGAGGTGAACAAACTGCGTGGAGTGCTAAAAGCATATGTGTTAGAGCAGTTCGGCAAAGACATGTTCTCCTTCCTTGAGTGGTTGCGCGGGCGGAGTAAAGGTCAAGAGGTGGAGAGGATGAGCATGCGCACCTTCCTTGGCATGGTCGAGCTCATCGAGCGCAATTACTCAAGCCGAGTGTTGGTTGAGATTTTCAACAGGTGTGCTTCAGAGGATGTGAAGTCGTTTTTGAAGTCGCTTAACGAGGTTGTGAAGGGAGCGCTGAACGAAGGGTTGCACATGTCCTTAAGATGCTTTTTCTCTGCACAATCAGAAGAGGGGAAACCATCGTTTGTGATGAATGTGAGTGGCTCTGAAGGGGTTTCGGTCACATTGCCAAGTGTCATCACAGTGCCAGTTTGGATGCCATCTGGCTCTGTTGATTTCGAGCTTCATGCGAGTGGATGCGAAGATGCGAAGGCTGATGTTTCAATTGATGGGGAGGGAATAGCTGTTATAGTGCACAAGGATGAGGGTCGATTAAGCGTTCGTTTTCGTGTGCGTAGTTATAGGGAAGGGTGGCGTGTGCTATCGATACGGCTTTTGGGCAGAGGAACGATAACTGTGAGCCAACTCCATATGCGTTCTTTGGGGCGAGAGGGATGATAACGGTATGGTTGGGCATAGAAGTTTCATGAACATGCGTTGGGAGATGAAAACGGTTGATGAGAGTGATGTTGAGCGCCTTTCGGTGGCTTTGGGGTTGCCGAGGTTGGTGGCGAGGGTTTTATGCTCTCGCGGTTTTAGTGAGCCGTCTTCGGCTTTGGAGTTTATGAAGCCATCAATTGAGAGGTTGCATGATCCATTCCTTATGGCTGATATGGGCTTGGCTGTCAAACGCATAATTTCGGCGTTGCGTAACCGCGAGGTCATACTCATCCATGGCGATTACGATGCCGATGGAATATGCGCAACTGCACTACTTTCGAGCAAGCTCTCACAGTGGGGTTCGAAAGTCTATTGGTTCATCCCAGACAGGTTTGTTGATGGTTACGGGGTGAGCATGAGGGCTGTTAACGCAGCCAAAAGCGTTGGAGCGACGCTGATGATAACTTGCGATTGCGGGATAACCTCTCGCAAGGAAGTTGAGTATGCAATGTCACTCGGGATCGACACAATCATCGTTGACCACCATTCCCCGAAAGGCTTACCCCCAAGAGCGATCGCCATCCTCAACCCTAAGAGGATGGATTGCAAATACCCTTTCAAGGAGCTTTCAGCTACTGGCGTTGCATTGAAGCTTTTATGTGCCGTAGCTGAGGAAGGGAAGTTTGAAAGCCCTCTTAATGATGAGCTATGTCTTGATCTGGTTGGGATTGCAACCGTTGCGGATGTAGTTCCGCTCATTGGCGAGAACAGGGCGCTTGCGTGGCATGGTTTGAATGCGCTTTCGAAGCGCTCGAGGGTTGGCTTAAGGAAGCTAATGGAATGTGCGGGGCTTCGCTCAAGCAGGATAACTGGCGCCCATGTTTCGTTCATCATAGCTCCGAGGCTTAATGCCCCAGGGAGAATTGAAGACCCAAGGGATGCTCTAAGGTTGCTGTTGGCAAGGAGCGAAACGGAGGCTGAAGCACTGGCAACAAGGCTTGATGCGTTGAACAGGGAAAGACAAGATGAGGAAGAGCGAGTCCTCGAGGAGGCTCTCGAACTTGTGGAAGAAAGAGTTGACCTTAGCAGTGAGTTGGTCATCGTGCTTTCAAGTCGCAGATGGCATCAAGGTGTCATCGGGATAGTTGCAAGTAGGCTCGTTGAGCTCTTCCATCGCCCAGCAATACTCATATCCGTTGAAGGTGAAACTGGGAAGGGTTCTTGCAGAAGCATTCAAGGGTTTGACATCACTTCAGCCCTTGATTTTTGCAGTGACCTGCTTGTGAGCTACGGTGGGCACCAGATGGCTGCTGGATTGGTCATACGGGAAGAAAACATAGAGAGGTTGCGCCTTGCCATAAACGAGATCGCTCGCCGAAGGCTCAGCGAAGTTGAGCTTACACCAACGCTTAGCATTGATGCTCAAGCTCATCCCAACGAACTCTCTTTAGATGTTGCTCACAAGATGATGTTGTTTGAGCCTTGTGGGTGCGGCAACCCGAAGCCAACGCTCGCCTTGTTCGGTGTCAAGGTGATCGAAAGCAACACGCACGGTAAGAGACACTTGCGCATATTGGCTGATGCACATGGAACGGAACTTGAGTTTGTTGGCTACCGCATGAGCCATGTGGCTGATACAGTTACAGCGGGGCATTCGATCGACCTTTGTTTTACTCTCGGGATACCACACTCAGATCCGTCAAAGCTGTCGCTCCAGATAAAAGCCTTGCGCCATCAATCGCATCGGTAGCTTTTGATTAAGTAGCCTGAGGTGCGAACGAGAGATGTCGGAAAACTTGCCAGAGAGGTTGCCTCAGACAAGCCATGATGCGGTTGGCGTTTTCCGTCAACCAGCACCAAGGACATATCGCGTTGAAGGTATAGTTATGCGTGTCATACCGTATGGTGAGAAGGATCGCATACTCACAATCTACACACGCCAGATGGGCAAGCTGAGCGCTATAGCGAAGGGCTCGAGGAACCCGTTGACGAGGCTTGCGCCAGCAACGCAACTCTTCACACACGCGCATTACTTCCTCGCACAGGGGAAAACACTTGAAGTTGTGACGCAGGTGCGCATCATTGAGGTTTTTGAAGGTTTGCGCAGGGATGTTGAGATGATGGTGGTGTGCGCACAGTGTTGTGAGATGCTCAGCAAAAGTGTTCCAGATGGCGAGGCTGATCCCGCTTTGTTCGATGACTTGCTCTCGGCACTCCGCATAGCCAACAGGGGCGTTGATGCTGACTTGCTTTTAACAGCTTTCATTAGCAGGTTGCTAAAGCGCGTGGGCTATATGCCACAAGTTGGCTTCTGCGTCAGTTGTGGTTCTCGTGAGCTCGGCGAGGAGGTGCACTTATCAATAGCGCAAGGTGGGACGCTTTGCAAGGCTTGCGCCGATAGACGAGGGTTTGATTTCAAGCTGAGCAAGGGCGATGTCGCTCTGATAAGCGATTCACTGCGCTTCGGGATTTACGCTGTGACACGCTCAAGACCAAGAGATGTTTCGGCTGAGAGGGTGAGCGAGTGCTTGACACTGTTTTGGCAGTATCTTTTTCAAACGCAACTGCAATCGGTGAAGGTGCGCCAGCAATTGCGCAACTGGCGCAAAGGGTTTGGTTTAAGCCAACGGGGTGACGAATGCAATGGCGATAAGGTTTGATGTGTTCACCATCTTCCCAGAATGGTTTGACAGCCCTCTCAAGTGCTCGCTTTTGGGGAAGGCTATTGAGAAGGGCATCGTTGAGGTGCATTGCCATAACATCCGTGACTACGCCCCCGATAAGCACAAGGTCGTTGATGATTATCCGTATGGTGGCGGTGCTGGTATGGTGATGAAACCAGAACCTCTATTTAGAGCTGTTGAGAGTGTGCTATTCAACTTGCCCGATGAATACGGCGAGCCACCGATCATATTGCTCTCGCCTCAAGGAAGGGTTCTCAACCACGATGTAGTGGTTGAGCTTTCGCGCAAGCGTTGCATCTTCTTGATATGTGGGCATTATGAGGGTGTTGATGAGCGTGTGAGGGAACACCTTGCCACAGATGAAATATCAATCGGCGACTATGTTCTCTCTGGTGGTGAGCCAGCGGCGATGGTCATCATAGATGCTGTTAGCAGGCATGTCCCTGGTGTGCTTGGAAACATCGAATCGCTTTTGAGCGAATCATTTTCCGATGGTCTGCTTGAGCATCCGCAATATACTCGTCCGAGGGTGTTTCGTGGTTGGGAAGTTCCCGAGGTGCTTCTTTCTGGCGACCATGAAGCTATAAGGAGGTGGCGCAGGAAGGAATCGCTGAAGAGGACGCTCCTACGCCGCCCCGATTTGCTCTCCAAGGCAAAATTGTCAGACGAGGATTTGAAGATGCTTGAAGAAGTGAAGAAGGAACTCGGCATCACATAGCTAAATCAACAAGGGCAAGGGGGTGAAGGGTGCAATGGGAGTTAAGCCAGATTGGTGGATACGAAAGATGGCTCTTGAGCACGGGATGATCGAGCCGTTTGAGGAGAAGCAGGTGAGCAAGGGCGTGATATCTTACGGGCTCTCATCATATGGGTATGATATGCGCATCGCTGATGAGTTCCTCATCTTCACAAACGCCTACTCAACGATTGTTGACCCGAAGAACTTTGACGAGCGTTCGTTTGTCAAGCACAAGGGCGAATACTGCATCATACCGCCAAACTCATTTGTGCTCGGTCGCTCCATTGAATACTTCCGCATACCGAGGAATGTGATAACGATAACGCTCGGCAAAAGCACATACGCAAGGTGCGGGATCATCGTGAATGTGACTCCGTTTGAACCTGAGTGGGAAGGATACGCAACCCTTGAAATTTCAAACACGACACCGTTGCCAGCGAAGGTTTATGCAGGCGAGGGGATTGCTCAGGTCATCTTCATAGAAGCTGACGGCGTTTGCGAGGTCTCATACGCTGACAAGAAAGGAAGATATCAAAAACAGCAGACGATTGTGCTTCCGAGGGTTGATTGAGGGGCACTTCAATTAGGGGCTTTCGTTGCAACGGTTGGTGGTGAGGAGTTTTGGGTGGAAGTGAATACATAGTTGAGATGCGCTCAATAGTGAAAGACTTCGGTGGTGTGCGGGCGGTTGACCATGTTGACCTGTTTGTTAGGAAAGGCGAGGTGCATGGTCTCGTTGGTGAGAACGGTGCTGGGAAATCTACATTGATGAAAATACTCGGTGGCGTCTATAGCGATTACGAGGGCGAGATATTCATCGACGGTGTGAAAGTGCGGATACGCTCGCCAAAGGACGCAATCTCCGCTGGCATAGCTGTTATCCATCAGGAGTTGAACCTCGTCCCGCAACTCAGCGTTGCCGAAAACATATTCCTCGGGCGCGAGCCAACGAGGGGCATATTCGTTGACTTCTCTAAGATGTTCAACATGGCTAAGGAACTGTTATCTCCCTTCGACCCAACAATTGACCCGAGGCAAAGGATCGGTGAACTTTCGGTTGGCAAACAGCAACTTGTTGAGATAGTGCGAGCGCTCTCGCTGAAAGCGAGGGTGATCGTCATGGATGAGCCTACATCCGCTCTAACGGAAGCCGAAGTTGAGAAGCTGTTTGATGTCATCAGGAGGCTTAAAGCAACTGGGACGACGATAATCTACATCACGCACAAGCTCAGGGAAGTCTTCACCATAACCGACAGAGTTACAGTGATGCGTGATGGGAAGGTTGTTGGGACTGTTAGAACCGCTGATGTGGATCATCGCACGCTCGCAAGGATGATGGTCGGACGCGATATCGAAGCTGTTGAGAGGGGCGCTAAGAAGTTAGGCGATGTCATACTCAGGGTGCGCAACTTAAGTGTTATCAGCCGTGAAGCCTTCGGCAAACGCATTTTGAGCGACATAAACTTTGATGTTCGTTCTGGTGAGGTGGTCGGGATATTCGGTTTGATGGGTGCTGGTAGGACGGAGCTTTTGATGACGCTCTTCGGTTCACCGCCGGGGATTGTCAAAGGCGAGATTGAGATTGATGGCGAGCAGGTCAGGATAAGGTCGCCGATTGAGGCGATCAGGCATGGCATTGGTTTGGTGACGGAAGATAGGAAAGCATCCGGCTTGATACTCATGATGGCAGCAGGACATAACGCCACCCTGCCTATACTGCCCTCCTTGTCGGTTATGCAGTTCATTCATCGCAGGAGAGAAAGGGAGCTAATAAAGTGGCTTTGGGAGAGGCTACAAATCGTTCCACCGAACCCCGAAATGCCGGCACAGAACTTGAGCGGGGGAAACCAACAAAAGATCGTGCTCGCAAAGTGGCTTGCCATGCGCCCGAAGCTCCTTCTGCTTGATGAGCCAACAAGGGGTGTTGATGTTGGAGCGCGTGCTGAGATACACAGGTTGATAAGGCAGATGGCGGAAGAAGGGACAGGAGTTATCTTTGCCTCCTCAGAGCTACCTGAGGTGCTCACGCTCGCTGACCGAATACTCGTCATGCATTCTGGTCAACTTGTCCATGAACTCAAGGCTGATGAAGCCACGGAGGAAGAAGTCATGTTTTATGCGAGCGGTGCCCACACATTTGAAGAGCACGATTCTAAAACCACCAATTGAGGTGTCGTTCAAGTGCTCCCAGAGAGGATCGGCTCAGTTGAAGAGCTTGAAAACCTGTTAAGCGAACCAACAGAAGGTGTTGTTAGCGCACTCTCCAAACTTGATGGCGACATCATGGTTTTGGGCGTTGGAGGCAAGATGGGTCCGAGCTTGGCTTACATGGCGTTGCGAGCCTTCAGGCAGGCTGGGAAACAGAACGAGGTCATCGGTGTCTCTCGGTTCACATCTGCTGAGCTGAGGGAGAAGCTCTCAAAGTGGGGCGTTAAAACGATTACCTGTGACTTGCTCGATGAGCATCAAGTTGAGGCGCTACCAGATGTTCAGAACATAGTCTTCATGGTCGGGATGAAGTTTGGCACAACTGGGCAGGAGTGGAAGACTTGGGCTGTGAACACGATGCTACCCGCAATCGTTTGCAACAGGTTTAAGTGGAGCAAGTTTGTAGTCTTCTCAACTGGCAATGTTTATCCTCTGACGCCGATTGTGCGAGGGGGCTCAACCGAGTTTGATTCACCGTCGCCCATTGGCGAGTATGCTATGAGTTGTCTTGGCAGGGAACGCATATTTGAATACTTCAGCCGTGAACATGGCACTCAAGTTGCGATTGTGCGCTTGAACTACGCTGTTGAGTTGCGCTATGGAGTCCTCGTTGATTTGGCGAAGAAGGTGCTTAACGGTGAAGAGATTGATTTGACGATGGGTGCTTTCAATGCCATTTGGCAAGGTGACGCTGTGGCGATGGCATTGCAATGCTTCTCACATGTTAGCAGTCCTCCCTTCATCATCAACATCACAGGTCCAGAGACTGTGAGTGTGCGAGAGGTTTGCGAGGAGTTTGGGAGACTTATGGGACGCCAAGTTAAGTTTGTTGGTGAGGAGGCACCAGATGCCCTCATCAGCAATGCACAGCTTGCGCATATGCTCTTTGGTTACCCGAGGGTCTCGCTCAAGAGGATGATATTATGGATCTCTGATTGGCTTATGCGTGGCTTTGAGACATGGGACAAGCCAACTCACTTTGAGGAACGAAGCGGACGCTTTTAGCGAGTTGATGGAAGATGCCACTCGAGGAGCGCTTGAGGAAAGCGTTGCAAGATGGGATGGTCATACCAGCGTGCCCCTTAGCGTTGACGAAGGAGCGCAAGTGGGATGAGCGCCGTCAAAGAGCGCTCTGTCGCTATTACAGTGATGCAGGTGCGGGTGGCATAGCAGTTGGCGTTCACACAACTCAATTCAAGATCAGGGATGTTGGGCTCTTTCGTCCCCTGCTTGAGTTGATGTCTGAAGAGATGAACCGTCTGGATGAGAGAAGGGGTATGCCACTGTTTCGTGTGGCTGGGATATGTGGAGATACAAAGCAAGCCATCAATGAGGCGACAATCGCAAGAGAGCTTGGCTACCATGCAGGTCTGCTGAGCTTAAGCGCCCTTAAGGACGCAGATGAAGAAGAGCTGATAAGCCATTGCAAGGAGGTCTCAAAGGTCATCCCGCTGTTTGGCTTTTACCTACAGCCAGCCGTTGGCGGGCGCATCTTACCGTATTCGTTTTGGAGGCGCTTGGCTGAGGAGGTTGAAGAACTCGTCGCCATTAAGATCGCCCCGTTCAACCGCTACCAAACCATCGATGTTGTGCGCGCTATAGCTGAGTCTGGGAGGCTTGATGTGGCGCTCTACACGGGCAACGATGACAACATCATCTTGGATTTGGTTACGCCTTTCAAGTTCAGTGTCGCTGGCTCTGAGGTTGAATTGCGTATCGTGGGCGGTTTGCTCGGGCAATGGGCAGTCTGGACGAGAAAAGCAGTTGAGATATTTGAGTGGTGCAGAAGCGTCTCAAAGGCTCATGCGGATGTGCCAGTTGAGTTGCTCAAAATCCATGTCCATTTAACCGATGCCAACGGCGCGATATTCGATGCAGTTAACAATTTCGCAGGTTGCATACCGGGCATCCATGAAGTGCTGAGAAGACAAGGGTTGCTTGAGAGCAACCTTTGCATCGACCCAAACGAAACATTGAGCAAGGGACAGCTCGAGGAGATTGAAAGGGTCTGGAACGCGTATCCGCATCTTCGCGACGACGAATTCGTTGCAAAGCATATTGACGAATGGATGAGTTGATGCACCTTGCTTTAAGCCGTATCGCCAGCTTGAGATGAGCATGAGGTGAGTGAGATTTGAGGATTGAGGTTATAGGTGTTGAGCCACCGTGCAAGAAATGCGCAGCGCTACTTGAGAACACGAAGAAGGCGTTGAGGGAACTCGGCTACGACATCGAAGTGGTGAAGCTTGATGTTCTCTCGGATGAAGTGTCGGAGCGCTACGGCGTTGTCATGACACCAGCACTTGCTGTTGATGGGTTCATCATCTCCGAGGGAGTCGTCTTAAGCCAACAGCAAATCGCCTCTATACTCAAAGGGATGATTAAGTGACCACCAACATGATGCTACACGAAGAACCATTTGGAAAGCGCAATCTCAAGCGCTTGTGTTTCAGCCTTCGTCATAGCCCTTTAGAGGGCGATACCAGATGTTTCTGAAGCGCACTCTATCGCCGTGATCTTGGAGGCGCAATGGACCGACAGGTGGATGCGGTTCGTATCTTGGCAGTTGGCGATGTGTTGTGCGCCCGTAAAGCGGTGTGTGGTTGTGTATAACCACTCCGTTGAAAAGAACGGTGATATAAGCTGGGCGAATTAACCTATCACCATCGAACCTTGGGGCTTCCCAAATTATGTCGTAAACCTGCCACTCACCCGGTGGACGACAGGCGTTTACGAGCGGCGGGTATTGACCATAGATTGCTCCCGTAGTCCCGTCTGGGTATGTGATGTTGTTGTAGCAATCTAAAACTTGGATTTCGTATCGCCCCATCAGGAAAACACCGCTGTTGCTCCTCGCCTGCCCCTCACCTGAGGATTCTGGTGGCGCTTGCCATTCAACATGCAGTTGGCAATCGCCGAAGTGTTCAATCGTCTCAATGTCGCCAGTTCCAGGGACAACTTCCATGTAGCCGTTTTCAACCTTCCACTTCGCTGGACCCCCGTCAACGCAACTCCTCCACTTTGACAGATCCGTCCCATCAAACAGGATGATGGCATCCGACGGTGGCTCTCCCGGTTTATCCTGAGTGCTGAATGTGCCGGGGCGGACGATCGGTGGTTGTGGGCGGTTGCCATCATGCACTCGCCACCTTGTCCCCGGAAGGAATGGAGTATCATCGTATCCTATCTTCGGCATCACAACTCACCTCCAAACGCGTGTTCTCACCTGCCCACTCTCACCAAAATTATAGCCCTATTTGATCTTGCATCAACTTTGTGCCCAAGGCGGTGAATACCACCATGGCTTTCGCCTTCGGAATGGTGAGTGGAATTTGTTTTTCAACTTCCCTTGCGATTCAAGGTGAATCATGCACGCCCTTATGCAACCCATGCCACCACAAATAGCCGATGGATGGTGGTAACTCTCCCAAGCGTTCCTGCTGTATGCCACAAGCGACTTAGCCTGCGAAAAGGCTTCTCCAGCACTCACTTGAATCTTCCCCTCTATGAGTTGCGATATGAACTCTTCCGCTCTCTCATCGAGGAACGGACTGCACCTTGGAGTTCCAACTTGATAAACGGCTGCGCACTTCGCTTCATCCAGCTCGCCCCATTCAATCTCTCTTCCCGCCACTTTGATCTTCACCGTCTTAGTCTTGCTTATCGCTCCCGCAGGGCATTCCTCAGCGCAGAGCTTACACCTATCGCACAAGCCACCTTCAAACAGCGGATCTGGTTCAAGTGGTGCGTCAGTGATGATGAAGGCGAAGCGTTGTCTCGGTCCGAACTGAGGTGTTAGGAGCAATTTGCTGTAGCCTATCTCACCCATCCCGCATATGAACGCGGCAATGCGAAAATGAAGGAACACATCTGGCTTTGGCTTTCCTTCAGAAACTGGCTTCCCAACATTGCATCCAAGACGGACACTCGTGTTTTGATAGAGCACCGCCTCGTAGCCGTGATCTTCAATGAAGTTGCCGACTAACCTAAGCACCATGGGCGCAAACACATCGTTGATGCTCGCATAGCCCATCGCTGGATACCCAGCGAAATATGTCCCTTCCTCAATGCCCCTAAGTAGCCCACGATGTATTCTAAATCCAAGCCCGATTATCGCCTTCGCTTCCGGGAAGATGTATCTTGGGTCGCACTCTTTTGGAGCGCCTTCAAACCTGTCCATTGAGCCGATGCCGACTATGTCAGCACCGCACTCTAAGGCAAACCTCTTGACGGTTTCCGAGGTGAGCATCTTCTTGCCCTCCAGAAGCTTGTAGTGTCGCACCTGCAGGAACTTTCATTATGATGCTATTGTAGCTACAATGCTATTCGCACATGCCTTTTTGCCTCTTCATCAATTCACCGATACTTTGGGTGGAGGGTTGACAGGGTGGATGGGCAAGATGCGCGTTGATGCATACTTTGGTGCGCAAGCTCTCTTTGAGTTAGGGGATTGGTGGAATGAGTGTGTGATGAGCTGGCTACCTTCAAACAGGGCGATCTTCGTCACGAAGGAATGGCTGTCAACATGGTGGGAACATTTCGGGAAGGGGTTGCCATTCCTCCTTTGCGTGAAGGACTACGATGAGCCGATATGTCTTGCTCCGCTGTTCATCACGAGGCTAAACGCCCTCGGAAGCGATGTTATCCGTTTCATCGGGAGCGGCATTTCAGATTATGGTGAAGTGGCTGTTAAGCCGAGGAGGGGCGTTGATGCTGTAAACGCTTTGATGAACTATCTTGTCTCACATCGTCATCTTTGGGATGCTGTAGAGTTGTGTGACCTCTCTGTCGCTTCGCCTTTTGCCAGTTTGATCAAGGCATGGTGCGATGAGTTTGGATGGCGCTTTGGCATCGGGTATGAGATGAGCTATTCAGAAGTTTGTCCCGTGCTCAATTTGCCGCAGTCGTTTGAGGAGCTCACCGCAACTGTGGATGGTAGCCTGCGCAACACCCTTAAGAGGCGTGAAAGGCAAATCAGAAAGCTGTTTGATGTCGAGTTCGGTATCGTCAAAAGCGAAGTGGAAAGGTGCGAGGTTGTTGAACAGATGTTCAAGCTCCATACACACCGCTGGCTAAGAAAGTTTCAACCAGGTGTGTTCTCCTTGCCCTCGTCAAGGAACTTCCATCGCCGTTGGACAAAGCTCGCCCTCAAGAAAGGTTGGCTGAGCATGCATTTCTTGAAGCTTGATGGAGCTTACGCTGCGGTGCATTACTGCTTTGGGTTTGGGAACGCAACATGCTACTACGGTGGTGGGTTTGTGCCTGAGTTTGGAAAATACAGTGTTGGGACAATTCTCATGGCGCATGTGCTTAAGCATGCAATTGAAGACGGCAAGAGCATTTTTGATTTCCTTCGTGGCAGTGAGCGGTATAAGCTCATGTGGGGCGCAGTCCCAATGGCAAACATCAACATCAGGTTGTTTTGGAAGAGAAACATTCGCTCAACAACGACTGTCTCATTCATGCGGTTGCGTAGCAAAGTCTTGCAGATCGCAAGATGCATCGGGCACAAGTTGAGGTGATGCCAACTTGTGCAAGGTTATTTGTAGGCTGTTAAGCATCGTCATCATCATGCTTTGTGTTGGTATACTTGCAACGCAAATAGTCCAGTGCAAGCATGTGGCTAAGAAGGCGCATAACGCAAAGTGGCATGAGATGTCAATTGAGGAGCTCGGTGAAAGGGTTCTCATCATTTCACCGCACCCAGACGATGAAGCTCTTGCCTGTGGCGGTTTGATTGCCCTCCTCTCAAGACGAGGCGTTTCAACGAAGGTGCTCTTCGTCACGCTCGGCGAGGGCTTCACGATAGCGCTCAAGCGTGAACTGCACACGGCTTTTGCAAGCGCTCAAGAAAGGATGCGCTTTGCCATGTTGCGCGCTGACGAAGCGAGAAGGGCGCTAAGAATCCTCGGTTGCAACTCCGTTAGCTTCCTCGGCATACCCGAGACTGCTATGGGGAGAATTTGGTTTGAGCCATCATGGAACGGTTGCCTCTCATCAAAGAACGCACTCAAAACCTCTTTATCATGCCCGCTATCTGAAGATCTGAAGCCGATACCGCTTTGCCCCGACAAAATCATCGACGAGTTGAAGCGCCTCTTGATTGAATTCAACCCAACAAGCATTTTCATTCCGCACGGGCATGATGACCACATCGTCCATTGGGTGACGAATGTCCTTTCACTCACGGCATTGATTGAGTTAATCCGAGAGGGCAAGTTAAGCAACAGTGTCGGCGTTTACGAATACCTTGTGCATTTCGGCAGGTATCCAACACCGCAAGGTATCTTCAAGAGGTTGCCACTCCTGCCACCAAAGATGCTCTATGAGGAGGCTAAAGGTGAATGGCTCTTATTGGATTTGCCCACTGATGTCATTGAGTTGAAGGCAAAGGCAATCGCTTCTTACGAATCACAGCGCTCGCTCACATGGCGCTTCATGAGTAGCTTCATCCGCTCAACCGAGGTTTTTGAGCGAGCCGATGTCACGGAACATAAGGAACGCATCGTTTGGATACCCGATAGGAAGCATGAGCCAGTCATGCCAGCGGTTTGCCCAAGCGCTGATATCACTTCGGTCATGCTCAGACGCGATAGCAACCTGTTTGTTGTGCGCATCAGGACTCGCTCAAGACCAAGTGAGCACTTTTCATATCGCCTATGCATGCTCAAACTACTTGACGGCATCAGACAGCGCATGCTCATCTCTGTGAGCGGAGATTTGAAGCACATGAAGTGCGTCGGCATCAACTCATCTGTTGTGAGTTGTGAGCGAGATGAAAACGAAATAACCTTCATACTACTGCCTAAGGGACTCCTACCGCCTTCAACGCTTCTCATCACATGCGAAGTGATCTGGCATGAAAGGGTAGTCGACCGCACAGCCCCGATAATCATCGCAACAGAACCGTCAAATTCCAAACTTACCAATGTGAACAAACCCCACAAGCCCCCATCTCATAAACCCAACACGCCCCCACGCATCACTGTCCAGCTTTTCAACTTAGCAACAATCATGAAAGCTCATTCACCTTCTTCTTCGTTGTCTTCCTTAGTTGGTCTCTCCTCTTCCACCCACTCAAAAGCACAACCGTAATCCCGCAGCAGTTTCTCTATGTCCGAACGCCTCTTGCTCATCTCGCCCGTTGCATCGTGCACTTCCAACGCAACGGTAGCGTCCAAATCCTTCAAATGCTCTTGGGCTGCCATCAACAATGGATAGAGGTGCTTTGTGCTTGTTAGTATCCGCAATGTGACGCGCTCCGGCGGAGGCGGAGGCGGAGGCGGAGGCGGTGGTGTTGGTGGCGAAGGGACTAAAACTGCCCGACTGTCACGCAAAACTTCTTCAGGCACTTCCTTGCCCACATAGACTTTATCGCCGACTTTCACCGCAAACTGTCCCTGCTTGACACCTTCTTGAATGGCTTTGTAAATGGCTTGTTGCGGTCGTTTGGGAATGGGCTGACCAGGTGTGCCCGTGACCAAGTTTGTCGCCTGAGATATGGGCACTTCCTTGACTCGCTCAATCTGCAGCATTTCTTTGATGAATTCAGGCGCCACTTGTTCTATCAGTTCGCCCGCTTTCTCCAGCACTTGTGCGACGAACTCGTCCAGCGT
>JBGOEK010000018.1:0-44557 GCA_041537945.1 Candidatus Thermosaccharophagus yellowstonensis
CCGCCCCGATGCTGGGCGCTGCAAAGTGACCGCTCTGGACGGAAACGGCTACCCGCTCAAAACCATCGGCACTGCTTCCAACTTCTCACTCCTTCCCGACACCCTTTACTACTTGGTCACGCCTTGAAACTCTTCGGAAGCCCTGTAGGACGGGCTTAGGGAGTTTTGTGGCACATCGGTCGAAGGGAGAGTGTTCTAAAATTACCCATGCCACTGGCTTCAGCCAGTGGTTGATGACAATTTTTCCTGAGCGCCGAATTCATTCGGTGAGAATTCGGGGAGCATGGCTACTACTGTGCCGAAACTCTTCGGTCGGGCATGAGCCTGACCCTCCGAGAGAAAAATTCGCCGACTAAAGTTGGCGCTCAGTTTCTGCGTCATCAACTACGGGCTGAAGCCCGTAGCATGGGAAGGAAATCTTTGACTTTTAGAACACTATCGGTTGAAGGTGAAAATACAATGCTGGTTTCGTTGGTGTTGTTGGTTGCGGGTTTTGCAAGTTGGCGAGTGGACTTGGATGGCGATGGGCAAGTGGAACAAATCATTTTTCGTCCACAAGTCAATGGCTCAATCGCTGTGCTCCGTAACGAAAAAGTCATTTGGCGTGGTGTGCCTAAGCGCTGGCAAGCGTGGAAGTTGGTGATCAGTGATGTGGACGGAGACGGGAAAAAGGAATTCCTTGTGGGCGTTAACATACGGACACGCTATTTCCCAAAGCGTCACAAAAGCGTTTTCGTGTTGGGTTGGAATGGCAAGTTCGCATATGCTCGTTGGCTCGGTTCTCATCTTTCCAAACCGATGGTTGACTTCACATCAGCGGAGTTGGATGACCAAGCGGGTGCTGAGTTGGTCACTTTGGAAATCACCCGTGACGGTCGCCGATGCATCGTCGTTTATCGCTGGATCGGCTTTGGCTACATCGTGATTTGGCAAAGCCAACCCTTCGTCAATGCACGCTTGTTCCCACAAGGGAAAAGAGTTGGCGTTAAACTTTCCGATGGCGATCTTTCGTTATCGTTCGTGCCGATGGCAAGTTAGCGCTCAGGCGCTACCGTTGAAGGCGAAAGCGTGAGGTGAGCATTGTGATGTCACGCTGGTTGGCAATTTTGGTTGCTCTCAATTTCGCCACTTTTGGCTTCGCTCAAATCAAGCCACAGGTTAAGCCCTATCGTGTTTCATCTTCGCTGAAGGAAGTCGTTAATCTTCACCAATTCGTCATCCCGAAGGAAGCCCAAGCGATGTTGGCGAAAAACCTGTTCGTGGTTTGCCCTGCCGACCATTGGCAGCCTTTCTTCGTTTACGAGGAGAACGCCTATCATGGCATCCCAAACTTCGTCACGGTTGACAGCGTGCTTCACATTTACCACTTGTTCTTCAACTTCGCATTGAGGCGCTTGGAAGAAGAGAAACTGAGTCCTTTGGCTGAGCAGTTAACGACGAAATTGTTGGCTCAGTGCATGCGAACCTACAAAGATGCGCCGACAAAAGAGTTGAAGGATGCAGCGTTGCGCAATGTCGCTTATGTTGCTGTTGCTGCCAACTTGCTCAACTTGAAACCAAACACACCTAAGGAAGCCCAACAGATGGTCGCAAGTGAGTTGAAACTAATCCAAACAAGAGCAGGGCTTAAAGTTGGGGCTATTCTCCCTTATGCCATTGACTACACGCAGTTCATCCCACGAGGTCATTACACACGCACCGAGAAACTCAAGCGCTACTTTCTGGCGATGATGTGGTATGGGCTTTTCCCATTCACACCACGCTACCGTGACAATAAGGGCAATTTATGTTGGTCGCCTGTGACAACTCGTCAGGCTTTGTTGCTCACGCATGACCTTTACGCTGCGAAGTTGCAGGACACTTGGGACAAACTGTTCACGCCCATCAATTACTTCGTCGGCTTTGCTGATGACCTGACACCTTCGGAAGTTAAAGGGCTTGCTGAAAAAGTTTTTGGCGGGCTCTCGTTGCAGGCTTTCGCCAATGAGGCAAAGTTCAAGGAGTTCATGGAGCAGTTTACAAAGATGCGGATGCCACAAATCAAACCGAAGGTCGCATGGATTGCTGGTGGACTTCCCTCGCTACCAGACCCAGAGACGCCACAGATGCGTTTGCTCGGTCAGCGCTACACGCCCGATAGCGAAATCTTGCAAGAGTTATCTCATCCAACAATGCGCCCAGTTCCTTGCGGTTTGGATGTGATGGCGGTCATTGGCAGTGAGCGGGCAAAGCAAATTCACGATTCAGGTTATCGTGTGCATGGGTTGCCAGGAGGTTATATCATGGGCACTTGGGATGACTACCCTAAGGTTCGCCAGAAGTTGACGGAACGCTTCTCACGGCTTAGTCAAAGCGAGTGGACACGCAACTTGTATTGGAGTTGGCTCTGGGTGCTTCAGAGTCTGCTTCAACCGTTCGGTGAAGGTTACCCATCGTTCATGCGCACTGATGCTTGGCAAGACAAATCGCTTCAAACTGCGTTGGCGTCTTGGGCTCAACTGCGCCATGACACGATTTTGTATGTCAAGCAATCTCTCGTGGTTGCAGAAGGTGGAGAGGAAACGCCCAAGTTAGTCAAAGGCTATGTAGAACCAAACTTGGAGGCGTGGCAACGGCTTTTGCATCTCGTTCGCCAAACACGCCAGTTGCTTCAGCCAAGAGGATTGTTGGTGAGCACCATCGCAGAAAAACTTGATGACTTTGAGAGCATGGTTGCTTTCCTGCTCCGTTGCGCTGAAAAGCAACTTCAAAACAAACCGCTCACAAAGGACGAGTATGAGCGATTGCAATTCATCGGTGGAGAGATGGATGCCCTTGCTCTTCATGTCGTCAGCGATGGTAAAGCCCATGATTGGAGTGAAGTTATCCATCCTGCCGATAGGAACATGGCATGCGTTGCCGATGTTCATACTGATCTGTTCTTTGCGTTGGAGGAAGCCGTTGGACATGCCCACGAGATTTTCGTCATCGTGCCTATTGAAGGCAAGTTAGTTTTGGCTCGTGGTTCGGTGCTCAGTTACTACGAATTCCTTCAACCTGCCGATAAGCGCTTGACTGATGAGCAATGGCAGGAGATGCTGAAAAAGCGCAAAGCGCCACCACAACCTGCGTGGGTGAAGTCATTCACTGTCCCGACAAAGATTCGCATCAAAGAAGTTCCTGTGCCATGAAGCTATGGGCATACTTTGATGCTACGGGCGTTGCATAAGGGTTTAAGTCAAAAGCGCCCACTTGATACCTCAGCGCAAGGAAGTGAATGTGAGTCGGACAACGGTGCTGTGTTATCATTTCGTATGGTGAAAAACGCCTCAAAGGGGTTGATGAGACTATGCATGCAAAGCGCATCATACCATGCCTTGATGTGAAAGAGGGGCGTGTTGTTAAAGGGACGCACTTTCTAAACCTTCGAGACGCAGGCGACCCAGTTGAGCTTGCTGAGAGATACGACTCTGAAGGTGCAGATGAACTTGTCTTCCTTGACATAACAGCATCGGTTGAGAAGCGGGGCATCATGATTGATGTTGTCAAGCGGGTGGCGGAGAAAGTGTTCATACCTTTTACGGTTGGTGGTGGGTTGCGCACGATTGAAGACATAAGGGCTGTTTTGAGCGCTGGTGCTGACAAGGTCTCAATCAACACCGCTGCGGTTCAAAACCCAGATTTGATACGCGAAGCATCGGAGCGCTTTGGCAGTCAATGCATCGTCATCGCCATAGACGCAAAGAGGCGCAATCGCCCAGATAAGCCGTTTGAGGGCGACGAGCGCTTTGAGCCAGCCGAGTGGGAAGTTTACACACATGGCGGGAGAGTGCCAACTGGTCTTGATGCCATTGAGTGGGCTGTTAAAGCTTATGAACTCGGTGCAGGTGAGGTGTTGCTGACAAGCATAGATGGTGATGGAACGCAGAAGGGCTACGACATCGCTTTAACAAGGGCTGTAGCAAGGGCAGTCCCAATACCGGTTATCGCTTCTGGTGGTGCTGGTGAGCTTGAGCACATTTACGAAGCGTTAACGATCGGTGAGGCAGACGCTGCGCTCGTCGCATCAATCGTCCACTATGGGCGATTCACCATACGGGAGATCAAAAGCTATTTGCGTGAGAGGGGCGTGCAAGTGAGGTGGCTCTATGACGAGCCATAGTAGACTGTGAGGTGAAACGGAGTTGAATGAGGAGGCGCTTGAGAAGTTTATCTCGCTTTTGCGCTTCAACGAAGACGGGCTTATACCAGTTGTCGTTCAGGACTACGCAACTGGCGAAGTCCTCACGCTCGCTTACATGAATAAAGATGCTGTGTTGCAAACACTAAACACAGGGAAGGCGTGGTATTGGAGGCGCTCTCATAGAAGGCTCATGATGAAGGGAGAACGCTCGGGCAGAGTCCAACTTGTTAAAGAGGTGCGCATCGACTGTGACTCAGATACGCTCCTGATACTGGTTGAGCAAGTTGGCGGTGCTGCATGCCATGAAGGCTACAGGAGCTGTTTCTTCAGGCGCTTGCGTGGCGATGGCGAAATCGAAATTTGCAGTGAAAGGCTTTTCGAGCCTAAGGAGGTTTACAAGGAGTGAGCTGTAATGCTGAGGAGTGCCATGTGAAGGGGCAACGCCTTCAATTCCATGAACGAAACACCGCAAAAACATTTGTGGGCACGCTTGCCCGATGCATGTTAGCGTGTGTTCTCTCTCTAACGCTGAGTCAGCCACTTCACAGTGCAACTGTTGAAAGCATTCATAAGCACCATGAGATGGCTCTTGAACTGCTTGAGAGCGGTTTGAAATACGAGAGTGAGGGGAAGTTCACCGAGGCTAAGACAGCGTATGAGAGGGCGCTAAAGCTCTCGCCAAAGCTTGATGACGCCGTTTGGCGGCTGGCTCATGTTGAGGGGAAGCTTGGCAATTGGAATTCAGCCATACGCCACCTTGAGAAGCTATGCAGGCGTCACCCGAAGGATGAAAGAGTTTTCCTCGCACTCGCACAGGCTTGCTTGCAAGCAAAGCAATACGAGAGGGCGGTCTCGGCAGCGAGGACAGCCGTTGCCTTGCGCCCAAATTGGCTCAATGGGAGGCTCACTCTCGTTGAGGCATTGAGCAAAGTAGGAGATGTTGATGAGGCTGTAAAGCACCTCAGAGTTGCTGTCCACATATCACCTAACGACCCAGAGATGCACCTTCAGCTTGGGCGATACTACTGCGAGCTCTCAAAGCCTGAGAGGGCAATCTATCACTTGCGCACAGCTAAAAGGCTTGCCCCAAATGAACCACAGCCAAGGTTGCTCTTGGCGAAGGCGTATTTTGAACTCGGAATGCACCAGAAGACAGCCGAGGAGTTGAAAGGCTTGATTGAGCTTTTGCCTAAGGATGTGCAGTTGCTCCACGATTGCGCAAGACTGCTACACGACCTCGGAAAGACAGATGAAGCGGTGAGCTATTACAGGAGGTTGCTCCATGTAGCACCATACCATGACTTGGCTCGTCGTGAACTCGTTGATGCGTATATGCAACTCGGCATGCACGCCCGTGCTCTGCATCACATAAGGTTTATGCTCAGAGCAAAACCAAATGATGATGGACTGCTCAAAGCGCTATCGGTTTGCCTCACTAAGCTGGGCAGGCTTGGGGAAGCAATGGATGTCCTTAAGCGCTTGCTTTCAATTCACGGTGATGATGCGATTGTGTTAGCTGAGCTCGCTCGCATGAAGATGCGCCTCGGCAACGCAGGGGAAGCTATGAACCTTTACATGGCATCAGTGAAGTGTGCTTCATCGTCGCGCTCCATCAGCAGGCAGGAGAAGTTGGGCATCATCTCAGAAGCTGTTGAGCTTGCGCTCCGCATGGGCGACTACGAGAAAGTCAAAGCTTTGTGCGAGATGGCGATACCAAGCGACCGAGAGAATGTGAGGTGGCGTTTGCTGAGGGCTCGCTCTCTCATTGAGTTGGGGAAGATGCGTAGCGCTACAGCGAGCCTGCAAGCCATCTTGAGAAAGTTCGGCGATTGCGCTGAGGCGAAGGAGTTGCTCGGCTTCATACACGCATGGAGGTTTGAATGGGATGAGGCTGAAGCGCTGTTTAAAGAGGCGCTCAAGGGCAATCGCCGTAGCTTCGACGCTACGAAGGCTTTGATGACGATTTATCTCTGTCAGGGCAGATACGATGATGCGCTCAACTTGGTTAGCAGGGCAGAATCTTCTGGCATGGATGAGGTTGGCGTAGCGTTGCTCAAATGCGAGCTCAACTGGGCGATGGGGAAAAGCGATTTGGCGATAAGTTCCTTAACGAAGACGAAGGCGTTCAGGCGCGGTGATGCTGAGATAATCTTGCGCCTCGCAAGGCTTTATCTTGAGATGGGCTTCTACGAACCAGCCTTAAGGCATTACAGCGCTTTGATTAAACGCTTCAACAACGATGATGCCACTAAGGCTCAGCTTCATCTTGAACTTGCTGAATCGTTTTTCCGAGCGGGCATGTTTGACAGGGCGCTCGCGAGCATAAGGGAGGCTTTGAGGCTGTCCAAAAAGGATAGCGATATCTTGTTGCGCTATGCCTACATCCTGATGCGCGATGGGAAGATGAAAGAAGCTTTTTCGGCGATGAGCGATGCTGTCGGGATGAGTGATGCGGAGCAGACGGTTTCGCGGTTTGCTGATATGTTGGTTGAGCATGCGAATGGAAGCTTTGAAGAGGCTTTGCTTGAGTGCGCCCGTGTGTGGGTGGAAGCACCATCTCGCTTCGTCGTAGATGTCGCTACGAATCTGGTTTTGCGCAAGCCGATATCGCGTGAGCTCTTAAGTGTGTTGCTAAAGGCATTTCAAACTGGTGGCGCTACACCAGCGCAACGCAAGATCGCTTTAAAGCTTTTGGGTGCGTCTTACTTGAGCGCTGGCATGAACGATAGCGCCATCGCAACATTGCAAGATGCGTTTTCGCTCGCCCCGTGGGATGCTTCATATGCGGTTAGTTTGGCTGAGGCATATTCAGCCTCTGGTGATGCGGGCAACGCTGAGAAATATTTCCTATGGGCGCTTCGCACGAACCCGAGAGCGTATGAAATACGAGAGCGCTACATACGCTTTCTGATGAACCAAAAGAGGTTTGGGGAAGCACAAACGCACATCCGCATAGCTATGTCCTTAGGCGCACCAAAGGAAGTGATGTATCCGTTGATGGTTGAGTGCAGTCATCGTGAGGGGAGGTTGCGTGAGCTTATCAGTTCGCTCTCGAAGCATGCTATGCGAAACATGGACGACCTCGCTTTAACAACAGCTGTCGCTGAAGGCTATGAGATGCTCGGTGAATACAAGCGTGCTCTTCAGTATTGGCGCAGGGCTTGCGGGTTGACGAAAGCCTCAGTTGACATGGTTAAGAGGTTGGCAGGTTGCCTTGAGAGAGCTAAACATGATGAAGAGGCGAAGTGGGCATGGCGCTTCGTGGCAAACGAAGAGAGGATGCGCTCGCTCAAGGAGGGATGGTAAAGTAAGCCATGTCACGAGTGCGCTTGCTTTACTTGCTCCAGCAGGTTGATTCACGAATGAATGAGATTGAGCATGAGCTTGAAAGCCTTGATGATGGCTCTGAGCTTGAGGCAACCCTCCGTAAACACTCAAGCGAGCTTGAGAAGCTAAGGGAACGCATAAAGTCGGTCAGGCGTGACGCTATTGATCTGGAACTCATGCTGAAGGGCATCGAAGAGAAGCTGGAGGAGATGCACGGGAAGATGCGCAGTGGAGCTATAAGGAATCCAAGAGAGGTAGTGCGCATAGAGGGCGAAATCAGAGCTCTTGAGAGGCAGAAGGACGAGGTCGAGACGAAAGCGCTCCAAAGATATGAGGAGCTGGATGAGTTGGAGGGGAAGCTCAAGTCAATGGAGAAAGAGCACGAGGAGTTGGTTGAAAGGCTCAACTTGGTTAAACGGAGTTACTCTGAAAGGCTCTTGCAACTTCAGGGTGAGCTTGAAGAGCTTAAGAGGCGTCGCCAAGAACTCGTCACTCAGATAGATGAGGAGGCGCTTGAGAAGTATGAGAGGCTGAGGGAGCGCAAGGGTGGGCTGGCAGTCGCTACTGTTGAAGGCGAGTTGTGCAGTGCTTGCAGGGTGACATTGACGGCGAGCACACGGCGCCAAATGGATGACCCACAGGCATTGCCAACTTGCGAAAATTGTGGGCGCATCATTTGCCCACCAGAAACTCAAGAGGCTGAAGAGGAGTAGTTTGGGTGGGGGTAGATGGGTGAGCACACCGCAAAGGAAATCAGGATCTACGCTGATGGTGCATCGATGGGTAATCCCGGACCAGCTGGCATCGGGATCGTTGTTGAGGACGAAAACGGGAATGTGCTTTTGACGATGAGCAAGCCCATCGGGGACGTAACAGCTAACATTGCAGAATACATGGCTTTGATTGAGGCGCTCAAGGTGGCAAGGAGATACAGGGTTGAGCGTGTTGTCATCAACTGCGATAGCGAACTCGTTGTCAGGCAAGTAAACGGCGATTATGCTGTTCGGTCAAAGGAGCTCCTTAAGTTGCACAAGCAGGTATTGAAGTTAAGGGAGCGTTTCAAGGAGTGCATCATAAGGCATATCCCGAAGTCAGAGAACAAGCGCGCACATAACCTCGCACAGGTTGCGATAGCTTCTCAGTCAGCGACTTGAAAGCGTGCTATCATAAAAGCATGGATGTTGCTTCCATGTTGCCATCGCACCGCTATTGAACGGGGAAGGCGTTTGCCGTTGACTTCACGACGAGCATGAGGCAACTCAGGAAACTCAAAAGGGGAAAAGGGGGTATGTTGCGATGGCGAAGACTGCGGTAAGGAAGCGGAAGTATGTTTACGACTTTGAAGAGGGCAGTGCCTCAATGGGTTGGCTCCTCGGGAACAAAGGTGCTCACCTCGCTGAGATGACAAAGCTCGGACTACCAGTCCCGCCCGGGTTTATCATCACGACTGAGGCAAGCAAGTATTACTTCAAGACGGGTCAATTCCCACCGGGGCTTGAGAGGGAGATATTGCAACACTTGAAGAAGCTCGAGAAGAAGATGGGGCGCAATTTCGGTGACAAGGATAATCCGTTGCTTGTCTCGGTTCGTTCTGGCGCTCCAGTTTCAATGCCCGGCATGATGGACACCGTCCTCAACCTCGGTTTGAACGATGAGACGGTTAAGGGGCTGATGAAGCAATCTGGCGATGAGCGCTTCGCACTCGATGCATACAGGCGCTTCATACAAATGTTCGGGAGCATAGTCATGGGTGTTCCACGGGATAAGTTCGAGGAGATACTTAGCGATGTTAAGCGTAAGTATGGAGTTGAACAGGACCACGAAATACCACCAGAGGGGCTGAGGGAAGTCATACGCAGATACAAACAGCTTGTGAAGGAACACACGAAAAGGGAATTCCCTTCAGACCCGTATGAGCAACTCATGATGGCAGTGAGGGCGGTCTTTGACTCGTGGAACAATGAGAGGGCTATCGCCTACAGGAGGATTCACGGCATAAGGCACGACCTTGGCACTGGCGTAAACATTCAGGCGATGGTCTTCGGTAACATGGGCTACGACAGCGGGACAGGGGTTGGATTCACTCGAGACCCAGCAACTGGTGAGAAACGCCTCTACGCCGAATACTTACCGAATGCTCAAGGCGAGGATGTGGTGGCTGGCATAAGGACTCCGATGGATGTCTCACAGCTCAAAAACACACTGCCAGAGGTTTATGCACAGCTTGAGAAGATAGCCCAGCTCCTTGAGCGCCACTACGGCGATATCCAAGACTTTGAGTTCACGGTTGAGAAAGGCAAGCTCTACATGCTTCAAACACGCTCTGGGAAGCGCACAGGAATGGCTGCCATTAGGATAGCCGTTGATATGGTGAAGGAAGGTTTGATCGATGAAAAGAGGGCGATCATGCTTGTCGACCCTAACCTGCTTGAGCAACTACTGCATGAGCAGTTTGAGCGCAAGGCGCTCAGCCAAGCTGAGAAGATCGCCGAAGGTATAGCTGCATCGCCCGGGGCTGCCTCTGGTAGGGTTGTCTTCACAGCTGATGATGCTATTGAATGGGCTAAGCGCGGTGAGCCTGTGATACTGGTTAGGCGTATGACATCGCCTGATGATGTGGCTGGCATGCACGCATCAAAGGGTGTGCTCACCTCAGAGGGTGGGAGGACTTCGCACGCTGCGGTTGTGGCGAGAGGTATGGGCAAACCTTGCGTCGTCGGTTGCAGGGCAATTTACATCGACTACGACAAGAAGCAGATGTCGGTTAACGGGAAGATCATCAAGGAGGGCGAATTCATCTCGATAGATGGAACATACGGGAATGTTTACCTCGGCAATATACCCACTGTTGAATCGGAGATAATCGCCGTTGAGAGGGGCAAGATGAAGCCGAGCGAGAGCCAGCTTTATCAGTATTACTCCACATTCATGAAGTGGGTGGACAAGTATCGCAAGCTCGGAGTGAGAGCGAACGCGGACACGCCAACAGATGCTGAGATAGCTCGCAGGCTCGGTGCTGAAGGCATTGGGCTTGCGAGGACCGAACACATGTTCTTTGCCGAGGATAGGTTGCCTCACTTCCAGAGGATGATACTTGCTGACACGCCTCAAGAGCGCATAGAGGCAGCAAACAAGATATTGCCAACGCAGCGTAAGGACTTTTATGAGCTACTCAAAGTGATGGATGGTCTCCCTGTAATCATAAGGCTTCTCGATCCGCCACTGCATGAGTTCCTGCCACACACCGACGAGGATATAAGGGAACTCGCAGAACGCTTCGGGATGGACCCAGAGGATGTTAAGGCGAAGGTGGAGAGGCTCAGGGAGAACAACCCGATGCTTGGACACAGGGGATGCAGGCTCGGCATAACCTTCCCAGAGATTTACAGGATGCAGGTGAGGGCTATCTTTGAAGCAGCATGCGACTTGAAGAAAGCCGGATACAACCCGAAGCCGGAAGTGATGATACCTCTCGTTTCGCATGTTAACGAGCTTATCATAACAAGGAACGATGTCGTTGAGGTAGCAGAGGAAGTCATGAAGCGCAAGGGCGTGCGCGTTGATTACCTCGTGGGGACGATGATAGAGGTTCCGAGGGCAGCTATAACCGCTGACAAGATAGCCACCGTTGCTGACTTCTTCTCGTTCGGCACAAACGACCTCACTCAAACTGTTTACGGTTTCTCGAGAGACGATGTTGAAGCCAAGTTCATGGCTCATTACCTTGAGCAGATACCAGGGAAAGAGGGCACACCGATATTCCTCGCAAACCCGTTTGAGGTGCTCGATAGGGAAGGAGTTGGAGAGTTGATAAAGGTCGCAGTTGAGCGTGGCAGGGCTGTAAATCCGAAGCTTGAGATTGGCATATGCGGTGAGCACGGTGGCGAACCAAGCTCCGTCATGTTCTGCCACGAGGCGGGATTGGACTATGTTAGCTGTTCACCGTTCAGAATACCAGTGGCGAAGCTCGCCGCTGCACAGGCTGCCATCATGGAAAAGCAGAAGGAAGGCGGCGAGCAAAAAGCTGAAGCAGTTAAAGCCACCAAAGCAACTCGAAAGGCAAAGAAGACATCGAGCAGTAAGCGCTCAAGGAGAACTTCAAGATAGGAAAGCAAGCTGGTTCAACATCGGCAGGGACGAAAGGTAGCATCGCCCGCAAGGGCGAAGATAGAAAAACAGTGGTGGTAGCTATCGCATGTTCTCAAACGGGTGGGCGCGTCATTTTGTCACGCCTCCACATTCTTCATCGGTAGCGTGTTGAGCGTGAATTCGTTCGAACCCAGAACAGGTGAAATGTTTATGGGAGACGATGAGGGATGGAGCACCGAATTTGATCGGGTCACTTCAAAGCTTGATGAGCTTAGCGAGGTTTTCCTCCCATGGCTTGCCTTGCACGATGAATGCGTCTTGGCGCTCAGCGAAGACGAGTTAAAGAGGTTGCTATGTGAGCCTGCGTGGGGTGGGCTCATCATCAAATCCGATGGTTCTGAGCAATCACTCGAACGGATAGCGCCAGCTTTGAAGCTCATAAAGTCCATCCCCGATAGCCCCAAAGTGCACATAAGCTTACCCATAGATGTGCTTGCATCGTTGTTCGGTGAAGAGGTTTGGCAACACGAACGCTATACAGTGTCAGCGCATGAGGATTGGCAAAGTCTGCTACCAAAAGATGGGTATGCGTTTGCGCTCTCCACATCTAACCCATCACATTGCGTTACGCTTCGCACACCAGAAGCTGATTTGAGCGCACATATCACGCTACCGACAGGGAAGCATGAACTCCACATATGGCGGAAAAGGAACTCCAAAGCAACTGCGGGTGGGTGCAGTTCGCCCCGAGAGAGGGTTGAGCGCTTGCGTTGTTTCCTTTCGTCGCTCGGTGGCATGATTGACGGCATCATAGTGGACTGCTCCAAAATGTTCGTCTTCAAGCGGGTGATGGGAAGACGCATACCAGTGAGGTGTTTCTTTGGAAGCGCTTTCTCTGGTGCTTTAGATATCGCTACAAGCGAGTGTGGCTTGTCTGAGGTTCAAGTTCTGCGCTCGGTTTGCTATGACCCATCGCTTGACGCAAACAGGACGAGGTTAAGCTTCTGGAGGGGGATTGCAAGTTCGTATGCCACATCTCTCATAGAGCCGCTGGCACAATTCGCGAGTGAGACGGGACTCAACTTCGGGCTCGATTGGAGTTGCTGGCGCAATCAACTCTCTCCGATATTGCTCTTTGGAGACCTACGACAGATGGCGAAGTGCATTAGAACTGACCTCGCTTCATCACTCGGTGTGAAGCCAATCGTCATCACGACCTGTAATGCTGTCGGGTTGCGCGTGTTCACAGCCCTGCTTGGCGAGCATTTCACCATAGCGGTGCGAGCATCTCGTGATAGCGATGAGCTTTCGCAAGCGTTTGTAGCGGCAAAGAATGGTGCGGATGTGTTCATAACCGAGGTGGCAACTGAGTCGGCTCTGCCAGACTGGCTCTCCATAACCGCATGCTTGAGAGCGAGTTGGTGGCTGAAGGCAAGGAGGACACTCAACGAGCAGATTAGCAGGCTGTTCGCCTTCGCCAACATCGGCGATGCACACTCCCCAGCAGCCGTCTTGATAACCATGCGCCACTTGCTCTCAAAGTCCTGTATGACGAGGGTGCAAAATGAGGCTGTTGAGATTTTTTCTGACTGGTCGGATTTGAATGGCTTGCTTGAGCGCTTCCACCTGTGTTGTGATTGGTTGCTTGACGAGGACCTTGAGGGCGCATCTGTTGAGAAAGACTTGCCGATGCAAATTGCGAGCACATCGTTTGAGCACTCAGGGCTTAAGATCAAAGGGCGAGTTTACACGACATTCCTTTTGCCAACGCCTGCTGGCTTATCCAAAGTGGCTTGGATGAAGCTCTCGGAGTTGCACGATGCTGGTGGGAGTATCTTCTTGGTCGGTCCACCGCCATCGCCTTCTGAGGTTATCCCAGAGACCGTTTTCCTGAAATGGGTTCAGGCGACAGCGAGAAGCTACGAAGTTAGGTTCATCTACGCAAAGGAGTTTGACATGCCTCTTGATGACCTTAGCCCAGTGACATACCAGAATCCTAACGGTGGATGCCTCGGCATGTTCAACTGGCGCATATGCCCAGATAAGGTTGAAGCCCCATTGATGGTGCACCGAATGCTCACCCTCTCAATCCGCCCGATGGCTGAAACGCATCACCCAACCATAAGGACGCTCGTTAGATGGGTTGAGGAAACACCGATAGTCACAGTGTGGAACGATTCGGATGAGCTATCGGAGTTCGCGCTGAGGGTGAGGTGCATCGGTAGAGTGCTCATATGGCGGATGGAAAGCGGTGATGGCGCACAACCTTATTTGCACTACGCCACTGTTGAGGACGAAGTTGATGCCTATGGGATGATGTGCATGGTTCTGTCAATCACCCTGCCACCGAGGCACTGGTGCGCAATCGCATTCCCGCCCGGGACGGAGACACATGTCATGGCATCCAACTTCACCGTCACCGATGTGAAGGTCGTCGGGACAAAAGTGAGCATTCGTGGCTTCGCGAGGAAAAGGCAACTGCGGGCTTCAGTCTGCGTCGGTAGGAGGTTGATCGAATTTGAAGCGGATGAGCCATCCATACCTGATGATGAACATGAATTGGGTAGGCTGGTTAGAGTCATTTCACAGCAGGCGAGCATCATCGTTGTTGGTGAGGTTCGTTTCTCCGAGTGGTCTTGCAGTTACCGATTCCCATGGTCACTGATTCACCGCAAGTTTTTGTGGCATCAGGTAGCGGATGAGAGGGACTTGATATCGGTCTCACATGCTGAGCGCTTAAGTGAGTTGAAAGTGAGGGCAAGAATTGAATGCCCACCGAATTGCAAGGGCTTCTTCGTCAGGGTGCGCAACTTGCCGGGCGAGTGGATTGCGATCAACCTTGATGACAAAGCAGTAGCTGTGAATGCTCGCTTGGGCAGTGAATTGCTCCAGAGGCTGGCAAGCGACAGGAGTTGCGAACTGATCAGTGGCTATGACACACGCTGGTTGGAGCTTACGGAGTCCGTTGGCGACGGCACACATCACCTCATCTTATCGCTCCTCCCACCAGAAGGTGGTCAGGTGAGCCTGCCAAGGGTGTATGTCATGATGGAGCTTTCAACCGAAGATGTGGGGCTTATTGAAGGCTTGGAGTCTTCCATCGTCATGTCTGGTTGCTACGAGCGCTTGAGAGTCATGCGCGGGTTCAGATGCGACTTGAGCGTGCAGATGCCAAAAAGCGTTGATGAACTTCAGTTGACTTTCACCTCACGATGGATTGGTGCAGCATTGTTCGTAGACGCTGACGGCGAAACGGTTGCCACATCGTTTGGGAGAGTGAGGGTGCAACTCAAAAAAGATGGCGCTCTTGAAAAGCATTTGAAAGCCCATGTTGGTGAAATTAAACTTGGAGATGTGTGTGCGAAGGTTGAAGCGCCCTTGAATTGGGTTGTTGCGCTCGGCGTGGATGTGACTTCGGAGGTGAGTCCACATAAGACGGCTTAAGGTTGCGGTCATAGGGGCTCGTGGCATAGGGAAACACCATGCCAAATGGTATGCGTTCATCGGTTGCGATGTTGTAGCGATAGTTGGGACAAGCGAAGCACGGCTCATGGAAACAGCCAAGACGCTACACCAGATGTTTGGCTTTGATGGGCGCACATACACTGACTGCGCCGAAATGCTCCTTAAGGAGCGTCCCGATGCGGTTTCAATCTGCACCCCACACAACTTGCATTACGAACACACGATGCTTGCGTTGTCTCATGGAGTCCATGTCCTTTGCGAGAAGCCGATGGTTTGGGATAGGACGCTGAGCCACGATGAACTTATCAGGCAAGCCCGTGAGATGGTTAACATGGCGAAAGAGAAAAAGCTCCTGTTAGCTGTGAACACGCAATATGCAGTTGTTGGTGAACGCTTGCGCGAGCTTTATGAAAGGGTGCGTGGCGCTTGGGATGAGCCGTCAACATTTGAGATGCACATGGAGTCAAAGCCAGTCGGCAGGGACGAAGCTGGTGCGGACTTGTGGATGGATTTGAGTGCTCATCCAATAAGCGTCCTGTTTCGGCTCTTCCCATCACATGAGCTTGATGATGAGACGATCGAGACGCTCTCGTTTGGGAGCTTCATAAAGGTGCGTTTCAACCTCAAGCCAAGTGAGCCTGAGAATGCCCGCTCAAAAGTCGAGTGTGTGATAGCGTTAGGACGAGCACAAACGGGTGTGCGCAGGTCAATCAAGATAAACGATTTTGAGGTCAGCATCAGCGGTAGGGATGACGAGCATGGTATTTACAGGGCTTGCTTGTCATCCAACGGGTTTGAAGTAGTCTGCGAAGATTTCATGCACACATCAATTAGGAAGTTTGTTGAAGCCATACTTGGCTTCGGTGAGCCACTGTGCTCCGCCGATGAGGGTTTGAAAAACCTCTTATGGCAACTGCGCTTCCTGCGCCGTATGGAAGCCTGATCATCAAGCAATGGAAAAGCCGTTCACAGAATTGAGGTTCTGCTCATGCTCACTTTTCCCACACCGCTTTGAATGCGAGTTCTTTAGCGGGTTTTATAGCATCGGGGTGGGTTAGGACTTCGCCCTTCCATTCAACGCCTCTGACAAGCAGTTCGCCACTGTATTCTGCCCCGATGGCATCGAAGAAGTATTTGACAGTCATGCGCACACCGTCAAACAGCTTCTCACCCGAAGTTGCTCCGACAGCTATCAAGAACCCTTTTCGCCTCCCGAGATTCATTCCGAGGATGTATTTTCGTGCCCACATCGCCTGCGCCCTGTCAATCAGGCACTTCAATTGTGCTGGCACATTGTAAAAGAAGACGGGCGTTGAAACGATTACGCTCTTAGCGCTCTCTATCTCCCTGTAGACCATTTGCATGTCATCCTCGATGACGCACTTCCCCGTGCTACTACATGAGTTGCACTCCGTGCATGGTGCTATCTTGAGCTCGCTTGCGTATATGCGCTTGACGGATGCCCTGAGTTTCTCCGCTTCCTTCAGGAGCACATCAAGCAGGATATCGCTGTTTCCGTTCCTCCTCGGGCTTCCGAAGATTCCCAACACAGTCATCGCAAAAGAAGCACCCCGATGGAAGTCATCGCTTTAGCACCGCATTCAGATTAGAATTATGGAGCTTGCGTCACCACCCTTGCAACTGCATGGCTGATAAAATTTGGTATGGCTTACTCTGCGTGTCATCAGTCTAAAGGGGTGAGCGAATATGACGGGCTATGAACGCTTCATGACTGCGCTTAGGCGTGAGGAGCCAGACAGGGTGCCGTTGTGGGAGCTTGTCATAAACGAGCCGACTCTGACAGCCTTCGGCGCTAACTCGCTTGAGGAGTTTGTTGAGATGGAAGACCTTGATGGGATTTGCATATTTGAGGACATGCGCCTGCGCCCGCTCGAGTCTGAAGAGCAAGAAGAACTCGTTTGGCGTGGGAGGACAATTCACGGTGGTGAAGGGAAGCTCGTCGTTGACGAGTGGGGCATCATCTGGGGCATGTCGGAGTTCGGAATACCCTACCCAGTTGATGGACCGATAAAATCTCGAGACGACCTGAAGCGCTATGAGCCACCGAACCCGAACGACGAGCACCGCCTCAAATCGCTCAGGGAAGCTGTGAAGCGCTTCAAAGGCAAGAAGGCGATCGTCTTCTTAACACACGATGGCTTTGAATTCCCGCACTACCTGCGAGGCGGTATGGAGAACCTTCTCTCAGACTACATTGAAGACCCATACATGGCACACTCCGTGGCTGAGATAGTGATTGAATACAAGGTGAGGCTTATGCAACGGGCGATCGACGAAGGTGCAGATGCGGTTGTCTCAGGCGATGACTACGCCACAAGGAAGGGGTTGATAATGTCACCCAAACACTTCAGGGAATTCATACTGCCGTATCTCAAACGAAGCATAGATGCAGCTCACGAGAAGGGTGCTTACTTCATCAAACATACCGATGGCAACATATGGGCTATCCTTGATGACCTCGTTGAAGCGGGCATTGATGCCATTGACCCACTTGAGCCGATAGCTGGCATGGACATAGGTGAAGTGAAGGCAAAGTATGGCGACAGGATCGCGGTCATTGGCAATGTCGATTGTTCTTACTTGCTCTGCTACGGGACGGTTGATGAAGTTGTCGAGGCTGTCAAAGAAACGATAGCGAAGGCATCACCCGGAGGCGGTCACATACTCGCATCAAGCAACTCAATACACCCAGCTGTCAAGCCGGAGCTTTACAAGGCTATGGTTGAGACTGCAAAGGAGTATGGGCGATATCCGATCGACGAAAAGCTCGTCGCCGAATACAGAAGCAGGAACTACATCGCTAAATACATCGCCGTGCGTTGATCGCAGGGCGATGTGATGAGGTGGTGCACAATGACGAGGCGAGAAGCGGTTGCTGTCGTTGGTGTGGGCGTTTTGGGCGTTGCTCTTCATGGCATCAGCATGCCCGAGGTGAGGAAGTTACCGGAGGCAACACCGAAAAAGCTACCGAGGTGGCGTGGCTTCAACTTGCTTGAAAAGTTCAATGTAAGCGCTAACAAGCGTTTCCTTGAGAGCGACTTTGAATGGATAGCGGAGCTTGGATTCAATTTCGTTCGCCTGCCGATGGACTACCGTTGCTGGATCGAGCCAAACGATTGGACGAAGTTTCGTGAGGATGTGTTGAAGGAGATTGACGAGGCTGTATCATTTGGCGAGAAGTATGGCATACATGTTTGCATCAATTTCCATCGTGCGCCGGGCTACACCGTTGCTCGCCCGCCAGAAGCTAAATCGCTTTGGACTGATGAGGAGGCAAGGAAAGTCTGCGCCATACATTGGAGGCATTTCGCGGAGCGTTACAAGGGTATACCTAACTCGCAACTCAGCTTCAATTTGTTCAATGAGCCACCTCGCATCGACCCAGAGGTGCATCGCAAGGTCGTTGAGCAGATTGTGGAAGCGATACGAGAAAGCGATGAACAGCGCCTGATCATCTGCGATGGGCGTGATTGGGGCAACACCCCGCCAACGGAGCTTATCGGGTTAAATGTAGCAGCTTCAACAAGAGGCTATCAGCCGATGAGGATCTCACACTACCGTGCCGGGTGGATTGGCGGCGCTGACAAATGGGCAGAACCAACATACCCTTTAAAGGAGGGTAACACCGTTTGGGATATAAATCGCCTGAGGGAGTTTTATCGTCCGTGGAAGGAGCTCGAAAACAAAGGTGTCGGCGTGATGGTTGGCGAGTTCGGTGCATACAACAAGACGCCACATAAGGTTGTTCTGGCGTGGATGATGGATTGCCTTCAGGTCTGGAGGGAACTCGGGTTTGGGTGGGCTCTTTGGAACTTCCGTGGTAGCTTTGGCATCTTGGATAGCGGGCGTGAGGATGTAGCATACGAAGATTGGCGTGGTCACAAACTCGATAGACAGATGCTCGAACTCCTTCAGGCTTTTTGAGGCTGGCTTTAGCGGTTGATCGCTTTTCATTTCCCTGTGTGTCCCACATGGGCTAAGACGATGGCGCCGTATACGCCCGCTTTGTCTCCGAGCCTTGCTGGCAGAACTTTCGGGCGGTAGCGCTCAGGATAAACCTTCAGCATCTGCTCGTAGTATCTTTGCAACGGCTTTAACAGCATCTCGCCCCTCGCGAGCATCCCGCCACACAATATGAGCACTTCTGCGGATGTGTGAACTGCGATGTTGACTAACCCTTGAGCAAGCCTAAATGCTATCTCATCCCATGCCTTTTCATCCTCGAGTTCGTGTGGTGGGACTCCGTATCGGCGTTGTATGCCGGTTGCTGAGGCGAATGCCTCAAGACAGCCATTCTGTCCGCAGTTGCATCTTGGACCGTTCGGGTCAAGTATTTGGTGCCCAGCTTCAACATCAAGCGAACCGTGATATATTCTTCCGTCAATGATGTGGAAGTAACCGATGCCCGTGCCGAGAGTGAAGCCAGCAACTACTCTCTTCCCCTTACCAGCGCCAAGTGTTGCCTCACCGAGCCCCGCAACATTTGCATCGTTATCAAGGAGCACATCGATGTTGAGCTTTCTCTCAAGGGTTTTGAAGCTCACATTCTTCCAAGGCAGGTTCGGCGTATCGAAAACAAAAGCTCTACGCCAGTCAAGAGGTCCAGGGGAGCCGATCCCGATGCGCTTTATCCTACTCACACCAAGTTCCTTGATTGCGTTGGAGAGCATCTCGATTTGGTCGCTGAATTTGGGTTGTGTGTGGAAGGAGATGAGCTTGAGCCTTCCGTTTGGTAGTATTGTGCCGACACGCGTGTTCTGCCCGCCTATATCGATGCCAACATATCCGACAAGGTCGCTACGCGAAATTTGCTTCCTTTGCACCTCGCCACCTACCTCCTTACAAGGTTTTTCTTTTCACTTAGCTGGTGTTGGAGAAAGCTTCTGTGGTTTCATCTGCTGTAAGATGCTCATTGGCACTGGCAGTGCAGTTGATACGGCAGGGTGCGAGACCTCAGGATGAAACGCCCTTTGCCTTCGCATGCTCGTAAGCAAAATGCTCATCGCTACGAGTATGCAGGCGATAGCGATGACGATGGTTGCTTTCTCCTTTTTGCTCATGGCAATCACCCTGTGCGCTTTTGCTTTCAACCAATATTATGCAACCATTTAAACCAAGGTGCGCTCACTCGTAATCTTCCGTGTCCCATATTTCTGGGTCTCTCAACTGGTCGATGGTGAGTGGCTTAACATGTCCGTCGCAGAATGCCACAGTGGCTCTAAGCGAATGCCTGAAGGCTATTGAGCCGTTTGGGTATTGACCGCCCCAAAGTGGGAGCGAGCGAACATAAAGCACTCGCGCCCACTGTGGCTTGCATTCGGGCATGTGAAGTATCTGCGGAGGGTCTACAACGAAGTAGCCTATGTCGTAGATGTCCTCTGGGTCGTAATACGAATCTGCAAGCATGACTGTTCTCGTTGGCGTATCAATCCTTGAGAGTTCAATAGCTGTTGAGTGAAGCGCGCCGTCCTCGTGTCCTCCCCAGAGCGGAGCTAAGTAAACCCAGTTTAAGCCTGTGTGTGCACATAGAGCCCAATTGCGCTCGTGGTCATACCCAGAGCCTTTCCTCCAGACACCGTATTTATCGCCCCCAGCAGTCGGACAGCGCTCGGCTTCCCAACTGCGAAGGTATGGCTGAACAACATACGGCCAAAAGACGGGACCCTCGTGGTAGCGTCCTGGGTAGTTTTGAAGGGGGTAGTAAATCCCATATGGGTCATAACTGATTGGCATGCGTTCGTCGTGGTCAACTGCATACAGCAATATCGCAGATGCCATTTGCTTGAAGTTGGATGCGCATGAGGCTGCGCGAGCTTTCTCCCTCGCTTTCATCAGCGTTGGAAAGAGCATCGCTGCAAGCACAGAGATGATGGCGATGACAACGAGAAGCTCAACAAGCGTGAAGGACGCAGTCAAAGTTTCATTGAGGCGTTCCTTCACAATTTCACACGCAGTATTGAACCGCGCTCTTTCCTCATGTGCCGTTTTGTCCAACAGCCACATTTCAGCCACCGATTGCTTTACGACTGGATAGCGAGTCTCAACATTCATTATGCTATCTTCATCGTTTCGCCTCAAAGGCTGATGCTTATGTCAAACTAATTTTGGGTGCTGTGGACAAAGACAGTTAGTAGCGAGGAGGTGGCATTGAAGCGATGGGTGGTGCATTGTTTGTTGCATTTGACCTCGGCGCTGAGAGCGGTAGGTGTGTCGTTGGGAAGTTACAAGAAGGCTTGTTGGAGATAGAAGAGGTGCATCGTTTCCCAAACGGACCTGTGAGGATCATTGACAGCATACATTGGGATGTCTTGCGCATATGGCAAGAGGTGAAAGAGGGGTTGAGGATCTGCGCATCAAAGTATGGTAACGCTATCAGAGGCATCGGCGTTGACACTTGGGGTGTTGACTTCGCCCTCTTGGGAAAAGGCGATGTGTTGCTCTCCAACCCATACCACTACAGGGATAAACGCACTGACGGCATGATCGAGGAAGCCTTCAGGCGTGTCAGCAGGGAGGAGATATTCGAGCAAACTGGGATACAGTTCATGCAGATAAACACGCTCTTCCAACTCCTTTCAATGGTTGTTGAAGGTTCTCCGCTACTTGATGTGGCTCAAACATTGCTCATGATGCCAGACCTGTTTAACTTCTGGCTCACTGGCGTGAAGGTTTCTGAGTTCAGCATTGCTACGACCACTCAGTTTTACAATCCGAGGGAGAGGTGTTGGGCTAAACGGCTACTTGAGCGGATGGGTATACCGACGCATTTCCTTCCACCGATAGTTCCCTCGGGAACTGTCCTTGGGAAGCTTTTGCCATCGGTTGCTGAGGATGTTGGTATGCCACAGGTTGAAGTTATAGCTCCAGCATGTCATGACACTGGTTCTGCAGTTGCAGCTGTGCCAGCGTCGGGCGATAGTTGGTGCTACATAAGCTGTGGGACATGGGCGCTCATGGGTGTCGAAGTGAATGAGCCGATCATAAACGAAAGGAGCTTGCAACTCAACTTCACGAATGAGGGCGGATATGGTGGCACGATAAGGTTCCTCAAGAACATAATGGGGCTTTGGCTTGTTCAGGAGTGCAGGAGGACATGGGCGAGGGAAGGCGAAGAGCATTCATATGCGGAGCTGACTGAGATGGCTTCGGCATCCAAACCGTTCAAGGCTTTCGTTGATCCAGATCATGTTGCGTTCCTCCACCCGGGTGATATACCTCAAAGGATGCGCGAGTTCTGCCTTCGCACATCACAGCCAGCGCCAGAAACGAAGGGCGAATTTGTAAGGTGCGCACTCGAAAGCCTCGCGCTGAAGTGCCGTTGGGTGCTTGACAAGCTTGAGGAACTTCTCGGAAGAAGGATTGATGTTGTGCACATAGTTGGCGGTGGCTCACGAAACAAGTTGCTCTGCCAGTTCTTAGCCAACGCTACAAGAAGGGTTGTCATTGCAGGACCAGTTGAGGCTACCGCTATCGGGAACATAATGATACAAGCGATAGCCACAGGCTATGTAGCATCACATGAGGAAGCGAGAAAGATCATAAGGCGTTCGTTTGAAGTGGAGAGGTATGAGCCGACTGACGGCGATGATTGGGAAGTAGCCTATGAACGCTTTATGAATGTGCTGGGGATTTCGGCTGAGTTAAAGTTATGAAGCTAAATGTATCAGCCTGTAGCCATCTCGCTCTCTTTGCCTGGTGTGAGGCTTCGCTCAAGGCGCTTAAGCAACGATTGCAATTGTTTCCTTTCCCTCTCTGAGAGCGTGCTGAAGAATTGCGAGATGCGCTTTTTATACTCAGGCAGGACGCACTCCAACAGGTGTTTGCTCTTCTGCGTTAGGAATAGGCGGTAGCACCTTTTGTCGTATGCGTCAATATGCCTCTCAACGAGACCTTTCCTCTCCATTCGGTCAATCAAGCTCGTTATGTTGCTTTTTGTTGTGAGCAAATGCTTGCTAAGCTCCTGCTGTGTTATGCCTTCGGCATTGCTTAAGAGCGTTATGACATCAAGCTGTATCGGTGTCAATCTGTAACGCCTCAGGAAGCGCTGTCCTTCCCTCAGTATGTTGTTGTAGACATGCCACAAGCGCCTAAGAAGGTGCATTGTTGGATCAGTGAACCTATCACGCATACACATCACCCTCAAAAGCGATAACTTGAAAGCCATCTAAAGCACGATGCGACAAGCCAAAATGTAGTGAGCGTCGCCATATCGCTTTCCTAATCAGTGCGTTCCTTCTGAGATTGCATTTTCCTAACCGCTTCCTTGATTGACTGCCATTCCCTTTCCATTGTAACCCAGTCGCCTCTCTTTTGTGCCTCTTCAAACCTCCTCATGTGCTCTGTGAGATGCTTGAGAGCTTCATCACCTTGTGCTGTTTGTGTTACTGCCTCTTCACCAGTGGTTTTGTGCTCAAGCGCGATGGCTGTCTCTCTCGCTTCAACCACTCCTCCAACAGCGCTATGTAGCGAATCAGCCATCACGACTTTCGTTCCAGAGACAGCGATTACTTTCTTGAGCTGTGGGAGTTGTGTTTGTTCGGCTTGCAAGAACAAAGGTTCTATGTAAAGCAAGGAGAAAGAGAGTGGGATGACGAGCAAGTGACCTCGTATGACTTGTGAGCCACGCTGGCTCCAAAGCGTTAAGTATTGCGATATGAGCGGGTCTTGATCTATGCGAGCCTTAACCTGCATCGGTCCTTCAACAAGCGTGCCCCTCGGGAACCTGAAGACGACTACTTTGCCATACTCATCGTGGTCACAGTGCGCAGCCATCCACGCGATCATGTTTTGCTTCTCTCGTGGCACAAACGGGAGGATGAGCATGAAACTCTCCTTCCTCTCTTGTGGTAGGCGCATCAGGATGTAGTAAGGTTCCATAAGGCGTAGGGTGCCAGCATAAACCTCCTTCGGTATCTCCCACACATCCTCCATGTTGTAAAACTGAACGGGGTTCGTCATGTGGTAGTGCGTGAGCATTATCGCCTGCGTCAGGAAAAGCCTTTTCGGATAGCGTATGTGGCGCCTGAGGTGTTCTGGCATGGCGCTGATAGGCTTGAACAGCTTCGGAAAGATTTTCTGGTAAGTTCGGATGAGCGGGTCGGGTCTGCCCTTCTCCTCAATCACATAGAAGTTCAAATCACCGTTGTAAGCATCGATGGTGACCTTAACCGAGTTGCGTATGTAGTTGACTCGTCTTGGGTCAAGCACATCTGGAGTGGAGTAAGGGAAGAACGGCGAAGCTGTATAAGCATCGACGATCCAGTAGAGACGCCCGTCGTCACCCAAAACAATGTAAGGGTCTGGGTCGAGCAGAAGGAATGGAGCTACTGCCTTAACGCGATTTTGTATCCTGCGATACATCAATATCTTGCTGTCCTTCGTTATCGTGCCAGTGAGCAGGAACATAAGGTCGGCAAAGCGCGCAGCGAATGCTAACCTCCTGAAGAAACTGCCAACAGGCACTCCCTTCTCTTCCTCGTAGACGCAAAACTTCGGTCCATCGGTAGCTGGGTAATCAAACTCACTCTCCGTGCTCCTAACGATCACATACTCTGGAGTTGGTGGGCGTTCCCTTTGGGGTGTGACTTCCACCTGTGGCTGTAGGCGCTTGCCAGATTCCTCAGGTTGCGCTTGCTCACCCGTCTCTTCGCTTGCCACTCTCACCTCAGTTGGTGGCTGTGGCGCTGAAGGTGTTTTAGGCGGTGGAGGTGGCGGGACAGGCGGCGGTTGATATAACTCGCCATAGTAAATTTCGGGACGCCTCACCCTCAACTCCTTCAAGAGCGACACGGGTGGGATGTCCTTTATGACGAACCTCGGTGAACCTTCCTCTGTGGCTTCGTTGACGAAGCTCATCACTACACCATACCCATGCGTATACTTCAAGTGGTCATTAACCCATGTCCTTGCTTGAAGGTGTTGCACGAGTTCCCTTGCTGCGATAGCGACTTGGCGGAGCTTCCCATCAATGATGTATCGGTCAACATCCACATCGATGAAGCTGTAATAAGGGCGTATCGACTGAAGCTGTTCATAAGCGCTCTTCAGCGGTTGTGTATCCCAAAGCCTTATGCTGTTAAGCAACTCACGGTTTTCAACCACGGTGTCAGTGCTCAGCTCACGCACATAATATGGCTGTTCCTCGAATCTGTCCAAGTTGTATGCGTATCTTGTGAACTTTATGTTGTGTTCAATGAACCGCTTCTCAAGTTGCAACTCGTTTGGGTTGACGACGAAGACCTGCACAAGCCCCGGGATGACAAAGCGCCCGACAAACGAAAGAGCAATAGCAACGCCAGTTGACCAGAGCAAGACTTTCATGTTCATCCTCTTGGTGTTGAGAGCGAGCACCACAGCAACTAACGCAAACACAAACACGAGCACCCACAATGCAGGTAGTGTGGCATAGTAGTCAGCGAAGCCAACGCCATAGACTCTCCCGCGCATCGAATAGAGCAATTTAAACATGCCAAAGTAGCTTCCGACGGATGCGATGGCAAACCACAAAGCACCAAGAAATGAGAGTATCCGCACCGCCGGCTCGCTCATCTCCGTGCCCATTTCAGTGAAGGAGATGTGATCGTCAAAGATGAGGAGCAGGATTGAGCCGGCAATTGAAATTGAAACGGCGTATGAGAGGAAGCCCAACACGAACGCATACAATGGAAACCTGAAAAGGTAGAAATCTATCGGCTTACCGAATATCGGCTCACGCATGTTCACAGGGGTTGGGTGGATGAACTGCAACACAGTCAACCACTTGTGGCTCGCATAGTAGCCAGCAATGAGAGAAGCTGCGAGCGAAATGACAAGTGAGGCATTCCTGACAGACCTATCAAGCGCCTCTAATTCGTCTGCCTCCAAAAGCCATTTGCGTGAAGAGGGTGGCGCGGGAAGTTTGAGTATGTAACGCCAAGGCACATAAAGGATCGCAAAGAAGCTCGGGAAAGCGAGCAGGAAAAGTAGAGACCTTGTAACGAGTATCTTGCCGTAGACTGATTGATAGCCGATGGAGACAAACCAGCACCATTCAGCGTAGACGGAGAGCAATTTCATGACGAGGATTACGCCAATAACTGCTATGGCGATGAAGCCAACTACGCGCCAGCCGTTCATGTCGTTTCTTCACCTCGTGTTTAAGTATAGCGGAGGGGTAGCGGGGAAATATGCGCAACGCACATTTAAAGTCTCTTTGAGCTTGCTCATGAAGGTGGCTGTCAGCGCAGTTAAAAGAGGGAACTCATGCACTGATGCTTTCTTTGGTGAGCTCGCCTAATGGCACTCGCTCATTCACTATCGGTGCGATCAACATTTTGACGATGTCATGATGCCTTAGAACGACACATTCAAGCTGAGGAGGTGTATATCGTCCTCGGGTGATGGACGATCTGAGAAAGCGTAATCGATGTGCATGTTTCTCATGAAGCCACCTTTGAAGCCCAGACCGAGTGTCAGCTTCCCATCAAGGACACCGATTCGTCCAGTGAGCGCTGGCGTTATTCGTCTTTCGAGACCAGCCCTTATAGCTATGCCGCTGCCTCTCCCGCCAGACCAGCCTCGTGTGTTATCTTCCAAGTCCCAGACATCAATTGCGAGGAGCGTGTCTTCATCGAACTGGTGTGCGATGCCGATGTTGATGAGCCTTTCGTCTCGTTTCCTTATCGTGCCGATATTGAAAGATGGGCGTGTTGTGTTGATTGACGAAATGCCAATCCAAGTCCTTGCCCCTATCTGCGTCAGGAAGCCTATGTCAAATGTCCAATTCGTTCTCGAGCCGAAGCCTTTTATACGCTGTTGGTGCATCTTTATCGTTGTGCCGAAATCGACTTCCCTGCCACGCCACATCCCTATCGGCTGTGAGATCACATACATAAGCCCGAAGTGAGTAGTGCTCCCTCCTACAACTAACGGGCTTTCATCCCTCGCCCACATGAGAGCAATTCCACCACCAAGCTTCCCATCCTGTGCGCCTTTCAGGTGACCAGCTATGAAATACCGTTCTTCAGAAGTGTTCAATCGGGCGTTCAATGAGGCGACTGCCTGTGGCAGTTTCGAAGTCGCTGCTGGGTTTGCAAGCATTGAGCCGATGTCACCAACAACTGCCACAGATGCACCACCCATACCAAGCGAGCGTGCGCTTATCCCATAGCATGGCATGCCAAGCGCTTCAACTTGCGCCATCAACCTGCCACACTGGACGACGATGAATAGCGATGCCACAGAAATCAAAGCCCATACCTTTACCTCACTTAGCCTCATCACATCCACCTCCAATGCTAAACGAGGATGTGTGGATGCTCCCCTGCACGAATTTCAATGTTAGCGTAACTCAATTTGGCGGATGATGCTACACCGAGCTCAATACACATATGAGCCAACCTCAAGGAACACCTTCCTTCGTGACTTCTGCCAGTTGAGGCTGACCCAAAGTTCTCCGAGACGATGCGCGAGCGATACATCATAGTCAGTGTATGACATAGCGCCATATGCTTGGTATGAGCTACCGATGCGGAGACGCCATCTTTCCCCGAGCGACCTTGTGATATGCGCATAGCAGTATAGGCTGTCGCTTGAGAAAGATTTGGAAGCCGATAGAGCCACATTCCAGTTGCGCCCAACGGTTCCATAAAAGCTCAACATGAGCGATTGGTTTTGTGAACCTCTCCAATAGAGTGCCGAACCGCTATCGTAGTTGTAGCTCAAGCTGAGCATGCCAAGCCTACCAAGCTGGCTGTTAAGCGACACTGCTATGTTCTTGCCGAGCTTGATCCCATCACCATAGTTGCTCGCCGATATCCCACCGCGTAGCGACATGGAAGTGGCTTTGCCGAGGCGGAATGTCGGTGAGTAAAAGTCAAGGTCAATGCCCTGTGAGAAGGAGCCATATCCATATCGCCCATTCCCGAGTGAGATATAGCCAACGAACGAATACCCGAAGTTGCTTTTCCCGAGCCTTCGCATCGGCATTTGGAAAACGGCTTGGGCGTTCCACGAACTCCCAAAAGATGTCTTGTTGTAAAAAGCCTCCACACCGACATCAAAGGTTCCAACCTGTCCTATGTAATCAAGCCGTGTGAGCAAATCTTTGCCACGGAAGAAGTTTGCGCCGACCCGTAGCATTGATTGATTGCCGAGTTGCTGTAGGTGTTCCCAGCGTATGTTCCTCTCAGGGCGTGTAAGAGCCTCAATTTCAAAGATGCCTTCTGAGCGCTCCCCGAGCACATATTGCTCCTCAAGCGATAGCGCAAACCCGGGGCGATAGACACCAAAGCCGTGTTTGCCGAAGTATTGCAACCTGAGCGCTCCAGTCCCTTTCGTGTCGGCGTGGAAGTATAGCGGGAAATCAATTTGAAGCCCTGCATACGAGTTGTATGAGACGATTTGGTTTGCGAAGCCACGCGAGCTCATGCGGAAGCCATAAGCCGACAACGGGAGCACATGGATTGGGAGCGAAATCAACTTGTTGCCCTTCGTGTAAAGTTGCGCACGCTTGAAAACGATTTTCTCGCCGGGATAGATGACGATCTCCTTCGCTCTAATCCAAGTCTGGTCAATGCTGTAATCCGCCTCTGGGGCGTAAAGCTTCGGTATCTTTTCCTCTTCCTCAACAACCGTTAGCCACTTTATGCCAACCTTCCTCGGCTGTGGCACCGTCTGGATCATCGTCCCTTCTTGGCGCTCGTAGTCAAACACAAGCCTGTCGCAAGATAGCTTGTTTTCGCCATCGCTTATGATGACCGAATTCTTCCCAGCCTCACCCTCAGCCACAATGAGGTTTTTGTCCAAGAAGATGTTCATGCGCACATCGCATTCAATCGTTATCCCCATGTGGATGAACCGTGATGGACCGCTTGCCGTGACGAAGTTATCGTTTTGCGAATACGCTAAGTAGTCGCCCCTGATGATTATCAAGCGAGCGTTCCTTGAGAGCGCAACCTGAGGCGGTAGGAGGCGCACCTCAACCGTCTCACGGGAGACACCAAAGAAAGCCGTCACAACCGCTATCCCCGGAGTGGTGCCACTTTTTAATGTCACCTTTGCAACCCTGTTGCGTAGGACCGCCCTCGGCTCTATCGTCGTATCTGGCATTGAGCTTATGAAGTGCACTTCCGTCCCATCAGGTATCGATGGATCATCAACTTGGACTGTTATTATGCTCGTGCTCTTACCGTTTGCCGGTATCTCCTGCGGTGTAGCCGTTATGAGGAATCTTACCGGTTGGACTGGTTGCACCTGAGCGTTAACTGGTGAGCTATAAAGGGCAAACAGCACAGCCATGAACAAGAGCACACCGTTCAAAGACGCATTGGGAGAGCGCTCAGCGCGCATTTTCATAAAAAGCCACCTCAATCGGCTGATGGGAAAACGACCGCGAAAAATTTTGCCCCGCACCGGTGCATGTTGAAACCAGCCATCGCTTATGCTTTTTAATCCACCGAGAACAATTTTATCAAACGGCGTGCTATGCTTACCAATTGGGCATGCCCCCTCCTTACCGCTTGCGTGCCCATGATGTGAAATGAAGGATAAGCAAGCTGTTCAACGCTACAGATGGGTGCGTGTCTTCATCTATCGCCTCATCGTTCCACTCCTGCGCGTTGCAGTGAAGCTGTTTTTCGGCTTGCGTGCTCAAGGCATCAGCAGGATACCGAAGGAAGGCGGATTCATCATAGCTTCCAATCATCCAACATACCTTGACCCGCTTTTCATTGGGTGTGCCTGCCCAAGGAGGGTTTCGTTCATAGCCAAGCGACCGATATTCTTCATGCCCCTCTTAAGAAGCTTGCTTTGGCTTGACGAGTGCATACCGGTTTCAAAGGGCGCTGGCGACATCGTGGCACTGCGTGAATGCGTTAGGAGGCTAAAAGGAGGCGATGCCATCGTCATATTCCCCGAAGGGACAAGGAGTGATCATGGGCGCATGCGTCCGTTCACCCAAGGCGCAGCGCTGATAGCGCTACTCAGCGGTTGCCCAATCATACCTTGTGCCATAGTCAACGCATATCAAGCATGGCAGATGGATGCACCACTTCCAAGACCACATTGGGGAGTTGAAGTCAGGTTCGGCGAACCGATCTATGTCCCACAGAAGTTGGATGGCTCAAAAGAGGAGATGCTCCAAGAGGTGACTACAAACTTGATGATGAAGGTCAAACAACTCGGCGCTTCATAAAACCAACACTCTGCGAGGGAGAGCGCAATGGAATGCTGTGAAGGACGAACCAAAAGGAAGCTTGCTTTGGCATTGCATGACGAGGGCAAGAGACATTTAGCTTTCACAGCCGTGATCGGTGTAGCATTGCTTTTGCGTTGGTTGAACATAATCCAGAGTGTTTTTGGCGTTGACTTTGCCCTCATCGTAGCCATCATAGGCGGATACAAATTCTTCTACGGCACGATCTATGAGCTCATCTTTGAGAGAAAGATAGCCGTTGACGCTTTAGTCGCTGTCGCTGCAGGTGCTGCACTTTACGCGAGTGAATACTTCGCCGCTGCCGAAGTCATCTTGATCATGTTGATCGGCGAGGCACTTGAACACTACGCAGTTGGGCAGACAAGAGCTGCGTTGAGTGAGCTTGCAAGCGCCATACCAGATGCAGCTCACCTCGTTAAAGGTGGCGAAGTCTTTGATGTCCCTGTTGGAAGGCTCAGCGTCGGCGATGTCGTCCTCATAAAGCCGGGTGAGCGCATCCCAGTTGACGGTGAGGTTGTTGAGGGGAGCTCAAGCGTTGATGAGAGCACGATAACGGGCGAATCGATGCCAAAGGATAAATTCAAAGGCGACATGGTCTACGCTGGCACGATCAACCTTATCGGCTCTCTCTATGTGCAAGCGAAGGCTGTCAGCAACGAGACGCTCATTTCAAAGATAATGCGCATGGTTGAAGAAGCCCAAGAAAGGAAGGCGAGCATTGAACGAACAGCCGATAAGTATGCGAGATGGTTTCTGGCGGTTGTAATGGTTGCAGCAGGTGTCACATTCGTTTTGAGCAAAGAATTGATGCGCTGTGTTGCCGTGCTCATAATAGCCTGCCCATGTGCGCTTGTCCTTTCAACACCTACCGCTATCGTCTCTGCGATTGGCAGGCTCGCAAGGGAAGGCATCCTCGCAAAGGGTGGGAACGCTGTCGAGGTTCTCGGGAAAGTTAACTGCGTCGTCTTTGACAAGACGGGAACGCTGACGCTCGGTTCGCCGAAGCTCACCGACATCTTTACACTCGGCGATTTCGATGAGCAAGCATTGCTCTCCTATGCTGGGTCTGTTGAACTCGCAAGTGAGCATTTACTTGGAAAGCTCATCGTTGAAGCCTCCAAGGGCAGAGGCGTCAACTTGGTGCACCCCGTAAATGTGAAGGTTTACCCGGGGATGGGAATAGCAGGCAATGTTGGTGGCAAGCGGATAGCGGTGGGCAATAGGAAACTTTTGTCAGCGCTTGATATCCCGCTACCTCAGGAAGCCGATGAGAAGTGGCGTTCAATGGAGGCGGACGGAAAAACGATTGTGGCAGTAGCAGTTGATGGCGAGGTTGCTGGGTTGATTGCTTTCTCTGACGAGCCGCGTCCCGAAGCCAAGGATGCCATTGATGCGCTTTCGGCGCTCGGGATAAAGAGGATAGCGATGCTGACTGGTGATGCGCTTCAAGCCGCCAGGGCAGTTGCGGAAAAGCTCGGCATAGGCGAAGTCCACGCCGAGCTATTACCGCATGAGAAGGTGGAGCGAGTAAACGAGTTGCGTGCTCAAAAGCTTTTCGTAGCGATGGTTGGGGATGGAATTAACGATGCGCCAGCACTCGCATCAGCTGATGTGGGCATCGCTATGGGAGGGGTTGGGACGAACCTGACAGCCGAGGCTGGCGACATCGTCATCATGACAGATGAGTTGACGAAAGTGCCAATCGCAATTGATGTTGGAAGGGCTGCGTTGAAAAAGATCCACCAGAACATAATCGCGTTCGCCATAGGCTTTAACTCTGTAGCTGTGTTGCTTGCTGGCTTCGGCTACATACCACCCGTGTGGGCTGCTGTCGTTCACCAAGCGAGTTCGCTTATGGTCGTGTGTAACTCACTCACACTGCTATCGAGGAGACGCGTTAAGCCGTTGCGGTCGCTCGGCGCTTTCCTGAGGCGAGTCGAGGAAGTAGCACAAGCGTTGCAGTGGGAAAGCATAAGCGAATTCGTGTCACATCACAAGAGCCTCCTCAAGCGCATAACACCAGTTGCATTGTTTGCTGGTTACATTCTTTCTGGCTTCTACATGGTCCGAGCGAACGAGCGAGCCATCGTCCTTCGGTTTGGCAAGTTCGTCAGGGAAGCGCCACCCGGGTTGCACTATCACTTGCCATCACCCTTTGAGAAGGTCATCAAAGTTGATGCGCTAACGAGGCGCAGGGTTGAAGTCGGTTTCAGAACGAAGCAACAGGAAGCCAGTAAAGAGCCTGTCGTTTACGAGTGGGCGTTCAAGCACTTGATAGCTGGCTATGAGCGTCGTCCCGAGGAGGGGATCGTTGTAACAGGCGATGAGAACTTGCTTGAAGTGAACATGATAGTTCACTACAGCATCAGCGATGCTTTCAGGTTTGCGCTCCGCTGTAACTCCGCTGAGGACATACTGTTGCCTCTCTCTGAGGCGGTCCTGAGGAGTGTCTTCTCACGCCAACCGATGTATGCACCCCTCGTTGAGAGGCGGAAGGAGATTGAAAGGCAACTCCTTTCATCATTGAGGGAAGCCCTGTTGCGCTATGGTGTTGGAATAACAGTGCACGATGTCAAGCTTCAAGATGTTCACCCACCACTTGAAGCTGATGTTGTGGATGCCTTCCATGAGGTTGCGAGGGCGCTCGAAATGAAAGCTCAACTCATAAACGAAGCCGAAGCCTACATGAGGGAGAAAGTGCCAGAGGCAAGAGGGGAAGCTATGTCACAGCTTTTGGGTGCGATCGCATTCAGCCATGAGCGCTTGAACAGGGCTTTGGGGGAGGCTTCAAAGTTTAAAGCAGTCGCAACACAGTATGCAAGGGCGAGGGAGATACACCGCTTGCGTCTCTACTGGGATACGCTTGAGGAGGCGCTGCCAAATTTGAAAAAGTATATCGTGGCAACGGATAAGGCGGGCAGGCATCGCATAATCTTCCTTCCCCAAGAGGTGACTTTGAAGGAGGGGACGAAACAGCAAGGCGAAATTATGGTCGCACCAACCGTTGAAGAGTTAGAGCACACAATCACAGGGGGAGGCAAGAGGTGAGCGAGATATGGTTTTAAGATGGTGGCATGCTCTCTTGGCAGTGCTATCCATTTTCATCCTGCTCAAACTCATGTTCTTCACTTTGGATGAGCGCTATGTTGCCCTCGTCACACGCTTCGGGAAGCCTGTGAGGAGAGTGACTTCGGCAGGGCTTCACCTCAAGTTGCCTTTTGAGACGGTCGTGCGCTTTGACAGGCGTCTCCAGCTGACTGAAATACCAGCGCGTGAACTTCTAACACAAGATAAAAAGAGCTTGGTCGTCGAGGTCTTCAGCTGTTGGTATGTAAATGACCCGAAACGCTTCCTTGAGGCGATAGGCACAATTCAATCTGTCCCTATAAGGCTTGAGGACATAATCGTTTCAGAGCTGGCAGCGCAACTCGGTAGATACACACTCTCTGACATACTCACAGTGGATGGCGGTAAATCCAAGATCGAAGAGATAAACCAAGAGGTGTTGAAGAGTTGCAGGGAACGCATAAGGCGCGAGTATGGAGTGGAGGGTGACCCGAACGCAGACCCGATAAAGCTCGTTGATGTGCGCATAAGGAGGCTCAACTTCCCAGAGCCGACAAAACAAAGTGTCTATGAGAGGATGAAAGCCGAGAGACAGCGTCAAGCTAAACAATACAGGGCTGAAGGGAAAGAGAAGGCAATGAAGATACGCAGTGAAACAGATAAGGAGGTTGCTCGCATACTCTCGGAAGCATACAGGGAGGCGGAGCGAATAAAAGGGGAAGCTGAGGCGAAGGCGATGAGCATCTACGCTGAGGCTTACAAGCGTGATCCCGAGTTCTTTCGTTTCTTGCGCACGCTCGAGGCTTACAAGAAGGTGCTGAATGACAAGACGACGGTCATCCTCTCAGCTGATTCGGAGCTTCTGAAACTGCTCACTCAAGGTGATAAGGCGCAAAAGAAACAATAGCTTCGGAGGCGATGCAATATGAGGAGAAGGGAATTCATCTGCATCCCACTTGGTGCTGCACTTTGCTTGCTCATTAAAGGTTGCGGTGGCTCTGGCTCGCAACAGCGGATTCAACCGCCAGACATCATCTTGAGCGATGACGAAGATCCTCAAAAGTTAGCCAAGCGACTCAGCGGTCTCTATAGCAAGTTGGAACAGCTCTCTAATGATACAAGCAGATGCTTGCGCATCGGTTTCAAGTGCGGTGGCAGGATGGATGTCCTAAGGCTTCATTTCTGTGATCCAGAGAATGGGGTGGCGGATTACAAACATGTGCGTATAGTGAGGGAGTCAACCGATGAGGCGATAAGGTTGATATGGGGGCGCGAAAAACGGCATTGTCCCGACCGTCAAATTCGTCAACGATGGTGGGGAGGTGCTCAAGGACAGCAACGGGAAAGAGATGGAGTTCAAGGTCAAGGACTTGACGGGGGCATCTCCAACGAAGCCAATTGATTGGCTTTCACTCGGTGCGAAGGTGCTCGCCATCGGGTTTGCGGTATGGCTCGGTGCTGAAGTCGCAAAGCTTGTCGTTTCAGCGATTGCCTTCATTGCGTTTAATGCGATGGTCATAGGCGCTCTTATGATGCTTGCCGGGCTCGTCAAATGGTTCATTGACCTTACAGGTTTGACTTGGGAAGATGTGAAATCGTTCATGAGCCAAACCGTTGAAAAGCTCGCTCAGGCGCTCGTTGACGGAGCAAACTTCATCATGCAGGCATTCTCTCAATAGCTCAAGTGATGCCCAAATATTGTGAGGTGTCAAATGCATGCTCAGGTGGTTTCATCTCGGTCGGATTGTAGTGTTGCCCATTTGCTTTGCCATCGTTTGCACTTTGTTCTACGGTTGCAAGGGCGCTCGTGATACAGCGAGCAAAGGTGAAACGAGGGGGCTGGGTGATAAGCGCAAGCGCATACTTACGATCATCTCACCTCACTGGGATGGTATCCAGCGAGAGTTCACGAACGCCTTCAAAGAATACTGCAAACGGCGTTTCGGGAGCGAAGTGGAGGTGCGTTTCCCTGATGTTGGAGGCACTTCGCAATGCCTGCGATACATACGCACTGGCTTCAGCGAGAACCCGAAAGGGATTGGCGCAGACATGTTCTGGGGAGGTGGCATTGACCCATACATTGAACTCAAGCGTGAAGGCTTACTCTTGCCGTATAAGCCCCCAGAGGAAATCCTTAAGCGCATACCGAAGCACATCGCAGGTATACCGCTTTACGACGACGAATATTTCTGGTTCGGGACTGCTCTCTCTGGCTTCGGTATATTCTTCAACAAGGTTGTGCTTAAAGAGCGCGGGCTCCCAGAACCTAAGGAGTGGGCTGACCTTGCTGACATAAGGTTTCACGATTGGATTGAGCTGACAGACCCAAGGCAAAGCGGTGTTGCCCACATGATGTTTGAGATAATCCTTCAAGCGTATGGCTGGCAGAAGGGTTTTGAGGTCATAGCGATGCTCTCTGGCAACTCAAGGGCATACAACCGTGGTGCGCAGGAGCCGATTGAGAATGTCGCAAACGGACAAGCTGCGTGTGCACCATCAATTGACTTTTACGCATGGTCAAAGATAGCCGAAGTTGGTGGAGACATACTTGGCTTCGTCTACCCGAAGGACATGACGGTGATCAACCCAGACTGCATCGCCATACTCAAAGGCGCTCCAAACATAAAGCTGGCTCAAGCGTTCATCGATTTCGTTTTATCGCCTGAGGCGCAAAAGCTGTGGATGCTCCCGAAGGGCGTGGAAGGAGGTCCAAAGGAGTTCACGCTTGCGAGGATGTGCGTATTGCCACAGCTCTACGATGAGCTAAAAGGGAAAGCTGTAGTTACGGTTAACCCGTTTGAATGGCGCACAAGCATGCGCTACGACGCGAGGCTTGGCGCTCAAAGATGGGAACTGCTAAACAGCCTTATCGGGGCGCTTTTCGTTGATGCGCACGACAAGCTAAGAGAGGCGTTCTCAGCGTTGATTGAAGCTGGCATGCCGACCGATCTACTCAAGCTTTTCACGCAAGTCCCATTGAGCGAGTCAGAGGCTATGAAGTTGAGCCGAGCTTGGACGAAGGATAAAACCTTACCGAGCAGGTATGAAGCTAAGTGGGCATCATACGCAAACGAGAAGTATGAGCGCATCATAAAGCTTGCGCGCCAAAGGGCGAAAGGAAGATAGCATGCTTTCAATCCCTCGCAAGTAGAGGCGCTCAGTTTCAGACGATGTCCTTTAGCACCTCCCTTTGCAGTTCAAACAGCTTTTCAATTCCTGCCCTCGCGAGCGATAGGAGACGGAAAAGCTGTTCGTGTGTGAATGGTGTGCCCTCGGCGGTGGCTTGTATTTCAACGAACTTACCGCCCTCAAGCATAGCCACATTCATGTCAACTGAAGAGCGTGCGTCCTCTTCATAGTTCAAGTCAAGCATTTCAACCCTATCGACGATGCCGACACTTATCGCTGCCAAGAAGCCAAACAGAGGTAAAGTTTTGCTCTGCAACAGGTTTTGCTCCCTCATCTTGTGGAGCGCTTCAACGAGCGCCACAAAGCCACCAGTTATAGCTGCAGTTCTTGTCCCGCCATCGCTTTGGAGCACATCGCAGTCGATGATGATGGTGCGCTCGCCGAGTGCCGACAAGTCAACTGCTGCCCTTAAAGCGCGCCCGATGATGCGTCCGATCTCAATGGAACGCTCATGCGGTCTCCCACGCTTAGATTCACGCTCGCTCCTCTGCACGCCAGACCTCGGTATCATCCCATACTCGGCTGTTATCCAGCCAGTCTTGCTCCCCGCAAGGAACGGTGGGACTTTATCCGTTATCGTTGCAGTGCAAACAACCCTCGTGTTCCCTACCTCAATCAAGCATGAGCCGTCGGCAAACTTTATCCAACCACGATGTAGCTTTACGGGTCGCATCTGATTTGGAGCCCTGCCATCTGACCTCTTCAGGATGACCTGTTGCACGCTCATTTGCGTCTCCTCTCCCGCATCGCAAGCTCGTTTAGTCATCAACACATTTTAGCGCTCATCGTAATCACGGGCGAAACACCCTCATGCGTTAGAATGAACCACGAGAGGCGATGTCAGATGGGAAGTGTAAACCGCTTGCGCAACATCTTAAGCTATCTTGTGTGCCCAGCTTGCAAGTGCGAGGTCAAAATCTCGGATGACGAAACACACCTTCTGTGCGAAGGCTGTGGAAGGCAATACAGGATATGGAACGGCATACCGATAATGCTACTTGAAGATGTTGAACTACCAGAAGTTGCAGAGGAGGAGCGAACGGGAGAAGGAGCTAACGGGGGAAGGGCTAATGTGTAATGCGAAGATTCTCCCGCCTCCCAGCAAGGAAGTCGATGTTTCGATCTGCATCGTCAACTTCAACACGAAGGACGATCTCGATGCGTGCATTGCTTCACTTGGAAGAGCGGTCTCCTCGGTCTCATACGAGGTGATCGTCGTTGACAACGCCTCCATTGATGGTAGCCCAGAGCTTGTGCGCACTAAATACCCTTGGGTGAAGCTCATAGCGAACAAAAGGAATGTTGGCTATGCAACTGCATGCAATCAAGCGATCCGTGTCTCATCTGGACGATACATCATGTTGCTCAACCCAGACACAATCCTTCATGAAGGTGCGATAGATGAACTCGTTCGGTTCATGGACAGCCACAAGTGCGTTGCGGTCGCTGGTCCGAAACTGCTCAACTTGGATGGCACAATCCAATACTCGTGTAGAACTTTCCCGACGATGCTCGTTGGGCTTTTGAGGCGCACACCGCTTGAGAAGCTGTTCCCGTCTTCCAAAGCAGTCAAACGCTACTTGCTTTCAAATCATAGCCACGATGAACCGATGGAAGTTGATTGGGTCTCGGGCGCAGCCATGATCGTTCGCAGAGAAGCGATTGAAACCGTTGGTTTGCTCGATGAAGGCTACTTCATGTATTGTGAGGATGTGGATTGGTGTTGGCGCATGCGCAAGGCTGGCTTTAAGGTCTTCTATGTCCCAACTTCCGTCATCACGCATGCCATCGGAAGGAGCAGTGATCAACTTTTTGTGCCGATGCTTCTCCAACGGCATAAGAGCATGCTACGCTTCTACTTCAAAAACTACATGCCCATCTTGCCACCGATATTTGCCCCCATAGTTGTCCTCGGAGTTGGCATCAGGTTGGTTGGCGTTCTAAGCAAGGTGGCTGTCTTGCGGATGGCGCTCAAGTGGAGGCGATGGCTCAAAAATGCGCTTTCATGGCGCTCAGGTTAAAGGTAAACAGAGGAAGGCAACGAGGCAAAGCACTTCAACCACCGCTCGCTCAAGCATCTTCGCTCTATTTGCCATCGCTGTCGTTGTAGCATTGTCCCCTTTCGTTTGGTCATTCCCTGAGCTACCGACATTGGAGTTGCATCCGATGCGCACACCAGCTATGGCGAATCTCATAGTCTTCCTTGTGGCACTGGTGTATCTGTTGCTTACCGACGAAGCTCGCATCAAGCGCAAAACAAATGACAGTGTAGGCAAGGCGGTTTTCGCTTTGCTCGTCCTATTCCTTCTGTCCTGTGTTGCAAGCTGTGTCGGCTCGATCTCAGTTTGGGAGAGCATCCTCGAACTGCTTAACACCGTCTCTTTTGCGATTGTCTTTTTCATCGTTTCGTCTATCGAAGCTCCGTTCGCTTTTCTCCTGCCCCTCGTTATATCGCTCGCAGGCTATGTTGAGAGCTTGCTCGCACTGCGTGAGTATGCTTTTTCACATGCAGTTGGTCTCAAGGAGTGGCGCGCCTTTGGAACGTTCCAGAACCCAAACTTGCTTGGCGGTTATCTTGCGATGTGTCTCCCTGTGATGCTCTCTTTAACGAAGCATCTAAGGCAAGGTTTGCTAAAGGTGGTTGGCGCTCTCATAAGCCTCATTTGTGCCATCGCGATAGCGGTGACTGGTTCGAAGGGCGCATTCATGGCATTGCTCATCTCGGTGCTTCTCTTCTCACTTCTGCTGTTTGCGCGCTTTCAGCGAAGACGCTACGATGTGTGGCTCTTGCTCTCCTGCATCACGCTACTTGTTTTAGGCTCAATCATCATGCCCACGCTTCGCCAACGCATCGTTTCGGCTTTTGGGACACAGTTGCATTCGTGGCTTTTTCGCATCTTCGTTTGGGAAGCCGCACTCAAAATAGCTATCGCCAACCCGATAAACGGTAGCGGTATAGGAACTTTCTACCTTGCCTATCCGAAGTTTACGAGCGTCGGTCCAACCTACACAGCTCACAACTCGTTTTTGCAGATCGCCTCCGAGTGCGGCTTTTTCGCCCTCATCGTTTTTATCCTTTTCATCGTGTTCTGGATGCGCCACTCAATCAGACTGATGAGGCAATGCGCACAAGCCGAGAGCGTGCTCATCATCGGAAGCATATGTAGCGTCGTGTCATTTCTCATCCACAACCTCGTTGATTTCACTTGGTATGTTCCAGCAACGAGGCTGACATTCGCCCTACTGCTCGGCTACACGATGGCTATGCGTGTTGGTGAACTGAGAAGCCAATCACAAATTCATCAAGACAAGTTTGAGCCCCTCACATCATGGCTACACGGAATGGGCTGGAAGAAGCTTGCTTTGAAGGGCTTAGCTGTGCTTGCTCTGATTTTATGCAGTTTCATTTCGCTCACTCATATCGTTGCCACTTTCCATGTGCTTTCCGGGCGGAGGGCTGGGGATGTGTTCTCTGCGACTGAGGCGTTTGAGAAAGCCATTTCGTGGGAGCCTTTGAATGCCCGTCATAGAGTAGCGCTCGCAAACGCGCTCCTCTCATTACCCGAACCTAAGGAGCGCAAGAGAGCGCTTAAGGAGGCTCTCATCGCTGTAAGGCTTCAACCGACAAGGGCTGCAAACTACCATGCACTCGCTCGTGCTTACATTGCACTCGGTGAGCGCTCAAAGGCAATCAAAGCTTACAATGAGGCGCTCAGCGTCAATCCGCATGATACTCTGGGGATGTGCGAACTTGCACACCTCTATGAGTCCATCGGCGACAAGGGAAAGGCTTTAATGCTTTATGAACGAGTCGTAGAGCTCATGCGCTCACCGTATGGGCGATACACGGCTATCGATGCTCCAACAGATGTCAATGCGCTGACAGCTTCGGTGAGAATGGCGTCGTTGAAACTACAAGGGAAGTTGAGCGAGAAGGAACTCTCAAAGCTCGCCGAAGATTTAGAGCTTGCGATAGCGCTCGGGGAAAGCTACCTCGGTTTCTTTCACCCGCAGATGGGTGAGGCTGTTGTTGCAACGAGGATAAAAGTTGAAAGCGAGCTCGCTCGAGCGTATGCATACTTTGCATTAGTCAAGGAACGCTTGGGCGACTTTGAGGGGGCAAAGAAGGCGAGGAAGAGAGCGCTTGAGCTTGCGCCAGAAATTGAGCATGAGAAGTTTATGGAAGGTGATGGAGGGCATGAGGAAGAGTAAGACGAAAGGGGTGTCGGCGAAAGCCTGTGGGAGCAAACGCAAGATAACAATCGCGGTATTTCACGGACCTAACTTGAACTTGCTTGGAGTGCGAGAGCCATCAGTTTATGGTTCTTTGACGCTCAGCGAAATCGATAGGAGGTTGAAAGAGCTCGCCGACGAACTCGGTGTCGAAGTGCGCTCGTTCCAAAGCAACCATGAGGGTGAGTTGATAGATGCCATTCACGAATCGCGCACTTGGGCTGACTTGATCATCATCAACGCTGGAGCATTAACACACTACTCGATAGCACTGCATGATGCTTTGAAAGCTGTCGGTCTGCCTGTCATTGAAGTCCACCTTACGAACATCCATGCGAGAGAACCGTTCAGACACAAATCGCTCATTGCCCCGATAGCAGTTGGGCAGATATGCGGTTTCGGCATACACAGCTATTTGCTTGCCTTGCGTGCTGCTGTTGCGCTTCTAACCGAGGCTAAGGAGGGTGGTGGAAGATGAGCACGGCATACGAGAAGAGGCTTGACAGCTTGAGAGAAGCGATGCGTGAGGCGGGGGTTGATGGCATGCTCGTCACGCATGCGCCTAACATACGATACCTCATCGGCACTCGTGCATCGGGTGTCCTTTTAGTTTGCCACGATGAGAGCGTGTTCATCACCGATGGCAGATACGATGCGCAAGCACACGAAGAAGTGAAAGTGGCAAAGGTGCGCATAACTCCTCGCAGGAAGGGCTACATTGAAGTAGCTGCGAAGTTGCTCAACCGATACGGTGTCAGGCGCTTGGGCATCGAAGCTGAGCGCATGAGCGTTGCGCAGTTTGATAAGCTGTGCGATTTGATTCGTGGCATCAAGGTGCATAAGCTTACGGGCGTGGTTGAGCAGATGAGAGCGGTCAAGGACGACGAGGAGATCGAACTGCTAAGGAAGGCTTCTGCGATTGCGAGCGATGCTCTTGAGTATGCCCTCTCATTGATACGCCCCGGCGTCCGTGAGCGAGATGTTGCAATTGAGGTTGAGCGGTTCATCAAATCGAGTGGCGCTGAGGATGTGGCTTTCAAACTCATCATCGCATCTGGATACAGGAGCGCGATGGCGCACGGCGAAGCCTCCGAGAAAACTATCGAAGCTGGCGAACTTGTAGTTATTGACTTGGGCGCTGTCTTCTCAGGTTACCACTCGGACATAACACGCACGGTGGCTGTTGGGAAAGCGAACAAAAGACAGCGTGACGCATACTCTGCGGTCCTTGAGGCACAGCTTACGGCGATTGAGGGCGTGAAGCCAAATAGGACGATGAAGCAAATTGAGTCGCTTGCGAGACGCAAACTGCGCGCAAGAGGCGTTGAACGCTATTTCAAACATAGCATAGGACATGGCGTCGGCTTGGAAATACACGAGTTACCAAGCCCGAAAGGAAAGGGTGGGCAGTTGCGTGCTGGCTGTGTAATCACGGTTGAGCCCGGAATTTACTTTGAAGGGTTTGGTGGCGTTAGGATTGAAGACATGGTTCTGGTGAAACAGGACGGGCACGAGGTGCTCACAAGAGCACAAAAGCCAAAGGAGCTACCAGTCCTTTGAGCGTGAGCGCATTCAAAGTCGGTGCGATAAATGTTGCAACTTCGTTGCAGTTGCGGAAATCTCATTGAGCAGGATCAAACGAAGAGGGGGTGAGAAGGCATGTTGAGCAAGTGCGTTGTCACGAGGCGTTGCTTCATTGGGGGTGCTCTGCAATGTGCAGCTGGGTTGACCCTCGGTGGCACATTCCTTTCAGCGCTCACTCATGCTGGGGAAAGCGCCGAGGCTGTTGAACCGTATTGTGGTTTTCGTGTTGGGTTGCAAAGTTATTCTCTGCGCAAGTTCGGCGCCGAAGAGGCTGCAGCTATGATAGCTGAGCTTGGGCTCAAGTATGTTGAGGCTTTCCCAGCACATCTGCCATCACGAATGGACATAGTCGAGGATGCAAAAGAGGTGCTTAAAAGGCATGGGTTGACACTCGTCGCCTACGGCGTTGTGCGCTTGACGAAAGACGAGAAGGCAATGAGAGGGCTCTTTGAATTCGCCAAAGCAATGGGAATTGAAGTCCTCTCTGCAGACCCAGATCCAGATAGCTTTAACTTGCTCGATAAGCTGACCGAGGAATACGGTGTTGCTGTTGGCATACACAATCACGGACCGGGGCATCGTTGGAACACAATCGAGGTTATGCGAAAGGCTATTGAAGGACACAGCACTAAAGTCGGCATATGCCTTGACACGGGGCACTTGGCAAGGGCTGGCGATGACATCGTTAAGGCAGTCCATGTGTTCAAGGAGAGGTTGCACGGTGTTCACTTGAAAGATGTGAACGAAAAGAAGCACGATGTCATCGTCGGCACTGGCGTCCTTGACATCAAAGGCTTCTTCAAAGCGCTCAAGGAAGTTGGCTTCAAAGGCTACATCGCACTTGAGTATGAGCTTGAACCAGATAACCCGATACCGGGAATACGCAAGTCGCTTGAGTTCATAAAAAAGGTTTGCTCAGAGCTTGCCTAACAGCGTTGCCTATGGTTGATCATTGAACACAGTGTTGGAGGTGAAGCTGAGAAAATGCGGTGGAGACAGTGGGGGGTTGTGGTTTGCTTATGTGTGGCGGTTATTTTTTTGTCGCTTGTGACCGCACAGCAGGGCAAAGCACCGAAGATACCGATAAGAGGCACATGCCAAATCTGTCATAAGCAACATGCCGATGAGTGGCTTAAATCCCCGCATGCGAGGGCATGGATAAGCGAACTTTTCAAAGAGATGAGCAACGAGTATGAGCGTGAAGAGTGTTTGCACTGTCATGCGCCTGAGCGTTTGCTTGATACAGGCTATGGGAATGAGCCGAAGCTGAGGGAAAGAACAAGGGAAGGTGGGGTTGATTGCGCCACCTGCCACGCCGACATAAAGGGCGCAATGCATGGTCCGTATGAAATTGAGCGCGAGTTCCATGAGAATGTCCGCAGCGATAAACTCGGCACAGTGGAGATGTGCGCAAGCTGTCATGCGAAGTTTGGGACGGTTGACGAATTCAAAAAGAGCAAATGGGGAAGCGATCCAACTGCCTGCATTGACTGCCACATGCCAAAGGTTGAAAGAACCATCGCCGAAATAGCAACGGTTGAGAAAAAGTATCCAGTCAGGGTTTCACGGAGACATACATTCAGTGGCGCTGAGGATTTGGATTTCGTTCGGCAAGCAATCAAACTTGAAGCATCAGTCGAAGAAGATAAGCTTACGGTGACACTGAGTAGCATCCAAGTCGGACACAAATTCCCAACGGGCTTCAATGTGAGTTCGGCTGTTGTTGATGTTTCAATCTACGATGGTGATAAGCTGGTGCTCTCGTTTAAGCATGTGCTCTCTGACGAGCGCGAGAGCGGTGGCAAAGATACACGCCTGTCGCCCGGCGAGAAGCTCACATTAGCATACCCACTCAACGGCAAAGGCAAAGTTGCGATTGTGCGCCTCCTCTACAAACGCCCCAAAACATTGCCCGACGAGAAAGCATTGGAGCTTATGAAAGTCGAAGTCCCAATCAAGCGATAGAGCTTACTAACTCGAAGTGGAACACGGTAAAGTGGAGATAAGGTTCAAGACGAGTGGGCAACAGTTCAGCGAAGATAGTAGTAGTCTTACAACGAGGGAAGGATGGGTTACTTGGGTGTGAAGATGGCTTGAAGTTGACTTCATTGACGAGGGCGAGGTCTTAACGCCAGCAGACGAAATGCATCACATAGATAAGCATCGTCTTCCTAACTTTGCAGCGGGAGGGATAGCTACGCCTGCAGATGCAGCTTTGATGATGCAAC
>JBGOEK010000019.1:0-43716 GCA_041537945.1 Candidatus Thermosaccharophagus yellowstonensis
AAGATTTGAACCCTTGATGACGAACCTGACGATGCCCTCTGTGGTGCTACCCCAATTCAGCCTCGTCTCAGTTGGTGGTGGACCGGGCTTTCCATCATAGCGCTCAACCGAGGTTATCTTTGGCTTAATTGAAGTCACTCTTGGGACGCCTTGAGCCTTCGCCAAGTAAAGCTTCATCCCAACTCCAGATAAGGCAACAGCAAATGCAATCATGAGAGTTATTGAGAGCCTCGCAAACTTATTTCCGCGCCTCAACGCCTGTGCAAACGCGCTCATTTAAAGCACCTCCTTTGACTGCACGCTTCCAGACCCACTTTAGTTAGACGGCTATGTTGAACGAGCGTTTGCCAAAAGTTTGTTAATCATGCCCGAACCATCCGGGCGCTGTGAATGTAAGTGAGCCGAATGGTGTTGAGACGGTTGCTTGAACTTGTGTTCTCCAGTATCTTCCTGGAGTTCCACCACTTATTGTTGCAGCAGTGTCCCAACCTTCGTTGTAGTGTGGCCATGGATGTGTACAGCCATTGCTTGTCGTTTGTGTGGCGTTTGAAAGGCTTCCACCATCACCACCTTGCTGGTTGACGAGGCTAAATGTCACTGTTGTGCCATCTGGGACATTAACACCGTTTTGGTCTCTTACACGGACGCGGATATAGATCTGCGTAGCGGGGGGAGCTGGACTATAAATTGCAACTGGCTCATTGTAGAGCCATGTCCTTGTATTGAGCCACTCCCAATCAACCTGCGTTGGCACGCCAGTGAAGCCAACATAAGTTGACGCCATAACCACGCCCGTCTCACCGTTTGGAACTATTGCCGTTACTGTTGCAGTCAGACCTGCAACGGAGCGTTGTGAGACAAGCGTTGCAATTGAAGCACCTTCAACTGTTTGGGCGCCGCCTCGGAAGCCACTCACTGTCCTTCGTCCTGTTTTGTCTACTGCCGGTGTGATTGAGCCAGCAGTTGTTGTCCAGATAATCTCGACCTCATTAACTGGGTTGCCAAACCTGTCAACGCAGACTGCGACAATTTGTTGCCTATCAACACCATCAGCCCAAATGCTTGGCTCGTAGATTACCGCTGGGTTGTAGCCGATCAATATCTGCGTGACGCCGCCCGGCAGGTAAACATTCAAGCCAGTGTTGATGTGCGGGTAGTCGTGGACGGAAATGTTTATGACAGCGATTCCGGGTGTTGTCCCTGCCGTATAAACTGCGGTTGCAATTCCATTCTTGGTCACGCTTGGAGTGGTTACGGAGCCAAGGTTGGTAGTGAAGTCAATCACAGTTCCATCTGGCACTGGCAAGCCGAATTGGTCAGCCACCCGCACCGTTATGGTTGCAGTTGATACGCCATCTGGCGTGAGCCTGCTTTTGTCTATTGATGCGGAAATGGTTGTCGGTATGCTCTTCACCATTGTGACAATGCAGTGCTGTCCACCGAGTTGTGAGCCATCAATGTCTGTTCCAATGAAGAATGGAGAGCCTGCAGGTGCATTCGCTTTGACATACGCATCCGTGTCAGTAGCCACAACCTCGCTTGTCAAGACCGCCATTGAAACTCCGCCAACAGTCCCTTGCTCGTAGCCTTTCGCGAGCTGTATTGAGCCATGATTTGTTACAAACGCAACTTTCGTCCCATCAACTACTGGGTTATCGTTTGCGTCTCTAAGCGTAACAGCTATCGTTGATGTTGACAGCCCGTTGCCTGATATCGTTACTGGGTTTGCGGATATCGTTGAGTGTGGATATGGTGCTGGCAAGCCGGGAAGGAATTGAACCTGTGTTGACTGTGAAACTATCGGGTTGTTGTTCGGGTCTCTTATTGTTGCCGTAACGGTTGCCAAGCCAGCTATCGGACCGCTGGCAAGCTGAATCTTCGCCACACCGCCAACGGTTGTCGTTGTGTTCGTTGGCAAGCCACTATCTGGGTCTTGCAAAGCGCCCCTGTCAGTCATCCAGTGGACTACAGTCCCATCTGGGACTGGGTTGCCAGCTGCATCGAGCACCTGCGCTGTGATGATAGATGTAGTCGGTATCAAGCCAACACCACTGACATAAATCTTTGATGGCTGGGCGCTCAATGTTAGTGTTGCTGCAGCTACTGGCTCAAATGTCACTTCAAGTGGGTCAAGTGTAGCATTGCCTGGTATACTGTCACTGTAGACATACTGTGCACCAACCCTCGCCCTCGCCGAAACATACGCAATAAGCGGGACTGTGCTTGACTTGCTAACAAGCGTTGCTTTAGCTATGCCGTTCATTGTATCCGCCTTAGCAGTTATCGTGCCCATCGGGTTGCCTGGCGGATCTCCAGCAGCTGGCGGATAGCCAACCTTTGTATCTCTGCTGAAGAATTCAATCGTCGTGCCATCTTTAACTGGGTTGTTGTTTGCGTCTCTTACAGTTGCGGTGATCTCTGCGGTGCTCTTCCCATCCGCTGGTATCACCGTTGGGACGGCGCTAACCATTATTGAGGCTGGGTCGCCGGGCAATATCGGGACATCAATTGTCCCTCTGACAGCCCCAACTGTTGCTGTTACCCTCGCTGTTCCTGCAACGATGCCAGAGCTGAGCTTGACCTGTGCTGAGCCACCTGCAGTCGTCGTTGCAGACGCTTCAATCGTTCCAAGCGTCGTGCTGAATGCCACAACTATGCCAGCTCCAACTGGGTTACCGTTCACATCCCTAACAGTCGCCGTTACAGTGCCCTCTGTTGGAAGTGCTGGAGTCGTCCCTACCTGTTGCCCGTTAACCTTCACACCAGTGACATAAAGGTTGGGGACGCTGAAGCTAAGCGTTATTGAGGCGACTGGCGCAGCCTCAACCGTCACATTCACACTCTTGACTATGCCACCAAAGCTCGCCGTAACAGTCGCTTGCCCTTGAGTTGTGCTCGTAAATTGCGTTGTAGCTATGCCTTGTGCGTTCGTCTTTGATTGAGCCGGGTTGACATTACCGCCAACTGCTGTGAAGTTGACAACAATGCCAGGTATCGGGTTCTGGAACTTATCAAGCACTGTCACCGTTATCGTTGATGGTGTTGTGCCATCAGCAGGTATTGTGGATGGGTTAGGGCTGATCGTGCACTGTGCTTCATCAGGCGCTCCCGGTGAGAATGTCACTTGCAAGTTCGCTGCTGCAACTCCAGAGACAGCTGTTATGAACACAGGACCTGCGACCCTTCCGCTCTTCAACCTGAGTATAGCCATACCTTGCACTGTCTTCCTTTGCCAGCCAGAGGTGGCTGGATCTTCATCGGGCGTTTGAGCACTGTCTATCGTTCCAGCGGACACCGAGAATGTAACGACAGTTCCATCTGGCACCGGCTGACCTCTTGCAGTAACCGTTGCTGTTATCGTCATAGCGCTTTGACCATCGTCAGCAGGTATGCTCGTCGGGACCGCAGAAAGCGTTACAGTGTCAGCAAGGACACTGCTGAATGTCACTTGCGTAGTGCCAGACTTCTCACCTGCTCTGCAGGTGACATTTGCAACCACTGTCTTATCGCTCGCTACACTGCGCAGTATCGTCGTAGCAATGCCGTTTGCGTTAGTGACTGACTCTGGTGCTGTTATTGTGCCTTTGTCGCTTGTGAAGGTGACCTTGATCGAAGGTATCGGGTTACCGTATGTATCACGCACTATTGCCCATATCGTTGTCACCGATGTGCCATCAGCTGGTATCTCAGTTGGGCTGGCGAAGCACACAACCGTATTCACTGGTCCAGGCAAGTATGTTATGCTCCCGATGCCACTTTCAGTGACACCAGCTTTAGTTGCTGTGACTGTTATCGTGACAGTGCCTGCATATCTTCCAGATGTTAAGCGAGCCTTCGCTATACCTGCGTTTATACCTACGCCTATTGGGACTGTTTCAGTTGTTGGAGAACCATCGTTATCGTTTCCATACTCATCGGTGAGCGTGCCTTGGTTGGCTGCGATTGAGAATGTAGCACTGCCACCCTCAACTGGCACACCATTCTTGTCCAGAACTCTCGCTGTGATGGTTGCCCATGATGGCTCAAGACCTACACCGCTGACATAGATTTGGCTTGGCTCTACAGTTACTTGCACGCTCGCTGGGACACTGCCCTCGTAAACGACCTGCGTGCTTCCAGTAGCTTGTGGCGATGGTAAGTTGTTCGGATCAGTTGTGTTATCTGTGATCTTAAACGCCATTGCAGTGATTGTGACAGTGCCTGCTGTTGTGCTTGAGCGCAGAACCGCAGTTGCAATCCCACCTTGTGTGAACACTCTCACTTGCGCCCTGTTCTGTGTTGTGTCATATGTGCCTCCAATGAATGTGCCCGGTTGCAAGTTATCCTGTGTTGCGAAGAACCACAGCGGAGTTGCATCAGCCACGGGGTTACCGTTCACATCTTCAACCCTCGCCACGATGGCGCTCTGGCTTCTACCGTTTGCGATCAAGCGGTTCGGTGATGCAGACACCATTATCTGCTTTGCAGGACCTGGTCTGAACTTGACCGTCGTTTGACCTACAACGGTTCCAACTTGCGCTGTAACTATGACATTGTTATCAGCAGTTGGATCACTCGTGAGAGTTGCTACGGCGACTCCGCCTTGCGTTGGCTTTGCACGCTCAATTGTTCCCCTCGTTGTGCTGAAGTTGACGATCGTCCCATCAGGGACAGGGTTGCCAGCCACATCATAAACTCTGGCTGTGATCGTCGTTGATTCAGTGCCATTCACACCGAGCACATCAATCTCTGGTGGCTCTGCAGTCACTTCAATCCTCCCGACGGCGTTCTCAAGGAACTGGATGGTGACTAAGCCTGTGAGCGGGTCTGGTAGTCTGCTGTCTCGCTCGAGCGCTTTAATCGTTATCGCTGCGCTCCCTGGGCGATTCGGTGCCTTCAAAGTAGCAGTCACAACGCCTCCCTGTGTGCTACTTTGCGCTGTTACCAATGTCGGGTTGATGGTGCTTGGAGTCGGTGTCAGAGTCCACTCAACTGGTGTGCCATCGTAGACTGTATTTCCAAGGGCATCGTAGAGTGTTGCCCTTATCTGAGATGTCGCATTGCCGTCAGCAGTCAAAGTGACAGGCATCGCCGAGACGATTATGCTGAACGGCAATCCAACGAATACTATCTCAGTTGTGGCGCTAACTTTACCAGTGGTTGTTGTAGCGCTCGCTGTCACCACTTCACGGCGCGGATTGAGATTGGTGCTATCGCCACGCAAAGTCGCGATAGCAATGCCGTTGACCGTCGTGGCAGTAGTTTGTGACACCATCCCTGGTATGAATCGGCTTGTCCCGGCTACCTCAAATGTTACCTTAGTGCCATCAGCTACCGCGTTACCGTTGGCATCACGCACATCCGCTGTGAGCAATGTTGTCATATTAGTTCCTGCTTTGAGGCGTTGCAAGGATGCGCTGAGCCTTATTGAGGCAGGCTCACCCGGAGTAAACAGCATCGCCACCCTTTCGCTTTGTATGCCTGCAACTGTTGCTACCACTTCCGTCCTTCCGGGTGTCCTTGGGCTTGTGAGTATGGTGCTTGCCTGCCCATTGCTCGTGGTAGCGACAAATGTTTGTTGACCGTTCGGGAATGTGCCAAGCGTCGTCGTAAATGTGACTGGCGTTCCATCGGCGATGGGTCGGTCAAGCGCATCCCTGACATTCGCGACAAGCTTGGAAGTGCTCACACCGTCAGCCACCAACTTCGTTGGGTCAGCACTCAACAACACCCTTGCTGGGGCGCCTGTGGTAAAGACAACGCTCACCTTCGCTATCGGTTCAAAGCCATAACTTGGCATCCTGTCTCCGTCCGCATCATACCATGCTGTTACAACTGCAGCGCCACCTGCTGGTGTAGGTTGCATTGAGCTTGTCAGTATAGCGGTTGTCTGCCCATCAACCGTCCTGCCAGTGGCGGTTATGGAGCCTTGTGTTGTGATGAAGTTAATGACCGTCCCATCGGCTACTGGCATGTTCAAGATGTCCCTTGCTGTAACTGTGATCGTTGATGTTGACCTTCCATCTGCGACTATTGTTGTCGGGTTAGCGGTTATCGTGAGCAGTGCCGGTTCACCGGCGAACCTGACCTGCGAAAGTGCTGAGGCGAGCACACCGCCGTTTGAAAGCACATTCGCACGAACCGTGTAAACACCCACATCGTTCTTTGAGTTGCGCACAAGCTTAATTTGAGCCAACCCGCTCACTGTGTTGACTATGTTGTTCCATGTCCCATCAAGTTTCTTCAGGTTTGCTGTGTAGTCGATTCCATCTGGCGCTGTGACTGTGAACTCTACTCTTGTTCCATCCTCAACTGGGTTGCCGAGCCTATCAAGGACGGTCGCCGTTATCAGAGCCTCACGCTTATCCTCTGGGAAGACCACATCGGGGACGATTGAGAGCGTGATTGAAGCGGGTTGACTGGGCTTGAAGCTAACAACAATCTGCCTTGCGAGAAGACCAACTTGAACTGTAACTGTTGCAAGTCCAGTCCTGTTGCTGATCAGCGATGCGCTCGCTTCACCGTTGACCGTGCTCGTTGGATATGTTGTCCCCGGTGCTGGTGCGCCAACGAATGTTCCGAGGTTAGTGTTGAAGATGACCGCAGTTCCATCAGCCACTGGGTTGCCAAGTTCGTCCTTAACTGTTGCCTTCAACTGCACCACGCTGACGCCGTCCGCAGATTGAGTTTGTGGAGTTGCAGTGAGCGTAAGCGATGCTGCAGGACCTGCACTGAAGATGACTTCCACAGTCCCGGATGCCTCACCTGCATCAAGAGCGTTATTGTCGTTTGCGTCATAGAACGCAGTCACTTTAACTGGTTGTGCCTGTGGCACTGGGCTACTTGTCAGAGTTGCCCATGCCTCACCGTTCACGGTTGTGCTTTGAGCATCAATCCTACCAGCTGTTGTTTGCCACTTGATCGGCGTTCCATCGGCGACAGCGTGGTTGTTTTCGTCAACCACCAATGCTCGTATTTGCGAAGTGCTTGTCCCGTTGGCTACTATTGAGCTTGGATTAGCAGTCAGAGTTATTCTATTAGGCTCCTTAGCCAGTATCACTTGGACGGTTGCGCGCACGATGCCAGTTTGCGTGGTAGCTTCAGCTGTCACAGGACATGTGCCCGGAGGTGGAACTTGTTTGCTCCCAACGAGCGTGATAGATGCCTGCCCGTTCGCTGTCCTTACTGACTCTGCTATTGGGTTAGCATCGGTATCTGGTTGCAATCTGCCGTGTTGCGAGCTTGGTATGCTAAACCTGACCGTTGTGCCATCTGGCACTGGCTTGCCAAAACCATCCATAACGGTTGCCGTTATCAGCGCCTGACCGCCATCGGCTTTTATCGTGGTCGGCTTCGCTGTTAGCTGTATCGTTGCCGTTGGCGTTACAAATTCAACTTGGACTGTGGCACTGCTAACAGCTCCAGCAACTGCGGTTATGTTTGCAACGCCAACCTTGTTGCTTCGTATCTGAGTTATCGCAACACCCTCATTGTTCGTTGGAACTTGAGCGTTGGTGAATGTTCCAAGCGTTGTGCTGAATGTGACTGTCACAAACGGCACGGGGTTATCGCGAGCGTCCCTCACTTCGGCGCGCACCATTGCCACAGATTGGTTATCGGCTGGCACTTTCTGTGGCGTTGCCGTAAGCTCAATTGAAGCTGGAGCTCCCGCAGTTATGTCCACCGCTACTGTTTGGATGATGTTTCCTGAAGTTGCGCTCACATGTGCTGTCCCAGCAAGCCCAGACCTTGAGCGTAGCATGACCACAGCTTGCCCGTTTGTCGTCGTAACCCTTTGCTCCATTGAGCCAACCGTAAACTCACCGAAGTCAGTCACGAACACAACCTCAGTGCCGTCTGGGACTGGATTGCCATTTGCATCCCTAACGACAGCAGTGATCGTTGAGGCAGTCCCATCGGCAGGTATTGACGGCGGATTTGCAGTCAGCGTTATAGCTGCTGGGAGAGCTGGGGTGAATGTAACCACAAATGTTGCTGTCTTATTGGCGCTTTGTGCCGTCACTTGAACAGCGATGGAAGTGCTACTTGGTATGCTTGTGAGAGTTGCAGTGGCTGTGCCGAAAACATTCGTTGTCGCGGTAGTCGGGTTGATGCTACCCTTCGTGGCTGTGAATGTGACAGGTTGATTCGGTATCGGGTTGCCATATTTGTCTATCACCTTCGCCACAAGCGTGCATGCGCTAACTCCATCAGCTGGTATTGAACTTGGCATCGCAGTTAGCGTTATCTGTTCTGGTGGTCCAGGCTCAACCGGGATGCTCAACGACGCTGTAGCTTTGCCTGATTCAGCTCGCACAAGCGCGATACCGCTCTCTGTCTCATTACTCACATCAAGCGTTGCTACAACCTGCCCATTGCTTGTCGTTGCCTCGTATATGTCGGAACCGCTTTGAGTGAACATACCTTTGCTTGTGCTTAAAACAACTGGAGTTCCGTTGACGACCCTTCTTCCTTGTGCGTCAAGCACTATCACTGTCACAGTGCTCTTTGTAGGGCGCCCGGCGATGTCCTTCACGCTGAGCGAACTCGGTTGGGCTGTGAGCTGTATAGTTGCTGGCTCGACTTTACTAAAGCGCACAGTCGTGCTATCGCTCTTCCCATTTGCTGTGGCTGTCACAGTCACATTCGTTTCTGTTGTTGACGAACGCAATGTAGCACTTGCCTGCCCGTTCACTGTTGTTGCAGGGCTACCGACCACAGTGCCTGCAGTCGCTGTAAATGTCACTTGCGTCCCATCCTCAACGGCGTTCCTGTTCTTATCGAGCACTGTTGCTTGCAGGCTTGCGGTGCTGACACCATCTGCGAGTATCACATTTGGCGTCGCATTCAACATGACAAACTCAGGCGGACCCGGTCTCACCTTTATCGTCAGGTTTGCCACAACATTCCCAGCCTGCACCGTTATGGTGGCGTTTCCAGATTGCAAACCGCTCACGAACTTGGCTGTGGCTTTGCCTTGTGCATCGGTTGTGACACTTGATGTGACGCTACCGAGCGTCGTCGTAAGGAAGACTGGAACACCACTAACTGGTGCGTTGTTGGCATCACGAACGGTTACTGTGAGGGTCGCCTCAGTTGGCGTCTTACCGACATCCTGCACGAAGACTTCATCAACATCGCTACTCACAGCGACTGTTGCAGGTATGCCCTTTATGACCGTCACCGTCACGCGGTTTGACACCAAGCCACATGTCGCCGTCACACAAGCGGTGCCTACCGATGTGCTTGTGAAGGTTGCTGTGGCTATACCTTGCGAGTTCGTGAGGGATGTTTGAGGCGCAACTGTTCCCATAGTCGCTGAGAAGGTGACGGTGGCACCAGCAACAGGGTTGTTCATTGCGTCTTTCACTGTGGCGATGATGCGTGAAGCTGTCACGCCATCTGCGACAATACGATTTGGCTCAGCGACGATATCAATGCTTGCAGGCGCTCCAGAGGTTATGAGGACAAGCGCCGATGCCGTCACGCCGTTCTCGGTCTCCGCTGAAACCACAGCCGTGCCAACTTCGTTTCCGCTTCTTAGTAGCACGAATGTCCTTCCTTCAACGGTTCGCCTTTGTGCGCCATCCTTCGTCGGATCTTCATCTGGTGAGAGAGTTCCAAGGGTGCTCTTAAATGTCACCACAGTGCCATCGCTAACTGGGTTATTGGCAGCATCGAAGACCTGTGCAGTTATCGTTGAAGTTTCAATGCCACCAGCCCTGATGATTCCGGGTGTGGGCGTAAGGACTATGCTTTGAGGCAGACCAATGAGCGTCACATTTGTGCTCCCAAGCGATGGACCAACAGATGCACTGACGGTGGCAACACCTGGCACATTGCCACTTTGCAGTTCTGCCGTCACTTGCCCATCGTAACCCTTTACGCTCACCTGTATACCAGCAAGCTCCGCAGATTCATCCTGCGTCTTTATGTTACCGAGTGTTGTGGTGAATGTCACGAGCGTTCCTTGAGCGACTGGCTCTCCAGTAACCGCGTCGCGCAGGAACGCACTTATGAGCGATGTGGAAGAGCCATCAGCCTTTATGACCTGCGGATTCGCAACAACCCTTACTGTGAGCGGATTGAAGTCTATTGTCTGTTGAGCGGTTGTTGCAACGCCATCCCTCACAACGGTTGCGGTAACCGTAGCCGCGCCCGAAGCCGTTGGCGCAACCAAGCGCACAATCGCAGTCCCGCTTTGATCTGTGTCAATTCCGTAGATAGGCAGGTCTGTGCCATCGGCTTTCTTGAGCGTGCCATTCGTCGTCGTGAACCTTATGTTATCGTCGTTCCTTGTCGGGTCCGTCACGATTGGGTTGCCCCGAGCATCCCTCAGTGTGAGCGTCAATGTCGCATAGCTTGTTCCGTCTGCTGGCAGGCTCGTCCTGTCGCTTGAAAGTGTCATCAAGACTGGCACGCCAAACATCTGAACCGTCGTCTTGCCGGGGTTTGCGATGTTGACAGAAGTCCCGTTGATTTCCGCCTGCTCAACAGACACATTCGCTATGCCTGCTCTGGTATCGCTCCTCAAGACTGCAACTGCAACACCGTTTGCATCAGTTGCGTCGCGTGCCTCCTTACCATCCGCTGATGTGGCGTTGACGAAAGTCCCTTTGTCGGTTCTGAATATCACAACCGTCCCTATCGGCACTGGGTTGCCATTTACATCACGCAATGTTGCCGTTATCGTTGATTGAGCTAAGCCATTTGCGGGTATCGCAGGCGGTGCTGCGGTTAATGTCGCTGAATGTGGCTTTGCAGATTGTAGCGTCAGTATGAGCGTTATCTCGGCACTACCGCTACTTATCTTGATCGGGACATTTTTAGCGCCGTCAAGTATGTTCAAACCGCTTCGGTATGTTATCGTTGCAACACCGTTAGTTGTGAGCGCCGTCTGGCGTGTTCCGTTGCTCGGCAGGAAGACGCCATCGTTGACATCGCCACTTTCTATGACGAACTGGACTGGCGTCTCATCACGCACTGGATTGCCTTTGGCATCTCTAACCTCAACCCGTATCGTGCTTGTTGCGATCATGTTGCCCGGAAGTTGCTGTGGTTGAGCCCTCGCCACAAGTTGAGCAGCCTCGCTTGCGACGAATGCTACCGACGCTGTGCCAGTTGCGGTGCCTGCCTTCACCGTTACCGTTGCGACAGTGTTTGCAGTTCCTCCGGCTTTGAGTTTGACTGTTGCGATACCGCCGTTATCAACGATGGTGTCGCCCTTAACCGTTACAGTCGTGCCTATCTCGTGGTTTGGACCGCTCTCAAGGTCGTCAAGCAAGCCCGCTGTAGTAGTGAAGACAAAATCAACGCTTCGCTTGCCTTTGATAACGAGTGGGACATTAGCCCCCGGAGTGCCACCAAGCTCAATGTTAATTTGGTTCTTGAGCGCATCAAATGCCCTCGCTGTTATCAAAGCCTCACCAACGCCAGCCTCAATCACTGGTGGCAACGCATTGGCTACAACTGTCACAGGTGGACCTGGAACGAAGACGAGTTGAGTTGTGGCAAACACCGGGTCAACAATCGCAGCGACTTGCCCAACGGAGAAGGTGCTTGACAGGATTTCATTTCTCGCCCTGCCGTTTTGAGTTGTTGAGACCCCACCTTGAGCCGTCTGACGGAAGTTGGGGTCAATCTTCCATGTGACAACTGTGCCATCCCTTACTGGATTGCCATATTGATCTGTGACGATTGCGATAACCTCGTAGTAATCGATGTTGTTCGCCTCAACTGGCTTCTCATTGGGGTCAACAATCTCTCCTTTGCTGTTCCTCACCTCAAGAGTTATCCTCGCAGCCTGACCCGGCATGAATTGGACTTTCGTCTGCCCAACCTTTTCGATACCCTCGTAGAGCGCTCTCGCTGTCACTGTCGCCTCTCCAACTGTTGTGTCGCTGAACAAAACTGCAACTGCTTGCCCGTTAACATCTGTCCTTGAACGCTGAACAACGATGTAACCTTTATCAGTCGTGAATGTAACGCTTGCGCCTTCAACTGGGCGGTTGCCAGAATCAAGGACTGTCGCCGTTATGAGTGACTGCGCACCACCAACGAGTATGCTAACTGGCGCTGCCGAGACTAACACTTGAGTGATATCAACAGGCACATACTGAACTTGCACTGTGGCAACATACCTGAGCACCCTTACCTGTATCGTTGCAACTCCAGAAACTTTGCTCGATGTAAGTGTTGTGGTGGCTTCGCCGTTTTTAACCGTTGACTGTTGCGGATTGACCGTGCCGTTGTCGACCGAGAACTCAGCAGTAACTCCACTGACTGGGTTGTTGGCAACATCGTAAACCCTTGCCCTCAGCGTCGTGCTATCTGTGCCGTTAGCTTTTAGCCTCTCCTTATCTGCGATAAGCGACACAGTGAGCGGGTTCATAGTTATGTTTAACTGCTGTCTTGCTTCGGCTCCGTCAAGCTTTGCAGTTGCTACAACTGTCGCCGTTGCTGGCACTGTGTCAGCTTGCAACTGTATTCGCACAATGCCTTTTGCTGCGTCAGTATCATCTCGGTTGATGAGCTTTCCTGCAGTTGTGCTGAAGCTGACACCGCTTGCGTTAATCGGTCTGTTGAGGGCATCCCTCAATGTGACTTGCAGTGTGGCAACGCTCACGCCATCAGCAGGCATGCTCAACCTGTCGGCTGTAAGCGTCAACCCGGGGGCAACTGCTGTCATCTCAACAACTGCAGTGGAAGATGGCTCTCCAGCATCCAGCTTCTTGTTGTTGTTCTTGTCTATGAACGCTGTAACATTAGCCAGACCTGGGCTGAGCAAACTGCGCAATGTGACAGTTGCTTGTCCATTCAGCGTCGTAGCCTGTGTCACCGTAATGTTTGAAAGCCTCGGACCGAAAGTGCCCCTGTCTGTGGTGAATGTGACGATGACGCCATCGGGGACAATGTTGCCGTCAACATCGAGGACTGTTGCTGTTATCTGGCTTGCGCTGTTGCCATCAGCTGGTATGCTAACTGGGTTAGCATCTGCAACGACGAGGGCAGGCTCCTTAGCTCTCAGGAAGATGCTCGTGCTCGCTGACAAGCCGAGTGCCATCACATCGGCGAAGATGTTGGCTGAACCAGCCCTGACGCCAGCTGTGAAGGTGCATGTTGCAATGCCATTTGCTGTTGCAACCCTTGTTGGGTTGACCTGACCGTTATCCGTGCGGAAGTCAACAAAGATGCCATCGGCAACTGGAGCGCCTGTTACGCTGTCCATCAACCTTGCCGTTATCGTGGCAGTTGAAGTGCCGTCAGCATTCAACTGAGCTTTATCCGATGTCACAACTATCGTCACTTGGTTGAATGTCACCGTAGAAGATGCCGAGGCGAGAACACCGTTCACTACAACGCTTGCCGTCACAGTTGCAACGCCCGAAGCCGTTGGCGCAACCAATTCAACTTGTGGGGTGAGACCGTTTTGATCTGTTCTTGCACTGCTTGTGCTCAAGCGCCCAAGCGTCGTCGTAAATGCTACATCAATTCCACCGATGGGACGACCTTGTGTATCTCGCACTGTGGCACTGATTTGCGTTTTACTCACACCATCTGCTGGAAGCTGTGTCTTTGTGACATTCAAGGCAATAACTGCTGGCACTGGCGTCGCTTGGATGACGACCTTCGCACCTTCAGTAGCTGGATCTGGTTGACCATCCCTATCCACATCGATGAAGGCGTTGACAGTGATTGTGCCAGGGGTTGTAGTGCGCAGTTGGACTGTGCTAACACCGTTCAAAGTCGGGACATGAACTTGCTTTACATCGGTCCCCAGTGGACCGAATGTGCCACCATCTGTTGCAAAGCAGATAAGCGTGCCATCCAAAACACTGTTGCCCGCTTCATCATACGCATTCGCTGTCAATGTGACCGTGTTTGTGCCATCCGCAGGCAAGTTGTAACTCGAAGCCGAAGCTACCACTCTCTTTGGAGCGCCCGGAAGTAGCCTTATATTCACACTCTGACTCAAATTGAGCGTCACCGCACTCGCTACTACCGTCGCCACACCTGCCCTCTTTCCTGCCACATACTGCGCACTCACTACCCCTCCTACCGTCCTTGCCTCCTCTGGCATAACTTGCCCATTGTCCGTCGCAAACCTTATCACTACACCATCCGCAACTGGTAACCCAGCACTGTCGCTAACTAACGCACTAACTACTACCTTGCTCTGCCCATCCGCCCTTACCTCACCCTGCGACAAACTCAACCTTATGCTAACTGGATTCATAGTCACACTCGCACTTCCTACCCTCTCCACTCCCTGCCACAACGCCGACGCTACCACATTAGCTACCCCACTAACCGTCGACGATACTAATTCAAACTCACACCTACCAGCTCCATCACTCACCCCCTCACTCGGCTCAACCCTCCCAAGATCACTCGTAACCTTCACCCTCACACCAACAACTGGCTTACCTTGCGCATCCCTCAAACTAACCCTCACCTTCGCCCTGCTTAACCCATCCGCCGGCATGCTTTCTCGATTAACACTAACACTTATACCTGCACCCACACCAATAGCCTCAACCTTCACCTGCCCAGCAATAGTCCCTGCATCCACCGCAAAATCCCTGTCATTGTCAACAAAACCTTCAACGCTTATAACTCCCTCCTCCTCACTCCTCAAACTCACCCTACCTACTCCATTAACCGTCGAAACATGAACTTGCCTCAACTCCACCCCAACAGCACCAAATGTCCCCCTGTCTGCCCTTATGCATACTATCGCCCCATCACTCACTAAATTCCCAGCCTCATCATATACCCTCGCCTCTATGTCAACTACATCATTCCCATCAGCCATAAGCCTGCTCGAACTCGATACCAACACAACCCTCCTTGCCTCCATTGACCTCAAAACAATACTCGCACTGCCACTCAAATTCAATGCCACTACATTAGCCACTACCGTAGCTACCCCTGCCCTCCTCCCCGCAGTGTATGTGGCAACCGCTACACCATTCACCGTTGTAGCCGCCTGCGGAACTATAGAACCCTCATCCACACCAAAATTCACCACTACACCATCCGCAACTGGTAATCCTTGTGAGTCAAGCATGCGTGCACGGACTGTAGTCGTTGATTTACCATCCGCAACCAAGACATTGCTATCGACTTCCACCACTACGGTCACAGGATTGAAAGTGACAGTTGTTGATGCTGTTGAAATTCCACCAATAGTGGCAGTTGGTGGTATTGTAGCCGTAACTATTGCAGTTGTAGGTGCGGTTGGTGCTCTAAGTTTCACAGTTGCAGTTCCGTCGGCGCCAGTTTGTGCGGTATCTTCGCTTAGCACACCTGCAGTTGTTGTAAACTTCACCGTCAATCCTCTAACGGGGCGATTTTGGACATCGAGCGCAAGGACTCGTATCATTGCTTCAGACTTACCATCAGCTGGCAAAGACGGCGGATTTGCAGCCAAAGATAGCCCAGCGCCGATGCCTTGCAATGTTAGCACGCCAGTTATGCGCTGTTCTGTGCCATCAAGGAAGCGAGCTATAGCGATGATCGTCACGACAGTTGTGGGTTCATTCAAGCGTGGCGAAGTGTATGTCGCAGTAGCTCTACCTTGTGCATCTGTTACAGCTTGGTCAGTTATAGTCCCATGCGAGGCTTGGAAGCGTATAGTGACATTTGGCATCGGGTTGCCTTGAGCATTCTTTGCGACAACAGTGACTGTGGCAGTGCTTGCGCCGTCGGCAGTCACTATGGCTGGCGAGATGTCCATGGAAAGCATTACAGCAGGCAAATAGGTGATTGATATCTGGGCGGTTGCAGTGCCTGATGTGGCAGTCACGACAGCCTTCCCAGCAACTGTGCTTGTGAAGAAAACGCTTGCCTGCCCTTTGTCGTCTGTAAGTGCCGTTTGAACAGCTTGATTGCCACCTGCATCAGTCTGTGTGAAGGTGACCGTAGTCCCTGGCACAACCCAGTTACCGTTTGCGTCTGTGACTTCGGCTATGACCTTGACCTGCGTGAAGCCGTCGGCATACAGTGGTGGCTGTGGCACATATGTTGTGAGCCTGATGAATTGAGCTGCGCCAGCCAATATGGGCACATCAATTGATGCCTCTGCTGTTGCAGCCCTTACAGTCACTATTGCCACGCCAGCTTTTACGCCCGCAGTTAGCGTTGCAGTCGCCTCGCCATTCGCGTCCGTTACATCCGTTACAGCCTTTATGCTTCCAAGAGATGTCGAGAACCTGACAGCCACACCTTGGACTGGCTTGCCGTCCAAGTCAACGAGCCTTGCGGTTATAGTTGAGGTTGACACGCCATTTGCGACAAGCGTTGATGGGTTCGCTGTTATGATTAGCACTTCCCTTGCCGGTGTAAATGTGACATTGACCGTCCCAACTACCCTTGAGCCATCTGGGTTGATTAGCACAGCAGTGACTTGAACAATCTTCACCTGTGTGACGATAGCGCTTCTCAGGACTGCAACTGCAGTTCCGTTTTTAGTTGGCGTTACGCTGACTATCCTGCCGAATGTAGTGTCGAAGTAAACAGTTGTCCCATCTGCTATCGGGTTGCCCTTGTCGTCGGTGAAGGTGGCGTAAATTTTGGCTTCGCTTATACCGTCACCGACAATTGTTGAAGGCTCAGCGCGCATTGATACGAGTGTGGCTATCGTGACTCCGAAGACAACAACAACCTTTGCTGGTTGTGGTATGCCTTCAACACGCGCTTCAACAACAGCTTGAATTGGGGTTTTGCTCAGTTGGCTTGTGAGCGTTGTCGTGGCTTTGCCACCGACCGTCCATGCGGTTGGTGGATTAAGTGTCCCAGCGCTTGTGCTGAATTGGATCGCAGTTCCATCGGCAACAGCGTTATCGTTTGCATCCCATGCTTGGACAGTTATTTGGGCTGTGCTAACACCATCTGCTGGTATAGTTTGCGGGAAGGCGCTTATTTCAAGCCTTGCAGGCACACCGGGGACTTGCGTCAAGTTGATTGATTGAACAATCCTCTCAGAAACTGCGGTGAGGACGATTGGTCCTGCTGTCTTTGATGCCACAAGTATCACTTTAGCCTGCCCTGTGGTAGCATCGATGTTCTTTGTCAAAGCACCCATCGCATAGCGCTGTTGGTTGTCGGCATCGATGAGCAGGACATTGCTATCACTGACGGTGAACATCACCTGAACATCTGGGCGGTTGAGCAAGGGCTTCCCATCAATGCCCCTTACTGTGGCAGTCGCCACCACTTTGTTTGATATGTCGGTGCGCAGCGGATGGCGCTCGGCGGGCTCTGGTGAGTTGGTATCGCTAACTGCAATCGTTGATTGAGCAACTTGAAGCTCAATTGATGCTACAACAACCTCGTGGAAGTTAATCGTTACAATCTGCCTTGCCTTCTCTTGCCCCTGATGGAGCGCTTGGACAAGTATTTGGATTTGACCAACTTGATTTCCAGAGCGCAGTGTAACATTTGCGATTCCGCCCTGTGTTACTGCGACGGTCTGAGTCCTACCGTCACCGAAGAGCGCCCCGAGGTTGTTACCTTGAATTGTGAAGCGCACCTCATTGCCGTCTTCTACCTTGTTGTTATTTGCGTCTGTGACGAGCGCCGATATCGTCGTTGTTGAAGCGCCATCAGCTGGCAACTGTGCCTGCGCTATGTTCACCGTCAGGAAGTGAGGTGGACCTGGGCGAAGTGGTATCGTCAAGCTCTGCGACACGCCAGCGGATGTTATCGTCACTTGAGCCTGCCCCGATGTGTTACCAGCTGTGAATATGGCTTCGGCATGCCCGTTGTCATCCGTGCGGACACTTTGCGTTACAGTCCCACCTACGGCTTGCAGAGTTACAACTGTGTTTTTGACGGGGTTGCCTGTGGCATCTGTGACGAGGATGTCAATTATGGCTTGGTTTGGGGTCATGCCAACATTTGATACGAATATGCCACTTGATGGCATTGGGACTTTGTTCCCAGCTTGATCAGTGATGTAGGCTGTTGCCTGTATGACAGCTGCAGTGCCCGGTTTGAGCGTTATCTCCGCCTTACCTTCCGCGCCGTTTATCTTCGCCCTCGCCGTAACCACAGCCACGCCAATTTTTGTTCCAGCCGTGTAGACGGCTGTTGCGTTTCCGTTTTCGTCCGTCGTTGCGCTCTCTGGAGTAACACTACCAACGCTCACTGAGAAGGCTATTTCAGTGCCCTTAACTGGGTTACCTTTCGCGTCGTAGACTGTGGCGGTTATCTGGCTTGTTGAGCGCCCATCAGCTACCAACTCTGTTGGTGTAGCTTGAACTACAACTTTGCTTGGCAGACCCGGTGTCAGCTCAACAGTTGTATTGGCTTCAGCGCCCCCACACTTCGCCGTTATGACGACTTTACCAATCTTCGTGCCAGCTTGGTAGATAGCTGTAGCCTCGCCCGTGGTTTGATCTGTAGTAAGCGAAAGCTGTGGAACCTTCGTGCCGTTTTGAACAAACCAACCGTTAGCGTCGTTTGCGCCACCACCCGCTGGTCCTGCAGTGACCGTGAATGTTACAACTTGACCTCCCATAATCTCTGCGAAGGCATCCTTCACAACGACCTTGATCTCGGAGAGCGTGACACCATCAGCAGTCAACACCTGTGGCACAGCTGTCATCGTTATGCTCGTTGGCTTTGGAGCAACGAGCGTCATTAGCAAGCTCTTTGAGAGTGTTGGAACTTCAACAACGGTTGCGATAATGCGGGCAGTTTCGTCCTGTGTCAGCTTTGGTGCAACATAAATCACCCTTGCGATGCCCTGTGTGTCAGTCTGAGCGATGATTTCGCTCTTTGGTTGTAGCCCGCCAGCTTGCCTTTGAGGCGTGCCCAGTGGTTGCCTCAATGGCAATGTGCCGAGTGAGACGAGAGGAGTTATCTGGGCAGCGAGTTCTGGGCTGTATTCAACGAAGCCACCTCTGTTCTGTGGTTCAACGGTGAACTTGACATCAACACCGCCAACTGGCTGTCCATCCTTGTCGAGCACCTTCGCCATTATGAGTGCCATTGAGCGTCCATTGGCGGACATCGCTGGGTCAACCACTGGCTCTGGGAGCTCAATAACGCTTGGTGGCTTGTGTGGTATAGCGCTAACCTCAGGTGAGACATCGCTACCTAACCCAAGCCTATCAACGAGTTGGACTGCATAGAAGTATTGCGTGTTCGCCGAAAGCGATTTCGTTGGCAGGTCCCTGCCATCGTCGGTGAAGAAACGCCCGTTTTGAAGTGCCTCAAATGGAAGTGGGTCTTGCAAGCCCAGAAGCTTGTTCAGCGATGTGAGTATCGTTTGCGTTTGCCCCGGTGCAAAACCTCTAAATATGCGCACCCCAACTATGTCGCCATCTGGGTCGCGCTTAGCTGACTCTATGACGGCTTGCAGGTCAAGCACTACGCTCTTATCCGTCACCTTAGCTATAGCTGGCGCTGGTGGTGTAATCGGTTTTGCATTGGCGATAGCGGTGGCTATATTTGAAAGGTCGCTCACATTACCTTTCTCGTCATATGCACGAATAGCATACGAGTAGATGAAGCGGGCATTTATGACATTCCTGTCAACATACTGGGTGTTCAAGCGCCCAGTGACTTTTGCGATCGGTCTTAGTTGAGGTGCACGCACCCTTGAAAGCATTTCGCGCAGTTGTGGGAACCTTATGTTAGGTGGCATTGGGGTTGTGCGCAAGACACGCGAATGTGGCGAACGCCCTTCAACGCTTTCCTCACCACGAAGGATTTCGTATGCAACCACATCTGGATCAGGTGAGGGCTCCCAGCGCAGTTCGATCGCTTTATCAAGCCCTCTTGCAGTTAAGTTCCTCGGTGGTTGCGGTGGGTAGTCTCCCGGAGTGGCAGGTTGAACTGGAGTTGACATGCTCTCATAACGCTGTGGTCCAACTGCGGTAAGCCTGTAGAAGTAAGCTTTGCCGTTGATAAGCCCTTTCCCGTTGTTGTCATCTATGAACTCGGTTACCGTCGCCCTCAGCGTGTTCTCATCAGCGATGGGTTTATCTTGCGGTGTAATCTCCTTTGGCATCTCGAAACGATATAGCCTGTAGCCGATAACGAAATCCTCTGGGCTCTTCGCCCACGACAGCCTTACCCACCTATCTCCAGCAGTAGCCGTAAAACCTCTTGGTGTTGTTGGTATACCGGCTGCAACTGCAGGTGGCATCCCAGAACCATCTGGCTGTGGTTCGGTGATCGGGCTTTCACGCCCATCCTCAAAGAAGGCGCTCACTCCATACCTGTATAGCTGTGGTGGGGATGCTGTTGTGTCCAGATACTGTGTTTGAGTTGCTGGAACCTTGGTAAGGAGTTGCCAACCGCCAACTGCCTTTGAGCGCGATATGGCAACGCCTACAACTTGCCTATAGATACGGTATTCAATTGGTTCTTTTGCGACTGGAGGCATCCAAACTATTCGCACGCCATTTGCTTCGGGATAGACAGCGACATCGCTTGGTGCATTTGTAGCTGGCGCAACGCCTCCTCTACCACCCTTCCCACCTGCAAGTGCAGCTATAGCGCCTACAAGCAGGATGATCGGCAAAACAGCTCCAACTGCGGTTGGGCGCTTTGGTGGTGTAGGCGGTGCAGGTGGCTTCCCAAGGAACCTGTCAACGACGACCCTCGCCAAGTCCAAGACAGCTTGCTTTATGAGTGCCTCCTTCGCTATCTCAACTGGTGGCTTCTTAGCGGTGCGAGTGACCGTCTCTTTAACATCGCCGTTAGGGAGCGGTTGACCAGTCTCGACGCTTACCAACTGCACCGAAACAGTTATTGTGACAGTCCCTCCATCTGCCTCTTCAAACTTGAACTCATCAAGAGAACCGAGCATAACCGCATCTACATTCATCAGCTTCCCAAGCGCAACCGCTCTTTCTACTGTCGGCTCACGGATGGCAAGCTCAACTTCCTCTGGTGTTATCAATTGCTCTTTTATCGCACGCTGTAGCACTGGATCATTCTCGTAGGCTGTCCGGACGGTGTATTTGCCTGTGTCAATCATCTGAGCAGCGATTGCGTCCCTTATGGTGTTCGCCAGCCCTTCAGGGGCTTCTGGCGCCAACTGTGAGAATGAAAATGCAACCACATTTGTTCGCGCCTCGCCTGCCTCAGATCGGGGTGGCGCAGGAATTAGGAGTTGGGTGAAAGTCAAAGCGATTATGAGGAAGTAGCAGATGTCCTCTCGGATGCTACTTCGCCTTATAGCCTTTAAGCCCATCCACCTTACCCCCTTATTGTATGAGTGCCTAATAATTCATCCACCGACTCATGCTTTGCAGTTCGCTTATTGCATTACCCACTCACAATGCGACATAAACGCGACCGCTTCAACAAACCTACCGTAACCTCAAAAGAGCAGTTGCTGTTACAGTCCTCAGGTCCTCAGTTGTCGGCTGGACTACAACCATGTATACACCGCTCGGCACCTGCCTGCCTTGCGCATCTTTGCCATCCCACAACATTGTAACCTGACCACGCTGAACAATACCGGGTCTGCTCAGCTTGCGCACGACTCTCCCTGTGAGCGTCCTTATGGTGCAATCAACTCTCGCATCATGGGAGAGCGTGAAAGATATTGCGATCTTCCCATCACGCAACTGCACAGCACGCAGTTGCATAACCTTCAAAGGCGCTGTTGCCTCCTCATCAATTATCACCCTAAACCGCCTCTTGCCAGATGCATCGTTTTTATAGCGGTAGCCTGCGCAAGTGCGCATGTAAACGCTCTTATTGGCATCAAGGTCAACCAACAACGCTCCCATAGCCTTGGGGAAGCCATCAAACTCCCATTGCAAATTCACTTCCAACCCGGGCACATCACAGCTCACCACGAAATCCCAGACCTTCCTTTTACCGCTTGCGCTCTTGATGTCGTAGCAAAGCTCGTTTGCCTTACCTCTATCAACGGAGACGAAGGCGAGTTTGACCGATGGCGATGGGCGAGGTGGCTCAGGTATGTCAAACTCATCAAAGCCATCTGAAGCGCCATTTGCAACCCCGAGCAGATTATGTTCATCCTTGAATTCGCCAGCGGTTGCGCTTATGCGTATTTTCCAGATCGGGCTTCGTGCGCCCTTTTGTGAACTGCTTCTCTTCCTCACTTGGAGTGAGCCGATGAACTGCGGTCTGTCGAAAAGAAGCAACACATCCCTTCTGGCGTAAATCCAGAACCCTTGCCATGGTTGAAGGAGCACATCATTCCCCGACTTAGGTGGGGCGTAATCGTTAGCCGAGTTGTCCCAGAAGAAGATGAAGCTATAGATGTATCCATCAACGACAGCATCTTCGTAGCTGAGTGCCAAGGGGCTACCAGCAATCGCGAACTTCAACCCGCCAAGATAAATCGGCTGTGGGAATGGATTGCCAACCTGATTCCAGCCAGCGTAAAGTGGCACCGTAACTGGCACTTCCGTATCTTTGAGGAAACGAGCTCCATTGAGTGTTATCGTTGTTGGCGTATCGAAGTAGAGCCAATAGCTCTCGCCCGAACGAACCTCCCTTATGTCGTATGGGAAGAAGCGATATTTTTCCGAGCGAGGATCCCAACGGGCAAGCTTGAGGCTTCCCGTAACCGAGAGGGCAGTTGGTGGATATGTGTTCAAAACAGGATACGGCAAACATAGCATATGGAAGCCACTTGAGAAGAGACGCTGAACCTGAGCTGGCACTACAAGCTTGATAGGCAAGTTGTGCACCTTGCCCGGGAAAGCCATCCCAACAAGGTTTATCGTCACACAACCTTGCACCCAACCTTCAACGCTCACATCCCATGAAACTCTCGCTTCGCTGTTCGCGGGAACAACGCCTATTGATTGCGTCGGCGAAGAGCCAGCAAGCAAGCTCATGCCGGGTGGCAACTGCAAGGTGAGTGTCGTATCAGTAAGTGGCATATCGCTGTAGTTGAAGACTGTCACATCAATCCTGAACGGGTTGGGCACCGGGAAGGAAGCTTCAATTTCTGGCGTGAGCAAGTTGTCGCCAAAGACGGTTTGCAGTTGTGGTGGCATATCAACGAAGAGCGCATATGAGCCACCAATCGAAACCGCTGTGGCAAGGTTCAGACCAACATATGTGACGAACTCAACACTTGCCCCCGGAGAGAGCGCAAACGGCATCCAGTAGTATGCTAAAGCGCTGTCTTGGAACTCAAGGTCGAAAAACTCGTTCACAGTGAAGTCCCAGTTGTCAGCGGTCAAGTGACCAGCTTCAGCGAAAACAAGCTTATCTGGTGGTGTGGCATCTCCGCCTTTGACTATGCCTTTCAAACTGAATGTCGTTTGAGTCCTTGAGAGTGTAGTCAGCCAAATCTCGGGCATGTCCGCTGAGTAGAATTCACGCTCCCTAACTATCGGTGGCATCCCGGGCACATAGAAAGGTCCTGCGCTTGAGTTCGGGTCTACACGAGGGTTCAGGAAGAGGCGCACACCTATCACATGGGTGACATTGTCAATGTTCGTTATTCGGTGTCGTATCTCGACGAACTCCCGTATGAGGGTGACCGTTCGCTCAATGATCAGGTCATCTGGGTTTTTATCGTAATCTGGGTCTGTCCCGATTGGCTCCGGCATCTTAACGACCCAGAAGCAACCAACGGAGTTTTGACTCCTCAATGCGGGAGTCCCACGAAGTTCCCACGAGAGCGGTTGTGCCCTGCGCTCCCCGAGTGATTGCGCATTGCCACTCGCCCTTATGAGAGCACTGTAAATCCTGTCAGCATCATCCTCAACCCTTAATGTCATCGCCCCGGTGAGTATATCGAGCTTGGGAGGTATGTTTGGATCCACGATGACAGTGCGAACTGTCACATCACCGTTACCAGCCATCGTCACGCTAAGGTAATTGTTGACGACCGTGACCTGTGCCGACGCACCCGTGAAGCATGCAAGCACAGCAATTGCGAGATAAATGCATTCTCTCCAACTGTTGCGCCATCCCAAATTCACAGTTCACTCACCTCGGTTTAGCGCACTCGTATGAGCCCTACACCTTGAGATTGCGTCTTTGTCTCCTCATCGTATGCTACCACCTTACAAATGTAAACGGAAGGCGCAATGCTTCTTCCACTCTCATCCCTTGCGTCCCAAAGGACATAGTTAAAGCCAGCCCTACCATCCCTCAACATGAGTTTGCGGACAACTCTCCCAGTCAAAGTTAAGAGTGTAACCTCACACCTTGCGCTCTTGTTCAACTCAAACCTTATGAGCATACCACCACGAGTTGGGTTTGCGCTTATGTTTCTGACACGCAGGAGTGGCGTTGATGTTCTTTCCGCAACAACACGCAACGATGCTTCACCAGACTGGTCAAGCGCCACATCACACGCATTCACTATGCGCATGTTAATCGGAGAACTGCGTGAGGGCTCATAGAGCAACAGCCTCCAGCCGTTGGGTATGCTCCCAACGCCATCCCAGCTTAACCTAACAGTCCTACAAGAGCCTGTTGAGCGCAAACTCACATTCCAAACGATACGCCCAGCACTTTGCGGACGGCAATCAACCATGAGCGGTATCGCTCTACCATCGGCTGGCATTAGGCTCATAGCCAACTTGGCGTTTGGAGGGCATGGTGGTGCTGGGATATCCTCAGTGAAGTCAACATCCGCTTTCGCTTCGGCGTTCACAGCGATTGTGACCGTCGCCTTCAGCTTCTCATCATTGGGGATTGGCTCAGCAACCAACTCCAATGACCATCCGCTTGCCTTTCTACCGCGCTGGCTTACCGCTGAAGAAGCGCGGTTGCGCATCGCCACTGATGGCAGTATCACAAGCCTGCACGGCTTAAATTTTCTAACCCAGTAGCCCTCAAATGGCTCAAGGACGATGTTCGGTTGACCCATCGGGATGTAGTTTCGTCCGTCCCAACGATAAACGACGGGGAGGATATAGCCCTGTGTTGCAGCATCATTGAAGTTGAGCATCTGCCCTGTATCGTCTGCCAAAACTTGGATCGCATTCTGATCAACAGGGAAAGTGAATGGGTTCCCGATCTGCTGCCAACCTATGTCGGCGTTCCGTATCGCATCCCAAGATTTCTCGTTGCGCATGATGAATGGTTGTTGCTTATCGAGCGTGTGCCCTTCAATCTGCATTGTTGTGGGCAGTGAGATCCTAACCCAGTAACTCCTGCCCGGAGAGAGCACGCTCGTAAACTCATCGTAGTAGCTCTCATCGTAGTAGTGGTAATCGTAGTCGCCGATATCGCCGGGAATATATGGAGGCGTTGCAGTTGGCTTCAACCCATACCTTGCAAGGCGTCTATTTATCGCAGGACCAAAGACATAGCTTGGGCTGTCACGCCCCGCAATGAGTTCATACGGCACTGACACCATCCACAAGCCAGAATTTAAGACCTTCGGGACGATTGTAAATGTGACGCTCTTCGGGTCAGCCTCAATCCCACCATAGTTTGAAGCTCTTATCTCAAGCGTATGCGCACCTTGCGAAAGCGGTTCTTTGAGCTTTAGCTCAAGCGACTGTGTGGTCGGATCAAACTCAGTTGTAGCGCCACGCAAAACTTCAACTCCGTCAATGGTAACGACTATGCTTTGTGGGTCGATGTTCGTCTTCCCCTGGTAGGGTGAAGGGTATGGTCCTGCGAATTTAGCCCTTATCGTTGGGGTGAAGGAGAAGAGCATCTCGCTATCCTTCGGCTCAACGATGTAGATCTCTGGCTTTGTTATGACGCTCACTTTGGCGAAGATTGAAGTTCCAACCATGCGTATGTCGGTGATAGATATGCCAGAGTCAAGCCCAAAATATGTTGCACTTGATGGCTTGCTCAGGAATGTGAACTGAGTGTTCTCGGTCAAACCAGGGTATGGGTCTCCAGCATCGCCAAAGTTGCCTTGGAGCCACCCAAGAAAGCCGTATGTGGAACAGTTGAAAGCTGTAGGGTCAAAGTTATACTGCGAAATGTCGATATCGTCACGCCCGTCAGCCTGAACCATGTGGACTCCTTTTCGCATGTAGTCAACCTGCCCAGTCAACGGGTTGACATTCACCTGTATCTGGTTTTGCAGATACTTGTTCAAATCGCCTGTTATCGCTTTATCGATGTGCCATATGGTCAAGCCAGCTCCCGGCAAATACTGGTCAAAACCGATGAGCTGGCGGTTGCAGAGTAGGAAATACTCGTTTTGTGTAGTGCTCCCGAATGCCCACACGCGGTAAACGACGGGATTCGTCTCGTATGGAGGTATCTCAACGACGCCCGCATCACCAGTTACTTCAATCGGCGTTATCCAACGAAAGAGTATTTTGCTCCATGGGTCATGTTCACCGGGCAAACCTATTGGGCGAAGCGGGTTGAAAGCAGCTGGCGCAAACCTATCGCCAGCGCACATCAATGCCCATAGCCCCGGGCTAACTGCCTTCGGTGTGATGGTATCGTATAGGTCAAGCAAACCGAAAGCGTGTCCGCTCTCATGTGCATATGTGCCCACATCGGCTGTAGCTTCGTGAACCATTACAAATGACTCAACAGTTGTGTTGTCCTTCGTTTGGAATGGCTGTGATGGCGTTCCCAGAAGCACTTCCCAAGGTATGCTCCTATGGTAAGCGCCAAATGAAGGATCGTCGTTGAAATTGCCGTCTGGGCATCTTGCGTCTTTATCGCATGCGAATGTGATGAAGAGCAAGTCAACCCGTCCATCCTTGTCGCTGTCATAGCGTGAGAAATCAACGATCGGGTCAATTGCCTTTATCGCCTCTTGGACTATCAAATCGCCGCCTGCTAAAACATCTGGCATGAATGTCACATTGCCCACAGTGGCTGTTGGCACATCCACTATGATCCAACCGTATGTGTCGCCCGTGAGCGTGAGTTTGCCATACGATGAATCGTAGTAGAACCTCGCAAGCGACGATGGATTTCTCATGTCAAAGAGTAGCCATTGGAAATAAGCCACAGTGTGTTCATCTGCGGGGACAATGTCTGGCGAGCGTGGTCTAACGAGCAGATGCAATGCTCTTATGTTTCCAACGAGCCCACCTTGTGGAAGGAATCCCGTGCCGAGTGTGCCAAAAAGCTGATATGGCACATCAAGTATTTGGCGTGCCCTCCCCTGCTTACCCTTTATGCTCACTGAAGATATGTCTATGCCGTAGCGCTTTAGGACCGTCTCCAAAATTTGTCTTTTGAGGCATCTGAATGCTACATCGCGCTTCTTTTGAGCCCAGCCAACTTGCAAGCTACAGAAAAGCAAAGCCACAACGATGCCAATATGCCACCCAACCTTGCATTTACCCCTCTTCATACGAGCACTCCCTTTCGCAAAAGCGCTTCCAGATGCCCTTACTTACCACCCTTTGGTGGTATTGGTGGCTGTTCAGCCGTCTTAAATGCGTGTGTAACGCTCCACACCCACCCATCTGGATAAGGTGGAGCCATGTCACGGCTGTTTCGGTAACCAACACGCCAGTAGAATATCGTTGCCCCGCTAACCTTGAAGACTTGATTGAGCTCGTTGACGAGGCGCAACTCTATCGGAACGCCGTCCTTATCTTGCGTGAACATCGTCTGCTTCATATAAGCCTTGCCCGGAACCAAGCTCGCTGGGTCAGTTCCAACGAATATGGCATACTCATCTGCGCCTTTGACGCTGAGGAAGCGGAATGTAACATCAGCCAAGTTAACATTATCGCTTTGTGGTTGACCCAAGTTTGGTGGCGAGATGAGGTCTGTATCGGTCATCCTTCTCAGGGCTGTAGCTGGACCTATAACTTGAGAGAACTGGCTCAGCACAATTTCCCACACAACTGCTGCACCACCACCGCCACCAACTCCGCCACCCGCTATCACAGACATCGCTTGGCGTCGGGCAGTTATCCTGCGAATGATATACCAATACTGACGCCCAAGCTCAAGCGGGTTATGCACAAACTCTTCCTCGTATTTGCTGAGCACTACTTGCCTTGAACGGTTAACCCTTTGCCTTTTGCCACGCCCCGGAACTTCAATATTCCTATCAAGATATGGCACTCTCTGTGGGTCATCCACCTCCTCCACAGTTGCATCACCCTCGAAATAGTCCATAGTGTCAACATACTGGCTCACATTCCCTGGAACGACATCAATCATCATGGCGCTCGATGGTGAGAAACCCGCAGTCGTTCCCCTATAAACTTCAACTCCGAGCACAGTCCCTCCGTCACTTCCGAAGCGAACTATAATCCCCTCACCGCTTGATAGCGATTGCGCAGCTACGATGGAAGGAGCTTTCTCAGGTTTCCTACTTTGCCCGACGACAGCGATGAGAGCCCCGAGAGCAAGCAGAGGGAATATGATGCCTTGCACCCAAGAAGTCACAGTCGGACGCTCACGCCTTATGGGTGGCATCGCCACTTTACCAACGGATGGGAGTGCGAACTGAGCCCTCACTTTGTCCATCTGTTGGATGCCCTGTATCTCCCAATCTATGTCGGCATATGACTGACGCTGTTCAACTCGCTTTACAACTACCTCACCTATCTTCCTCGTCTCGCCCGTCTTAAGGTCAGTGTGTATGACGCTCATCCTCATACCAGCTGTAACTGCATCCCTTGCACCTATGTTCAAAAGAACCCTATTGTTTGGGAGTCTTGTTAGGACCTGCCCTGTCGGGAGCCTAACTGCACGCATGTTCTCTTCTGCTCTTCTTGCAGCCCTGTTCAACGCATCAGCGATAAGCCTTGTGTCCTCAACGCCCTCAGGGCTCCTCTCCACCACATTAGCACCGTTAACTGGCTCACCAGCTTTGACATCGTAAACAAGGACTTGAATGTGGACAACGCCGACTTTCGGGCGACCCGTGACAGTCGCAGATACTACTCGCCCCGTAGCGATGTAATCGGCATTCAAGCGTGCACCTATGCTTTGTATGTCAGCTATGGTTGGAGTGGGTGGTATTCTAAGCTCAACCAACGCCTCCTGCACTTCTTGGCGTGGGACGACTTCCCACAGTGGCTCTTCGGGTAACATGATCGCATACGCAAGCGCATCCGCAGCTGCCCTGCCAAGCCATGTCGGAACATTTGGCTCAACAGCGAAGTCAAGTATGCCAATCCGTGGCTTGGCAACACCGACCTCCTTCTTAGCTGGTGCAGCCTCGCCAGCAACCGCAAAACTGCTCACCTCACCAACGACACCAACAACTATCAGTGAAAAGGCAAGGAACAGCGAAACCAACTTAACGCAACGCCACTTCCTTATCGCCTTCATGATAAATCGCCTCCCATTGGCTCAATATTTTAATCTCGTGAATGCGTTGAAGCGCCTACCGTCGTTCGGATCAACAGCTGTTGCACACAAAACATAAAGCCCCCTTGGAAGAGTTGAAGGCAACTTTATCGCAAGCCTGTTCTCACCAGCACCATAAATCTTTGACGGTTCAAGCATCATGATGGTCCTGCCAGTCAGCGTCATGACGCGAACGCCTATGCATGCAGGTTGCGTGAGTGTAAACCCAACCAGCACGGAATCACCACGAGTTGGCAGTTGGCGCAGGTTTAAGATGCGCAGTTGCGAGCGCAGGTAGCGTGAGACGATGAGCTTCATCAAGCGAGTGCCCTCACTCCCAATGGTGAAGCTGTAACTGCGCTGTGCAAGCGCATCCACTGTAACACCACTTCTCATGTCGATAAGTGTCACATTCAAATCCTTCGGGAGTTCACCGATTGGCTCAAACACTAATGTTGCTGGGCTCGGCGTATCGCCCTCGATGAGCAAATTGAATATTTGCTTCTGTGTCAATTGAGAACGCAGGTCAACCGACAGCTTCACCCTGCCGTTCGCTTGATCCTGAACGAACGAGAGCGTCGTCACTTTATAGTTGCATGGCGGTGGTGGCTTTGGCACATCAAGGAAGTCAACGCCATCGTTTGCGCCTTTAGCAACTCCAATGAAGTTGTCGCCATCAACACCAGTTGGGAGCAAAAGCCTTACTCTGATGAGCCAGCCACCGCCAACGCATGCCCTCAACACCGATACTGCTCCATCAAATTTCCTCTGGCGAGATATGGCACCTTGCACAGGTTGATTATCGACGAGTATTTCAACTGGCTGTAGCGCGTAAACCCAGTAAGCCTTGAAAGGCTCAAGTGTCGTAGCCATTTGGTAGTAGCCAAAGACTGTTTCAGCGCCTCCCCACTCCTCTCGCAGTGTCCAGATGGCGATGTTCACGAAAGCCCTTGCACGGGGGTCTGTTATTGGCATAGCCTCCATGTTCTGTGGCTTCACATATGTGCGAAGCCAGTCAACAGTGAATGTGAATGGAGCGCCTATGAGGTTCCAGCCAACTTCAAGCTTTATCGGGAAACGATAATTAGTGTTGGCAGGCATGCCCTCCCTCGTGAAGTCCAAATTGGTTTCAGCCTTAAGGAAGTAGCCACGCCCGATTTGGAAGGCATATGCAGGTGAGTTAATGTTTGTGGGGTCAAAGTATGCGTATTCGCCACCGAGTGGCTTGCGCACATCGGTGAGCCATGTGGCAAGCTTAATTCTCTCCATGCCAAACACTTGAGCTGCATTCAAGCCATCCCTTGAGTAATCGAACGGGAGAGACATCATGTGCAGTTTCGGCTTGAAGCTCATGAGGGCTCTCACGGAGAAGTTTATCCCTTTCGTTTCGCGCCCCGGGAGCACTTCCACATTGCGCTTCTCATCAGCTACATACCCGACTGACGCAATTCGCACATTGTAAGTCCCAGACGGTAAGCTCACACGGTAGTTGAAACGGTAACCATCCTCCTCACCAGCTTGCGGTGATGTGACAGCAGATGCGACCACCTTCCCGAGCGTGTCAGTAACTTCAACCCTCACCCCGCCAGCTACCGAACCATCAATCAACCTTGTGACCAAGCCTGAAAGCGCTCCAAACGGTAGTGCTATGAGCCTGAAGCTGACACCTGTCACTACCCCACCCGACGGGACTTCCACAACCTTTGATTGGCTCAAGTATCCAGTGGCACTAACCCTGATCTCGACACTGCCCGCAGGAACATTTATGAGCGTGAATATACCGCTTGAGGCAGTCCTCGCAGAGGAAGCAACCACGCCACCTTGAACCGCTTCAACGAGCGCATCAGCTATAGGCTTCCCGTCATCGTCACGCACTACGACCCCTTCAACAACGCCAGGTTGAGGTGGAAGGATTATGTCAACTGTGACCGTTGTAGCTGGATCGACACGCACATTCGGCTTCGTGACAGTTTGGTAACCACTTGCGCTCGCCGTCAGCGTATAAAGCCCAGGTGGCAAATCTGGTATACGATAAAGCCCTGTGGCATCAGTTGTGGCGCTCTTTGTAACAGCTTGCTCGCCAGGGAGCGGTGCTACTGGGACTGCAACAACAGTTGCGTTTGGAACACCAGTCCTGCCATCCGATTGATAAACACGCCCAACAATTGAACCTGGCGTTCTCTGTTGGTCTTGAAGTTGCAATGCTAAAGAGGGTTGGCAAAAAAGCTGTAGCGTGAAAAGCCAAAGAAATGAAATGCACAATGAGAATGCATCACAAGTGCGGTAGACATCTCCAAACTTTAAGCGCACCCCCACCACCTGCCAAAAGCTCAGCGCAAAAGTATGTCCTTGACAGCCAAGCTGACTGTGAGCCTTGTCCTCAAAATACTTTCGTTGCAATTGATTACCCTGTTAGCTCTGCGCATAAACTCATCGGGTGAGTTCTGCGAAGCCAACCTTGATAGCGCCTCAATCGGTTGCATCCCACGCTTAATGAGCCTTTTAAGTATGGAGCCTTCAGTTGCATGTGTCACCCAAACTTCATCCACAAGCTTTCTTGCGCTCATCTCAAAAAGCACTGCAGCCTCAACAACAACGAGCTTTGCCCCTCTCCCACAGGCTCGCCTAATCCTCGCGCTTATCTCCTCAACCATAAGGGGATGGAGCAAGCTGTTCAGGCGCAATAACGCTTTCCTATCTGAGAAGACACACTTTGCGAGCTTGCGCCTATCAACATCGCCTTTGCGATCAAGGATGCCAGTGCCAAAGCTTCCAACAACTCGTCCGTAGCCGTTCCTGTTGCGTTGGAGCATTTCATGCCCAACGATATCAGCGTTGAGCACGATTGCGCCACACTGCTCAAGCATTTTTGATACTTCGCTTTTCCCAGAGGCTATGACTCCCGTTAGCCCGATGACTGTCGGCTTCTTTCTCATCCTTCTTTCGCACCATCAAAAATAAATGCGCACCACCCTTCGGCGCCTAACGAAGCATGCACTACCACACCAAGCTTTTGCCCCTTAGCCTTCCTCACCTTTTTGTGTTTCGCCTTCCGAACGGCTTTCTGACTCGCTCTGTTGCAAACCGCTTCCGAGCGCCTCTTTCAGGACATCGCCGAGCGTCACCTTTGGTGGTGCTTGCCTTTGCATCATTTCACGCAGTTGTTTTCTCTCCTCCTCCTGAGCGACTTGCCTTAAGCTGAGGACCAAGCGCCTTTGAGCGCTACTCACTTGAATGACTTTAGCTTCAACCTCCTGCCCAACTGAGAGGACATCGGTTATCTTGCTGATGCGCCTCTCCGAAACCTCGCTTATTGGTATGATACCTTCAATGCCGTTCGGCATGCGCACGAAAGCGCCAGCAGGAACTATACGAGTCACCTTACCTTTAACTCTTGAACCAACTGGGAAATCCTTCTCAGCGGTTTTCCACGGGTCTGGGAGCAACTGGCGCATGCCCAGAGACAAACGCTCAGTCTCTGGATCGAAGTCCAAAACAACAACTTGCACCACATCACCTTCCTTGAGCACCTCTGAGGGGTGATCAATGCGAACCCAAGACATCTCACTTATGTGGAGCAAGCCCTCGATACCACCGACATCAATGAAAGCTCCATAGCTTACGATGCGCCTTACAACACCCTGAATCACTTCACCAACCTTTATCCGCTTAAGGGTCTCCTCACGCTGTCTCTGTCTCTCCTCCTCAAGCGCTATCGTGTTAGAGCATATGACCCTCCTTCTCTCCTTATCAAGCTCAATCACTTTCACATGTATTGTGCGCCCGATGAAATTCTCAAGGCGCTTCCGCCTGCCAAGGTAAACATGCGAGGCTGGCACGAAACCTTCGATCCCCAAGTCAACTATCAAACCGCCCCTCACCCTGTCCTTGACCATAGCCGTCAATATCTCGCCCTTCTCATATGCCTCCACTATCCTACGCCATATGCGCTCGTAATCCGCTCGCCTCTTCGAGAGGATTATCAAGCCCTCGCGTTCATCCCTTTCCTCTTCCACCCTGAGGACATAGACCTCAACCTTGTCACCGACTTTCGCCTCCGAGAACATGTCGCCACCCCATTCCTCAACTGGTATCAAGCCCTCAGCCTTAGCCCCAACATCAACGAGGACGCCATCCTCTCGCACTTGGACTATTGTGCCCTCAATGATGTCGCCACGCTTCACTTCCGCAACCGATGTGACTGCTGTCTCAAAAGTAACATCACCACCTTCCGTCGCCTGCTCCGCATCACCCTCGCCAGCACCCTCAATGAGTTGCTTCTTCAACCTCTCTTCCTCTTTTATGGCTTTATCGATCAAGTGGCTCGCACCGCTGTCATTGATTTCTCCCATCTTGAACACCACCCTCTTCAGTGGAGTGAACTCTCGTTCTCACGCTACACCGACGAAGGCACACCGCAAACTCTACAATGCATATTGTGACAATGCTTCTCCAATCCGTCACATCTTCACCTCGGACATCTCAAGCCAATTGTCTCCAACCTTTATCTCAACCTTCAACGGCACCTTAAGTTCCACAACGCCTTCCATGGTGCTCTTCATCAGCATTATGAGTTCTTCAACCTCGCCCTCGTCAGCCTCACAGATAAGCTCGTCATGAACTTGCATTATAAGCTTCGAACGCATCTTCCTTCTCCTCATCTCCCGCCAGAGGTGCACCATCGCAAGCTTCATTATGTCAGCAGCGCTCCCTTGTATCGGTGCGTTGATAGCGACTCTCTTTGCCGCCTCCCTCTCCTGCTCTTCCGAACTCGTTATGCCCCTTATGTATCTTCGCCTACCGAACATGGTTGAAACATAACCATGCTCACTTGCATGGGCTACTGTCTCCTCGATGTATTGGCGAACCTTTGGGTAGCGGTTCAAGTAGCTCAGGATATAACTTGCAGCCTCGCTCTCGCTTATCCCAAGCTGTTGCGAGAGCCCTACAGGGCTCATCCCGTAGATGATGCCGAAGTTGATGACCTTCGCCTTCCTCCTCATATCCTCAGTGACAGCATCTATCGGCACTCCGAATATCGTTGAGGCTGTAGCTGAGTGTATATCGTCGCCTCTCTCAAATGCACTGCAGAGCGCCTCATCACCAGAGATGTGCGCGAGTATGCGCAACTCAATCTGCGAGTAGTCTGCGCTGACGAGCTTATAACCGCTTGGAGCGATGAAGGCTTTCCTTATGCGTTTGCCCCACTCGCTCCTTATCGGGATGTTCTGCAAGTTGGGTGAGCTTGAACTCAACCTCCCTGTGGAAGCACCTGCTTGGTCATAATTTGTGTGAACCCTGTTTGTGCTTTTATCGGCGAGCTCAAGCAAGCCCTCAATGTATGTGCTACGCAACTTCTCAAGCTCCCTGTATTCGAGGACTCTTGCTGCTATCTCATACTTTGGGGCAAGCGCCTCAAGGACGCCCGATGCAGTTGAGTAACCCCTCTTCGCCTTCCTTCCCTTAGGCAGGTTGAGCTTCTCAAACAACACATACGCAAGTTGTTTAGGTGAGCGAATGTTGAACCTGACCCCTGCAAGTGAGTAGATGGCTTCCTCAAGTCGCCTGCTCTCCTTCAACGCCTCCTCATGTAACTCACGAAGGTATGCTACATCGATGAGCACCCCATTCCTTTCCATGTCCGAAAGAACGAAAGACAGAGGCTGTTCGATCTCGGTCAGTAGGTGCATCATGCCCCAAGATCGCAAATGGTGCTCATAGTGCTCGCATGCAGTGTTGGTTATGCAGACTGCCATTGCAAGCTGTGTTGCAAGCGGGTCACTGACTCCACGAACATTCACATCAAAACCGAGCCTCTGCGATATGCTCTCCAACTCGTAACTGCCTTCATCAGGGTCATACAGGTATGCCATTAGACGGGCATCACGCCAACTGCTCCCACCCGTAGCCTCAACTGATATGTGCTCGAGCAGTTCGCCACAACGCCTTAACAGCCCTTTGATATCGTGAATGCGTTTTTCAACCTTGACATCGTTTAGCAACTCCACAAACCAAGGTGGCACTTTCGCAACTTCGCCCTCAGCCTCCCTCGGTGGCTCGAACAACGAAAGTTGCCTTGCATCCCTTTCCACACTTACGCCGCCAGAAGTTCTTGAGCTGGTGGTGATCGGGAGGTAGTAAATGTGCTTCCCATCAATGCTCATAGAGATTCCATTGATTGAGTCGTCCTTTACGCTCACTGCGATTGTCACTTTCCCCCCACGCCTTACCTCCGAGAGGAAGCGCAAAAGCGATTCCTCATCCAGAACCTCGCAGGAGACATTTATCTCCTTCAGCAGTAGCCTCCTCAGCCCCAGCTCATCGATGAGGCGTTCGAACTCAAGCTTGCGGAGGAACTCAGCCACCTCTTTCGTCTTCAATCTCAACCGCTCAACAGAGCACCTTTGCCAGTCAACCGCAATCGGTGCATCACTGCGAAGGAGAGTTAGTTCACGCCACTTGCGTGCATCTTCGGCATGCTTGAGTATAGCCTCCCTGAGTTTCTGATCAAAGATGCGTGGCGCACCCTCAATAACCTTTCCAAGGCTTCCAAACTCTGAAAGCAGTTTCTGCGCTGTGCGCTCACCGATGCCAGGTATGCCAGGTATGTTGTCGGAGGCATCCCCACAAAGAGCCTTCATATCGGGTATCTGAGATGGCAACACACCCTTCTCTCGCCTGACTGTCTCTTCGTCGTATATGAGCGTGTCGGTTATGCCACGCCTTGGTGCGACGACTTTAACATTGCCACCGACAAGTTGTAAGACATCCATGTCGCCAGTCACAAGGTAAACTTCAACGCCTTCTTCGGCTGCCACCTTCGCAACGGTAGCCATCAAGTCATCGGCTTCATACCCTTGGACTTGCCACACCTCAACACCCATCAGCGAGAGAAGTTCCTTCAGCAGTTCAACTTGCTCACGGAAGCTTTCGGGAGCACGCTCACGCTGTGCTTTGTAGCCCTCGTAGCTGATGTGGCGAAATGTTGCCCCAGGCGCATCAAGCGCAACAGCTATGTGAGTTGGCTTCAGCTCATGCAATATTTTCAGGAACATGCGCATGAAACCGTAGACGGCATTTGTGTGGATGCCGTCCCTCGTCATCAAAGCAGTTACAGCATAGAAAGCCCTGAAGAGGAGGTTGTGACCGTCAATCACAACAAGCCTCTTAACATCGTTTGGCTTCGCCTTTGCCTCCGCCTCCAAAACATATCACCTCTCCGCTGAGGAATCGCTTTAAGCCGATTGAAGCAAGCAAACAGAGCAAGGGTTCTAAAGGCATGCGAAGACGCGATAGATTGAAGTGACCAACAACTCCACCAGTGAGTGAAAAGTAGGACAGCAAAAGGATAGCAAGCCAAAAGGTGAGCGCATCGTCCCTTGTGTAAAACAACCCCACAAGCGAAAGCACATAAACGAGAAGTTCAATCGCAACCGTCATCAACCATAAAAAGCTTACCAAAGGGTAGCGCAAAATGCGCTCACCGAAAGCGAGTTTAAAAGCCTCGCCAAGCTTTAGCCTCAAAAGCAGTTTGAGCATAGTTGCGCTAACGCCATCACCTGCCCCCTTCACTTCTGGCACTTTGCCACACAGCACACCAAGCCATGTTGAATATGAGATGAACGGAACCCACATGAGTATGCAACCCTGTAAATAGCGTTGTAGCGATTGCTTCACTTCCGACATGATGACTTGACGAGCTAATGAAGCGAGCTGTAAAGCCTCTTTTGGATGCCGCTCGCAGAAGATGTGCAGGTTGACATCACTACCAATTTGCGTTTGCCAACCAAACTTCTGTGAAGCCAGCTTAAGCAGTAGCCTATCGGCATCGCTCGTAGTCATGTTATAGCGCTCGCTCAAAACCTTGCTCGCAAAGAAAACGAGGCTGACATGAGCATTGGAGTCAATGAGCCACTCACCAAGCAGGATGCGATTTCGCGACAGCCAAGGTAGTATGGTGACGAAGATTGCGAGCGCCAACACGAGCGATTGAGAGAACCTCATCTTTAGCGGGCTTCCCCTGCGGACGAAAAAGAGGAGCAAAAGGAAAACTGGTGCTAACCCGATGGCTACGGAACGGCAAAGGGTAGCTACGCCGATCAATATGCCACATGCAATGCTGTGTGCGATAGCCAAAGCATAGTTTCTGGAGGGTTGGTTGAAAGCCGACACGAAGAAGAGGAGCGAGAGTGATGTGAGCGCCACAAAGAGCGTCTCACTCATCATCACTGCGCACATAGCAATGCTTAGAGGATTTATCGCAAAGATGAGAGCCCCAAAAGAGGCTGTGGCGCTGTCAGAAAAGAGCTTCCGAGTAAGCGAGAAAACAACAAAGGTTGTAAGGGCACTAATAACAACCTGTGCCAGCACAACGAAACGCACATCAAAACCAAAAAGCCAATACAGCACGGCGATGAATGTTGGATACACTGGCGGGCGAAGAAAGTATGGTTCATCGTCAATGGAGAAGCGCTTTGAAGTAAGGATGTTGACAGCAAGACGCTCGTAGCGCTCACTGTCACCCGGAACATAACAACGCTCGGGATGACGAAGAACTGGGATGGCAAAAAGCAACCTCAAAATCAAAGCTATGAAGAACAGCGATGAAAGCTTCAAAACAGACTGGCTCAATCCCCTCACCTTAAAGCCTTAGCGGAAAAGGATCTGAAAGCCAAAACATGCTCAATCTCAAATTTTAGCGCCTCACTTCACCCGAGATTGTGGTTAGGCTTGTTAAAGCGATATAATCCTGCATGAAGAGCGCCCTCATAACTGGAGGCGATGTTCGTGCCTCGGTCACTTTGCAAGTTTGTCTTAGCGCATCGCCATCAACTGCTTTTGCATGCAATTGCGACGATCCCAATCTGCCTGACATTGAAGCTTTCGCTAACAATCCACAAACTGTTTGGAAGCGGTATTGACCTCGCAATCTTTGGACAGTTCTGTTGGCTCATATCAAACAAAGGAGTGTTTGCAAACTCAACCATCCTGAGTTCAATGTTCTCCTGCCCGATGAGCCCTCTGGCTGACCACCTGTCCATAGTGCTCCTGCCGATTTCGCTCATCTACAAAATCTTCCCATCTCCAGCAACTCTCATCGTCATACAAGCCCTGTGCGCATGGCTTTGCATCTTAGGGATAGCACAGCTGGTTCAAATGCGCCTATCCAACTACATTGCTCGTGCAATCGTGACTTTATCTCTTTCGCTCTACCCAATCCTGCACCTGCAAACCATGAATGACTTCCACACAGATGCTTTCATAATGGCTGTAATACCTTGGCTTTGGATTGGTGTGCTTGAAAAGAGGTTGTTGCTCTTTTGGGCATGCTTGATAGTGGTTCTCCTCTCAAAAGAAACCGCTCCAATAGTTGCTTTGCCGCTTGGGCTGATGCTGTTGCTAAAAAGGGAGCATAGGAAGTTTGGCTTGCAAGCATGCGTTGCCTCACTCGTTTGGTTCATCGTCTCACAATGTTTTCTGTTGCCACCATTGCGCAATCACAAGCCACACCCCGCCTTCGTTTGCGATTACGGTTACCTCGGTGACAGCCTATCCAAGGCGCTCATGGTGGCGCTGATGAACCCATCAAAGCCCATGAAGTTCCTTCTATCCGAAGATGCGTTGATATCGCTTCTCGCCATGCTCTTGCCGTTGTCCTTCTTGCCACTTGCATGTCCTTGGGCTTTCATCACGGCGCTTGTGCCTTTCATTCACACATTCGCAAGCTCTTTCCCCCCGATGAGGAGCATTGGCTACCAAGGTTTAATGCCGTTAACAGCGCTGTTCATGCTCGGATGCGTTGAAGGAATAGCCAATATCCTTCGGCTCATAAGCAAGGGCGATAGCACAAGCAAGGGACACAACCTGAGCGAGTTCTCAATCTCCCTATGGCTTCTTTCCTTGGTCATCCTCTCATGGGCTTTAGCATTCAACCGTCAAGCGCTTTTTAGCTACGAGACTTTGACTCGCAAAGGAATTGAAAAGCGCTCTGAGAGAGTTGAGGCGATAAGGCAAGCACTCAGGTTAATACCTGATGATGCACCAGTTATAGCATCACCTCGCCTCCTAACGCATCTTTCAAACAGGGAGTTTGCATGGCTCTTTGGTTGGAGCAATCCATTGCGAGGTTCAGATGGGAAACTGCGTCCACAGTGGCACGGGAAGAAATTAGCCAACGATGTTTACATAGCTGTTGAGCTTAAGCCAACGGGCATGGATGACTCGAGAACGCAGGCAGAGGTTGCCACTATGAAACGCTGGAAGCAAGTTGAGGTGTTGGTGGAGAACAACTACATCGTGCTTTTGAGATTCCGCGCTTCCGATCGATGAAAGTGAAGGGCGAGAGGTTTCTGACATGCGTGTCATGTTGATTTCGCATGCGTGCGTTCATCCATCTTACATGCGAAGCAAAATCCGCCCACTCCTTGAAGTTGAAAAGGATTTCCATTTCCTCCTCATCACACCCAGTTGGTGGGTTGAAGGGAGCATGAAGGTCAAAGGGAAAAGCACCACCATAATCCATGATGGGAAAGGGCTCTGTCATGTCTTAGCCCTCAGAACTCACTTCACTGGCATGCAATATGCTCACTTCTATCCTGCGCTTCATCGCATCATGAGATGGTGGCGTCCCGAGATAGTCCATGTTGAAGAAGAACCGATGAGCCTCTCGTGCGCTCACGCTGCCACCCTTTGCAAGACTTTACTTGATGGTTCACCGTTCATCTTCTTCACATGGGAGAACATCCACCAGCAGTGGAGAGTGCCAAACTTGAGAGTGCTTGTCTACCCGATCTTTGAGCGCTTGAGCTTCTCACATGCAGACCTCGCAATCGCTGGAACAAGCATGGCTATGCGCACACTGAGGGAAAGAGGCTTTGACAAGCCCATTGTGATATGTCCCCAGTTCGGTGTTGACATTGAGCGCTTTTCACCGCTACCTATGGAAGGGCGCTTGAAGGCTCGTTCAAAGCTCGGTCTTGAAGATGATGGTGAAACGCTTGTTGCAGGTTATGTTGGACGCCTCATATGGGAGAAAGGCGTCGACTTGCTCATCCATGCAGTTGCTTCATTGCCAAACATCAAGCTCCTCATCGTCGGTGATGGAGAGATGCGCCAGCTGTTGCAGAGGTTCGTTGAGGGGCTCAGGCTGAGTGAGCGCGTTAAGTTCCTCGGCGCTATTCCCCATGAAAGCTTGCACGAATTCTTGAACGCGCTTGATGTGCTCGTGTTGCCGTCACGCTCAACACCTCATTGGAAAGAGCAATTTGGACGAGTCCTCGTTGAAGCGATGGCTTGCGGAACACCCGTTATAGGTTCATCATGTGGCGCAATACCTGAAGTGGTTGGCGATGCTGGGCTCATCTTCCGTGAGGGCGATGTTGAGGAACTCCGTTCCTCACTCAAGCTGATGATGGACAAAGACCTGCGTATGGAGTTTTCGATGAGGGGAAGAATTAGAGCAGTTGAGTGCTTCAGCGAGCGCGGTGTTGCCCTTTCAACATTGTCAGCGTATGAGATGGCTCTATCTCAGCGTAGGTAACGCTCCCTTGCGCCTTTCAGCGCGCTCAAGCATTAACGGCATCAGCTTCTCGAGCGCATCAATGACATGCTCGGCTTTGATGGCGCTCATGCATGGATGATTTGGCAACGGGCATGTTGGGAGCTCGCACCCAGCGCAAGCTGGAGGGAAGTGAAGCAAAACATATTCGCCTTGAATTGGCGCCCACTCAACTGGATGCACTTGCGAGGAGAAAAGCACAACTTGAGGTGTCCCGAGCGCTGCAGCAAAATGCATCGTGCATGTATCCGTAGTTATGACCCCGTCAGCGAGTGCGATGAGGGCTATCAACTCCTGCAAACTTAGCTTGCCAGCGAAGTTCACCGCTACATTTCCAGACGAAAGCCTTGCACTCTCGATGGCAGGGCGCTCCTCATTGGCGCCAGTCAAGATGACCGAAGCACCAAAAGCTTCGTAGAGATACTTGCAGACGCGCACAACTTCGTTGCTCGTCCACCATTTCGCTCGGTTGCCACCGAACGGATGAACCACGATGAGCAGGCTTGCATCGACAACACCACTGCTTTGAAGGAGTGCCAAAACGCTTTGAAGTGCTGAGCGCGATACGCTGAGCTTGATCTCGGCTTCCCCTTCACAGCCGAGCGCACGAACAACCGCAAGTGAACGAAGCGTCTCGTGTTGCCAACGGTTTCGCTTGAGTGGGTGCGTGAGCAAGAAGCCACACCCTACATCGCTGTAGCCAACCCTCACTGGGATGCGAGAGAGAGCCATCAGCAAGATGTTCCTCAAATCGCCACGAAGGTCAACTGCCAAATCAAAATGCTTTCGCCTTAAGGTGATCGCACCAGCAAGGAGCGAAGTAAGCGACTTAAACGGGTTCTTGTTTGTAGAGCGCCTGTCAAACCATGGCGCACGGTAAACGATGACTTCATCCACATCAATGTTAAGCTTTGATAACTCGTAACACCAAGGTCCGACGAGCAAGGATATGTGAGCGTCAGAGAACTTGTGCCTGAGCGCTCTTATGGCGGGGAAGGAACAGAGCAAGTCACCGATGTGATCGAGCCTGATGACGAGTATGCGCTCAAAAGATTTGCCACGCATGTTGCGTAACGCGTTTGCCCGTATGAGCCTGCCGAGCGGTAGAAAGGCTGTATCTGCAACCCTAGCCAGAATCGCCCAGCGTGGCTTTTTGTATCTGTAGCCGAGGCGCTCTCCCCATGGAACCATCGTTTACCGCCCCATAGCAATCAGCTCAAATGCGGACTTGAGCCAGAGCCCACATTCACCCAAATGAGCAGGGTGAAAAGCGACAGCATCAAACCGATGGCAAACTCAAGCGCAACACCGTGCGCAACCCACCCGCAAAGCAATGCCACCGCAATAAGCACACATGTCGCCACCACCCTCAGGACAAGCCCTTGAGACGAAAGCAGGTCAGCGTTTATCCTGTGCAACATCACAACCGAGGTGCACAACCCGATGAAGCTTGCAGTTGACAGCCCACTTGCAGCACCCAGTGCGCCACCGAGATGCCCTAAGGACGAAACAAACAAGAGTGTGCATAAAGCACTAACGCATCCAGAGATGAAATATTGCCTTTGCCCTTCAAGCGCTATGAAGGCATGTCCGATGTGCGAGAGGATGAAGAGCAACACAAAAGTTGGAGCAAGTGCTAAAAGCACATCGCCAGCCATAGCGAAGCCCTTCCCGAAGGTCAAACGCATCAGCGTCTCATTGCATGAGGCAATGAGCACCGTAATGGAAGCCCCAAACGCGCACATCGTCGCCATCCCGCTGATGAAGCGTCGCTTGAAAAGAGACACATCACGCAAAACCTCAGACATAGCTGGATAGAACGAAAGCATGAAGACAGAGATGCTCCAATCAGCGATAGCTACAAACTTGAGTGCTGCAGCAAGTAAGCCAGCTTGAAAACTCCCGCACACCAAATAGGCTAACACGAGTGGCGATTGTAAATGTATGCGCCAAACGATCTGCGCCACACCAAATGCAAACGAACGATACAGGAGTGAGAGGGCTGATTTGAGTGATGGCATGCCAAACCTGATGCTCCTGCGCGTCGCAAAATATGTAAGCAAACTGTAGACCCAAAAGGAAAGCACCTGTGCCACTACAAGCCATTTTGCGCCCATGCCCGCCAAGATGAAGGAGATGGTGAGGAGAAGCAAAAGTGAATGCGAGATGACTCGAAAAAGGTTTGGCAAAGTCAAGTTGATCATCGCCACATACCAAACCTCGGAAGATTGAAAAACCCAACTTGGCAATTGCAACATCGCAAGAAGCAAAAGCGTCTGCGTCACCTTATCGCTGATGAGCACGGTGCACATCAACACAACAACGGTAGCAGTGAGCACTGATATGACCCTCGCACCAAACAGCGATGAGAGATGTTGCTCAGCCATGTGATGCTCCTTCGCTATCTCTCTTGTGGCGACAGTTCCAGCCATAAGCTCGGTGATGCTCATGACCAGCGATGTGAACCCCAAGGCGAAGTTGAATTTACCAAACTCGGATGGACCAAGGTATCGCCCCACAAGGATTGCGGTAACGACGGTGCAGGCAAAAGCAACAGCCCTTGTGACGATCGTTAAGGTGATGTTCCGTATCAACCGATCACGGAGAAGCTCGCTAACCTTGAGAGCAAAATTGATGAGCATGGATCAACACCAGAGCCTATGAGTAAGCCCAGCTACTTCACAAACTTTCACAGCCTTGCAATGCCATAAACGATGATAGCGCTAAAATACACTTGGCTCACTTGACCATAAACAGCGATTGAAGGTGGAAGGGCATGAACACACAAACTGCGAAAGTCAAGTTGCGCCGAGAGGTCACGGTTTGGGGTTCGTTTTGTTGAGGCTATGCCGATGTCGGGGCTGATGTCTATGCGGCGTTGGGGTTGGTGATGGCTGCGGCTCAAGGCGCAACACCTTTAGCCTTCGCCATCGCCGGCATCGTTTACATCTTCGTCGGCTTGGCTTACA